>DASPZU010000089.1:0-83167 GCA_035636095.1 Thermoanaerobaculia bacterium
GAGGAAAGACTGTTCCTTCCACCCGTAAGCACTCACGATCATCGCCATCGGGTCGGTCGGAGCTGATTGTCAGGAAGAAAGACGAAAAGCAGTCAGCGAAGAAGAGGACTGTCCTTGACAATCACTTTTATAGAACGGACCGCGACACGTGGATCTTCAACCTCTGACGCCGTCACGCGTGAGATACGGCGGCTTCTTTTTGACGCCTCGAGATGCGTCGAACAACTGCCCGTCAAATCCTCCACCACCTCAACCGCCAAACGTCTGTGAGGCCGCAGGTGTCTGCCTTGATTGTGACGGCGCGTTTCATGGAACGATGGTAACTGGCGTGGCAGCCGGCAACGCGGCCACAGGGAAGCGAGATTTCAATCCCGGGAACGTGGGTTACTTCCTCGGTACCGGGATCGCTCCGACTGCCGGGATTCTTTCGACGAAAATTGAGAACTCTGCCGGTAGACAGTGGCTTGCAAGAACGATTCTTGACTTTGCCCCCGACGCGACGTCGAGATCAGTCTACATCCAAAACCATTCTCACAATGAATACAATGTGACTCCCAGCGCGACCGGGATGTACACGCTTCAATCTCAGTTATTCGACAGGGCAGTTCGCGACTCAGATGGAGCTGGTATCCAATTGAGTCCCATCACGCTCACGGTGTCCGCGGGAAACCTATCTCAAGACTCTAACCAGCTTCTTCTGCTTCCTCCAGCGACCTCGAAGAACGTGATCGCGGTGGGGGGCGCAGAAGATGTGCGCGACCCTTCCGAGTGGAGGTTTTGTGCTGGTGTGACTCACTCCGACGCCAACTCATTCCGAAACATCATGGCTGACAGCAAACACGGAACGCTGGTGCAAGCCGGTGGTCACGGGTGGGACACATATGCGAAACCGGATCTCTACGCGCCAGCATCGCAGATCGTTTCCACGCGCGCAACGGATTTGAGCCCGCAGATCCCGACAGGGTTCGATTGCATCGGTTATGGAGGCAGTGCACCCGATTACGACCCGGACTATTTCATAGACAGCGGGACGAGCTTCGCCGCTCCTGTCGCCGCGGGTGCAGCCTTGATCGCAAGTCGTGTTTATGCTGCGTCGTTGGGGGGCACACCGAACCCGGCTGCAGCGAGTCCAGCGCTTCTCAAAGCGATGCTGGTTGCAAGCGCCCGGTCAATGCGGACGGCGCTGGACAAGACCATTGACCCATCGGTAGCGATTACAGCAAGGCCGAATGCGGTGCAGGGCTTCGGGCGACTCAGCCTGGTCGATATTGTCAGCCACTCCCCTGCGCGTCAGTATGTCGATCAGTCACCGTCGCGAACGTTTACTGCGTCAGGTCAGAAGTGGAGTGCGACCTATCCGGTAAGTGATACAAGCAGGCCAGTGAAGGTTGTGTTGGTGTGGACCGATGCACCTGCACCAGCGCCCTCGGGAAATGTACCGACTCTTATCCAAAATGATCTTGACCTTCTCGTGAGCATAGGGGACTCAACCAACCGCAAGACTTACGCCGGGAACAATCTCATTGAATCTACTCAGAGCGCAGATGAAGGAGAGGAATCCCAACTCTACGTGGTGGAGTTGTTGGCAATCCCGATACAAAGAACAACGTCGAAACCGTGATCTTTTTTCCGAACACTGTCGGCGTGACTCAGTTCACAGTAGTCGTTCAGGGAAGGCAAGTAACGTTTTCTGGAGTGCCGGATACGAATTGTCCCGGCATGCCAAACTCCGACTGCATCGATCAGGACTTCGCGGTATTCGTGTACAACGCTGGCACATCGATCAGCTTAGCGGCACCCACGAACCTTGTTGCGACAGTAGTGACCAGTACAAGCGTCGCTCTTACATGGTCGCCGGTCTTAGGCGCTGATCACTATGAGATTTCACGGCGCACAAGCGGCGGCTATATCGTCATTGACAACACGACAACGGCAGCCAGCTTTACCGACAGCAGCGCCTCGTCGGGTACCGCTTATCTGTACCGTGTTCGAGCGCTCGATCCCGCAAACAATCCCGGCGCCTACAGCAACGCGGATCTTGCGACAACCGTGGTCTTCACGGATGATCCGCTGACCGCCGGATCTACCATAGTGTTGGCGCAGCATATGTACGAGCTCCGGCAAGCCGTCAATGCCGTCCGTTCGACTGCCGGCTTAGGTTCAGCCACCTTCACTGACGATCCTCTGATTGGGATCGCGGTGAAGGCGGTCCACGTTCAGGAGCTACGGTCGAACCTCGACGCTGCTAGGTCAACCTTAGGCTTGGGAGCGCTGACGTACAGTGATGATCCGATTGCCGGAGGACAGACGATTGTCAAAGCCGCGCACGTTGCCGAGCTTCGCGCCGGTGTTAGATAGGTCGAGACTAGCGCGAACAACAATCTAGCGTTGCGCTCATTGGGATTCCACTCGGTGTAGAACCCCACGCGGCTCCGAGTCTGCCGGCGCGCTCCGCTCTTGACCGCGCCGCGCGCTGACCGCATCATCATTTCATGCTGACAGTGATGGTAGTGGCGGGGGTGGCGCTGATCGCCGGCTTGCTCATCGGCTGGCTCGCGAGCGGGCCGCGGCTGCATCGCGCCGAAGTCGGGCGGGCGGTGGCGGAGACGCGGATCGCGGAGATCGAGCGCGCGCACGGAGCGGTCGGCGACCGTTTCGCGGCCGAGGCCCAGCGCGCGTTCCAGACGGTGGGGGAGTCGCTGCTGCAGATGAGCAAGACCCAGATCGACGGCTCGCTCGACACCAAGCGCGCCGAGATCGAGACGCTGCTCACCCCCGTGCGCGAGATGCTCGATCAGTATCGCAGCGAAGTTGTCAAGTCGGAGCGCGTGCGCAACGAGGCCTACGGCGGGCTGCAGCAGCAGTTGGTGACGCTGCTGACCACGGTGCAGTCGGGACAGCGCGAGGCGGCCCGGCTCGCGAACGCGCTGCAGTCGCCGGCGGTGCGCGGATCGTGGGGCGAGAACTCGCTCCGGCGCTGCGTCGAGCTGGCGGGCATGAGCGAGTTCTGCGACTTCGACGTGCAGGAGACTCTGTTCAGCGAAGAAGGGCGCCGTCTGCGTCCCGACCTGATCGTGCGGCTGCCCAACAAGCGCGTCATCGCGGTCGACGCCAAAGTCCCCCTGACCGAATATCAGTCGGCCGCCAACGAAGAGAACGAGGCGCGGCGACAGGAGCTGCTGCAGGCGCATGCGAAGACGCTGCGGCGTCACATCGACACCCTAGGGCGGCGCGAGTATCAGGCATCGATGAGCGAGTCGCTCGACTTCACGGTCATGTTTTTGCCGGGCGAGCATTTTCTCTCCGCGGCCTTGATGGCCGATCCTTCGCTGTTCGACTACGCCGCCTCGCGGCGCGTGTTCGTGGCCTCGCCGATGGTCCTGCTTCCGCTGCTGCGCGCGGTGGAGTCGGGATGGAAGGCCGAGCGGACCGAGGAGAACGCCAAGCGGATGTTCGAAGCGGGCGTGGACCTTTTCAACCGCTTCGTGAAGGTGATGGAGCTGTTCGCGGAGCTTGGCGGAGCCCTTCGAAGAACAGTCGAGCGCTACAACGCCGTGATCGGATCGGTCGACGCGCGGCTGTGGCCGAAGGGTGAGGAGATGCAGCGGCTGGCCGGCAGCGGCAAGGAGCTGGCGTCCCTGGAGCAGATCGAAGCCGTGCCGCTGGAATCGTCGAAGCTGCGCCTAACAATGCAGGGCGAATCGTCGGCGGACGTCGTCCCGTTCGAGAAATAGTTTTCCCTCCGGAGGGTTCCCATTCCCTCCGCCCAGTCACTCCTTTCCAGCACAGCAACTAAGCAAACAATCCGCGAAGTCGCCGTTGGTCAGTGCTCAGGGGAGGCCAAAGTGCGCTGCTCTATCTTCATCGCCTTTCTGTTTCTCAACTCTTCGGCAGTGGCACAGGTCGTTCAGGAAGTCATCCCGCGGCAAGCCGGCGTCGGCGCGCGCGCCATCGTCGTCGGCTCCGGTCTCGATCAGGGCAGCTTGGCCGTGAATTTTCCGGCAGCAAATGGCGGAACGGTTCCGGCAAGGATCATCAGCCGGTCGGCGACCGTCGTCGAGTTTCAGGTGCCTGAGGGAGCGATATCCGGCAACGTCGGCTTCTTCCTCAACAATGCGTCGCTCGCCCAGCTCGCATTGACCGTGACACCCGCCGCGGCGTGGACAAGGGTCGCGACGCTCACACTATCCGAGAACGCGCTCAAAGCTCCTTCGGGAGTGGCCATCATGCTTCCGACCGGCGTGGTGGCCGTCGCCGATCGGGGCAATCATCAGGTGAAGCTTGTTCGTCCCGACGGCACGATGGCCGTGCTTGCGGGAAACGGTAAGCCCGGCTTCGTCGATGGAGCGCCGGGGCAATTCAAAGAGCCCGCCGCGCTGGCGTACGACGCTGCATCGCAGATGCTTTATGTCGCGGACAGCGGAAACGACGCCATCCGGCGCATCACGGCCGGCGGCGTGGTCTCGACTCTCGCTGAAGGGTTTAAGCAGCCGGCGGGCATCGCCATACGCGATGGCATTCTCTTCATCGCCGACACGGGGAACGATCGGATTCGTCGCGTCGCTCCAGACGGCACCGTCACGACAATCGCAGGAGGCGTGCATTCAGGGTTCGCTGACGGGCCGGGTGCCCAGGCGCTGTTCAAGGGTCCGCAGGGAATCGCGTTGACGCCGGCGGGCATCCTCTACGTCGCCGACAGCGGGAATCACGCCGTGCGAAAGATCGAGAACGGACTCGTGACCACCGTCGCAGGCACGGGCCACGCTGGTTTTCTCGATGGGCCGGCCACGATCGCGGAGTTCAAGCAACCCTCCGCAGTGGCAGTCGACCCCGCCGGGAATGTTTTTGTTGCCGACGTGATGAACAACGCCTTGCGCCTCATCACGTCAGGATCGGTCACAACCATCGCCGGCGCGCGAAAAGAGGGTTTCGTCGACGGCGATCTCTCATCGGCGCAATTCAAACAGCCCAATGACGTGCTGGTGGAAGGAGCGGTCTTCATCGCCGACACGATGAATGATGCCGTTCGCGTCCTGTATCCCGCCTTGAATGCGACGGGCATCTATCCGCGAACCGCCGATCCGAACAGCGGCACGGTGGTGCGACTCTTCGGCGCCGGCTTCGTACCCGGCGCGATGCGAGTCGCCTTCGGCGGCGTGGCCGCGACGAGCGTGACCTACGCGACCTCGACCGAATTGCTGGTGAACGCACCGCCGCATCCAATCGGCTCGGTCGATGTGGTCGTCAGCTCGCCCAACGGTGTCGCGACGCTGCAAAACACGTTTCAGTACACGCCACCCTTTACGGCGCTGCGTCTGACGCCGTCGTCGCCGGCGCTCACCATCGGGCAGCGGCAGCAGTTCACTGCCATCGCCGTCGCGTCGGACAATGCAACGATCGACGTGACCAGCCGGGCGAGCTGGAACAGTTCAGATCCAACCATTGCTACCGTCGACGCGAACGGTCTCGCCGCGGCCCTCAAGGCAGGAACGACTTCGATCAGCGCGACCTTCGCAAACCTCACGCAGTCGGTGCTGCTGACGGTTGCTGCGCCGGAGACCATCCCGCCAGATCCATCCACGGTTGCGACGCCGATCGACGGAACTGTCGTTACCTCGATTTCGGATACGGTGCAATTCCTTTACACCGGCCCGAATCCGGTACAGCGCGGGGTGACGCCCGGCACGATTCAGGCGGCGAGGGTCGCGGTCATTCGCGGCCAAATCCACTCCGCCGACGGCACGCCCTTGTCTGCTGTTCGCGTCACGATCCTCGGGCATCCCGAGTTCGGCCACACGCTCTCGAGAGTCGACGGCTGGTACGACATCGCCGTCAATGGCGGCGGAGATCTGACGCTCGACTACCGAAGGAGCGGATACATCTCTGCACAGCGTCGCATGCACACTCCATGGCGCGATTTCGTCGTGATGGATGACGTCTTCATGACGGCCTATGACGCTGCCGCAACGACCGTGAGCCTCGGAATGCCGGCGATGCAAATCGCGCGTGGCAGCGCTGTGGCTGATGCCGACGGCATTCGGCGCGCGACGCTGTTCATCGCTGCCGGAACGACAGCGACAATCGAAACCCCGACTGGATCGCAAAACGCGACGACCCTTACCGTTCGCGCCACTGAGTTCACAGTTGGACCGAACGGCCCGAAGAGGATGCCGGCGGCGCTACCTCCGACCAGCGCTTACACGTACTGCGTCGAGCTGAGCGCGGACGAGGCGGTCGCGGTCAACGCCACAGCCGTGCGATTTTCCAAGCCGGTGGCAGTCTACGTCGAGAACTTCCTGGGATTTCCCGTCGGTACAGCGGTGCCGGCCGGCTATTACGACCGGATTCGAGGCACATGGATCGCACTCGACAATGGCGTCGTCCTTCGGGTCGTGACCGTCACTGCTGGAAGAGCGACGGTGGACCTCAATGGCGACGGAATCCCCGACGATCCAACCACCATGGGGATTTCATCCGACGAGCTGCAGCAACTGGCGACTCTGTATCAACCGGGTCAGAGTTTGTGGCGGATCACCACCGACCATTTCTCGCAAGAGGATTTGAACTATCCGCTGCAACTCCTTGCGCCTGGCGCAGCGTGGCCGGCGAACAGCGCGCCCCAATATTCGCCGGCGGTCGGTTTCCCGGCCACCCAATGCAACTCGATCATCGATTGTCACAATCAGACGTACAGCGAATCGATCTCCATCATCGGAACGCCGTTCTCGCTCAGTTATCACAGCGATCAGGTCCCAGGTCACCTCGGCGGCCGCACGGTTGATATTCCCATCAGCGGAGCGACCGTTCCGCCGCCATTGAAGCGGATTGAGGTCGACGTCCGTATCGCGGGACGTCTGTTTCATTATGAGCGGCCGACGACGCCTAACCAATCGCTTCGATTTGTGTGGGATGGCCTCGACGCGTACGGCCGCCGGCTTCAGGGTTCTCAAGTGGCGCACATTCAGATTGCATACATGTATGACTTGCTCGGGTACGGGCGGCCAGCCGAAAGCCCCCGCTCATTTGCAATGTATTCCAGCGATCCGGTTCCAATGCGGCAGATGCGCCAGGAATACGGGCTGTTTCAATACGGCGATGTTTTGTTAGGCGAGCTGGCAGCCTCTCCGTTCGGCCTTGGAGGATGGAGTATCGACGCTGTGGAGGTCTTGAACACCAATGCCGGAGTCCTCAGCCGCGGACCTGGCGAAAGCGTGACCACTTCCCTGCAACGGCCCACGATCACGACCTTCGCAGGAGGGGGTCTTTCAACAGCCCCGACAGGGTTCGCAACGGACATGCAATTGACCGCACCATTTGCGATCGCGCCGGCTGCCGACGGAAGCGTCTATTTCTCGGAAGGAAGTTTTGGTGGCGCCATTCGACGGGTAATCCCAGGCGGCATCATGAGCACCGTGGCCAACACCAGCCGCATCAACGCGATCGTCGCTGGCCCTGATGGCCTGCTGTACGTTGGAAATGGCGGCCTTTCGCGCGTCGATCCAGGGACAGGAGCGGTGTCGGACTTGAGCGCGTCGTTTTCGTGCTGTAACGCGCTGGCGTTCGGCCCTGAAGGAAGTCTGTACACCGCACCGACGCAGGGCGGTATCGTCCGCAGAGATCCCGATGGAACATTCGCGGCGCTCACTGGAAGTCCATCGCTGCCACGGACGTATTTCCCTGCCGGCCGGCCGGCTCTTGTAACGAACGTCGGCCCGGTCAACGGAATCGCGGTCGGTCGGGATGGCAGCGTTTACTTCAGTATGCCGACCGCGTTTGTCAACGGTGCGAATCTCGGCGGCCGCGTCTTCCGGATTCCGCCGACGGGTGTGATCGAGCGTTATGCTGGTACCGACACTTTCACCACTGGCTACAGCGGCGATGGCGGACCGGCAACTCAGGCCGAGCTGTCGTATCCGGACGCGCTTGCGGTGGCGCCTGACGGAAGCCTCTACATCAGCGATTCAAACACATTCACGATTCGGCGAGTTCTGCCGAACGGCATCATCACGACGGTGGCGGGCAACCCTGCCTTCAACGATTACTCGCCGGACGGCACGCCGGCCGCCGCTTCTTATGTCGATTTCCCCAAGAGATTGGCGGTCGGAGTTGATGGAGCGATCTATGTTTCGGATGGTTTCCTGATGACCGTGCGGAAGATCGCTCCTCCGAACACATCGGAGTCCGATGGGCGACTCATCGTTCCGTCGACGGATGGGCGGATCGTCTCCATCTTCGGATCGAATGGACGTCATCAGAAGACTGTCGACGCTGTGGCTAACACAACGCTCTATGCGTTCCAATACGACACAGCCGGGCATCTCACTTCAATCACAGATACCTATGGCAACGCGACAATAGTGGAGCGCGATGGATCGGGCAACGCCACAGCGATTACATCACCGTTCGGCGATCGCAACGTGCTGACGATGAACAACGGCTATCTCAGCTCGGTCGCGAATCCAGCGGGCGAACACTTCCAGATGACGTACTCCGCGACCGGCTTGCTGACCGGCTTCCAGAATCCACGCGGCATCCCCAAGACGATCACATACGACGATTTGGGCCGCTTCATTCGCGAAGACCGCGCCGACGGCGGCTCGCTCTCGATCACCGGCCCAGCCTCGGTTGGCGGCTCATTCCAGGTCGCTGTTCGCTCGGCGGAAGGTCAGACAACGACGCACGACATTCAACGCGATCAGGCAGGGAACGATCTGCGAGTCGACACCGATGCGTCGACGCACCTGACGACCAGAACATTGCGCGGGTCCGATGGATCGCAATCGATGACTCTGGCCGATGGCAGCAGCACTTCGCAGACCATCCAGGGCGATCCGCGCTTCCAGAGTCTTGCTCCGCTTCGAGCAAGTTCTGCTACGACGCCGGGCGGCCGTCACCTGACGCTGCAGAGTGGCCGTTCGGTCGTTCTGTCGAATCGATTCGATCCACTATCGGTGACCAGCCTGATGGAGACTCTGTCAATCAACGGCCGTCAATGGCAGACGACCTTCACATCGTCCAATCGATCGATTGTGACCCGCACTCCTGCCGGCAGGCAGGTCACGACGATTCTCAACAGTCAGGGCGACGTGGCGTCGATGCAAATGCCGGGGCTGGCGGGAGCGGCATTTACCTATAACACCAGAGGACAATTGACCTCGATCCAACAAAGCACCCGCCACACCGACTTTGCATACAACAGCTCCGGACTGGTGGAGCGGATCACCGATCCGTTGAACCGCAGCGTCGGATTCTTGTACGACAAGGCCGGACGCGCAACGCAGCAAACGCTGACCGACGGCCGGTTGGTCGCCTTCGCCTACGACCTGAACGGTAACGTCATATCGGTGGCCCCTCCCTCGCGGCCGGCGCACGCGTTCTCATGGACGGTGCGCGATGATCAACAGCAGTACACGCCTCCATTAGTGCCCGGCGGCGGGAATACACAGTACGCGTACAACCGCGACCGTCAACTGACAAGCGTGCTCCGTCCCGACGGCCAGTCAATCGCCTTGGCTTACGATGCCGCCGGCCGCCTAACGACCGTCGCGACTCCGGCGGAAACATATGGCTACACTTACAGTTCGCAAACCGGAAGGCTGGCCACGGTCAATGCTCCAGCCGGCGTAAGTCTCAATTACCAATACGACGGGTCGCTTCCAACGAATGTCGATTGGAAAGGAGCGGTCAGCGGAAGCATCGCATACGCGTACGACAACGACTTCCGCCAGGTGAGCGAGGGCGGCATCGCCTTCGGCTACGATGCCGATGGTTTACTCACCAGCGCCGGGGCGCTGCAACTCCGGCGTGATCCCGCAAATGGCCTGCTCACCGGAACGAACGTTGGTGGCGTGAGCGATTCATACACCTACAACGAATTCGGAGAGGTCACGGGCTACAGTGCGACATTGAGCGGCGCCCCGCTCTTCGCCGAGGCTTACGTGCGGGACGCAGGGGGTCGGATTCAGCAGCGGACCGAAAGCGTGAACGGCGGATCGTTTGCGGATTCTTTCGGTTATGACGGCGCCGGGCGGCTGACGAGCGTGACCAGCGGTGTCAACGTCACCCGATACGCATACGACGCGAATGGAAACCGGACCTCGAAGAGCAGCGGCAGCGCGTCCGAGAGCGCGACCTACGATGCGCAGGATCGGCTTCTGACCTACGGCGGTGCGACATATGCGTACACCGCAAACGGCGAGCTGTCGAGCCGTACGGATTCCTCCGGCATCACGCGGTACGGGTACGATGCTCTGGGGAATCTTCGAACCGTGAGCCTGCCTGATGGGAGAGGGATCGAATACCTCATCGACGGCCAGAATCGGCGGGTTGGGAAGAAAGTGAACGGCACGTTGGTGCGAGGCTGGCTGTATGGCGATCAGCTTCGGATCGTGGCCGAGCTGGACGGAAACAATGCGGTGGTAAGCCGATTCGTCTACGGATCGCACTCGAACGTTCCAGACTACATGACTCAGAACGGAGTGACGTACCGCATTTTGACTAATCGGGTCGGTTCACCGCGCGTGATCGTCGATGCCGGCACGGGGGCAATCGCGCAGATGATCGGCTACGACGAATTTGGCAATGTACTCGCCGACACCGCGCCGGGGTTCCAGCCCTTCGGCTTTGCGGGAGGACTGTACGATCCGGATACAAAGCTCGTGCGGTTTGGGTCGAGAGACTACGACGCTCAGGTAGGGCGGTGGACAGCGAAAGATCCAATCGGGTTTTCCGGACGGAGGACGAATCTTTATCAATACGTGGTAGCTGACCCGGTGAACGGCAACGATCCTAGCGGACTGACTGATATCGTATTCTCGACCGGTGGTCACATTCCGGTCGCACCATGGGCGGCTACTGGACCTAGTGCAGGTAGTCGTTCTCCCGACTATTTTAATTCGATCGTCGGTTCTGGTCAGGCGCGGCTTGACCCGAGGCCGTTCCAATGGGAATTCGCAGGCGGAGTGGTATGGGACTTCGGCTTTAGCGCTGGATTTGCCGACTTAAGTAATTCTGGCGGCAGCTGTGCTGCGCCATTCACTGTCAATTTCGGCACTGGAACGCGCGGCGGTGTTCAGATTACGCCTCGACGACCGAACTGGCAGGAACCATGGTGGAGTCCGCGCCGATACCTTGATCTGCGAAAGCCATGGTGGGATGCAGGGAGATACATTGATGGCTTTAACGTCGGCTACGGTTGGGGCCAATCCTCACCTGTAAGTGTAAGCTGGCCCGTTTATCCATAAACCCAGGTACCAACGACCATGTTTACTAGCGAGATTCTGTCAATCATCGTTGTGGGCGGTGTAATGATGACTACAATCGGCTTTTACCTCATTTCGCGCCGCCAAATGGCCGTAGAGAAGGGTCGTAGTCCGGTGGCCGAGTGCTCTGCGGCTGTTGTTGAGCGATCGCATCGATGGCTCCTCGGTGGCAATATTCCTTTAAGCAGAGTGGTCGTCTACGACGACATGGTTGTTATCCGAGGTGTCAACGCACGTGTAATCCACTATGGTGGTATGGAAATTGTGAAGGCAGACACGACTTTACGTTCATCGGACCTGACAATTAGACTTCTCACCGATAACACATTGCTTCACGTCTGGTGTAGTGACCGCGGTCGAATTGCGAACGCCATACTGGAACGTGTGCGAGACCATGCGTCGGCGACTGCACGCCCGTAGCGCCTGACTTAACAATCGAGATTCTTTCGTATGACAGGGGCAGGTTAGCGAAGTTGGTCCATGAACGCATCCGGGCAGTTACAGTTTAGCCTCCTCTTTGGCCGGTGGCGTCATATGTTAGGACAATCAATAAGCTCAGTCTCAGGCCGTTTACTAGTCGCGATCGTGTCGATCCTCACCGGCGGTGCGGTCATTCTGTATTTGACACTGCATCCGGGCGAAGTGCGGTTGGCTCCACTCCTCACGTTGCTGCTGTCGGTTGCCGTCTTGTTTTGCCTTGCCCTCGAGGGCGCGTGGAGGTCCTGGCTCAGGACCCGGTCGCCCAAATGGCCATTCGTGCTCACAATTGTTTTCCTCACGTTGCTGACAGCAAGTGTTTTGTTCGTGTTCGTGACAATCGCCATCAAGCTCTCTACCGCCTAAGGGCGGCAGCAATGACGAACACTCTTCGAAGGATGTGGCTCGCTGGCATCATCGCATGGAATTCTTTGTGTGTTCGCAGTTCGGGAGGGCGGACGATCAACGGACCGGGTGAGCTCCTTCTCGTGGCCGCTCCGTTCGGGCTTCTCGCGATTCTGTTGCTCGTGCCGATGACGGTACTTGCGATCAGGGATGCAAAAGGGGGCACCTGTTTACGCGGTCGTTTGCGCTGCGGTTAGTTGGAGCGGTCGGAGGCTGGGTGTGCGTTGTAGGCGTCGTTGCGTATTTCCTTGGCAAAAACTAGCTTGTCATCGCCCAGCCGGTAGTAGTCACGGATTCGCGCATCGAGGTGATAGCCGTTCCGTTTGTAGAATTCCACCGTCGGCGCGTAGCTCGGCTTCGACGACGTTTCGATCAGAAGCAGTCGCCCGGCGCGCCGAGCGACATCCTCCTCTGCTGCGCGCAGCAGGCGGCGCCCGTACCCCTGCCGCTGCGCCCGCGGATCCACCGCGATCCAATAGAGGTCGTACGTCCCCACGGTCAGCGAGGCCGGGCCGTGGCATTCGTATCCGACCACCCGGCCATCGGCACTGAGGACGTTGACGATGTATTCGTCATCGCCCGCCAGCGCCTCGTCGATCAGCTCGAGCGCGGTACCGACTTCCTCAGCCGTGAAATTCTCGGACGCGCGCAGAAAATCTTCGATGGCCGCACGATCGCGCGGTCGCACTGGACGGATCTCGGCCGCAGGGAGCCGCGCGTCGAATCCGGATGTCATTTGCGCGCGGTATCCTACCTGTTGACACGCTTGCCCGACGCGCCCATTTTGTGGATATGCGCACATTCGCCGCAGCAGCCTTCGCTTTGTTCTCGGCCATTCATCGCGTCGGTACATCCCAGGCGGCGGGAATCTCTCGCGTCCATCAGGGCGGCGATCGCCATCGCGTCGTGCGGCGTTAGTGGGTCCGAACGCCACCTATCTTCTCTTCTTCGTCGTGATGGCGGCGATCGCCGCCATCGCGTTCTACCTCGGTTGTCGGAAATCACCTACCGCATGCGCGACATCCGCACCATGTTCGTCGCCGCGAACAACCTTGCCCCGCGGTTTAGTGCGGAAGTCAACTACTACCTCGAAGGAATGCGTCCTTTTGGTCCGACGATCGAATCGCCGGACGACTTTTCATCCATTCGATTCTCGAGCGAAGAGCGGGAGGTCCCCGCGGCAGGCTCTGCGAACACCGTTTCGCGACGTCCTCAAACGAATTCTGCAATCGCCGGGCGTGCGCTGGGTCGTGTGTACTGCGACGACTGATCAGCGCTGGCAGCTCACCGGATTCGAACGTTACGCCGGACCGGAAAGCGACGTGCTGATCCTGCAGAGATCGTGGCGCATCGGCGATCCCGAACCGGATGCCAGGAACGACGTCGAGATGCTGACCGAACTTTCCAAGCAGATGCCCGCCGCTGGGTTCGCCGGCGAGCGCGCGGCCATGCCATCGCTCACGCGGCTTGTTGCGCGCGGCGCGTGGTCGACATTCATCCTTTTCTGGATCGTGGTCGCGGGATTCGTCCTGTTTTTCTGGATCATCTGGCAAATCGCCGCGCGGATGTGAGGTGTGTGCGGCAGCCCCCCTGACGCGCTGGAGCGCGCGCTGCCGTGGAGTGGTTAGTAGCCCGGTGTCGATTTCTTCACGCGATGCAGCCGCTTCGCAGAAGTCCCCTTCACCTTCTTCTTGCTGGTCACCGAAGTCTTCTTGAGGTGATGCCTTGACGTCGTCATCGCGGAGGCGTCTCCGGCAAACAGCGTCAACGAAAATGCCGCGGCCGCCAGCGTCGCTACGATCTTGTGATAGCTCTTCATAAGCTCTCCTTTAAAAGGTGATTCCTAGCGACCGACGTGCCAGTCCTCGATGCTGCGGATGCGTCCTCAGCCGCAGGTTTTTCAGATTACACTTGCACATTCACGAAGAGGGGATCCTGAGGTTGGAGGGCCAATGGCTCGCTACTCGCGTCTCGTCCCCGTGAGTCCGTCTCAAGGTGTCGGCGAACGCGGATTGCAGATCCTGCAGTTGGAACAGTCGGCGGCGTTCCGCAGCAATGTCGGGATCGTGGAACTGAGCGGAAATCCCGCGCACGTGCGGCTCACGCTCGTGCTCCCCGATTCGAAGACCGCGCCGATCACGGAGTTTCGATCTCGCTTCAAACGAATTTGAGCAGTTTGGAAGCATCATCGCGTCGATGAATCCGGCGCAGGCGAACACATACAACGCGCGGATGATCGTCGAGGTGACGTCGGGGTCGGGACGCGTGACGGCCTACGGTTCCGTCATCGACAATCGGACTCAGGACCCGACCTACGTCCCGGCGCAGTAGGTTCGGGATCGTCATTCCTTCGCCAGCCGCGACTCCACCGCCTCCAGCCGGCGCGTGAGCGCGTCGATCGTGTTCTGCTGCTCCTCGATTTTTCGATGCTGCTTCTGCACTTCGTTGAGCAGCATCGGCGCGAGGAACTGAGCCATGATCGCGTCAGGCTGCCCATCCTTATCGCGCACGACCAGCTCCGGATACACTTCCGCGACCTCCTCGGCGATCAGGCCGTATTGCAGCGCGGCGTTGTGGCCGTGCGCGAGATAGCGGAAGGTCACCGGGCGCAGTTGCATCAGACCGTCAGTGACCGAGCTCATGTCATTGATGTCGAATTTGAATCGGCGCGACGAAGATGCGTTGCCGAGCTGGCCGGCAGAGTCGATGTAGACCGGGATGGCGTCGGCGTTTCCCGTCGTTACGAAGCGGATTCCAGCCATGAAGGCGCGTGTCTGGGTCACACCGATACGAATTGTTTCCGTGTCGGAATTGGTGCCGCCGTTTCCGATGTCGATGTTTTCAATTCCGGTGGTGATGGCAGACCCGGCTGAGTTGCCGAGCGCGATATTGAGGGTGCCGGTTGTGGTGTTGAGCAATGCCTGATAGCCCACGGCGGTGTTGGAGTGGGCATTCGAATTCATGAGCGCGTTGTAGCCAAAGGCGGTGTTCGATCCTCCGCCGACGTTCGACTGCAACGCGGAGGCTCCCCCCGCGGTGTTGTACAGTCCAATCGTGTTGTTGAAGAGCGCTAAACGGCCAATTGCCGTGTTGTCAGTACCTCCGACATTGCTGTAAAGCGCCGAGGTGCCGACCGCGGTATTGTCGTAGCCGGTGGTGTTGTTGAAGAGCGCCGACTGGCCGGCGCCGGTGTTCGAAGTGCCATTGGTATTCGCCTGAAGCACGCCACCGCCGAAGGCAGCGTTGGTTGTGCCGCTCATGGTGAGATTGCCGGCGCCGCTACCAACAAAGGTGTTGAGTGTCCCGAAATTGTGCATGAAGCGCGTGCCGCCGATGTCGTACTGCGTGGCGGTGTTGATCTCGCCGGTGACATCGAGCCGGAAGGCCGGATTCGTCGTTCCGACCATGACGCCGGTTTCGTTGACGACGAACTGATAGCCGGGCGTGAAGTTCGGGCGGGGAGTGAGACGCGCGGAGCTCGCGGTCGGTTGACGGCTGCTGGGGCGTAACTGTGGCGCGCGGGCCGCCACTGCCTCCGCGCTCGCCACGACCGTTCCATCGGGAAGCACGATGCCCCTGGTGGCGCGGATCGTTCCCTCGATGTGCAGATCGCCCTCGGCAGTCAATCGCATGCGTTCCTTTTCCCTGCCGGCGAGGAAGTCTCCGAAGCTGAATTTGAGATCGCCGCTGGTGCTCACGATCTCGCCGTTCGCTCCGTCGTGAGCGAGCAGCGTCACCTTCGGTTCGGGAGCAGCCCGATCTTCGACCGAGACTTTGCCGGACTGTGCCGTGATCGCCGATTCCTTCTGCGCAACGTTGCCTTCCAGGTCTCGGACCATCACCACGCAGCGGTACGCGCCGTCGGCAAGCGAATCCGCGGGCCAATCGAAGACGTTGCCGTCTTTCCACTCCGAATCGAACAGCACGTCTCCGCTGGGGAAGAGGATCTGCACGCGGATCTGCGCCGTCGGGCTGGGAGAGGCGAACCGCACTCGCTGGCCGGCGGCCGCGGCCGTAATGACGGCGGCGGTCACGGATGTTGCAACGAAAAAAGAGAAGAGGAGCGACGTGGTGCGCACCATAAGAACTCCTTGTCGTGAGGAGAGGAGTGTACCTCTCCGCACTGGCTCCGCCGGTGCATACCGACCCCAACAATTTGAGGGGCGCGACCGCGCTCCTGACGTAGCACGTTCACACAAAAGAAGGACGACGACCCATGACTACCGGCATTGGCGTTGACAAAGCCTCCGAGTTCACGCCCAAAGATTTCGAACGCCTTCTCGTACGCACGCTCACCGCGGTGAAGAAGGGCGACTTCACAGCGCGCATGCCCGTCGAATTCACCGGCACCGCCGGAAAAATCGCCGATCTTCTCAATGAAATCGTCGAGATGCAGGAGCGTTCCACAAAGGAGTTGGAGCGGATCTCTACTGTCGTCGGCAAAGAGGGAAAACTCAATCAGCGCTGTCAGCTCCCCAATGCCGGCGGCTCGTGGAACCTGGTCTGTGACTCGATTAACTCGATGATTGGCGATCTCGTTCAGCCCACGAACGAAATCTCGCGTGTCATCGGCGCCGTGGCGAAGGGCGATCTCTCCCGCACCATGACGACGGAATTCGACGGCCGTCCGCTGCGCGGCGAATATCTCCGCACCGCCAAGACAGTCAACACGATGGTTGCGCAGCTGGCCTCGTTCGCATCGGAAGTCACGCGCGTCGCACGTGAGGTCGGCAGCGAAGGAAAACTCGGCGGACAGGCCGACGTGAAAGGCGTTTCGGGAACCTGGAAAGATCTCACCGACTCGGTCAACTCGATGGCCGCGAACCTCACCAGTCAGGTCCGCAACATCGCGGAAGTCACGACCTCGGTCGCGAATGGTGATTTGTCGAAGAAGATCACCGTCGAAGTCCGCGGCGAGATCCTCGAGCTGAAGAACACCATCAACACCATGGTCGACCAGCTCCGCTGGTTCGCATCCGAAGTCACGCGCGTCGCGCGCGAAGTCGGAACGGAAGGAAAACTCGGCGGACAGGCCGACGTGCAGGGCGTCTCGGGCACCTGGAAAGATCTCACCGACTCGGTCAACTACATGGCCGCCAACCTCACCAATCAAGTCCGCAACATCGCGCAAGTCACCACCGCCGTCGCGAACGGCGACCTCTCGAAGCAGATCACAGTCGACGCGCGCGGCGAGATCCTGGAGCTGAAGGAAACCATCAACACCATGGTCGATCAGCTCCGCTCGTTCGCATCGGAGGTCACGCGCGTCGCGAAGGAAGTCGGAACGGAAGGAAAACTCGGCGGTCAGGCCGATGTGAAAGGCGTCGCCGGAACCTGGAAGGACCTCACAGAATCCGTGAACTCGATGGCCGCGAATCTCACCGGTCAGGTGCGCAACATCGCGGAAGTCACGACTGCTGTCGCGAACGGCGATCTTTCGAAGAAGATCACGGCCGAGGCGCAGGGCGAGATCCTGGAGTTGAAGAACACCATCAACACCATGGTCGATCAACTCCGATCGCTGGCATCGGAAGTCACGCGCGTCGCCCGCGAAGTCGGCACCGACGGCCGCCTCGGCGGTCAGGCGGAAGTGCCCGGCGTCGCCGGCACGTGGAAGGACCTGACCGATTCGGTCAACGCGATGGCGTCGAATCTCACGGGACAAGTGCGCAACATCGCCGAGGTGACGACCGCGGTCGCGATGGGAGATCTGTCGAAGAAGATCACCGTCGAAGTGCGCGGCGAGATCCTGGAGTTGAAGAACACCATCAACACGATGGTCGATCAGCTCAACTCGTTCGCGGCTGAGGTCACGCGCGTCGCGCGCGAGGTCGGCACGGAAGGAAGACTCGGCGGACAGGCAGAAGTGAGGGGCGTCGCCGGCACGTGGAAGGACCTTACCGACAGCGTCAACTCGATGGCGTCGAACCTGACCAATCAGGTGCGCAACATCGCGGAGGTGACCACCGCGGTTGCGAAAGGCGATCTGTCGAAGAAGATCACGGTCGAAGTGAAGGGTGAGATTTCGGAGCTGAAGAACACCGTCAACACGATGGTCGATCAGCTTCGCTCGTTCGCGGCCGAAGTCACGCGCGTCGCTCGCGAGGTCGGCACGGAGGGAAGACTCGGCGGGCAGGCCGAGGTGCAGGGCGTCAGCGGCACGTGGAAGGACCTTACCGATTCGGTCAACTACATGGCCGCCAATCTGACCAATCAGGTGCGCAATATCGCGGAGGTGACGACCGCGGTCGCGAATGGCGATCTCTCGAAGAAGATCACCGTCGACGTGAAGGGGGAGATTCTCGAGCTGAAGATGACCATCAACTCGATGGTCGATCAACTCAACGCGTTCGCGGCCGAGGTCACTCGCGTTGCACGCGAAGTCGGCAGCGAAGGGAAGCTCGGCGGCCAGGCGCAGGTGGGCGGCGTCAGCGGCACGTGGAAGGACCTCACCGACTCCGTCAACTACATGGCCGCGAATCTCACCTCGCAGGTGCGCAACATCGCGGAGGTGACGACAGCGGTCGCGAAGGGGGATCTGTCCAAGAAGATCACCGTCCAGGTCAAGGGCGAGATTCTCGACCTGAAGAGCACCATCAACACGATGGTTGATCAGCTCAACGCGTTCGCGGCCGAGGTCACCCGCGTGGCGCGCGAAGTCGGGACGGAAGGGAAGTTAGGGGGGCAGGCACAGGTCAAGGGGATCGCAGGAACGTGGAAGGACCTCACCGATTCCGTGAATTCGATGGCGTCGAATCTCACCGGTCAGGTGCGCAACATCGCCGAGGTGACGACGGCGGTTGCGAATGGCGATCTGTCGAAGAAGATCACGGTCGATGTCCGCGGCGAAATCCTGGAGTTGAAGAACACCATCAATTCCATGGTGGACCAGCTCAACTCGTTCGCGGCCGAGGTCACGCGCGTGGCGCGGGAAGTCGGAACGGAAGGAAAACTCGGCGGTCAGGCGCAAGTGCGCGGCGGCGTGGCCGGAATATGGAAAGACCTCACCGACAACGTCAATTTCATGGCGTCGAATCTCACCTCGCAAGTTCGCAACATCGCGCAGGTGACCACGGCGGTTGCGAACGGCGATCTGTCCAAAAAGATCACCGTGGAGGTGAAGGGCGAAATCCTCGAGCTGAAGGACACCGTCAATACCATGGTCGATCAGCTCAACTCATTCGCCTCGGAAGTCACGCGCGTGGCGCGCGAAGTCGGCACGGAAGGAAAACTCGGTGGTCAGGCGCAGGTCAAGGGTATCGGCGGCACGTGGAAGGACCTCACCGAAAACGTCAACATGATGGCCTCGAACCTGACCAATCAGGTGCGCGGCATCGCGAAGGTGGTCACGGCGGTCGCGAACGGAATCCTGAAGCAAAAACTGACGGTCGAGTCGCGCGGCGAGATCGCGGAGCTCGCCAACACCATCAACGACATGATCGACACGCTGGCCACCTTCGCGGATCAAGTCACCACCGTTGCCCGTGAAGTGGGCGTGGAAGGCAAGCTGGGCGGACGCGCGAACGTCCCGGGCGCATCGGGCACGTGGCGCGATCTGACCGACAACGTCAATCAACTGGCCGCGAATCTCACCACCCAGGTGCGCGCGATCGCCGAAGTTGCCACCGCAGTCACGAAAGGGGACCTGACACGATCGATCGCGGTGCAGGCGGAGGGCGAAGTCGCATCGCTCAAGGACAACATCAACGAGATGATCCGCTCGCTGCGCGACACCACCCAGCGCAACAACGAGCAGGATTGGCTGAAGACCAACCTCGCGAAGTTCACGCAGATGATGCAGGGGCAGAAGAATCTCAGCACCGTCTCGCAGACGATCCTCAGCGAGCTCGCGCCGGTGGTTGGCGCGGCGCACGGCGTCTTCTACATCATGGATGCGCCGAAGGAAGGGGAGGCGCGACTCACGCTCGCCGCGACGTACGCATACAAGGAGCGGAAGAATCTGTCGAAAGAGTTTCGCATCGGCGAAGGCGTCGTCGGTCAGGCGGCGTTCGAGAAACAGCGCATTCTGCTGACCAACGTCCCCGATGACTACGTACAGATCAATTCCGGCCTCGGCGAAGCCAAGCCTCTCAACATCATCGTGCTGCCGATCCTCTTCGAGGGTCAGGTCTACGCCGTGATGGAGCTGGCTTCATTCACGCGCTTCACCGAGACCTATCAATCGCTGCTCGATCAGCTCACCGATTCCATCGGCGTGGTGCTCAACACCATCCAGGCCAACACGCGGACCGAGGAGCTGCTGGCGCAATCGCAGACACTAGCCGAAGAGCTGCAGTCGCAGCAGGAAGAGTTGACCGAAACCAACAAGCGGCTCGAGGAGCAGGCGATGTCGCTGCAGGCTTCGGAGGAATTGCTCAAGACGCAGCAGGAAGAGCTGCAGCAGACAAACGAGGAGCTCGAAGAAAAAGCGAGTCTGCTCACCACACAAAACGAAGAGGTCGAGCAGAAGAACCGCGAAGTCGAAGCGGCCAAGCGGCAGCTGGAGGAGAAGGCGCATCAGCTCGCGCTGACGTCGAAGTACAAGAGCGAGTTCCTCGCCAACATGTCGCACGAGCTACGCACGCCGCTCAACTCGCTGCTCATCCTCGCCAAGCTGCTGGCCGACAATCCCGATCAAAACCTCAGCGAGAAGCAGGTGGAATTCGCGAAGACGATTCATTCCTCGGGACAGGATCTGCTGGCGCTCATCAACGACATCCTCGATCTGTCCAAGATCGAATCGGGAATGATGACCGTCACCCTCGGCGACATCGACTTCCGCGATCTCGCCGAAACGTTCGGGCGTACGTTCGGACAGATCGCGCAAGACAAGCGGCTCGATTTCAACATCGAGCTGGCCCCCAATCTCCCGCCCGCGATCCACACCGACGGCACGCGTTTGCAGCAAGTGCTCAAGAATCTGATCGGCAACGCCTTCAAGTTCACCGACACGGGCGGGGTCACGCTGCACATCGAACGGGTCAACGGCGGATGGACGCCGGGACATGAGACGCTCGATCGCGCTTCAACCGTCATCGCTCTCGCCGTCAGCGACACCGGCGTCGGCATCGCGAGCGAGAAGCAGAAAATCATTTTCGAAGCATTCCAGCAGGCTGACCAGTCGACCACGCGCAAGTTCGGCGGCACGGGGCTGGGACTCTCGATCAGCCGCGAGCTGGCACGGCTGCTTGGCGGCGAAATCCGCGTCGCGAGTCAGCAAGGCGTCGGCTCGACCTTCACGCTGTATCTGCCCCAGAGCTACATCATGCCGACCCTGCGGACTCTCGACCCCCGGATGCCGGAGGTGGTGGAGAGTGGAGCGCCGCTGACCTCAGCGGCGTCGGAGGCACCGCCGAGGTCGGCGGTGCTCCACGATGTCGAACCCGGCATCGTCATCGAGGAGCAGGTGTCTGACGATCGCGACAAGATCAAGCACGGCGACCGCGTGGTCATGATCGTCGAGGACGACGTCAACTTCGCGCGCATCCTGCTCGACATGGCCCGCGACAAAGGATTCCGCGGGATCATCGCGACTCGCGGCGAAACCGCCATCGCGCTGGCGAAGCGGTATCACCCCGACGCCATCACGCTGGACATCGCATTGCCGGACATGGAAGGTTGGACGGTGCTCGATCGCCTGAAGCACGACAAGGCAACGCGCCAC
This sequence comes from Thermoanaerobaculia bacterium, assembly GCA_035636095.1. Lineage (GTDB taxonomy): Bacteria > Acidobacteriota > Thermoanaerobaculia > Gp7-AA8 > Gp7-AA8 > Gp7-AA10. The sequence continues at coordinate 21,808 of DASPZU010000089.1, forward strand.
ATTCCTGTCCATATCATCTCGGCCGATGAAGAGAGCGCACGCGGACTAAGGCTGGGCGCGTTCGCGCAGATTCAAAAGCCGGTGACCAAAGAGGCTCTCGACGACGCGTTTGCGAAGATCAAGGGTTTCGTCGATCGGCCTAACAAGTCGCTGCTGGTCGTCGAAGATAACGAGGCCCAGCGCAAGGCCGTCGGGGAGCTCATCGGGGGCGAAGGCGACGTCGAGATCACGACCGTATCGAGTGGCGAAGAAGCGCTCCGGATCCTTCGCGAGCGCCACTTCGACTGCATGGTCCTCGACCTCGGACTGCCCGACATGAACGGATTCGATTTCATCAACCGGATGAAGAACGATCTGCACATCGACGACATCCCCATCATCGTCTACACCGGTCGTGAGCTGAGCAAGCGCGAAGAGACGGAGCTCAAGCGGATGGCCGAGGCCATCATCATCAAAGATGTGCGATCGCCCGATCGTTTGCTCGACGAGACCGCGCTCTTCCTGCATCGCGTGGAAGCGAATTTGCCCGAGCACAAGCGCCAGATCCTGGAACAATTGCACGAATCCGATCCGGTGCTGGCGGGCAAGAAGGCGCTGATCGTCGACGACGACATGCGCAACATTTACGCGCTGACCAGCTTGCTGGAGCGGCACAAGATGCAGGTCCTCTACGCCGAAAGCGGCGCGGAAGGCATCGATGTGCTCGGGAAGCATCCCGAAGTCGACGTGGTGTTGATGGACGTCATGATGCCGCAGATGGACGGCTACGAAGCGATGCGCCGCATCCGCGCCACAGAGGAATTCAAGAATCTGCCCATGATCGCGTTGACAGCGAAAGCCATGAAGGGCGATCGCGAGAAATGCATGGAGGCTGGAGCGAGCGACTACATCACCAAGCCGATCGACGCGCAGCAGTTGGTCTCATTGTTGCGAGTTTGGCTGTACCGATAAGTGGGGAACATGCCCGGCACTCTCGAAACTCACGTCGATGAACAGGAGAAACTGGATCTGGAAGCCATCGAGGTCAAGTTGCTGACTGAAGGCATCTATCACCATTACGGTTTCGACTTTCGCGACTACTCGCAGCCCTCGCTCAAGCGCCGAATCTGGAAGCGGATCTACGCTGAAGGTCTCAGCACGATCTCCGGACTGACCGAAAAAGTCCTGCACGATCCCGCGTGCATGGAGCAGCTGCTTCTCGATCTGTCGATCAACACCACGTCGATGTTTCGCGATCCGACGTTTTATCTCGCGTTCCGCGAAAAGGTCGTCCCGCTGCTGCGCACGTATCCGTTTGTGCGGATCTGGCACGCCGGATGTTCGACGGGCGAGGAAGTTTATTCGATGGCCATGCTTCTCTGTGAAGAAGGTCTCTACGAACGCTGTCGCATTTACGCGACCGACATCAACGAAGCGGTCCTGCAGCGCGCGAAAGAAGGGATCTTTCCGATCAGCTCCATGAAAGAGAACACCAGCAATTACATCGCCGCCGGCGGATCGGGAACATTTTCCGAGTACTACGTCGCAAAATACGATTACGCGATTTTTCGCCCGTCGCTGCGTGAGAACGTCGTGTTCGCGCAGCACAATCTCGTCACCGACGCGAGCTTCAATCACTTCAACGTCATCTTCTGCCGCAACGTTCTGATCTACTTCAACGGCGCGCTGCAGGAGCGCGTGCAGAAACTCTTCCTCGACAGCTTCGAAAACTTCGGAATCCTCGGGCTCGGAAAAAAGGAGACCGTCAAGTACACCAGCGTCGCCGACAACTACGAAGTCATCGATAACGAAGAGAAGTTGTACCGGAGAATCAGGTGACAGGCGTCAGGCGTCAGGCGTCAGAGAAAACGGGGCGGGCGGACCTGACGCCTGACGCCCAAGGCCTGACGCCTGAGCTGATCGTGGTCGGCTGTTCGCTGGGCGGCATGGACGCGCTCGAGAAAATCCTCAAGAAACTGCCACAGGATTGCCGCGTCCCGATTGCCGTCGCACAACATCGCCATCGTCGGTCCGATGAGAGTCTGCCGGCCTTTCTCAGCCGTTCGACACACATGAGGGTGGTGGACGTGGTGGACAAACAATGGATCGAGCCGGGCAAGGTCTATCTCGCGCCGCCGGACTATCACCTCCTGGTCGCAAAAGGTGAATTCAATCTGTCTGTCGATGAGGCCGTGCGCCATTCGCGGCCGTCGGTCGATGTCTTGTTCGAGTCGGCGGCCGACGCCTATGGCCCGAATCTCATCGGCATCGTGCTGACCGGCGCGAACGAAGACGGCGCCGCCGGCGCGCAGCGCATCAAACAGCGCGGCGGCACGGTCATCGTGCAAGATCCGAAAACAGCCGAGGCGCCCACCATGCCGGAGGCCGTCATCGCGACTGGAGTCGTGGATCAAATCTTGAATCTTGAAGAGATTGCGGCGTTTGTGGCCGAACACTGCCGTGTAGCGCTGACACCATGACCGACGAACGCGTCAATATCCTTCTGGTCGATGATCAAAGCGCGAACCTGCTCGCGCTGGAGTCGATCCTCGCCGACATGGACCAGAACCTGGTCAAGGCCGAGTCGGGCCGCGAAGCGCTGCGAGCCCTCCTCAATCGCGAATTTGCAGTGATTCTGCTCGACGTGCAGATGCCCGATCTGAACGGATTCGAGACCGCCAGCCTGATCCGCGAGCGGGACAAATCGCACGACACGCCCATCATTTTTCTGACCGCCATGAGCCGCAACGAGACCAGCGTCTTCCGCGGTTACGAGTTGGGAGCGGTCGACTATATCTTCAAGCCGTTTCATCCGGAGGTCTTGCGCGCCAAGGTCAGCGTCTTTGTCGAGCTCTTCCGAAAGCGCGAAGCGATCAAGCATCAGGCGCAACAGCTTCGGCAGTTGAGCCGTCACAACGAATTGATTCTCAAGGCGGCGGCGGAAGGGATCTTTGGCGTCGATCTGGAGGGTATCTCGACTTTTGTCAACCCGGCCGCAGCCGGAATGCTGGGCAAGCACCCCCAGGACGTCACCGGACGCGACATTCACTCGCTGCTGCATCCGTCCGTTCCCGGCATTGCGACGTGCGATGAACGCCAATGCTCGTTGTACAACGCGCTGCACGGACAGCGGCCTCGCGATGAAGTCGAAGCGACGTTCTTCCGCGACGACGGGACAAGTTTTCCGGTCGAGTTTCGCGTCTCACCGATCCAGGACGAGAGCGGCCATTCCCTCGGATCGGTGATCACGTTCCGCGATGTCACCGAGAAGCGCGCGGCAGCGCAGGCGGCCGAGAACGAGCGGCGGTATCGCGAAGCGGAAGCGCAGAATCGCGCCAAGGACAATTTCCTCGCGACGCTGTCACACGAATTGCGCACGCCCATGACGTCGATCCTGGGCTGGGTGCAATTCCTCCGCGCCGGCGACTACGACGCCGATGAGTTGAAAGAGGCGCTGGAGATGATCGAGTCGAGCGCCAAGCTGCAGAAGCGGCTCATCGACGACATGCTCGACGTCTCCCGCATCGTCCTGGGCAAGTTTCATGTCGATCTTCGACCGACCAATTTGTCGCAGGTTGTGGAGGCCGCGGTCACCATCGCGCGGCCTAACGCGGCCGAACGCGGCGTGCGCCTGACCTCCGACATCGAGCCGATCGAAGATCTGGTCGAGGCCGATGGGACGCGAATGCAGCAGGTGATCGGCAACATCCTGTCCAACGCCATCAAGTTCACGCCGCCCGGCAAGCAGATCGATCTGCAACTGCATCGCGCCGACGCTCAAGTCCGCATTCGCATTCGCGACGAAGGCGACGGAATCGAACCGGCGTTTCTGCCCCATGTCTTCGAGCGCCTGCGGCAGGGCGGCAGCTCCAGCAAGCGCAGCGGCCTGGGGCTCGGACTCGCGATCGCGCGCCACATCGTCGATCTCCACAACGGTGAAATCACGGCCGAGAGCGAAGGCCTCGGAAAGGGATCGACCTTCACGGTCACCCTTCCGCTGCTGCAACAGCAGCAGCTCCCCTTCACGGATCCCTCCGAAACCGCACGTGGCGCAGTCGCTTAAAATCGAGAGACGGAATCGGACTTTGGAAATCGAGCCCTCAAAGCCGATGATATAAGTGGCGTCTAAAGTTTCCCATATGAGGACCTGGCCTTTCGTCTTCGCGGTGATCCTTGCAGTGTCAGCGCTTGCGGATACGCCCTGTTCGTTCCGAACACTTCGTGCCGCGCGGCCAACGCTGATTAGCGGAAACGATCTCGTCTTTGGCGATTTGAACCATGACGGCCGCCCCGATATTGTTGACATGAAGCCCGACAATCTAACGGTTCTGTTGAATCGCGGGAACGACGTCTACAGCGCGACCGAATACGGCACGGACGGCTATTTTCCGCCGCTGCATTCAGTCGCCACTGCAGACCTCAATGGCGACGGTAATCTGGACTTAATCGGCTCTAATGGCGGGCAGCTGCGCGTGGCGTTAGGCAGAGGCGATGGAACACTTCAAGCTCCGTTCTGGGCATTTCAGAACTTCAGATCTCTGGATGAACGCCACGCGATGCTCGCTGATTTTGACGGTGACGGACGGCTCGATTACGCGATTTACGCCTATGACTCGCCGTCCGCGTTATTGTTCTATGGAGGAAATGCTGACGGAACATTTCGGCTGCGCGGCTCATATCCGTTATCAGTCCGACCGTTTTATTCTTGGGATCCGTTTATTGCCGCGGATTTCGATGGCGATGGCAGAATCGATTTTGTGTTAGTCCCGCCTCCGACAGTAGGACTGCCGGGATCTTCTATCGTCATCTATTGGAATCGCGGTAACTTTCAATTTGATTCTCAGTCTCTCGACATTCCTAAAATCAGCTCGCCCCGGCTTGCGGTGGCGCAACATAAAAACGACCGTGCCTCGACGTTGTTTATTCTCGGAAGTGAAGGCATTGTAACAGTGGACGCAACCGCCCGCTCCCCGATAGTTAAGTTCGCCTATACCGGTGACTTGTCGGGGTTCAACCTTGCCGGCGTCGGCGATGTCGATGCTGACGGAAATACGGACATCGTGGTGTACAAGACTACGCCTACGGAAGGTAGTGATTACCCCGCGTCGATCGTCGGCGTTATGTGGGGTGCGTCTGATGGCGCGTTTCAGCAGCCCGCGCTTTTCTCTTTGCCGGGCATTCGGACAGCGCGTGTAATTGATGCTGATGGCGATGGCTTACCAGATATCGTCGCAAGCGGAACGGAGTTCTACATTCTGCACTCACCCGTCACGAATCGGCGGTTCCCCGCAGCCCCGCTGGATGCCGCAATGAGCTCAGGATCGTTTGTTGTCGCGGATATGGACGGGCATGGTTTCCGCGATGTCGTCGCAAGTTACGCTCAACCGACAGATGGCTCGCCGCAGCCGAAAGGTTTTCAAATTCTGAGCGCTGACGCAATGGGAGAGTTCTCCAAGCGAGCCGCGTTGGCAGACCTGACTGGAAAGCCGGTTGTAGCTGATTTCGACGGAGACGGCCAAAACGACATCGCCGGATTGATCGGGTCGCAGTTGGTAGTTCTGTTTGGGAAAGGCTCGATGCGGTTTTCCGATCCCGTATCAGTTATCGATGGCGTCAGCACGGCCGTCTTGGCACAATTGGACAACTCTCCAGTCATTTTCACGGAACAAGACAACCTCGTGAAGGCCATCAAGATTCGGCCAGATCGATCGATCGATTTGATGACCGTATTCTCAAGTGCCGCGGTACCCTTCACAGCCGCCGACCTTGATCGCGACGGCACCTCGGAAATCATTACGTTTGGGCGGAACGCCGATGCAATCCGCGTGTTGAAGCGAAGTTCGGATGGGTCCTATCGCGAATCATCGAAAATCGTGACCCAAAATACGGCGCGTGTCGCCGTCATTGACATCAACGGAGACGGCCTGCCGGACATCCTCACATGGGACGGCGGCTTGGAGGTCTTTATCAATCAAGGGGCTACATTTCGTCCGGTAATCAACACTTTCACAGCGGTTCCGTTCATCGTTTCCGTGTCGGCGTTCGATTTTGATGGCGATGGAATCACCGATCTCGCATTGAGCGCAGCCACCGGTTATGCGTCCGCTGGTGCTCTCGCGGTTTTGCGCGGTGTGGGCGGGGGAGCCTTTGAGCTGACAATGACGATTCCACTAAGTTCTCTGCCGGCGGAGGGTGGCGTTTTCTTCAATGATTTTGATCAAGAACTCTTCAAGAGTCTGATTGTGCCGACTAGTCTAGGCTTCGAAACGCTGCAAAACGTCTGTGATGACAAGCGCCTGCGCGTGGCACTCGACCCCGCGAATCCAACTGAAGGCGCTTCGCTCTCCCTCCTCATTTTCGCTGAAGCGCCCGGTACGGTAACCGTGACAGATGCTTTAAAGCAGGTCGTCACCGGCGCGGTAAAACCTGACAAGTTCGGGATAGTGACGCAAAACCTGCCGTACACCGCCGCGGGCACGCACATTTTCCGCATCACGTATATCAACGCAGGGACGACAAGAGAAACCGTACTCACGGTCAACGTGCGGCCTGCCGGCTCACGTGTTCGTTCAGTGCACCATTAGAGGAAGACAGTCAACGTGTACGGCTCATGGCAGACGAAACCGCGCGCGGCGCGATCGCCTAAAGCGTCCCGCGACACATCCGGCCCTCGAGCGAGTAGAAAGATACAGACGCGAGCTCGACCACGATTTTGAAATCACCGATCCGGAGCAGCTCGATGCGGACTTTACAGCGCTGGTCCACGAAGCGTACGCAGCGAATCCGCGCTAAGGCTTTTTTTTGGACTGGATCTCTTCGTCGGGAGTCGGCTCGACCTTCGCCCCTTTCGATTTGAGGAGCGCGGCCGCTTCGTCATGATGTCCGCGATAGGCCTCGGCCAGCGGAGTGTGCCCGTTGTCAGCCATGGAGTTGATTTCGGCTCCATGCGCCAGAAGAAGCTCGATGATGTCCGCACGGCCTAACAGCGCCGCTTCGTGCATGGGTGTGAAGCCTTTGGCCTGTCGCACCAGCACATCCGCTCCATGCTCGATGAGCAGCCTGGCAGTGTCATACTGTCCCGACAGCAGGGCCGTCTGCAGCGGAGTGTTGAGGAACCTCGATTTCGCGCGAACGTTGACCTCCGCTCCTTTGCGAATCAGCAGCTCGGAATTGGCGACATTTCCCGCGAAGGCCGACATGTGCAGGGCCGTCCAGCCGAAGTTGTTAGGCCGCCTCACCCCGTCCGGATCGTCGCGCAGCATGGCCTCGAGTTGTTCCGATGTTCCCAGGGCAGCGGTCTCGTAGAGGTCGAGCTGCGGATGGCGCGCGAGGATGGCTTGCAACGCCTCATTTTTCTTTGGATCGATGAAGGCCTCGCCATTGACGAGTGTGAAGAGCGCCTTGGTGACTTCGCTTCTGGCGGGTTTGGCGTCAGCGGTCAGCAGAGCAGTAAGGATGATTGCAAGCATGCATACAAAGTAGACGCTCCCCGAAGAATGCGCATGTGCCGGATGGCCTATTCGGCGGCGTGCATGACTGTGTCATCCTTTCGCCATGCCACGGCTTCTCCAGATCGCGGGATTGATGGTGTGGGTGATGGTCGCACTCCCGGTGATCATTCAGGGAGGAGCGAATTCAACATCGCTGATGATCGGATGGGCGATCGCGTACTTGCTGTTCGCGGCGCTCTTCATCGCCGATCTCCGATGGCCGCGATTGTCGCTCCTGGCGATGCAGGCCGCGTGCGTGGTCGTCGTTGTTGCCATTCTCTGCGACGGCTTCGAAGGGACGCTGCTGGTCTTGATCGCCATGCAGCTCGGAATCCGAGTCTCGCGCAAAACGGGTCTGATCTGGATCGCGGTGCAGACGACTCTTCTGGCCGCCGCGATCGCGATTCACTGGAACGGGCGGGCGGCTTTTCTGCTCACGCCACCGTATTTCGGGTTTCAGCTGCTGGCATTCTTCACGTTCCAGATCGTGGAGCGGGAAGCGAGGATGAAAGAACGCCTTCGCATCGCGCAGGACCTTCACGATTCCCTGGGACATCATCTGACAGCGCTGACCCTGAATCTCGAATCCGCGCTGCTGCGTGAAGGTGCCGAAGCAAGAGCGGATGTCGAGAAAGCGCAGTCGCTCGCGCGCGGACTGCTGGCCGATGTGCGCGAGATCGTGGCCGACAGCGAGCCGGTCGATGTCGAAGCATCGCTCAAAGAGCTGGCCACCAATGTTCCACGGCCGCGCGTTCACCTGCAGGTCGAGGAAGGCCTGACGCTCAGTCACGTCATCCTTCGTTGTGCGCAGGAGATCGTCACGAATGCGGCGCGGCATTCGGCGGCCGAAAATCTCTGGATCACCATCGAACGGAGCCAGGGACATCTGCAGCTTCGCGCTCACGACGATGGCCGTGGCAGCGACGCATCGCCCGATGGCTTTGGGTTGCGGGGCATGCGCGCGCGAGTCGAAGCAGCCGGCGGCGAGCTGCAGATCGTCAATCAGCCCGGACGCGGATTCGGCGTCATCGCGATTCTGCCGTGATTCGCGTCTTCATCGCGGACGATCAGCTTCTCGTCCGGCAGGGGATTCGCCGGCTGCTGGAGCTCGATCGCGAGATTGAAATCGCCGGCGAAGCAGAAGATGGAACGCAGACGATCTCGCGCGTCCCTCAGACCCAGCCCGATGTTCTGCTCCTCGACATCCGGATGCCGAAGAAGAGCGGAGTGGATGTCTTGCGCGAGCTCGCCGCCGCGAAGGCGCTTCCGCCGACGCTGATCCTCACCACATTCGAAGACAGCGCGGTCGTTCTCGAAGGCATCCGCGCCGGCGCGCGCGGATTCATGTTGAAGGACGTCTCGTACGAGCAGCTCATCCACGCCATTCACGCGATCGCCGCCGGCGAAACGCTTTTTCAGCCCGCGATCACACAACGGCTTCTGCGCAGTGTTGCCGCCGTATCGACACCACCTTCCGACCTCACCGACCGCGAGCGCGAGGTCGTGCGTCTGATGGCCGGCGGCTACAGCAACAAGGAGATCGCCCACGCCCTTGGCACGGCCGAGGGGACCATCAAGAATCACGTGTCGAACATTCTGTCGAAGCTTGGCGTGCGCGACCGCACCCGCGCGGTGCTCAAGGCGCTGGAATCGGGTTTACTTTGATAAGGTTGTGGGGCTTGCCGCGTCACCATTGGGGAGTCGCCAAGTGGTAAGGCATCGGTCTTTGGAGCCGACATCCGGTGGTTCGAATCCACCCTCCCCAGCCAAGAAACGGGGTCAGGCCCCAAGCCCCGCCGCCCTTCCGCCCTTATGGAAAGTGTGACGCCCGTCACATTTTCGGCTTAGTCAACGTACGTACAATTGCGGATCTCCCAACGAGCGCGCTCGATACTGCCTCGCAGGCGAGCGGATGAATGCCGGGACGGGTTCAGCAACCGGGTTTATCCAGAGAGAGGTAGCTATGAAGAGCGCACGTTTGTTCATCGGTGTCTCGTTTCTCGTCGCAACGTCGTCTTTCGCGGGGAGCGCTTCGACGACGAACACCAACAACATCACGGCCTCGGTCGCGCCCAAATGCACCATCGGCGCATTTGCCATCGCGTTCGGTGCCTACGATCCATTCTCGGCCACGCCGCTCGATCAGACCGGAACGGTCACGATCAACTGCACCAAGGGAACCAGCGGCGTGATCTCGCTCAACCTCGGCGTCAATGCCTCCGGCGCTGTTCGCCGGATGCAGGACGCCGGCGGGGCCGGCAATTACCTGACCTACGAAATCTACGACGATGCCGGCCGCACGACGGTGTGGAACGCGGTCAGCACCGTGACGCTCGGTCCGTCCGCCTCGAAAAACACGGCGTTGACGGCCACGGCGTATGGTCGGGTGGCCGCTGGACAGGACCCGCAGACCGGCGCGGCCGGGCTGAATTACCAGGACACGATCGTCGCGACGGTCACTTTCTGACCGGCATCTCGCGCCGTATCTGCATCAGCTCCGCGACCTGCTCTCGCGACAGCGAGTTCTTGATGCGGATCAGCATCGAGAGGTGAATCTTCTTGATCTCGCGCTCGAGCGACATCACTTTGTCGGCCTGCTCGAGCACGCGCGCTTCGTCGATCGGCGTTTGCTGAAGCATCTGCGCCATGGCGTCGCCGGCCTCTTTCGCTTCCCACTGCAGATCGAAGAACTTCGACTGCGCGCGCTGCACTTCGCTCTTGATGGTCGCGCGTTGCTTGTCATCGAGGTGCAGCTTCTGCGACTGCGACATGATCAGCTCGGGCGGGAAGAGCTGACGGCCGATCGGATCGTCCTGATCGGGCGGCGGCGTGGGCTGCTGCGCCAGGGCCGAAACGGCGAAGAAGGCGGCGACGACGACGAGACGTTTCATTGATAGCGTCCTCTCAATTCGGGAGTTCTCTGCAACAGTTCACGGCCGGGAGTGGCCAGCAGAAAGTCTGTCGGCGCTTTCCAGGCGCTGATCGAAGGCCGCGGCGGCTCGGGCCGCCTGACGACGAAGAAAAGCGCGACCACGATCAGAAGCATGGTGGCAAAGGCAAACCTGGGAACGAGTCGGCGCTGCGGTCGAGCGTGCCACATGCGATCGAAGCGCGGCGCGCGCGCGGCCTCTTCCCTGCGAAGCGTCACGAAAGCGTCGTGGAGGTTCATGGCGTCAACTTCCCGTTGAGCTGCGCCAGCAACTGCTTCTTTCCGCGGTCATAGTGCACGCGCGCCGAGCCCAGCGAGACGTGCATGGCGGCGGCGGCTTGTTCGATCGTCATGTCGTGATAGAAGACCAGCTCGAGAACTTCACGCTGCCGGCGCGATACCTTCTGAAGTGCGGCGATGAGCGCTGCGGAGATCTGCGACTTTTCGGCGGCGGAATCGGCCGTGTCGGAGAGCGGCTCGAGCTCGCGGCGCGCCCACCTGGCCGTCAGGAAATCGTGGAGGATACGCCGCCGCGCCTGCGCCGCCGCGGTCCGCCGAATCACGGCGAAGAGCCAGGTCTTCAGCGACGATCGCCCGTCGAACCGCGCCTTGCCCTCCAGGATCTTCACGTACACGTCTTGCAGGACTTCCTCCGCCTGATCATGGTTGCGGCCGCAGCACGACATCGCCCAGCCGAAACTCGCCGCGTGGAGTTGCTCGATCTCACTCGGAATCTCCATGACGGCATCAGTTGCAGATTGGTGGCTTCGGGTCGCCGGCGATATGACGTCATATCCATCCGCTTTCGAAGCGACCAATGCATCGATGGAGGACGTCATGAAACGCTTCGCTCTCATTCTTTCTACGTTTCTTTGTGCCCTACCGATCTTCGCGCAGCAGCCCGATCCCGTCAGTGTGATCGCTCACGTTCTGGAGTTGTCGAACGATCAGGTTACGGCCTGGAGCGGGATTCTGCACGCGCGCGAGGCGGCCATCCAGCCTATCGCGCAGCAGGCGCAGGCGAAGCGGCAGGCCCTCGAGCAGGCGCTGGCCTCACCGAATCCCGATCCGGTCGCGATCGGGAATGCCTTCATCGAATTGCGGGGCCTGCAGGCTCAGGTTGCCGCCGTCAACGCCGACAGCGCCAGCAAGTTCCAGAAGCTGCTAGACGACGATCAGCTCCAGCGCCTGGAAGGAATTCGCGGAGCCTCACAGGTGTGTCCGATCGTTCCGGCGCTGCAGGCGACGGGGTTGATGTAGGAGGCGTAAAATCCGCGAACGGTGCTCCCACGTCTCCGCGCCGCGGCTGAAGCGATCCTCAGCTCCGGCGCACTGATCGCAATTGTTACGACGGGTGCCGTTCACGTTCAGGCGAACGGCATCACCGCCGGTTTTGCATATCTGGTCGCAGTTCTGATGCTGGCGGTGTGGCAAGGAGTCACGGCGGGCGTCATCGGCTCGGTTTTAGCGACGTTCTGCTTCAACTATTTTTTCCTGCCGCCCGTCGGCACGTTCCACATCGCCGACACTTCCAACTGGGTCGCGTTAGGCGCATTCCTGGTCACAGCGATCATCACAAGTCAGTTGGTGACGCGCGCGCGTCGTCGGGCGATCGAAGCCGAAGCGCGGCGGCGCGAGATCGAGGCTTTGTACGACCTGTCAATCGATCTCTTTACATCGGAGAGCCTCGACAACGCGGTATCTCGCGCGCTCCGAACGTTCGGCGCGCGCGGCGGGGGGTTGCTGCTGGATGACCGGTGGATCGGATCGGCTGCTGACTTCGAGATGTACAAACTCCTCGGACCGGTCGAGGGCAATGTGAGAGTGCCCGTGACGATCGGCGACCGTTCGGGAATTCTCGTCGTTTACGGGACACGCGCCGATGGCGCGGCGCTACAGGCGGTGGCACGCTTGATCGCGCTGGCGGTCGAGCGGGAAACATTCATCGAGGCCCGCGCGCGTCTGGAAGCGCTCACCGCGAGTCATGATTTGAAAACATCGATCTTGCGCGCCGTGTCACACGATCTCTCCACGCCACTGACGACGATCACGCTGCAGGTGTCTGCGCTGCGCCGGAAGCTGGCGTCGCTGGGCGTCACCTCGACGGCCGCCGAGATGATCGAGGAGCAGACCAAGCGCCTGCATCGTCGCATCGACAATCTCCTGGCCATGGCGCGTCTGGAGAGCGGAATGGTCCGGCCCAGTCGCGAGCCGACGCCGGCCGCCGATCTGTTCCGCGCCGCTCGCGAGAATCTTCCGCTGCTGCGACCGATGAAGATCAGAATCGCGGATGAATGCCCGGAGCTCGACGTCGATCCTTCGCTGGTTCTCGAAATCCTGGTCAACCTGATGGAGAATGCCGATCGCGCGTCGCCGCCGGGAGCCGAGATCGAGTTGCATGCCGCCTCACACCCCGCGGACTCGAGGCTGACGCGCGTCGAGATTCTCGATCGCGGTGAGGGCATCTCGGATTCCAGCGACACGGCGCGGCGCGGGCTGGGCCTGCACATCGCACGCGCATTTGCCGAGGCCCACGGGGGAAGGGTGGAGGTGAGGGCGAGGGAGGGCGGCGGAACGCGCGCGGTCATCGATCTGCCGTCCGCGCCGATGGTGGCATCATGAGCGCGCGCATTCTGGTTGTCGACGACGATCCTCACATTCGCGAGTCGCTGGTCGAAGAATATGCGGCGGCAGGATATGAGCCGCTCAGCGCCGGCATCGTCGACGAAGCAATCGCGATGGTTCGGCACCAGCAACCCGATCTGGTGGTGACCGATCTGGCCATGCCGGGCGCCGACGGATTCGCGCTGATCGGTGCGATCCGGCGCGAACATCAGACGCCGATCATCGTCGTTTCCGTGCGCGGAAGCGATCACGACAAAGTTCGCGCCCTCGACCTCGGCGCCGACGACTACGTCACTAAACCGTTTTCGGTGGCCGAACTGCTCGCCAGAACGCGCGCGCAGTTGCGAAGGACGGGGGGCAGCGGCGTTTTGCGATTCGACGATCTGACCATCGAACTGGAACATCGCCGCATCTCGCAAGGTGGCAAAGAAGTGCGCCTGACACCGACCGAATTCGCAATTCTGCAATTCCTGGCCATCCACGCCGGCAAACCGCTGACGCTCGATCGGATCATCGCCCGAGTGTGGGGTGCCGGCGGCGCGACCCGCGACTCCGTCCGCGTGCATATGGGCTCGCTGCGCCGGAAGATCGAGCCCGACCCCGCCAATCCACGCTACATCGTCACCGAGCCGTGGATCGGATACCGCTTCATCGCCGAGCCGCTCTGATCTTTCGAACTTCTTTCGAAGTCCTTCCGGACTTCTTTTGCGGTCGCGAGCGATCGTGCATTTGTGACGAGTGCCATCGGAGTTGCACTTCCCACAGACAGCGAGGTTGCCAATCTTCTCGTCGATCGCACGGCCGAGCTTGCGCGCACGCTGAACGCGCGTTGGATTGCTTTCATCGTCTGCAACCACGCGATGCCGACCGCGCCGGCCCAACATGCGCTGTGTCAGGCGGAGCTGGCCATGCGCGCGGGCGGCACGGTATTCCTTTGCGAAGGCGATGATGTCGCGGAAACGCTGATGGCGCTGGCCTGTGGTCAGAACATCGACGTCCTGATCCTCGGCGCTCCCAAACGTGCGGGCCTGCTACGGCGGCTGCGGCGGGGCGTGATCGACCGCATTGTGCGCGCTGCGCGCCCATTCGACGTCGTCGTCATCGGCAATGCCTGACGCAAGGCCAGGCTCGCGCCTCCGGCGGTTGATCATCGGGCCGCCGCGCGACGTCACCGACCCGCACGTCTTCCATCGTGTATCGCTGGTGACTTTCCTGGCCTGGGTGGGTCTGGGTGCCGACGGACTCTCGTCATCGGCGTATGGACCGGAGGAAGCGTACAAGGCGCTCGGCGCGCATGCGCACATGTCCATCATCCTGGTGGCCATGACGGCGGTCACGATCGCGGTCATCTCCATCGCGTACTCGAATCTGATCCAGCATTTTCCGGGCGGGGGCGGGGGATACCTTGTCGCCACAAAATTGCTCGGAAACCGCGTGGGAGTCGTCTCCGGCTGCGCGCTTCTGGTCGACTACGTTCTGACCATCACGGTTTCGATCGCCAGCGGGTGCGATCAGATCTGGTCGTTTCTTTCACCGGAGCTGCTGCGCTACAAACTCCCCGCGGAATTCGTGGTTCTCGGGATTCTGCTGGTCCTGAATCTTCGCGGCGTCAAGGAATCAGTAAATATTCTAGCGCCAATTTTCATACTATTTATCATGACACATTCCTGGGCGATTCTCTACGCGATCGCAACGCACTTCAGCGGTCTGCCGGGTGTGTTTCGCGAGGCGTCGTTCGATTTTCACACCTCGATTCGCAGCAGCGGCGGCCTTGCCGTCACGCTTCTGCTCCTTCGCGCGTATTCGCTCGGCGGCGGGACATACACCGGCATTGAAGCGGTGTCGAATGGCGTGGCGATTCTGCGCGAGCCGCGAGTGCAAACCGGGAAGCGAACGATGTTCCTGATGGCTTTCTCGCTCGCCTTTACGGCCGGCGGCATCATGTTCGGCTATCTGTTGACGGATTCACATCCGATCGCCGGCCAGACCATGAACGCCGTGCTCCTGGGAAGACTATTCGGAGGATGGCATCTCGGCGGTGCCGCGCTCATCGTCGTCACTCTGATCGCCGAGGCAGCCCTGCTGTTCGTCGCGGCCCAGGCAGGCTTTCTCGACGGGCCGCGCGTGCTCGCGAACATGGCTGTCGATTCCTGGATGCCGCATCGATTCAGCCAGCTCTCCGATCGCCTGGTCGCCAAGAACGGCATCCTGATGATGGGCATGGCAGGGGTCGCGTCGCTGCTCTACACCCGCGGCGACATCACGACGCTGGTGGTCATGTACTCCATCAACGTCTTCATCACCTTCTCGCTAACCGAGCTTGGAATGGCGCGCCATTGGATCAAGGATCGTGCGAAAGAGCCGCGCTGGAGGAGTCAGCTGGCAATCCACGGCACCGGCCTGGTGATGTGCGTGAGCATTCTGGTCATCACCGCGTTCGAGAAATTCAAAGAGGGCGGCTGGATCACGCTGGTGATCACGACCTTGTTGATCACGGTCTGCTTCGCGATTCGCCGGCATTACGATCGCGTCAAGGCGGATGTCCGGCAGTTGGACGACGTCCTGATCGGGATCGCGCCATCGGAACAATGGACAGCGTGCCAGCCATCGGCGCTCGATGGCAGCAAGCCGACGGCCGTCATCGCGGTGAGTGGATTCTCAGGATTTGGTCTGCACCAGGTCTTGTCGATTCACAAATCCTTTCCCAACTATTTCCGTCAGTTCATTTTTGTTTCGGCGGCCATCGTCGATTCCGGTGTTTTCAAGGGTGCTGAAGAGATTGGCAAGCTGACGGCGGCCACCGAGAGCGCACTCAAACGCTACGTGTGCTGGGTGCAGGCGCACGGACTGGTCGCCGATTACCGGATGCGCGTCGGCACCGAGGCGGTAGCGACGGTGGAGGAGATCTGCAAGGAGATCAGCGATGAATTTCCGCGCGCGATGTTCTTCATGGGGCGCCTGATCTTCAAAGAAGAGAAGTGGTATCACCGCCTTCTGCACAACGAGACGCCGCAGGCGATCCAGCGTCGGCTTCTATTCGACGGCCTTCAGGCGATGATCCTGCCCATCCGGGTGCTCGCGAAGTGAGGCGTCGATAACGCTGACCCCGCTTCCCCCTGGCGCAAATGCGGCAGGGCGCATGCAATGGTTATTTTGAACAAGAGGAGACCCTTTGCATCACCAACCCGACGCTTTCGTTCCTGGATCAGCGCTCTATGAGATGTTCATGCAGGCGCCGGCGATCATTTGCGTCTTGAGCGGCCCTGATCATGTGTTCGAGCTGGTGAATCCCGGCTATCAGAAACTTTTTCCCGGCCGCAAGCTCTTGGGGCGGCCGGTCCGTGAAGCGCTGCCGGAGATCGCGGGGCAGGGATTCTTCGAGCTTCTCGATCGGGTCTACGCGACAGGTGAGCCCTGCGGCACCCGTGAAGCCCGCGTCATGTTGGACCACGAGTCATTTTTCGACTTCACTTACCAGCCGATGCGGTCGCGCGAGGGTCGCGTGGAACGCGTCATCGTCTTCGCGTTCGAAGTCACGGCGGAAGTACGCGCGCGCCGAGAAAGCGAGGAGATGTTTCAGGTGCTGGTCGACTCCGTTCGCGACTACGCCATTTTCATGCTCGACCCGCAAGGTCACGTCAGCACGTGGAATGAAGGCGCGCGCCGCATCAATGGATACGAGCGCGATGAGATCATCGGGCGCCATTTTTCCGTTTTTTATCCCGAGGAAGATGTCCATACCGGTAAACCGGAGCGTTTGCTCGCTCTGGCGCGAGAGCGCGGCCGCCTCGAGGACGAAGGCTGGCGTGTGCGCAAGGATGGCAGTCGCTTCCGGGCCGATGTTGTCATGACGGCCATCCACGATCCTGACGGCACGTTGCGAGGATTTGCGAAAGTCACGCGTGATGTGACGGAGAGGAACAAAGCCGAGGAGACGCGGCGCGCGCTGATGGTCGCTGAGGAGGTGAATCGGGCGAAGGATGAATTCCTCGCCGTGATCTCGCACGAGATGCGGACGCCGCTCACCTCGATCCTCGGTTGGGCACGCATGCTCCGGATCGGAGGACTCGACCCGGCCACGACGCAGGAGGCACTCGAGGCGCTCGAGCGCAGTGCCCAGGCGCAGGTCCACCTGATCGAGGATCTGCTCGACGACACCCGGATCACATCGGGCAAACTGCGGCTGAACAAACGTCCGCTGCAGATAAAATCAGTCATCGAATCGGCGCTCGCCGATCTCGCGCCGGCTGCCGACACGAAACAGATCCGGCTGGTCGCTGATCTTCGCTGCGATGATTGCCCGATCATCGGCGATCCGGTGCGGCTGCAGCAGATCGTCTGGAATGTCGTGTCCAATGCCATCAAGTTCAGCGCCGAAAGCGGCAGCGTATCGGTGCAACTCGATCGGAACGACGCCAACGCAATCATCGAGGTACGAGATGCCGGCCGCGGAATCGACCCCGATCTGTTGCCGCATCTGTTTCAACGGTATCGCCAGGGCGACGCGTCGTCGAGCCGCAAAGCCGGAATCGGGCTCGGGCTGGTGATCAGCAAATATCTCGTTGAACAACACGGCGGCGCGATCCGAGTCTCGAGCGAAGGAAGCGGAAAAGGGGCGACGTTTACGATCGAGCTTCCGCTCACGGTCGAGTCCTCCGGCGCATTTACGCGGCGCGAGCCGAATCGCGCCGAAGATCTGGCGGATCTGTCGGGGCTTCGCGTTCTGATCGTCGAGGATGAAGCCGACAATTGCGACGTGCTCGCGACGGTGATCTCGCGGTGCGGCGGGAAGGTACGCTGCAGCAAAACCGCGAATGATGCCTGGCGCATCATGCAGGAGTGGCAGCCGGACGTGATCGTTTGTGATATCGCCTTACCCGATGTCGATGGCTGCGCCTTCCTCAATCAAGTTCGCGAGCGGTTCGATACGCCGGCGCTTGCGCTGACCGTCTTTGGCTCAGCGGACCAGGAAGCGCGCGTCCGTAGCTGTGGCTTCGATGCCTTTCGGCAGAAGCCGATTGAGCCCGCCGATCTGGCACACGAGATCGCACGCCTGGGGGCTCAACGCGCGTCACCGCGATAGAAAACCACCGGATCGCGGTATCTCGATTTTGCCCGGAATCGTGGAGATGTCAGAAGAGACGCGCTGATAACAGCGGCCGAGTGATACATTGCCCGAACAGGGGAAAGCGATGGACGCCAGACCACGATGCAGCCGAAAGAAGCGTGGGGACACGCAACCGCCGCGCTCGATCGGTTCCGCCGCGTCGGCTGGTTCGATTTTCTCCTCCTCGCCGGAATCGTCGGCGCGGTCTTCGGCGTCCTCTCGCTGGCCGGCGAATGGCGCGAATTCCGGCCCGCGGTTCACATCGATCTCTCGCCCAAGGCACTGCCGGTCTATGTTTTCTATTCGCTGTCGCGGGGCCTGCTGGCGTATGTTTGCTCGCTTTTTTTCACACTGACGTACGGCTACTGGGCGGCCAAGGATCGCGTCGCTCAGCGCGTTCTGCTTCCGCTCCTCGACATCCTGCAGAGCATTCCCGTTCTGGGATTCATGCCGGGCGTCGTGCTCAGCCTCGTGAAAGTTTTTCCGGGCAGCAACATCGGACTCGAGCTGGCGTCGATCCTGATGATCTTCACGGGCCAGGCGTGGAACATGACCTTCAGCTTCTATCACTCCATCCGTTCCGTTCCCGCGGATCAGATCGAGGCCGCGACCGTCTATCGCTTCAACTGGTGGGAGCGATTCAAGTGGGTGGAGCTGCCTTTCTCGATGATCGGGCTGGTCTGGAACAGCATGATGAGCATGGCGGGCGGGTGGTTCTTTCTCATGATCACCGAGTCGTTTGTCCTGGGCGACAAAGATTTCCGCCTTCCCGGCATCGGCTCGTACATGAGCGTCGCCGTCGCCAGGGGTGACGTGGCGGCGATGCTGTGGGCGATCGCGGCCATGATTCTGATGATCGTGGTGCTCGATCAGCTCCTGTGGCGTCCGGTGGTGGTGTGGTCGGAAAAATTTCGCGTCGAGGAAGGGGCGAGCGAGCAGACGTCGTCGTCGTGGTTCTACGACTTTCTTCGCCACTCCATGATCCTGAAATGGATTCGCGAGGCCTGGGAGCGAGTGAGCAAATCAGAAAAGCCGCGCGCTCCGCAACCTGAACCCGTCGAACGAAAACCGAAGCCGATGAGCAACGCGCTGTCGCTGATTCTCCTCATCGTTCTCGTGGGCGGGCTGTTCTTCGGCGCATGGAAACTCTTCGCGCTACTGCGACTCTTGTCGTCGCACAAAATTCTGCCCATTGTCGAGGCGGGGGGATTCACCCTCGGGCGCGTGTTGCTCTCGACTGCGCTGGGCACGTTGTGGACGCTACCCGCCGGCCTGGCAATCGGGCTGTCGCCGAAACTCTCGCGGATCTTCCAGCCCATCGTTCAGATCGCGGCCTCGTTTCCTGCGCCGATGCTCTTTCCGCTCGTGATCGCGGGTCTGAAAGCGGTTGGCGTTTCGCTGGGGTGGGGGAGTGTGGTGCTGATGTTGCTCGGCACGCAGTGGTACATCCTCTTCAACGTCATTGCCGGCGCCATGTCGATTCCGGCCGATCTGCGCGAGGTCGCGCGCAGCTATCACCTGAATATGATGATGCGATTCCGATCGCTGTACCTGCCGGCAGTCTTTCCGTATCTCGTCACCGGATGGGTGACGGCGGCCGGCGGCGCCTGGAACGCCAGCATCGTCGCGGAATTCGTGACCTTCAGAGGAGAGGTGCTGACCACCAGGGGACTTGGCGCGCAGATCAGCGTGGCGGCAGAGCACGCCGATTTTCCCGCGCTGGCTGCCAGTGTGATTTTGATGGCAGCCGTCGTAGTGTTGTTCAATAGAAGCGTCTGGCGGCGGCTGTACGCGCTCGCTGAAGAGCGTTTTTCACTCAGTAAATGACGACTCTCGAGACTCCGACTGCCACCGACACGCTCTGCGAAGCGCGCGGCGTGACCCACGAGTACGTCATGCCCAACGGGAGCAAGCTGCGCGTTCTCGACGGCATCGACATCGCGATCAAGCCTTCGGAAGTCGTCGCGCTCCTGGGCCCCTCCGGGAGCGGCAAGTCGACGCTGCTGCGCATCCTGGCGGGACTGATCCATCCAACGCAGGGCGAAGTCTTCTATCGCGGCAAACGCGTCACCGATCTGACGCCCGGAGTTGCGATCGTATTTCAGAGTTTCGCGCTTTATCCGTGGATGACCGTGGTCGAGAATCTCGAAGTCGTTTTGAAAGCCGCCGGTCTTGCCGATGCGGAGATTGGAAAGCGATGCGAGCGCGTCATCCGCACCGTCGGGCTGGCGGGATTCGAGGAAGCGTATCCCCGCGAGCTTTCCGGCGGCATGAAACAGCGCCTGGGCATGGCGCGCGCGCTTTCGGTCGATCCTGAGATTCTGTTCATGGACGAGCCCTTCAGCCACGTCGATGCTCTGACTGCGGAAAGCTTGCGCGCCGAGGTGATTGATTTGTGGGCGCCGGAAGGTTCGAATCCCTCGTCGATCCTGATGGTCAGTCACGACATCAACGAAGTGGTCTACATGGCCAGCCGCATCATCGTGCTGGGCAGCCATCCCGGACGCGTGCGTACCATCGTGGAGAATCCGTTGCCGCGGCCGCGCGATCAGCGGTCACCGGAATTCGAGCGGCTTGTCGAATACCTGCACGAGATCATCACCGGAAGCGAGCTTCCCGACGTTCCCCCCGATGTGCGCAGGCGCGAGGCTACCTCCATTCAGGCTCTGCCCGTCACGACCACCAGCGAGGTGGTTGGATTGCTGGAATATCTCGATGCCCACGGCGGCAAGGATGACCTGTTCGAAATCTCGGCCAACGCCCATCAGGAATTCGGCCGCGTCATCGCCATCACCAAAGCGGCCGAGATCCTCGGTTTCGTCGACACGCCGAAACAGGAAGTCGTGCTCACGCCGCTGGGACGTCAATTCGTTCGCGCCGGTGCCGACGAGCGGAAGCCGATCTGGCGGACGCAGCTCCTCAACATCAAGCTGTTCCGCGATTTCTACAACCGGCTGCAACAGCATCCCGACGAGCCGATCTCCGCCGACGACATCAAGGAAGTAATCATCATCGCGCTGCCGCACGAGAACTACGAGGTCATGTTCGACACGCTTGTTCGATGGGCGCGCTTCGGCAACCTGTTCGCGTACGACGAGGACACCGAGAAGGTCACGCTGGAGTGACGCAGGTCCTCACACTCCCGCGCTGCGCAGAGCCTCGATGACCTGATCAGCGCCCGACGCGGCCGCGATCTGATCGACCACCTTCGGATTCTGCGACAGCCGCGCCAGCGAGGCCAGGAGCTGCAGGTGCTGTTCGCGCTTTCCCTCCGGCGATACGAACGCGAAGATCAGTCGCGGGTCGCGGCGGCCCGCAATCGTCCCTTCCGCATTGGCGCCGAGGGCGAGGACGAAGTTGTCGAGCTTGGAGCTGCGGGCATGCGGCAGCGACACGGCGCCACACATCGTCGATATCTCCTGCTCGCGTTTCACGGCTGCGTCGACAATCTCGCTGACGACCGACGCGTCGTGCACGCGACGCATCAAAGCCGTCCGGAGCAGGAGTGGGATCGCTTCGGCCACTGAACCGGCCTGAAAGTGGAGCTGAATGTCTCCGCGGTCGAGCAGCTCGGTGAGCGGCAGCGTCGCGATCATCACATCGGATTGTCCGCCATTCTGGCAGCGTCCGCTACCACAAATCCTTCGAGATTCTTTTTGCGCGCCTCCGCTCTTCTTCCGGATTCGCGTCGCCGCGATTTGCCGCTCGACGTTACGTCCGCGGCCGCCGAGACACGGCTGGCGGTCGCTGTTCCATACGATCCGGTGGTCGCCAAGGCGCTCCTGCTCCGGGCATCGCGTCTGGCCGGCCGCATGAACACGAAATGGTATGCGCTCTATGTGCATCGCCGCCCCGATCACCCCGAGAACATGCCGGCGACGCAGCATCGATTGATGATCGAGAACGTGCAGCTCGCGATGTCGCTCGGCGATTTTGGCCGGAAGGAACACATTGGACTTCTGGTGATCGGACAGCCGACACGCCGCGGAGTGTTCGGGCGCATGAATCCGGGAATCGTCAGCCAGATCATCGATCAGATGCGAGGGTTTGACGTTTTTGTGGTCATGGGGCGCGAAAGATCTGACGACGGTAGTTGATCCGGTCCTTGGCGCCCCACGCGTACTTGTAGTCTTCCGCGCCGCGCAGAAAGTCGAAGGTCGTCGCGCCTTCGCGCACCGCCTGCTCGATGGCGTGAGCGACCATCACCGTTCCGGGGCTGTGCTTTTCGAGCGCCGGATCGTATCCGCTGAGGTAATACGCGACCGTGCCCCGATGCGCGAATCCGTAAAACACTCCCGCGATCCGGTCGCTGCACCGCATGGCGAACATTCGCAAGGCGCCGGCATCGAACATCGCGCGCGCGACGTCGCGATGAAAGCGCTGGATGACGTCGTCGGCCAGCATCCCCGGCATCCCGCGCTGCTGCCAGCGCGACGCATGCAATGCGAAGAGCGCGTCGAGAAATGCGTCGAGATTTTCCGCGTTCGCATCTTCGAATGTGCACGCCAGCGAGCGTTTGTAGTAACGGAGCTTCTTTCGAAAATGCGTCGAGAGCAGATTGTGGAGCTCGTCTCCGGCACCTTCGATCGAGAGCACCACGCATCGGTCCTGCTCCTCGACGCTGTCGCTCCAGCCCTCCGGCAGCGGCATCTCGAGTAGGGGGGAAGAATCGCGGAGCTGCTGCAGGTCCCACATCTGACAGTCAATTTCCGCGAGATTCAGCGGAGCGCTGCCGATGACATCGAGATAATCGCTGATGCCGGTGCCGAGGAACATGCCCAGAGATTCGCCATCCTCGCGGATCACGTAGAGAGGCGCGAGAGCTTTCAGCCGGCCGTGATCGCGCGTCGCGATGACGTTCAGATCGTTCGAACCGAAATGCCGCCACCACGGCAGAAGCCACATCGGCGACTGAAAGGGCGTGGTATTTGCCGCCTCGCGCCATAATTCGAGCCACGGCGTTGCGATGGCCGCCAGTTCTTCCGAGGTGGTGATGACATTTGTCTCCACGGCGGCGCGCATTGTAATCGGATGATCGACAAAGATTTCTTCACCATCCCCACCGAGCACTTCACCATCGAAGGCCGCTCGCGCGCGGGACACGAGACGTATTTTCGAATTCGCGAGCTCGGCGTTGTGCTCGACATCGGCCGCTGTCCCGACCTGGTCATCGGCGTGCCCGACATCTTCATCACGCACGCCCACCTCGATCACGCCCTCGGCATTCCGTTTTACGCGGGCCAGCGGCACCTGCAGCGCATTCCGGGAGGTCGCGTCTTCGTGCCGCGCGAAGCGGCCGACGATTTCCGCGCGCTCATGCTGTTGCATCAGAAACTCGAGGACACCGACTACGACATCGAAATCGTCGGCGTCGCAGATGGTGAAGCGATCGCGTTAGGCAAGGGGCACGAGGCGCGGGGACATCAGGCCACCCATCGCGTGGCGGCGCGCGCCTACGAATTCCTCGAAGTCCGTCATCACCTCTTGCCGGAGTTCGCCGGCCGCGATGACATCGGCGATCTTCGGCGGCGCGGCACGAAGGTGGCCGAGGAGTATCGCCATCCTCTGCTCTTCTACACCGGCGATACCGATCGTGGCATTCTCGAGTCGAATGGCGCACTCTTCAAAGCCGAGGTGCTGATCATTGAATGTTCCTTCATCGCCGATGGCGATCGGGAGCGCGCCGCCCGCTATCGTCACATGCACTTCGACGACATCGCGGAGTTTGCCGATCGTTTCGAGAATCGTCTCATCGTGCTGACCCATTTCAGCCGACGCTATTCACGTGGGGACATCCACGATGAGATCCGGCGCCGATGTCCGGCCGTGATCCGCGAGCGGTTGCGGCTTGCTTTACCGGAGCCTTTTCAGCGATTGTGACTTTCGCATTGAAATTGCAGTCGGGCCGAGCAGTGAGGAAGGTAGCGGTTGCGCTCATCCTGATCGTCCTCTTTGCGCCGGGCGACTCGGATGCGGCCAGGAAGAGGCGGCGCATGCGCCACAAAAGGGCGCCGGTCGTGCCCGCCGAGGTGGCGGTCGGCAACACGCTGGAAGAGCGCCTGGATTCGCTCGCCAACGGCAAAACCGCCAGCGCCGCCGACACCAGCATCCAGATCGTCGAAGTCGATAACGGCCACCTGGTCGCCGAGCGCAACGCGCATATGCCGCTCGCGCCCGCATCGAACATGAAGTTGTTCACCACCGGCGCGGCCGTCGATCTCCTGCATCCCGACTTCGAGATCACCACCACGCTTTTCGTTCGCGGCAACATCGATCCGGCCGGCACGCTGGCCGGCGACGTGAAGGTAGTCGGACATGGCGACCCGACCATCGGCGGCCGATTTCACGACGGCCGCGCCACGGCGGTGATCGATGAGTGGGCCAACGATCTGAAGGCCTCCGGCATCAAGACCGTGGAAGGCGATCTGATTTTCGAATACGGCTACATGGACACCGAGTACATCCATCCGACCTGGCCCCTCGATCAACTCGTGAACTGGTACGAGGCGCCCATCTCCGCTTTTTCCATGCAGGAAGGCTGCGTCGAAGTTCGAGTGACGCCGACCCGCTCCGGGAAACCGTGCGCCGTGCAACTCGAGCCGCCCACGAGTTACATCAACCTGCAGAGCTCGTGCGTGACCGGCCGCGGACTGCCGTTCATCACGCGCGTGCGCGACTCGAACACGGTGTTGATCCGCGGCGGCGTGCCGGTGCGATCGGGACCGACCGAGGTTTTCGTCACGGTGGAGAATCCGATTCACTACTTTGCGGCTGTGACCAGCGAGACTCTCGCGCGCGACGGCATCGCGGTGCACGGTCAGGTCATCCTCACGCCGCGCGACAACCGGCCCGACTGGCGCGCCATCGCGCAGCATTCGACGCCCCTCAGCGTGGTGGTCTACGTCATCAACAAGAAAAGTCAGAACCATTACGCCGAGCAGCTCGTGAAAATCATCGGAGCAGAAAAGAGAAGGAACGGGAACTGGCAGGCCGGGACCAGCACCGTTACGGATTGGCTCATCGGAAAGGTCGGCGTTCCCGAGGGCGAGTTTCACCAGGCGGACGGATCGGGAATGTCCCGCGACAATCGCGCATCCGCCAGCGCATTCATCCATCTGCTGCGATACATGTGGAGGCAGCCCTATCGCGAGGATTTTGTCAGCTCGCTGCCGTACTCCGGCGATCCCGATTCGAAATTCGGCAAGCGCTTGCGAACGCCGCCATACTCGCGTCAGGTCTTTGCGAAGACCGGTTACATCGCCGGCGTGGTCGGCCTCTCAGGTTACGTGCACGGCGCGAGCGGAAAAATATACGCATTCTCATTCATTTTTAATCGCTACCACGTCGGCGTGTATGCGGTGTATCGCTTGCAGGACGAGATGTTGAAGGAGTTGATCAAGAACGGTTGACCCCTCACTGAATCTGGATCCTGGACTGACTGGTCGGCCCGACCTGCAACGTATAGACCCCGCCGACTTTGCGCACGGTCGCGACCGCCTGGAAGCCAGGGAATTTGAGGATGTCACCGAGGAGCTCGCCACCGTGGCTCTTGATGAAGAGACGGACGGCGTCGTCGGCCGCGGGAGCATCGAGGTCATGAAAAGAAACGGACTCCGGGTCGTGGGCGATCGGTTTTCCGCCGCTGTCCGTCAGATGACGTTGTTCGATCGTGAAGCGCATCCCCGCTGGTGAAAAACGGACATGCAATTAAGGTGCAATCGTGCCTGTTCTATACTGGTTCAAAAGGGCTGGCCATGAGCGACGAACGTGTACTCAGCGAAATCCCGGTCATCGGTCGCATCGATCTTCGCGAAGTCGAGAAGCCGGAATCGGTTCCCTCGGAAAGATTTGCCGAGCCGATCCCACTCGGACTGACCTTCGATGATGTCCTGCTGCGTCCCGCCAAATCGGAGCTGCACCCGAACTTCGTCGACGTCTCGACGCGGTTGACGCGCGACATCAGGCTCAACATTCCCATCATCTCGGCCGCGATGGATACGGTGACCGAGGCGCGGCTCGCCATCGCGATGGCGCAGCAGGGGGGCCTGGGAGTCATCCACAAAAACATGACCATCGAGCAGCAGGCCGAAGAGGTCGACAAGGTGAAACGCTCCGAGGCCGGCATGATCGTCGATCCGGTCACCATGCGGCCCTGGCAGACGATCTCGGAAGCGTTGCAGGTAATGGAGAAGTACAAGATTTCCGGCGTGCCGGTCACCGACGCCAACGGAAAGTTGGTCGGCATTCTCACCAACCGCGATCTGCGATTCGAAACGCGATTCGATCTTCCCATCGCGGAGAGGATGACCAAGGAAAATCTCGTCACCACGCCGGTCGGCACCACGCTCGAGCAGGCGCGCGAAGTTCTGCATCACCATCGCATCGAGAAGCTCCTGGTCGTCGACTCGAACGGCGACCTCAAAGGTCTCATCACCGTCAAGGACATTCAGAAAGCGCGGCGCTATCCACAGGCCGCCAAGGATCCGCTGGGGCGACTGCGCTGTGGCGCGGCCATCGGGATCGGCAAGGAAGGCCTCGATCGCGCGCGTGCGCTGATCGACGCCAAGGTCGACGTGGTGGTGATCGACTCTGCGCATGCACATTCGACCGGCGTGATGGATCTCATCAGGCAGTTCAAGAAGCTCTTTCCCGACACTCCGCTCATCGCGGGCAATGTCGCGACGTTCGAAGGCACGCGCGATCTCATCGAGCTCGGTGTCGATGCCGTGAAGGTCGGCATCGGGCCGGGATCGATCTGTACCACACGCGTCGTCGCCGGCGCGGGTGTTCCGCAGATCAGCGCAGTCATCGAATGCGCCAAGGCCGCCGAGAAGTACGACATCCCCATCATCAGCGATGGTGGAATCAAGTTCTCGGGCGATATCACCAAGGCCATCGCCGCCGGCGCGCACGCGGTGATGATCGGATCGCTCTTCGCCGGAACCGACGAGGCCCCCGGCGAGACCATTCTCTATCAGGGCCGCACCTTCAAGGCCTATCGCGGAATGGGATCGATCGGCGCGATGCAGCAGGGATCGAAGGACCGTTACTTCCAGGAAGACGCCGATGTTTCCAAACTCGTCCCGGAAGGCATCGAAGGCAAAGTTCCGTACAAAGGATCGCTGGGCGCGATGGTTCCGCAGCTGGTGGGCGGGCTGCGCTCGGGGATGGGACTGACCGGCTCGCGCAACGTCGAGGACCTTCGCACGAAGTCGCAGTTCGTTCGCATCACCGCCGCCGGTTTGCGCGAGTCGCACGCGCATGACGTGATGATCACGAAGGAAGCGCCGAACTACCAGATTGAGCCCCGGGATTAGTTTGTCATCCCGAGCATAGCGGGCGGTGCCCAACTGCAGTTTCGTGCCTCCCGCCCACACCGATTCCTCACTGCGCTCGGAATGACATCGCCGTGAAGGTTTTCGCGAACGACACTCCCCTCGAACTCGCGACATCGGATTACACCAGCGCCCTCTCGGCACTCGATCTCGACTCTTTCCCGGTCGTGCCCGATTTCACAATCGAGCTTCGCGACTCGGAAGAATTTGGTCAACATGTTTACTATGTCAGCCCCTGGCGAGGTGAGCTGGCGGGTTTTCCGTACTGGAACAACGCCGAGCGCGACATGCGCCACTTGGTCGCCGAAGACGTCCCCCTCGGCTCCGTCGGCGAGCCGGTCGACGATGCCGACGCCGACTGGCAGATCGTGATTTTCGAGCATCGCGGCTTCGTGTACGTGCTGGAAGGGGCCGCGCCGCGGACGCAGCGCTTCGAGGTCTGGTTCCGCGTGCCGCGCGATCGTTACATCGCGGAGTGGGCGCGCGTGATCAGCGAGTTCAATCCTATTGAGCCGCTGGCTTGACGCCCCTCACCCCGTCCCTCTCCCCGCAAGCGGGGAGAGGGTGGCGCGCAGCGCCGGGTGAGGGGTCACTGCTTGAACACCGCGCCGTCCTTCATCACGAAACGCACATCCTGGAGCGCGTTGACGTCGCGCAGCGGATCGCCGCCGACGGCGACGATATCGGCGTACGCACCGGGCGCGATGACGCCGAGGTCGCCGGACATGTCGAGGAGCTCGGCGGCGCGCGAGGTCGCGGAGCGGATGGCGTCCATCGGCGACATCCCGAACTCGGTCATGCGCGCGAATTCCTGCGCGATCGGGTCGCTCCATGAGAAGCCGCCGACATCGGTGCCGAACGCGATCTTCACGCCGGCCTTCATCGCTTTCTGAAACGAAGGTCCGTGTACCGCCACGCGCTTGCGATCGCGTTTGCCGCTGGGCGTGTCGGGCGGATCGTTGTGGGTGTAGTAAACCGAGAGCGTCGGGACGAGCCAGGTGCCCTGCTGCACCATCTGAGTGATCGCGGCGTCGTCGAGATCGAGTCCGTGCTCGATCGAATCGCAGCCCCCATCGAGAGCGCGATGCAGTCCGACGCCGCCGTAGGCGTGGCAGGCAACTTTTTTCTTCCAGCCGTGGACTTCGTCGGTGATGGCCTTGATCTCTTCCAGCGTGAGAGTCGGCTGCGAGACGAGATTGCCCTGCTTGTCGACCCACGAACGGTGCGTCATGTAGACCTTGATCCAGTCGGCGCCGTGATCGAGCTGCTCGCGCGCGGCTTTGCGGGCCTGAACCGGACCATCGATGAGCTGCGCGCCTTTCGGCACTTCGATTTCCGGCGCGTAACCTTCGAGGTTGTAGCCGCCGGTGGTGGAGATGGCGCGCGTCACGATGAACAGCCGCGGACCCGGAATCCGGCCCTCGTTGATGGCCATCTTGATTCCGACGTCACCGTAGCCCGCGCCCTCGGTTTCGACATCGCGGATGGTCGTGAATCCCTGCTCGAGTGCACGTCGAACCGCGACGGTCGCGCGCGCGGCGCGATAGGCGATCGGATATTTCAGCAGCTGAATGTCGTACCCCCCCTCGGCCGGATCTTCGCCCTGCAGGAAGATGTGCGTGTGGGCGTCGATCATGCCGGGAAGGACCGTCATGCTGGAAAGGTCGATGACCTTCGCGCCCGCCGGAGTCGCGACATCGCCGCCGACGCTTTCAATGCGATTGCCGCGCACGACGATCGTCTGATTTTTGCGCGGCGCCGCCGACGTGCCGTCGATCAGCGTGCCGGCTTTGATGACAGTGACCTGTTGTGCGGCCACCGAGGAGGCGAGCAGAAGGAGAGCAGCAATCATTCTTCGCATGGCGCAAAGAATAGTCGAAACTACTTCGCGTTGATGCGGCCAACCGCGGTGGTGCCGTCGTCGAAGATGGCGGTGTAGGGGCCGCTGAGGTATTCCGAATCGGCTTTGTCGACAGTGACGTCAAATCCTGCCAACGTGGTACCGCTCGCTAGCCCGGGCGAAACATTGTCAGTGACGATCCAGCCAATCGCCATCCGATTCTGCTCTTCGAACAGCATCGCAATCGGAATCCAACCCGGGGGCGCGGATGCGGCCGATGCCGGAAGCCGCAATCCGTAGCCGATCCGCTCCGAGCGAAGCGGCTTCCAACCGACAGGCTCGGCATCGAGGCGCGGAATCGGATTGTTGAGATCCTTTTGAGTTCCCGAAGTTCGCGTTTCGTTTCAACGATAGACTCGCTCGGAATGGCGCGTCTGCGCATCGTCCTGGTCGAACCGCAGGAAGCGGGCAATGTCGGCGCGGTGGCGCGGGTGATGAAGAATTTCGGCTTCCAGGAGCTGTGGATCGTGGGCGAGCATCCGAAACTCGAGCCGGTTGCCGGATGGTGGGCCAGCGGCGCGGAGGATGTCATCGCGAAAGCGCGGATGGTGCCGACGCTGCATCACGCCATCGGCGACGCGCAGATGACGATCGCGACCACGTCCGCGCGCGGCCGCACCACGCCGGTTGACCTCGAGCTGTTCGATGTCGCGGACATTCCCCTGGCCGATGACGCCGTGCTGGCCCTCGTCTTCGGCCGCGAAGATCGCGGTCTGACGCGCGAGGAAGTCGTTCAATGTCAGCGCACGGCTACGATTCCGACCAATCCCGATTTTCCCACCATGAATCTCGCGATGGCGGTGGGGATGTTTTGTTTGAGTGTGGCGGCCGGCGCCCTCGCCGGCCAGGGCGCGCGAGGCGCGCGCCCCCACACAGATCGCGCCGAAAGCGCATTACTCGAGCGCCTCCACGAACGCGCCGAGGCCCTGCTGCTGGAAGTCGGATTTCTTCAGGCGAACAATCCCGATCGTATTTACGACGACCTGCGCGCGATCGCCGGACGCGCAGACCTCGACGCGCGCGAAGCGACCATCCTGCTGGGCATCATTCGGCAGATTGAATGGAAGTTGGGACGTTAGGGTGATGGGATGTTGGGATGTCCCGCGCCGCCTGACATCCCAACATCCCAACGTCCTAACCGGACGGGTGGTGGCTGTCGTCGAGGCAATCCGAGATCAACTCGATGAATTTTTCGAGATCGAACGGCTTCAGAATCGAAGTGCAGACGGTGTCGGGCGGGATTTTGTCGATGCCGCGCTTCCCCGCGGCCGTGAAGACGATGATGTGGGGACGCCCGTCACGGTAATCTCTCACGACCTTGTCGATGAACTCGTAACCGTTGACCCTGGGCATCATCAGATCGAGAAGAATCAGGTCAAATTTCCCGTTGGCGTGCAGCTTCTCGAGGCCAACGGCGCCATCCTCGGCCAGCTCGACGTCGAACTTCATCCGCCTCAGGACGGCCTGCAGAAGGACGCGGATGGCCAGATCGTCGTCGATGACGAGGATTTTTCGTCCGTTTCCCTCAATCCTGCTGACCATGGCGGGTTGCGCCCCTCACTCTTGCGAAACGCATACCGGGCTGATGCATATTTATTTTGCGTTGGATGCAATGAATAGAACCGCAGCGACCTCGTTTTCGTTCCGCCCCTGGGTCAGGAGGGCAGGACTGTCGATTGTCACGGTGGCAGTATTTGCAACTGCTGCAATCGTCACGATGTTGACTGTCTCGCCGGCGGCCCGTTTCGGCTGGATGAGCGAGCGCGTTGTCTGGGTCTACCTCGGCGTCCTATGGCTCGGCGGCTTGAGAGTGTTTCTCGCGACATTCGTCGCGATCGCGGAGGCCGATGACGAGCGGCTGGTCGTTCGCCCGCTTCACCAGCTCGGGCGGCGGGCCATCCCGTGGTCGCGCATCCGCGGCACGGAGCAAAGCGGCGATCGCCTCATCATCTATTACGACACGCCGCGCGGCATGCGCTTCGTGGCCCTGAATCTCAATCTGGTCAAAGGACGCCGAGAATTCCTGGCGCTGCTCGATGGGCGGCTGCTGGCGAGGGGTTTCGCGGAGCGGACCGTCGAGCGTTCGCGGTATCTCAGCCGATCCGGCGCAGAGCGATGATCGCGAGTGCCGCGGCCAGGGCGATGTAAAGCAGCGGTGAGAGCGCCGGGATTGACGCTGCCGCTGCGAGCGCGTCCGTCGTCGGACGCTGTTCGCCAAAGACGCTGACGGAATTGAGCTGTAAAGAACCAAGGGGTGTCTTCGCGACTACTGCGCCGTCCGAGAGCCGTACTTTCTCGATCGCGGATTCTCTCCCCGTGTAGATGCCAACGAAAATGTACTGGCCATCCGAAGAAAATGCTCCCGCACTCTCGATAGAGCCGGCCTCGCGAACCCCAATGACTCCGGCGAGCTTGGCTCGGGAGTCGTAAACCAACAAGGCTGAGCCTGATGCTGATCCTACAATGCAGCCGCCATCCCGAAGACCACGGACAAAATCGAGATTGTGTACTGCCGGAATCGATGAGAGTGCGCGATCAGCGCAGATGTCGTAACGACGTACGAGGTACTGCGAGCTGTCGAGGTAATAGAGCGTGCATTGATCCGGACCCAAATCAATTGACAGGGACGGATAAAGATCAGGAATCGTGAACTGGTTGAGCAACGCCCCGTTTCGATCTACGACATGAAGAGATCCACCACTGGGATCTGCTACGTACGCATTACCGAGGGCGTCAGTCGTGATTGAAAAGCCGCCGACCGTCATCGTAGCGGTTTTGTTGAGCGATGTATCGTAAATCTTCCCATCCGACGGGCTGTAAATCGTTGAATCGGCGCCGATCGCCGCATATTCTCCACCGCCGAAATCCGCCTTTGTCTTCAATGACGGATCGAGCAAAGCAAGCGGCGCGCGAGGAGCCAGAATCGCGAGGCGCAACCCCCAATCACGACATCTCCGCGGTTTGCCGTGACAGCTAATGTGGGCAGAGGGCATGCCACTAGGGCAATAAGTAAGGTTGCCCGAGGGCCCGGCCACGATGCGACAATCACGCCGCCAAGAATGAACCCGAAGTCCGACATCGACAAGCTCCGCATCGAGCTCGAACGCCACAATCGACTCTACTACCTCGGCACGCCCAAGATCAGCGATTACGACTTCGATCAGATGATGCGGCGCCTTCAGGAGCTGGAGGCGAAGCATCCCGAATATGCCGACCAGAATTCGCCGACGCAGCGCGTCGGCGGCGCGCCCATCGAGGAGTTCAAGACCGTCATCCACGACCCGCCCATGCTGTCGATCGACAACGCCTATTCGCTCGACGAGCTCCGTGAGTGGGACGCGCGCGTCAAGAAAGGTCTGGGCGTCGATGACGTCGAGTACGAAGCGGAACTGAAAATCGACGGCGTATCGATTGATCTGATGTATCAGAACGGACAGCTCACGCGAGCCGCGACGCGCGGCGATGGTGTGCGCGGCGACGACGTCACGCCCAACGTGCGAACGGTCCGCGCCCTGCCATTGAAAATCCCGTCGCAACTGAAACGGCTGGAAGTGCGCGGCGAGATCTACATCTCCAAGACGGATTTCGCGCGCCTCAACGAGCTGATCGAGCAGGAGGGAAACGAGCCGCTCGCGAATCCTCGCAATGCGGCCGCCGGATCACTGCGGCAAAAGGATCCGAAGCTGGCTGCGCAGCGGCATCTCAGCGCGTACGTCTATCACGTCGTGTCGGCCGACGATCGGCGCATCGAATCGCAGTGGGCGGCTTATGCGCTCATGGAGAAACTCGGTCTGCCCCTCAATCCGCAGCGCAAACTGGCGCGCTCGCTGGGCGATGTCGAGAAATTCATCGATCAGTGGCACGAGAAGCGACACGAGCTTCCTTTCGAAATCGATGGCATCGTCGTCAAGGTCAATCACCGCGACCTGCAGCTCGAGTTAGGCGCGACCTCGAAGGCGCCGCGGTGGGCGGTGGCGTACAAATATCCCCCCGAGGCGGCGCAGACGATCGTGCGGGCGATCAATCTCTACGTCGGGCGGACGGGAACTGTGACGCCGGTTGCCGAATTCGATCCCGTTCGCATCGGCGGCACGAAAGTCGTCAATGCTTCGGTGCACAACTTCGACGAGCTGGCGCGTAAGGACGTGCGCATCGGCGACACCATCGTCGTCGAAAAAGGGGGCGACATCATCCCCAAAGTCGTGGACGTGCTCACCGACAAGCGGCCGCGCGGCGCGCGCAGAGTGCATCCGCCCGAGAAGTGCCCGGTGTGCCGGCAGCCGTTGCACAGATTCGAGGGCGAAGTCGCGATCCGATGCATCAACCAGGGCTGCCCCGCCATCGTGTTGCAATCGATCACGCACTTCGGCTCCCGCAAAGCGATGGACATCGAAGGCCTTGGATGGCAAACGGTGCAGGCGCTGCTCGACGCCGGGCTCGTCAGGGACTACGCGTCGATTTACGAGTTGACGGCCGGGCAGGTCGCGGAGCTCGAACGAAAAGGGGAGAAGTCAGCGAAGAAGCTCATCGAGAACATCGAGCGGTCCAAGACCGCCGAGCTGCATCGATTCATCTTCGCGATCGGCATCCGCATGATCGGCGAGCGCGCCGCGAAACTCCTCGCCGATCATTTCCACTCCATCGACGCGCTGATGGACGCGACCACCGAGCAACTTCTGGAAGTCGCGGAGGTCGGGCCCAAAGTCGCGGAGGCGATCACGTTCTATTTCTCGGTGCCCGCCAACCGCCAGCGCATCGAGAAGATGAAGCGCCTGGGCGTGCGCCCGCAATTCGTGCAGGCGGCCACCGGCAGCGCGCTGGCGGGCAAGACGGTGGTGATCACGGGCACAATGACGCGCTTCTCGCGCGATGAGATCCATCGACTCATCGAGCGCGAAGGCGGCAAGCCCGCGGGCTCGGTCTCGTCGAAGACGTCGTACGTCGTGGCGGGCGAGGCCGCCGGATCGAAGCTCGACAAGGCGAAATCGCTGGGCGTGCCGGTGCTGAGCGAGGACGAATTCCTCGCCATGATTCATGCGTAAGTGGCTTCTTTGGATTGTCGGTGCGGTTGCCGCGATCCAGGTTTTTCTCGCCATCCGCTTCTACGGATTCCTCACCGGCGACGACGTTGAAGTTCTTTCCGAGGCCATGCGGCGGGCGAGAGGACTCGATTTTCAACCGTGGGAGGTGCGCAATCTCTTCATTCCGGACTTTCTGGTCGCGCCCTTTGTCTTCATGGGCGGCCTGCGCGCGGCAGCGATTCCGTTCATTGCGCTGAGCGCGGTCACGATCTGGCTGGTCTATCGACTGGCGTTGCAATGGAGCGCGGACGGGCGAGCCGCCATCGCCGCCGCGCTGCTCTTCGCCTTCCACTGGATTCCTCTCGCATTCGGCAGCACGGTCTATCCGCGCAATGTGGCCATGGTCTGCATCGTCGCCGCGGCGCTGATCGTCGATCGATTTCCATTCGCGGCCGGCGCGCTGGCGGGCCTGGCGTTCACGGATCGCTTCAGCGAGATCGTATTTTTGATTCCATTGCTTCTACTCGGCACCCGGCACGCGGCACTCCGTGTTGTCGGCGGTTTTCTAGCCTCCATCGCAATCACGCTCGGCATCTATGACTGGATCACGTGGGGATCGCCTTTCTCGAGCGTCATCAAATTCGCGCGCCTGACCGTGGTCGAGCCTGATTTCGCCTCGCGCGTGAAGTATCAATCGCCGTTTTGGTACCTGTATAACCTGGTGCGTTGGTGTGCGCCGACCTTGTTACCACTTCTCTGGTTCGCACGGCGTTCGGCGCGCTGGTCGTTCATCCTGATTCCTCTGCTCGCGCTTTCGGCGGTGCGGCACAAGGAAATGCGCTATCTCGAAGTGATGATCCCGTTTCTCGCGATCGCCGCGGGCATGGGGTTCGCGGTCCTCTATCAACAGAAACGTGCCCTGGCGACCGCGCTTCTGGCCGTCTCGGTCATCTGGAATCTGCACGGACTGCGCTTTTTCGCGCACAAGTCGATGCCGGCCGTCGATGCCGCGCAGGCGATCCTCGCGAATCCGAAAATCAAGGTCGTGGTCGTATCGCAGTTGTGGGCGTACGGCGACCGGCTGTATTTCGACAAGAAGCTCGCGGCACGCGACGTGGGAACTCCGCCGCGCGATCTCGATCGCGCGCTGGCCGGCGCCGATGCCGCCTCGCTCTACGAATCCGATCTCGATCATCCCGAGCTCGTCGCGGCGTTGCAGCGCCATCACTTGGTGGCGTGGCGCACATTTCGCGACGGGCCGGCGCGGGCGGTGGTGGTGTTTATTCGTCATCCTGACCCAGCGGCGCGGGGGAAGGATCTCTGCAGACGAGATCCTTCGCCGTCTACGCGGCTCAGGATGACGCAAGCGTCACATCTGCTTCCGATACTTCGGATCGAGCGCGTCGATGAGGCCGTCGCCGAGGAAGTTGAGGCCCATCACCGCGGCCACTACCCGATCAGCCCTTCTCGCTGATGGCTTGCCACGGCGCATGCTGATTGTTCCAGCGGAAAAGCTGACCGAATGCCCATGCCGCCGGCGGATTGTCGCGGGGACCGAAAGAGGCCGCGATCATCATCGGCAGCGCGCGTTGATAATTCTGCGCCGCCATCGACTTGACGCCGGCAAAGTATTCCGCCTCCGGATGCACCTCGCGCGGCCGGGCAGCTGCAGAGAAAGATTGCTCGTCCATCACGCCGGCGAGATACTTCGCCATGGGCGGCAAATCCGTCTTCTCGGGCAACGCGCGAATCTTTTCGTCGAGCTTCTCCCAACGCGCGTTCGACTGCGGCACCTTCAACGCGAGAAGCGAGGCCGCCTCGAGAGTAGCCACCTCCGGCGTTTTTGATTCCTGCGGGACCGTGGAGGCGAATCGCTGCACGAGGTCGTACTCCTCCGTCTGATAAAAAACGAGAACGCCCTGCATGGCAACTGCCGATGGGATCCGCGGTTGCAGCCAAGCCATGGCGGCGTCGGCGCCTTTTTGCACTTTCAGAGCGCGATAACCGATGAGGAGAGCCGTGAAGCTCTCGGGATGATTTGCGGCCGGAGCTCGTGAAGGCTCGGTCGTCAGATGCTCTGCCAGGGCAAATGCGAGATCGGCGTGATGTTCTTTCAGTGCCTTCTCAGCGATGTCATCGATGATCGAGTATTTGAGACCGGCCGCGACCAGGGCGCTGTACGCAGCGACGGCAGTCTCTGGTCTTGCGTTCTTGAAAGTCTCGAGGAAATTCTCTGGCACGTACCAGCGCGCCTCCTGTTCCGAGTACGCCGCTTTCTTCGGATCGAGTAATGCAGCCGCTTCCGCGAACTTACCTTCGCGCCACAGAATCGCGGCGACATCGGCGCGCGCTTGCGCGCCGGGGTAACGCTCGACAGCTTGCATGCCGAGGTCATTGGCTTCATCGACGCGGCCGAGACGCTGCAGAATCGAGGCTGCGTACAGCAGCACGTTCGCGCTGTACACAGGAATGTGCGGCTCAATCGCTGCCCACGCTTCCCGATACTTGCCTTGCCGTTCGAGAGCATTCGCGAGACTGGCAGACACCCACGCATTCAACAGCGAATCGCCGCGGTCTTCCCACTTCTCGAGCCACCGTCGCATGAAGCGCTCCTTGATTGCGGCTTCGCCCCGAGCGTTGAGGTACCGGGCGTAACCCGACAGGGCGCTCATACTCTCGGTGTTGAGTCCGATCTCTTCGAACTTGCGGTGCACGTATGCTGCATCCTCGCCGAGCTCCGAGAGGTAGGCGAGGGCTGCAGTGCGATCGCTGTCGTTGCGCGAATGCTCGACAATGTCGCGAAGCGCCGCACGGTCACCAGTCGATGCAAGGTACGACACCGCGTCGCCCCAGTGCGGCAGATGAGTCATGCGCTCGACGGCGGCAGCCGTGTAGCGGTCGCGGCGCTGCGGGTCACAGATGAACTGCATCGAGATTTGTCCCGCGGCGTACATTTCGCTCGGGCGAGAATCGAGTGTCTGATACAAATCCGTGGCCGCGCGGCGCACGACCAGGTCGTAGTTGCCGATCGCTGTGCCGAGGGACTCGAGCAACTCGAACCGGCGCCTGATGCCGAGAAGAGCAGTCGACTTCAGAACCTCGTCCGGCCGCTTGATTCCATGCGCGGCCTCGAATTTGGCGTCGCAGTACGCGCTCATCCAGGTCGTGACTTGCGTGCCTGCGTTTGTCGATGGTTTACCGAGGGACGCGATGAAATTCCTCGAGCCTTCGCGATCCGCGCGTTGAAAGGCGTGGAATGCGAATTGTTTTTCCAAGGCTGCGTAGAAGTTCGATTGGTAGTAGCTGGCCACCGATTCGGCATTGAGCAACGAGTTCTGCAAAGCGGCTACGCGTTTCGGAAGTCCTTGCTCGAACCGCTGCAGCGGCACCTTCGCCTCCGCGGCGAGTTGCGGATAAGCGTTCGACCAATCCGAATTGCCCGTGAACGTCATCTCCCCCCGATTGAAGCGGTTCGACTCGACTTCGCGAAGGATCAGGCCCGTCACTGCCGCGCCGATCGGCGCCTCAGTGCTGAACTCCGAGACGTCGAGTAGCAAGGGAGAAAACTGCACATCGATCGCCCCGCGAAACAGATTCTGCGGATCGGAGAGCGTCGCGCGCTGAAGCGTTTCGCGTTTCGTCAGCCAATCGCGGCGTGCGGGGGCTGGAAGGGCCGACGGCCGCGACGCACCCTCTTTCGAGTATCCGAGCAAATCCGCGATCATCGTCTCGTCGTCTGCACAGTTGCGTGCGTCGATCTGCTTCGCGATCGCAACCAATGCGAGTGCGCGCGACAGCAGAGGATCGCTGAATGCGAACCAATCGTTGACCTGTGAGCTCAGCAGCGTTGTGGCATGCGCGGCGCGGGCGGCGGAAAGGCCGTCGAGCGACTGTCCGCTCGTGTATTTCGCGATCCGATCGATCGCCGCAAAAAGGTTGGGTGGTGCAAAGGCATCGATGTCGCGATCGACCGAGGCGAGAATCGCCTGCGGCATCGGTGGCGCGGTCGATCGTTGCGATCGCAG
This sequence comes from Thermoanaerobaculia bacterium, assembly GCA_035636095.1. Lineage (GTDB taxonomy): Bacteria > Acidobacteriota > Thermoanaerobaculia > Gp7-AA8 > Gp7-AA8 > Gp7-AA10. The sequence goes on from DASPZU010000089.1 coordinate 60,219, forward strand.
CCTCGCGCTCCACTGGGTGAGGAAATCGAGTTCGTCGTGGAATGTCGCGAGCTCGGCCAATGTGCCGACCTCCATTCCCGCACAGCGGATGTGCCACTTCCCACCGGCAAAATCGACGTTGATCGTCGGCGCCTCAATGCCGGTGCTGAATTCGTAGATGTCGGCAACCGCCATGAGCACGCGGCGATCTGGCGTCAGCCGATATGTCGCCTCGACCGCTGCCGGTACCTCGGCGGGTTGCACTTTATCCAGCGAAAGCTTCGGCCGGCTCGAGTCGATGATCGTGAAGCCCGGGGCAGGCGCGGGCGTCGAAACAGAGCTCGGCTGCTGCAATACACGCGAGCACGCCAGGCAGACGAAGAGGAGGAGAAGCGTTCGAGATCGCATAGAGATTGGTTGAGGAACGCGACCAAACGGGCTTTGCTTCCTAAGGCCGCGTACCGTCGAGGCCGCCGTCACATCTGCTTCCGATACTTCGGATCGAGCGCGTCGATGAGGCCATCGCCGAGGAAGTTGAGGCCCATCACGGCGGCCATGATGGCCGCGCCGGGAAAAATGGCGAGGTGATTCGCGAGGCCGAGGTAGCGGCGGCCGGCGGTCAGCATGGCGCCCCACGACGGCGTCGGAGGCTGCACTCCTAATCCGAGGAACGACAACGCGGCCTCGGACAGAATGGCACCGGCCAGGCCGAGCGTCGCCATCACGATCACCGGATTGATCACGTTGGGCAGCACGTGGCGGATGATCACGCGCGGCGATCGCGCCCCGAGCGCTTTGGCGGCTGTCACGTACTCCATCTCGCGCACTTTGAGCACTTGACCGCGCACCAGGCGCGCGTAGCTCACCCAGCCGATGGTCGCCAGCGCCAGCACCACGTTGTTGAGATTCGGACCGAGAACCGCCACCAGCGCGATGGCCAGAAGGATGCCGGGAAAGGCGAGCAGGATGTCGGTCAGGCGCATGATGATGGTGTCGAGCCAGCCGCCGAAGTAGCCCGAGATCGCGCCGAGCGAGATTCCGATCAACGACGCCAGAATGACCACGCTGAATCCGACCCGCAGCGAAACCCGCGCGCCCCAGATGATGCGCGAAAGCACGTCGCGCCCGAGATCATCGAGGCCGAGCGGATGCTGCCTCGACGGCGCTTCGAGTCGCCGCGACGTGTCCTGAAAATCGGGATCGTAGGGCGCGAGAAGTGGCGCCGCGATTGCGACGATGACCAGCGCGATCGTCAGAATCAGTCCGCTCGTGAACGCGAAGTTGCGCAAGAGGCGCTTGAAAGTCTTCATGAGAGTTCAATGGAGTTCCTTCGCCCCGCGAAGCGGGGAGAAGGTGCCCCTGAGCGAAGGGAAGGGGCGGATGAGGGGCGTTGATTCACGACAGCTTGATCCTCGGATCGACGACGCCATATAAAAGATCGCTGATAAAGTTTACGAAAATATATGTCAATGCGATGACGAGGATCGAGGCCTGCACCTGCGGGTAATCGCGCTGCGAGATCGACTGGATGAGCAGGCGGCCGAGTCCGGGCCACGAGAAAATCTGCTCGGTGATGATGGCTCCGGTGAGCAGCGATCCGAATTGCAGCGCCAGAACTGTGATGACGGGAATCAGCGCATTTTTCAGCGCGTGTCGGAAAATCGCCTTCGCGCGCGTGACGCCCTTCGCGATCGCCGTCGTCACGTAGAGCTGCGTCAACTCCTCGGCCAGGCTGACGCGAATCATTCGGGTGAGAATCGCGGCCATGGCCAGGCCCATGGTGAGCGAGGGCAGGACCAGCGAGCGGAGTCCTTCATCGCGTCCGGACACGGGAAACCATCGATGATTGATGGCGAACGCGATGATCAATAGCGGTCCGAACCAGAAGCTCGGCATCGATACCCCGATCAGCGCGAAAAAACGCGCGGCGTTGTCGATCCACGAGTTGCGATAGATCGCCGAGATGACGCCGAGGGGAAAGGCGACCAGCAGCGCCACGAACATCGATCCGAACGCCAGCTGGATGGTGGCCGGATAGCGCTCGCAAATCTGTTTGCTCACCGGCTCATTGGTCTGAAACGAACGACCGAGATCGCCGCGCACGATGTGGCTCAGATAGCTGATGTATTGCGACCACAGCGGCTGGTCGAGGCCTAACGCTTTGCGCACCGACTGAACGTCCTGCTCGGGGGCATCCGGCCCGGCGATCTGGCGCGCCGGATCGCCGGGGATGAGGTGAATGAGCGAGAAAACCAGCGTGAGGATTCCGAAGGTGATCGGAATCATCTGCAGGAATCTACGAAGGATGTACTGACTCATGGTGCCGGGTGCCAGGTGCCGCGTGCCGGGTGCTGCAACTTTCTCGCCGTTAGCCGAAATGCCAATCGAGGATTTTGATTGCCGGCGCGATCGTCCCGCCGAACCCATTGGACCACGCGCCGGTGCGACGCCGATCGCGGGTCAGGCCTTCGATTCGCGAAAAGGCCTCGACCATCGACTGCGTCCAGCGCAAGTTTGGCAGCCGCGCCACGACTTCGCCGTCGCGGATGAGAAATGTGCCGTCGCGCGTCGTGCCGGTCATCATGGCGGTCTTCGGTTCGAGAAACCCATTCACGTAGTTGAAGCGCGTGACCCAGATTCCGCGCTTGGTCGATCGAATCAGCTCTTCACGCGTCGCATCGCCTGGGGCCACCGAAAGATGCAGCGCCGAACCGTGGTCCGGCGATCCGAGCGCCCAGCCGTTTGCGGTGGCGGGGACGCCGAGTCGATCGGCATACGCTTTGTCGACCACCGGCGTGCGCGCGATCCCGTTCTCGATCAGCGCGACGCGTCGCTTGGGCAGGCCTTCCATGTCGAACGGAAACGGCATGAAGTCGGGATCGAGGGCGTCGTCGGCGAGCGTGAAATTCCTTCCGACCACACGTTTGCCGAGGTGGTCGACGAAGAACGAGGAGCCGTCTTCGTACGCCTGCCCCGAAAAGGCAATCATGTTCATCCACTCCATCACCTCGGCGATGGCGGCAGGCTCGATGATGGCGTCGTAATTTTCGTCGTCGATTTTTTCGTGGACGCCGCTGCGCAGCATCGCTTTCTCCGTGGCTTCGCTGCCCAGCGCCAGGAGATCGATGCCGCGGCGACTGATGTCGGTCGCGTACCCCGATTCTTGGCCGCGAATCGCGATCACAGTCGCTTCGCTCACCGTGAAAGTGCAGGAACGCCGTACGCCGTGCGAATTGCCGCACGCCACCGAAGAAGCGTCGGTGCCATATGAGCCGGCGAAGCGCACGCCCGCCTCGCGACCGCGATCGAACATCGTACCCAGGGCTCGGGCCTTCTCACCCGGCGTGAGGTGGGAGCGATGGAAAGTCGGCAGGTCCGGCACCGGCTCGCTGCCGCGGTAGAGACCTGCGAAGTCGCGAAGCGGAAGCGAGTGGCGCGCGGCTTCGCGCGCGACCGCGGCCATCTCCGCGATGTCGCCGCGCTCGAAGGAAGTCGTCGATGCCACTCCGATCGCGCCGTCGATCGCCACTCGCACCGTCAGCTCGGCGCTGATCTCCGACATGTTCTGAATGATGCTCGAGTTTGCAAACCGCGTGATGTTGGCATCGCTGGAGATGAAGTTCGCGTCGGCCTCATCTCCTCCCGCAGCTTCCAACGCGCGCTCGATGAGATCGAAGCTCAAAACATCTCCACGTTGCGAAATCGCGCCGCCGGCGCGCCATGCGCGACACGCATGGTCTGCATCGGATCGCCCTTGCCGCAATTCGGCACGCCCCAGATCCGCCAGCTGGTACGGTCCGCGATCGCGTCGCATGAGCGCCAGAAATCGGGCGTCGTGCCGCCGTAGACCGGATTGCGCAGAAGGCGGCCCAGTCGTCCGTTGTCGATTTCGTAAGCGACTTCGCAGCCGAATTGAAAATTGAGGCGCACATCGTCGATCGACCACGACTTGTTGGTGTCGACAAAAATCCCGCGCTTGGTGTCGGCGATGATTTCTTCGAGCGGCGTTGTTCCCGGCTCGAGATTGATGTTGGTCATGCGGATGATCGGAATGCGGGCGGCGCTCTCCGCGCGCACCGTGCCGTTCGAGCGGCGGCCGATGGCGGGGGCGGTGTCGCGGCCGGTGAGGTAGTCGACGAAGATGCCCTTGTCGATGAGCGGAAATCGTTGCGCCGGAACGCCGTCGTCATCGAACGCGAATGATCCGATCGATTTCGCGATGGTGGCATCGGCGACAATGTTGACGAGATCCGATCCGTAACGAAAGTTGCCCAGCATCGACGGCTGCAGAAACGAACCGCCGGCCAGCGAGATCTCCAGTCCCATGGCGCGATCGAGCTCGGTCGGGTGCCCGCACGATTCGTGAACCTGCAATGCCAGCTGCGATGACCCTACGATCAAATCGAATCGTCCGGCCGGCGCCTTGGGCGCCGCCAGGAGAGCGAGTGCCTCGTCGCGTATTTGCAATCCTTTGGCGGCCAGGTTCAGCTCCTCGATGAATTCCCATCCCGCCGCCCGGAAATCTCCGCCGAACGGATTCGGAAATGTTCGGCGCTGAAACTCGTCGTCTTCGATCGCGAGGGCCTCAATGCCGCCGCCCATCTCGGTCGTGGTCTGCTCGATGTAGCTGCCGACCGTCGACGCGAAAGTTTTCTCCTGCCGATACGACGCAATGTCGCCCGATGCCTGGTGGATCCGCGGATCGCTGCGCATCGGTTCGGTCGCCTGGAGGAGATGATCGATCTTGCGCTCGAGCGGAATCGTCCATGGGTCCTTCTCGAAATCGGATTGCCACGTCGCGACGTGCGGCTCAACGTCGCTCTGGACGATTTTTTCGGAAGTGGCCAGATTGGAGGCCGCTGCGACTTCCAGCGCGCGCTTTGCAGTTCGAATCAGGGATGCGTCGCCGGCATCATTGCTGGCCGCGAAGCCCCATCCGTTTCCGACCAGCACGCGCACGCCGATGGCGCGATCGACGGTCGAGATGAGTGTATCGACTTCGCCGTTTCGAACGCGAACGTGTTGGTTTTGCGTGGCGGTATAGCGAACGTCGGCGTAGCGCAGCGATGCATCGCGCAAGGACTTGAGCGCGTCTTCCAATTGCTGGCGCGACGGTCGCATGGAATCGCGCGGATTATAGAATCGAGCAGCGATGCTCGCTGCTGTCATCCTTTCCGGCTTCGTGACCGCCCGCGGCGTCTACGTACGGTCGCAGCCGAGCTGGCTCGAGCACGGCTTCGGTCGATTCGACGTCGGAGCGCAGAGCTCCACCGACGCCACCACCACTCACCAGGAGGAAGCGCACCTCGGCATCGACTGGACGCCGACGAGTTGGCTGACCATGCACGCGCATGGCCTGGCGAGGAAAAGGGGAGGGCTGGTCGGGGCGTTCGTCGACGTTCGAAAAGGCGACTTTCGTCTGCGGGCCGGACAATTCTTTCTGCCGACCTCCCGTGAGAACACCGACAAGCTTTGGAGCTCGCCCTATACGATTTCGTTTTCGGCGTTGAACACGTGGATCGGCCAGGAAGTCCGGCCCATCGGCGCCGAGCTGCAGTGGCAGCATCTGACATCGAATGCGGTCCTTACTTTCGCCGGCGGCGCATTTCGCGGCAACGACACCATGGGCACGCTGCTCGGATGGCACGGCTGGTCGATTGGCAATCATCTCGCGGTCCACGAGGAGGTGCTGCCACTTCCTCCTCTTCCGTTTTTTCCCGATCAACGGCGGGACGGAACGCAATCGATCGGACGCGATCTGGACGCGCGGACCGGTGTCACCGGGCGCGTGCGCGTGAATCTTCCGGAGCGCGCGATGCTGCAGTTGGCGCGCGTCGACAATCGCGGTGACCGCAGGCTGTATCGCGGCGAGTATTCATGGCAGACGAAGCTGAATCTGCTCAGCGGCGAAATCGACGGCCAGCACGGGACGACGCTCCTTTCGGAGTATGGGTGGGGATCGACTGGCATGGGATTCGCGCCTCGAGCATTCGTCCAGCTCGATTATTACGCCGCCTACGCGCTCGTTTCTCAGGCCTTCGGACGCAATCGCGTCTCCGCGCGCATCGACGTCTTCGGCACGAAAGATCGTGATCGGAGTTTGGCGGAAATCAACACCGAGAGCGGCCGGGCGTGGACTTTGGCGTGGTTTTACACCGTGCGTTCGATGCGTCTGGGCGCCGAATTCGCCAACATTGCCGCTCAGCGAGTCTCGGCGCCCGATCCGAACACCGCTGGCCGCACCCTGACGCTCGAAGCGCGCTATCGCTTCTGAATGGGGTCAGGTCTGCACTTTCCACTTTTTTCTACACGTTGCAGAGAATCTCTACATTGCTTAGAAAAGAGTGGAAAGTGCAGACCTGACCCCATTACGGCAATTACGGGATCACGCCGTCGACCAGCTCGGGATTGATGGCGGCGCGAAACTGAATCTTCACCCGCTCGGAAGCATTCGCGATCTCGATGTGATCGATCGCCGTTTCGTCGACTTCAGCAACATTAATTTCGGTGACGTTGGAGATCGTTCGTTTCGTACCGGCTCGAATCTCGATGTCGCGGCCGTCCACGCGCACGGTTTCGAGCGGCGCAGGATCGTCATCATTGATCCGCACCAGCCATCCGTGATGCTGTCGGCTGAACGAATCGAGGAACGATTTCCACGACTGGGGAGGAATCTGACGCACGTTCATCGCAGATATTTCTTGAACCAGTCGGTGGCCAGACGCGCAACCTCTTCCAGCGTTCCCGGTTCCTCGAAGAGGTGACTCGCGCCGGGGACGATGATCAGCTTCTTTACCGCCGTCATCCGGTCGTAGGCTTCCTGGTTCATCTGAATGACTGGCAGGTCATGGCCGCCGACGATCAGCAGCGTCGGCGCTTTGACTCTTGGAAGCGCGGCGCCGGCGAGATCGGGGCGTCCGCCGCGCGAGACGACGGCTTTGATGCGATCGGGAACTCGCGCTGCCGCCACCAGCGCCGCCCCGCCGCCCGTGCTCGCCCCGAACAATCCGATCTCGAGATCCGGGTGCTCGCGGGCAAGCCACTCCGATGCGCCGACCAGCCGATCGGCCAGCAGCTCGATATCGAATCGAAGATGCGCCGTGCGCGTATCGACCAGCTCCTCTTCCGCGGTGAGCAGATCGAGCAGCAGCGTGGCGAGGTTGCCCTGCTTGCGGAGCGCTTCCGCGACGTAGCGATTGCGCGAGCTGAAGCGGCTGCTGCCGCTTCCATGTGCGAACAGCACGATGCCGGTCGCGTCGGCCGGGACGATCAGGTTTCCTTCCAGCGTGACGCCGGCGGCGTCGATGCGAATGAGACCTTCGTCACGGTCGACTGTTGTGGTCATAGGTCATTCTCCGCGGCCCCTCATCCGCCGCTTGGCGGCACCTTCTCCCCGCTGCCGCGGGGCGAAGGACACTTCGCGAAAGGGGCGTAGTCATAGCGTTGACGGAAACGTCTCCGGCATCTCGGCAGTGTGTTCGCGTTCGAATCGCTCGAGCGGCTCGACGGCGCGTGTGACGTCGTAATGCAAGACGGCATCGAACTGGCGCGGCAAGGACGCGTAGAAGTAATGGCTCGTGCGCTCGCTCTGCGGCAGATAGATCACGCCGATGGCGCGCTCGAGCCGCGGGTCTTCCAACGGCGCTACGGCTTGGTCGCCGCGAAGCGGCAGATAGAAGTCTCCCCGCTGCCAGTCGTGAAACAGCAATTCGTAACTGCCCTGGATGGCGGGACGCACTTTCTTTCGCTCGGCGGGACCATCCCATTCGGACGCAGCAGTCACAGTTCCGCTGTGGGTCGTGAATCCGATCAGCCGCGCGTCGTCGCCATAACGCTGGCGCACGAGCTGCCCGACATTCAGCTCGCCCTGTCTGCCCATCTCGGTTGCGCGGGCGTCGCCGAGGTGGGAGTTGTGTGCCCACACCACGATTTTGGCGTGGGGGAGGTGCTTGGCGAGCGCCGTCAGCGTCTCAGCCATGTGCTGATCTCGAAGATTCCACGACGAAACGCGTCCCGAGAACATCGATCGGTAATAACGCTCGGCGTTGGCGATCAGCCGCGCGTTCTGCTCCGCGAAAAAGTGATCATCGGACCCGTCGTGCGCGCGGCGGAGCTCCATGAGCTGCTTCACGACTTCGTCCTCACACGGTTGCGCGAGGCCGAATGTCGTGACGTAACCGTGAGCCTGCGGCTCCTCGCCGGCATGTTCGAAGCACGTGTAGCGATACCGCGCGCGCCTGGCCGCTTCGGGATCGACCTGCTCGAGATACTCGATCACGTGCTCGATCGACGAGTAGAGGCTGTACAGATCGAGTCCGTAGAAGCCGACCCCGCGCCCGTAGTCGCGAAGCCAGCCGACGAAATCGAGTACGTCGGCGTTGCGCCACATCCAGGTTGGAAATCGTTTGAAATCGCCGAGCGCGTCGATCGCTTCCTCGTCGTCGCTCATTCCGCGCACGAATCGATTGATGCGATAGGCGTCCGGCCAATCGGCTTCCACCGCCACGGCATTGAAGCTTTTTTCGGCGATGAGGCGCTGCGTGATCGCGGCCCGCATGGCATAGAACTCGTGCGTGCCGTGCGACGCTTCGCCGATGAGAACGAAGTGCGCGTTTCCGATGAGGCGCAGGATGGAATCGAAATCGTCGATGGGATGGAGTGTTTCGCGGATGTCAGTCATGGGCGGGTTGCTGCAGGAGCTCCTGCACTTCTTCGTCGGTCGTTTGTGAAAAGTCGTCGTACCACAGGCCCACCGCCTGGAATGGCTCGGGCGTGCGGAGGCAGACGATGTCGATTCCCTCGTCGCCAAATTCGCCGCAGGTCTGCGTCGCAGCGACCGGCACCGCGACCGTGATGGAGCGCGGCTCCATCTTGCGGAGCGCGGCCACCGCAGCGCGCATCGTCGATCCGGTGGCCAGGCCGTCGTCGACCACGATGACGGTTTTGTTGTGCACGTCGAGCGGCGGACGCGAGCCGCGGTATTCGCGCTCGCGGCGCTCGAGCTCTTCCTGCTCGCGTGCGGCCACCTGATCGATCACCTTTTGCGGAATCGGGACCCAGCCCAGGACGTCGCGATTGATGACCCGAACGCCGCCGCTGGCGATGGCACCCATCGCGAGCTCTTCATGCCCGGGCACGCCTAACTTGCGCACGATGAAGACATCGAGCGAAGCGTCGAGAGCTTTCGCGACTTCGGCGCCGACGGGAACGCCTCCGCGCGGCAGCGCCAGGACGATCAGGTCGTCGCGTTTGCCCAGCCGCCGCGCCAACTCGCGTCCGAGGAGCTGACCCCCTTCGACGCGATCACGGAAGCGCATGGTCAGGATTTGACGCAAGATGCATGCATGCTCAGGCGCCACATTGTCTCCCTTGCCCTCCATGTAGCAAGATAGCTCACCGCGAGGACCCTCAATGGCAAACAGGAAGGGCGAAAAGAACGTCCCGACCGCGCTGGCGGCTCCACTCGAAGAGAGCGTCTTTCCCATCGTCGGCGTGGGAGCATCGGCGGGCGGAATCGAGGCCTTCAACGCGCTGCTCAAGGCCCTCCCTGATGTTCCCGGAATGGCCTTCGTTTTCGTACTTCACCAGGATCCGAAATTCGCCTCGAATCTCGATCAGGTACTGGCTCGCGCGACCAGGCTGCCGGTCGAGATCGTCCGTCCCGGCATGCTCGTCAAAAGCAACCAGCTCTACATCGCGCCGGGGGGCGCCGAGGTATCGATCGAGAACGGAGTTCTGAATCTGCACCAACGCGCTTCGGGCACGCCCAGCGTCATCGACGGGTTCTTTTGCTCGCTGGCGCACGATCAGGGACCGCGCGCGATCTCAGTGGTTCTGTCGGGCTCGGCATCCGACGGCGCGCTTGGGACCAAAGCGATCAAGGCCGAGGGAGGAATTACCTTCGCGCAGGACAACACGGCAAAAATGGAGAGCATGCCGCACAGTGCGGTCGCGACCGGTGTGGTCGACTTCGTGCTGTCGCCCGCGCAGATTGCGGGCGAATTGGTCCGTATCGCGCGCCACGACTACTTTTCCACGGCCAGGCCTCCGCAACTTCCCGAGTCGGAGCTGACACAATTGTTTGGGATCATCCGTTCCAAGCATGACATCGACTTCGCCAGCTACAAGCCCAGCACGATCGAGCGCCGGATTCGTCGCCGCATGGCAGTGAACCGCGTCGACACGCTGGCGGAGTACCTGCCCATCGTCCGCCACTCGCTGGATGAAGTGGAGCGGCTCTACGGCGACATTCTCATCCGCGTCACCGGATTCTTCCGCGACCCGCAGGTCTTCGGCTCGCTGCAGCGCGACGTTTTCCCGGCGCTGTTGCGCGATCGAAAGGACGGCCAGGGACTGCGCGTTTGGGTTCCCGGCTGCGCCACCGGAGAAGAGGTTTACTCCATCGCGATTGCCGCTCTCGAGACGGCCGGTACCCTGGGCGCCAATAGCCAGATCCAGATTTTCGGCACTGATGTCAGCGAGCCGGCGATCGACCGCGCGCGCGCCGGCTTGTATCCCGACGCGGTTCTGACCGAGGTCTCATCGGACCGTCTGCGCAAGTTTTTCAGTCGCGTCGAGGGGGGGTATCGCATCAACAAAGCTGTCCGCGATTGTTGCATCTTTGCCCGCCAGAACGTGACCAAGGACGCCCCGTTTTCGAGGCTCGATCTGATCAGTTGCCGCAACGTCATGATCTATTTCGGCACGGCCTTGCAGCGGAAGGTGATGTCGATTTTCAATTACGCGCTGCGAACCGATGGTTATCTGCTCCTGGGTACATCTGAAACGATTGGCAACTTCGGAGATCTATTCAAAATCGTGGACAGGAAAAACAAAATCTACCAGAAGAAAACCGGCGCCCGACGCGCGAATATCGACTTCAAAACGACGCAGCCGGATACGCCGCGCGAGCGTCCGATTGTGGAAGGGGGAGAGCGGCCCATGCCCGAGGCCATTTTCCATGAGGCCGACCGCGTTCTTCTGGCGCGCTTCACGCCCGCGGGCGTGGTGGTGAACGAGAACCTGGAAGTCCTGCAATTCCGCGGCCGCACCAGTCGCTACCTGGAGCCGCCGCCCGGGACGGCGAGTTTCAATCTGCTCAAGATGGCGCGCGAAGGATTGCTGGGCGATCTGCGGAGTGCGATCCATCAGGCGCGCAAGAAAGACGAGACGCAGAGGCGGGAGGGTATTCGCGTCAAGATCGACGGTCATTCCATCCTCGTCAATCTCGAGGTCATCCCTTTCGTCGGCGCTTCCAAGGAACGTTTCCTGGCCGTCCTGTTCGAAGAGCCGCCGGCAACCAGCAAAGGTCGAAAGCAGAAACGAGAAGAACCGAAGACCGACGGCAGACAGGTCGGGCATCTGAAGCGCGAGCTGGAAGCGACGCGTGAATATCTGCAATCGATCATCGAAGAACAGGAAGCGATGAACGAGGAGCTGCGCTCGGCCAACGAAGAGATCCAGTCGAGCAATGAGGAGCTACAGAGCATCAACGAGGAGATGGAGACCGCCAAGGAAGAATTGCAGTCGAGCAATGAGGAGCTCACCACGCTGAACGAAGAGCTGGAGAACCGCAATCAGGAGCTGGCGGTGTTGAACAACGATCTGAACAATCTTCTGACCTCGGTCGAAATCCCGATCCTGATGCTCGATGGCGCGCTCCGCATTCGACGCTTCAATCCGCGGGCGCAGCGCACGCTCAATCTCCTTCCGTCGGACATCGGCCGTCCCATCGACGACATGCGCGCCAGCCTTCTGATCGACAACCTCGGCGAAATCGTCAGCGACGTCATCGACAAGCTGGAAGTGCGTGAGCTGCGGGTCGAGGACCGCGCCGGACGCAAGCATTCGCTGCGCATCCGCCCCTACAAGACCACCGACAACAAGATCGACGGAGCGGTCCTGGTGCTGCTCGATCTGGAAGAATTTGCGAAGGTCGTGCAGTCGGGCTAACGCTTGCGGACGCTGCTGTGCACCGACTCCATCTCGGCGCGCACGAATTCGAGTTGCGCCAGAAGCTCTTCCACCTCTTCGCCGAGGCGGTGAAGCCGGTTGCGAATGGCGTTGCGTTTCTCGCCACGGCGTGCGGCTGCCAGCTCGCGCCATAGCTCGACCCGTTCGTTGTGCTGCAGAGCCGCGATACGGACGGCAAGCGGATCGACGTTGTCGCCCTCATCCCCACCGATGAGGTCTCGGGGCGATGCCTTGAGAATCTTGCAGAGAGTCAGGAAAAGTCCCAGCTCGAGGCCCTGCTTGTTGCGTTCGATGCGTGAGAGGGTCGCAACGCTGATTTTGGCTCGTTCGGCTACGTCGTTGAGAGATAACCGCCGGGCATGGCGGGTTTGGCGAATCTGTTCGCCGATCATGTTCACCATTCTATCAAATGCCTTTGCATGACCTGCAAATCTGAGTCCCGGTCTTTTGCGAGACTATGTTTGCAGCCTTTTGACCTGGACGCGCTCGCTCTGATAGGCACATTCGGTGGCGAGCTGAATCATGTCGGAGATATCGAATGGCTTCCGAATCACCGAATACACGCGCCTGACATCGACATTGCGAACGATTCCGGTGCTCGCTCCGGTCACCACGATCGTGCGCTGCAGAAGCGCGGGCCGAGTCACCTGCAGTTGGGCGAGAAGGTCGATCCCGCTGAGTCCCGGCAGAATCAGATCGAGGACGATGACAGCGTACTGTTGGTCGCCATCGATTTTTTGCAGCGCTGCTTCACCATCGCTGACGAAGTCGCACTCGAATCCCGCGCGCGTGAGAAGCACATTCAGAAGCGTCTGAAGCGCTTGGTCATCGTCCACGACCAGAACTCGGGGAGCCATTTTTTCGGACCGACGCGAGAAGTGTAGTCCTCTTTGCGCGCAATGCAAGGAGTTTTCCCTTGATCAGGAATGGCAAGGTTGCATGCTTTTTGCACTCACAGCAAAAGCGCCGCCGCCGTCCTCCGGGCTGTGTTGCGGTCAGGCGGCGTCTCCCGTCGTTCCCGAGGGCTGGCGGTTAACTGATCTTGAGCCGCATCGGACCGCCAGCTCTCGCTCTTTGCGCCGCCGGCCGTCCGTCCAGCATCGAGAGCATGTCCTTCTCGAGCTCTTCGATGTTGAAGGGCTTGCGCATCACGTTGCGGACCAGTCGCATTTGGACGCAGCCCTCAAAGAGCAATTCCGATGCTGCCGTCACGACGATCGTTCTCAAAACCAGATCGGGCGCGAAGCGGTCCATTTCTGACAAAAACTGGAAGCCATCCATCTCCGGAAGGAGAAGATCGAGAATGATTCCGTCGGGGCGCTGGCCGCGGACCTGGCGGAGAGCAGAGCGGCCATCAAAGGCGCTGCGGGCCTCGCAACCGCAGCGGCGGATCAGCGCGACGAAGAGCGCGTGAGTGGGGCGGTCGTCTTCTACCACCAGGAGCGAGGTCATGGGACCCTTTGCTGAGGATGCAAACTTTACCACCTAATTTTGCTGTCGGAGAGAATTGTTTTCTCCGTTCGGTAGAATCGGCGGATTCCGAGCAGAGAAATCCGACTCTTCCTGATTTTCGCGGCTGTGCTCGCTGCGCCGTTCTACCTGCGATTGATATGGGCCGGTCCGGGCGGGTGGGGTCTGCTGCACCACGCGTTCATGTGGACGCCGGCGATGGCGGCGCTGGCCGCGTCATGGATCGTTCGCCGGAAAATCGCCGGCTTTGGATTTCGATTGGGTCATGCGCGGTACTACGCTGTCAGTTATCTGGTCCCGATTCTTTTTTGCGTTCCGGTGTACGTCGTGACGTGGGCGACGCAGCTTGGAAAATTTGAGCCGCGCCCCCGGCTCCCGTTTCCGCTGCTTCTTCTGCTCGGCCTCATCGCCGCGCCACTCGCGATGATCGACACCCTGGGCGAGGAAATCGGATGGACCGGTTTGCTCACCGCGCGATTGCTGGACGTCACGACGTTCGCGCGCGCGAGTCTGATTCGCGGCCTGATCTGGTCGCTGTGGCATTACCCGGTGGTGATCGTTCTGTTGCCGCGATATCGGCTCAACCTCCCGATCTGGTATGCACTCGGGTGCATGACCATCTCGATCGTCGCGATCGCGTTCATCTATACCTGGCTTCGATTGCGATCGGGAAGTCTCTGGCCGTGTGCCCTCCTGCACGCCGTGAGCTCGAATCTACAGGACGTTTTCGAATCGGCAACGAAGAATACCGGCCTCACGCAATACATCACCTACGAATTCGGGATCGGCTTCGCGATCGTGCTGACGATCATGGCCTTTTTGTTGTGGTGGAAATCGGCATGACCACTCTCCGCCGCGACCTGGGCACGCTCGAATCGTACGCCACGATCATCGGCATTCTGATCGGCGCCGGAATCTTCAAAGTCACCAGCGACGCCTGGGCGCTCACCGGACCGAGCGTGATCCTGGGCTACCTCGTGCTCGCGCCGGCGATAGTGGCGACGTCGGTGGCGTACTCGGTCTTCATCTCGACGCCGCTCGGTCTCGATCCCGGCGGCGAGTACGCCCACATCTCGCGCACGTTCGGCGGCCATGGGCTGGCCTTCGTGGGGGTGTGGCTGAAGATCATCTCGTACATCGGTGCGCTGGCGTATTTGTCGCGCGCATTTGCCGACTACCTTTTGTTAGGCCGGCATCCGGCGCTGGTGATGCCGGTCGCGATCGCGATCCTTCTCTTTTTCTACGCCGTCCACGTCATGGGCGTGCGATGGTTCGGTCGCGTTCAAGTCTGGATGTGCGCCGTCCTCGCGCTTTCGCTGCTGGTCCTGATCGTACCGGGACTGTTCGCGATCCGGCCCGAGAATTACCGCCCCTTCATCACGCACGGGCTCCGCGGCTTCGCGGCCAGCCTTCCGCCGCTCTTTTTCGCATACGCAGGGTTCGAATCGCTGGCGCAGACCGCGGGCGAGGTGCGCGACAGCACGCGCCGTCTGCCCCGCGTTTTCCTGCTGGGCGTCACGGCGACCATGGTCATCTATCTATTGATGTCGATCGTGGCGTTTGGAGTCCTGCCCGGGCGCGAGCTGGCGGCTTCCGCTGCGCCGATGACGACCGTGGCCTCGCGATATCTGCCCGCCGGCGCTGAGGTGCTGATCACGATCGGAGCGCTGATGGCGATCACGACGTCGTTGAACGGGACGATGCTGGTTCCATCGCGGGTTGCCATCGTGCTGGTCGAGGATGGTCTCGCGCCGCGATGGCTCGGGCGCATCTCGCCGCGAACAGGGACGCCCATCACTGGTCTGACACTCACCGCAGGCGCAGCGCTGATCCTGCTGCTCAGCGGCCACATCGGGCTCGCGCTCAACATCGCGGTCTTCGCGCTGGTGGTCCTCTACTTGATCCACAGCTTCGCGCTCTTGATGCTGCCGCGGATGAATCGCGCCTTGTTCGATTCGGTCACGGTGCAGATTCCGCTGGGCGTGCAGCGGATCTCGGCGATCGTCTCCATGATCGCGATGGGCGTGATCATCGCGCTGGCATCACTGTCGACGATCGAGCTCGCGCTTGCGTGGAGCGCTGTCGGCGCTCTGATTTACCTCATAGCGCACCGACGGACTTCCCGCCGGGTAGAAGACGCCGAGGAGCCGAAGCTCGTCTGAGGTGGTGTTTTCGAGGCAGTGCACTTGCCGCTTGGGCAGGTAGACGCACGATCCGGCGCCGATCGGCGTTTTCGAACTTCCAGCCCACAGCAGTCCCGAGCCTTTGAGGATGCACAGGACTTCTTCGTAGAGGTGGTAATGATCGGGTGCACGGCCGGGCGGGATCGATCCAACGAATTGCGTGATCTCGCTCTGGATCAACTCCTGATACCAGCGGTCGCCGGTCTTTTGGATGGGCTGGTCGGCAAGACGAACGTGGAGCGCCGCCGACCCCGGCGGCGCCGGCGAGGTCGCCGGCGCTCCACCAACAGCAATCACCGTCCCGTCCAACTTCATCTCCGCTCCGCGAGGCAAAAAAATGCCGGTGTCTTCCTCGAGCACGTAAAGCACCTGATCGTAATCGTCGCGAATGGTTGCCGGCCCGTCGATGACGCGCATGGAGACCGCCTGGCCACGGAGGATCTTGCCGGCGCGGAGCTCGTCCAGCGACGTGATGACGACCATGCCTGTATTATCTGCGCGATGGAGTCGAAGCTGAACCAGGATTACATCCGCTACGAGCAGGTCGAGAAGCGGCAGAGCTATCACCTGGCCGAAGACGGGCGCGAAGAGTTCGACGACGATTTTCAGATTCGAACCTGCGACATGCGCAGCCCGACCTTCGCCGGTGACCTCGGCGAAGCCCTCCACCAGATCGGCTTCGCGATTCTCGAAGGTCACGGGGTCGATCCGGCGCTTTACGACGCCGCGGAAAAGAAAATCGTGGAGATGTTCGAGCGACTGACGCTCGAGCACAAGATGCAGTTCCGCGCGCAGCGGCATGGCTCAGTCAATCAAGGCTACTTTCCGATCCACGAAACCAGCCAGCAGCATCCCGATCTGGTCGAAGGGTGGGTGTTCTGCCGGCGGGCGTTCGAGCATCCGGAAGAATTCTGGCCGCTGCCCGAGTACGAGAGATTCTTCCGGCAGATCGTGGCCGCGCACGAGCGCCTCATTCTTCCGACCATGCAGGCGATGCTCACGTACCTCGGCTGCCATCCGCATCTGTACGACGCCAGGCTCACCGGCACCAACTTCGGCCTGCGGCTCAACTACTATCCGCCCATGTCGCGCGAGATGGACGACTCCGGCGCCGCGCGCCTGCTCGGCCACGAAGATGTCGACATGTTCACATTCCTTCCCGCGCCGCCCGTGGAAGGCCTGCAGATTCTGAATCGCCGCAACATGAAGTGGATTCGCATCCGCGCGCCGCGCGGCACGATCATCCTCAACACCGGCGATTACATGCAGCGCATCAGCAATGACGTCTTCCCGTCCACCACCCATCGCGTCAGCAAGCCGCGCGATCCGGCGCAGCGTCGCGAAACGCGCGTCTCGTTTCCGATGGCGGTCTATGTCTGGGAAAACGAGATGCTGGAGGTGCTTCCCGGCCTGGCCAACCCAAAATACACACCAATTAAGGCGATAGAATTTCATACAAATATAACAAGTAAGTTTTATGGCGATGACTACGCGGTGAAGGCGTGACCGCCCCTCACCCGGTCCCGCTCAGCGGGACCACCCTCTCCCCGC
This sequence comes from Thermoanaerobaculia bacterium, assembly GCA_035636095.1. GTDB lineage: Bacteria > Acidobacteriota > Thermoanaerobaculia > Gp7-AA8 > Gp7-AA8 > Gp7-AA10. The sequence goes on from DASPZU010000089.1 coordinate 77,375, forward strand.
TACGCGGGGCGAGGGATCTCGATGAGGGGCGGCCAAACGCATGACGATCGATATTCAAGCCGACACCCTGCTGCGCTACCGCGAGCGCTTTCCGATCCTGAAGCGCACGAAGTATCTCGTCTCGCACTCGTTAGGCGCGATGCCCGAGGCCACGCGGGAGGCGCTCAATGAATACGCCGACTTGTGGGCCTCGCGGGGCGTGCGGGCGTGGGGCGACAAATGGTGGATGATGTCGATCGAGATCGGCGACATCATCGCGCCGCTGATCGGCGCGCCCCGCGGATCGGTGGTCATGCTTCCCAACGTCACCACCGCCGAGGCGGTCGTGCTGTCGTCGTTCGAATACACGGCGCCGCGAAATCGCGTCGTGATCGTTGAAGGTGAGTTCCCTTCCGTTCGCTATATCTACGATCGCCTGGCGCGGCGGTTGGGCGCGGAGATCGTCAATATTCCGCATGATGCTTCGGGACTCGGATTCGATCTCGAGCGGCTGTTGTCGGCAATCGACGAACGCACGCAGATCGTACCGATCGGCCATGTTCTTTTCGAATCGTCATTCAAGATCGATATCGAGGCCATCGCCCGGAGATGTCGCGAAGTCGGCGCGACGCTGGTGCTCGACATTTTCCAGTCGGCCGGCATCGTTCCGGTCAACGTTCGCGAATGGGATGTGCCCATCGCAGCCGGGGGAGTGCTCAAGTGGTTATGCGGCGGGCCGGGCGGATCGTTCTTGTACGTCGATCCCGCGCTGCGACCGAAGCTCGAGCCGAGTTTCACCGGCTGGATGGCGCACGCGAATCCGTTCGGCTTCGAAGCGCCGCCCATGCGCTTCCGCGACGACGCGCTTCGCTTCGCCCTCGGCACCCCTCCCATTCCCGCGCTTTACGCTGCGCGCGAGGGCCCCAAGATCATCGCGGAAGCCGACATCATGGCCATCCGCGAAAAGTCATTGCGACAAACCCAGAAAATCATCGATCTCGCCGACGCGCGCGGCTTCGAATTGCGCACGCCGCGCGAGGCCGAGCGGCGCGGCGGCTCAGTCTCGATGCGAATACCGCACGGTCGCGAAGTGTCGCTCGAGCTCAACTCCGAGGACATCGTGTGCGACTTCCGTCCGGCGTCGGGCGTGCGTTTCTCGCCGCACTTCTACACCACCGACGAGGAGATCGACGAAGCATTCGTCGTGGTCGACGACGTGCTGCGCACCGGCAGGTGGAAACGCCAGGAGGCGCGAAGGACCATCGTCACGTAAAGGCAGAGGGCGGAAGGCGGAAGGCGGAAGGCAGAAGGCAGAAGTGTTGCTTGACCCGCGGTGATGTGCTGTAGCCGTTACCTCTGCCTTCTGCTTTCGGCCTTCTGCCTTCCCGTCGCCGGGCAGCCCTTGCGACTGTCGCTCGCGGACGCGGTGCAGCGCGCGTTGCGCGAGGGGACGCCGGCGCAGCTGGCGCGTTCTGCCGAAGAGCGCGCGCGGATCGCACGCACGGAAGCGCTCCAGGCGCTTTTCCCGCAGGCCGATGCGAGAGTCTCGCGTTACAGCCAATCGATCAACCTGCAAACATTCGGATTCACGATTCCCGGACAGCCGCCGGTCGTCGGCCCATTCAACGTCACCGATGCGCAACTCGCGGCGGCGCTGCAGCTCTTCAACCTCGCGGCCATCCGTCATTACCAGGCGTTGAGTCAGGGCGAGACGGCCAGCCGTTACGCGATGCAGCGCGCGGAGAACGACGTCGCGGCTGCGGTGGCGCGGCTCTACGTCCTGACGCAGCGAGCGTCGACTCAGATTGCATCCCGCCAGTCGGATGTCGCGCTGTTCGAGCGGCTGCTGAAAGTCGCGCAGGATGAGTTCACGGCCGGGACAGGAACGCGGCTCGACGTTGCGCAAGCCACAGTGCAACTCGATCGCGCGAAGCAGGCGGTCCTCATCGCGCAAAACGATCAAAGAACGGCATTGCTGGCACTTTTGAACGCGATCGGCGCCGATGAATCGTCGGACGTCGTGCTGGTCGATCCGCTGCCCGCCGCCCCACCCGTCCCGCCCGTCGAAAGCGCGCTGGCAACGGCGCGACAACAACGTCCCGAGCTGAAAGAGGTCGTCGCGCGCGAGAAAGAGGCATCGCTGGGCGTGTCAGCGGCGCGAGCGCGGCGCATTCCGAGCGTGGCATTCGATTTTGAGGGCGATTACAACGGCAATCACACCAGCGATCTGTTGTGGACGCGCCGCATCGCGGCGACGCTGGGGATGCCGCTCTTCCACGCCGACATCAACGCCGCGGTCGCGCGCGCCCGCGCCGATCTTCACGATCGGGAGATCGAGCGCACCCAGCGCCAGCGCGACGTCGAGCAGGACGTTCGTCGCGCGGTGTTGAGTCTCGAAAACGCCAGGCACGCGTTGCGGTCGCCACGGAAAATGCGCGAGTCGCGGAAGAGGCGCTGACGGTTGCGGAGGATCGGCGGTCAGCCGGATATGGAACGCCGGTGGAAGTCGATCGCGCGCAGGACAGCTATCGCCAGGCGCGTGAGGATCTGATCGCCGCGCAGGCCGACGCCGCCGCCGCGCAGTACGACCTGCAGCATGCGACCGGCGACATCCGGCGGTTGATCGAGGGGACGCGATGATCCCTCATCCGGCCTCCGGCCACCTTCTCCCCGCGAGCGGGGAGAAGGAACTCGCGCGACGTCCCCGCGAAGCGGCGGGTGAGGGGCGATGACCGAGCGGCCGCCCGTCAACAAATGGCTGGTGACGCTCTCGATCACCTTCGGAACGCTGATGGGTGCGATCGACGCGTCGATCGTCAACGTCGCCGTTCCCCATCTCATGGGTTCCCTCGGCGTCACGGTCGAGCAGATCACGTGGGTGACGACCGGATTCGTGATCGCGACCGTCATGGTCATGCCGCTGACCGGATTTCTGGCACGGTTGTTCGGACAAAAACGCGTCTATCTTTTTTGTCTGGTCCTGTTCGGGGTCGGCTCGGCGCTGTGCGGAATGGCGCGCACGCTTCCGCTGCTCGTACTCTTTCGGATCATCCAGGGCATGGGCGCGGGGGCGCTGCAGCCGACTGAGCAAGCGATTCTCCGTCAGACTTTTCCGCCACAGGAACAAGGCATGGCGATGGCGGTCTTCGGAATGGCGGTCGTCCTCGGCCCGGCCTTCGGTCCGACCCTGGGCGGCTACATCGTGGACAACTACAGCTGGCCGTGGATTTTCTACATCAACATTCCGGTGTGCATCGTCTCGCTTCTGATGGTCACGCGCTTCGTGCACGAGCCGGCCGACATTCGGGCATCGATGCAGAAGATGGCGGAGCGGCAGCGCAGGAATATGGACTGGTCGGGCATCGGCCTTCTGATCGCGGGACTCGGATCGCTGCAGTACGTGCTGGAGGAAGGCAACCGCAACGACTGGTTCGAGTCGGGCCAGATCAAACTCATCACGCTCTTCGCCGTCATCTCTCTGGCGCTGCTGATCGTGCGTGAGTTGAGCGCGCGCGTGCCGGCGGTCGACGTTGCACTCTTCAGGGAGCCGGTGTTTGCCTCGGGCACCATCATCGGCGCGGTGATGTTCGCGATGCTGATGTCGGTGACCTTCCTTCTCCCTCTCTTCATGCAGACGCTTCTGGGATTCTCCGCGACGCAGTCCGGAATCGCGCTGATGCCGCGGTCATTGACGATGCTGGTGGTCATGCCGATCGTGGGCCGGCTTTACAACAAAATTTCACCGCGGGTGGTGGTGGCGTTCGGGATCGTGCTCTTCGCGTACACGGCGTGGATGATGGGCCATTACACCCTGGCGACTTCTGCGCGCGGCATCGTCAACGTTCTGATCATTCAGGGTGTGGCGTTCAGTTGCCTCTTCATTCCGCTCACGACGATTTCATTGAGCAACATCCCGCGGCACAAATTGTCGGATGCCACCGGCCTCAACTCGCTGCTGCGCCAGGTGGGAGGCTCGATGGGCCTGGCGCTGATGGCGACATTGATGACGCGCTCCGCCACGCGCATGCGTGGCGCAATGCTCGCAAACGTCACCATGAGCCGTCCGGCGGTCGCGATGCGGATGGCGGCGACGCGGCGCGTGCTCGGCGACGCGGCACTTCGCGTCCTCGACTTTCAAGTTCGCCAGCAGGCGATGGTGCTCGCTTTTGAGCGACTCTTTATGATTTGTGGAATTGCATTTCTCTGCGTGCTGCCGCTGGTCTTTTTCCTGCGGATGCCGAAGGGGGCGGAGAAAGCGGAAGTGCACGTGGAGATGTGACGCATCATGCAACGCGAACAATCAGCACCACCTTCGCCCAGTCCGGTCGCGCCGCTGCCCGAAATCGCAGAGCACGAGCCGGTCATCGAGGAAAGCCGCGCCAGGCGGATCTACTTCATCATCGGCATCGCTGTCGCCGTCCTGTTGATCGGCTACGCCATCTACGCGCTGGTCACGTCGGGAAAAGAGACCACTGACGATGCGCAGGTGGCCGCCGATGTCGTTCCAGTCGCAGCTCGTGTTGCCGGCCAGATCACCAGGGTTTACATCCGCGAGAATCAGATGGTGCATCGCGGCGATGCGCTCGCGGAGATCGATCCATCCGACGCCCAGGTGAAGGTGGCGCAGGCGCAGGGAGATTTTGAGACCGCGCAGGCCCAGGTTGCCGACGCCGATGCTCGCGTGGCGGTTGCGCGCGCCTCGGCGCAGGGAGGATTCACGGCAGCGCAGGCGGCTGTGCAAAGCTCGCGCGAAGCTGCCGATACTTCCGCGGCCGCGGTCACAGAAGCCCACGCGGCGATTTCGCGCGCCGAAGCGAACGCCGAGAAGGCGCGCCTCGATTTCGCGCGGGCGCAGGAGCTGGGCGGCAAGGGCGACATCTCGCGGGCACAAGTGGATGCCGCCCGCGCGGCGAACGAGACCGCCCGGGCAGATCTGGCGCAGGCGCGCGCGCGGTTGCGTGAAGCCGAAAACCAGCAACAGGCGGCGCGGGCCAACATCAAGCAGGCGCAGGGAAAGTTGGTGCAGAGCGCGCCGGTCGCCGCGCAGGTCGCGGGAGCGGAAGCGCAATCGCGACTGGCGCACGCGCGCGTGCAAACGGCGCAAGCGGCGCTGCAGGCCTCCCAACTCACCCTGTCGTACACCAGGATCGTGGCGCCGGCGGACGGCGTGGCATCGAAACTCTCGGTGCATCCCGGATCCTATGTGGCGGTTGGGCAGCCGATCGTGCAGATCGTGCCGCCCAAAACGTACGTCATCGCCAATTTCAAAGAGACGCAGCTCAAAGCGATGCGTCCGGGCCAGCGCGCGACAATCAAAGTCGACGCGTTAGGCGGAAAAAAGTTCGAAGGACGCCTCGAAAGCCTTTCCGGCGGCACCGGCGCCACCTTCTCCGTCCTCCCGCCCGACAACGCCTCGGGAAATTTCGTGAAGGTGGTGCAGCGCGTGCCGCTGCGCATCGCCTGGAACGGCCCGACCGCCGACGTCGTGCCGGCCGGATCTTCTGCAGAAGTCACTATTTACACGAAGTGATATAGTTCACCTCTCCGAAGTGAACCCGCGTTGTATAAATCACCTCACGCAATCCGTTGACATCGCGGAGCTTAACGGATCGGCTTGCTTCTTGCGCATGCTCCGCAACGAAAGGAGAGGAGAGTCATGAGCGACGACTCCAACATCAGTTACCAAGGTCAACAGAAACCCGGTCAAGGCGGTGGTGGCGGCGGTGGCGGCGGCCAGCGGCCCGGTGGCGGCGGCGGTGGCGGCGGTCAGCGTCCTGGTGGCGGCGGCGGTGGCGGCGGCCAGGGTCCTGGTGG
>DASPZU010000090.1:0-39762 GCA_035636095.1 Thermoanaerobaculia bacterium
TACAATGAGGAATTTCGATGAAGACGTCAATTGGCCTGGCCATGATGTTGTGCTTCGCGTGCGGTGCGCGGACCGCACCTGCTCCGCAAATGTTGCGGCACTACGATTTCCGCGCCGACCAGCTTCCTGCGCCCTACGCCACGCCGTCGGCGGGAAATCCTCCGCGGGTCACCGGCCCGCCGCCAGGTGCACGGCTTCTCCTTCCGCCCTGTTTCAAGATCTCCCTCTTCGCTGAGAAGCTCGATGACCCGCGCCGGATGTTGCTGGCCGCCAACGGGGATGTCGTTCTCTCCGAGCCGGGCGCGGGCAAGATCACGATTCTTCGCGACGCGAATCATGACGGGGTCGCCGAGCAGCGCTTCACCTTCGCAAGCGGTCTCGATAATCCGTACGGCCTCGCTTTTCACGAAGGCTGGCTCTACGTCGGCAATGAAGATGCAGTCGTGCGATTCCCCTACGTACCCGGCGCGACGCACAGCGTGCGGCCGCCGCAGCAGCTGGCGCAGCTTCCTCCCGGGGGTCATTCGACGCGCGGCGTCATCTTCAATCGCGGCGGAACGAAGATGTACGTGAGCGTCGGGTCGGAGTCGAACGTCAGCACCGGCGAGCCGCCCGAGCGCGCCGCGATCCTGGAGTTCAATCCCGAAGGAACCGGCAAGCGCATTTTCGCGTCGGGATTGCGCAATCCGGTCGGCATGGCGTGGGAGCCGGTGACCGGTGCGCTCTGGACCGCCGTCAACGAGCGCGATGGCCTCGGCGACGACCTCGTCCCTGACTACATCACGGAAGTGCGCGACGGCGGCTTCTACGGCTGGCCCTACAGCTATCTCGGCCAGCACGAAGATCCGCGTAGAAAAGGTGAACGCCGCGAGCTGGTCGCACGCGCGATCGTCCCTTCGCTGCTGGTCCAATCCCACTCCGCCGCTCTCGGCATCGTGTTTTATGAAGGCTCGATGTTTCCGGCTGAATACCGCGGAAGCGCGTTCGTTGCGCTGCACGGTTCATGGAATCGATCGCAAAGAACGGGTTACAAAATCATCCGTGTGCCCTTTCGCAATGGGCACCCGACCGGAGGCTATGACGATTTCGTGATCGGTTGGATGACTGACGAGCAGAGCCGCAACGTGTGGGGACGCCCGGTCGATGTGCTGGTGCTCGGCGATGGATCGCTTCTCATTTCCGACGACGGCGCGGGAAAAATCTGGCGGTTGAGCTACAGCGCTGCGCCCTGATCTTGCATTGTCCAGTATGCGAAAGGATCAATGGCAATGGCACGAGCGGAAAAAGCCTCGTCGTACACACCGAAGCAGACGGGGCTGAAGACTTCGTTCCGCGCCACCGGCAAGGAACAACAGCGCGATCAGGAGCTGGCAGGTGGATTCGCGGATGAACGCTGGAATGATGAGGACCGTTACACCAACAAGTCGGGCGATCCTCGCATTGGAACACATCATCGAAAGTACGAATGAAGGGAGATGCCCATGGATACACCAATCAGAGGCGGTTTCGGAGAGACGAGCGCCCGCGAACCGAAGGGCGTCGGCAACATCGGCGGGGTTTGCCCGACGTGTGGCCAATCGACCAATCGCGGCCTCGAGCAATTCCTTGCAAAGCTCGGGATCAGCGACGAGATGATCGGCAAACTCAAGAGTCAAATGCAGAACGTCGACGTCGAGGAGTACCTCAGTACCGCGCGCGAATACCTGCGCACCGGCGGCGACAAGGCCAAGAGTTTCGCGAAAGAGAATCCCGGCAAAGTTGCGGCCGGCGTAGCAGTCCTGGCGGTGGGCGTGGGACTGCTCGTCAATGCATTGAAGAGGGATTAAAGGGCGCCGTTGTGGCACCGACACTCTTGTCGGTGCCTTTCTCCTGCTTGTAGAGTTTCTTCGCCTTTCGTTTTGTCCGAGGGAAAATCGGAGAGTGGAGGTCTCTTCAGGGATTTTCTATAGGCGTAATTTGCCGCACATCGTCCGCGCTCGCACAATCGCTCTGCGCCACGTCATTTACGAACACTTGCGACGGGCATGGATTGACGTCGCGGTCATGATGCCCGATCACGTTCACCTGATTCTGTCTCTGATCGCACCCGATCACTACGATGATCGCGGGTTATCGCGCGTTATGAAATCGATGAAGGGTATATCAGCTCGCAACATTAACCTTTTGCTTCGGCGAAGAGGCTTCGTTTGGATGGACGAATCATTCGATCACGTCGTACGCGCGTCAGAGAGATCGCGAGCAAAATTTGAATACGTCCGTGCAGGACTAGTCAAATCGGCGGATGAATATCCGTGGCTCTGGAGATCGTGGATTGAAGGGGCGCAGACAAGATTGTCTGCGCCACACACGCTTAGCTCGCCGGCTGCAGTGCGTCGCGCCACTCGCGCCACTGCTCGTCGATCGAAGTCGTAAACGTACGACGCGGCGTCCATCCGAGCTTGCGCCGCGTCGCGTCGCTCGAAACGTCCTGATCGATTGTGAGCGCCTGACCGAGCGGACCTTCCGCGCCGGCGTGCTCGATCTTCCCCGACGGTGCAACGACGTGCGCACACTCGTGGATCGTGGCGCGCGTATCGTCCACGGCGTGAAAGATTCCGGTTGCGTGCTGCTCGACGATCCGCACGTAACAATCGGCCAGATCGTGCAGATTGACCATCGCCCAGCGATTGTTGCCGTCGCCGGCGATCTGCAGCGGCTTCCGCTGATCGGCAGCCGCGAACCAGCCTGCCAGCAGGCTCTGCTTGCCGCCGTAGACGCACCCCGGGCGAATGACAGCAGCCGGTCCAGCTCCGATGGCGGCTTGCTCATGCGCTGCCCTCCAGGCCACGAGCGGAATCGGATTGACCTTCGACGACTCGTTCGACTTCCCAGCGCCGAGAACCCACACGCCCGACGTGAAGACGAAAAATCCGGCGCGGGAAAGAACATCGACGGCGATCTTGTCTTCGGCAGCGATGTCGCGCGAACGGGGGAAGGCCGCGTGAATGAACGCATCGTGACCCTTGAGCGTGTCGGCGAGATCGGGAAGCGACCGCAGGTCGCCGGCCACGATGACGGCTCCCGCTTCACGAAGATTCCTGGCCTCCGATTCGGGCCGGACCAGCGCGGTGATTTCGTGGCCGCGATCGCGGAGAACGGCGGCGACGGCTGACCCGACATACCCCGTCGCACCCGTGAGAAACACTCGCATGCCGCGCGGATTATAGTCAGAGGATGCTGGCCGCCGTGGCGTTGACAGTCGCTCTCACGTTTGACGATCTGCCTGCGCAAGCGCTGCCGCAAACGGAAGGCTGCAATGCTCTGCGATGGAACCAGAGACTATTGTCGGCTCTGCAGCGGCATCACGCGCCGGCGTTGGGTCTGGTGAACACCGCAAAGCGCTGCCATCTCGAATCCGTGCTCGATGCCTGGCTCGACGCCGGCCAGGACCTCGGCAATCACACCTACTCGCATCGCGATCTCAACTCCACACCGGTTGCGGAGTACGAACAGGACATCATTCGCGGCGAATCGCCGCTGCGTGAGATTCTCGCGGCGCATGGAAAGGCACTCCGATACTTTCGCTATCCCATGCTGCACACGGGAACGTCGCGCCAGGCGCGCGACACCGTTGCCAGATTTCTTCGCGAGCGCAATTACGTCGACGCGGTGGTGACGCTCGACAATCACGATTTTGTCTTCGCGAACGCGTACGCGCGAGCGCTCGATCGTCACGATGCCGCGCTGGCACGCCGCATTGCCGGCGCTTACATCCCCTACATGGAATCGACGCTGACATTTCTGGAAAAGCGTACCCGCGAAGTCGTCGGCCGTCCCATCGCGCACATCCTTCTGCTCCACATGAACGCGCTGAACGCCGACACGCTGGACGATCTCCTCCGAATGTTCGAGCGACGGGGTTATCGATTCATCACCGTCGAGGAAGCATTGCGCGATCCGGCCTACGCACTTCCCGACGGATACGTCGGGCGCTACGGCATATCGTGGATTCACCGCTGGGGCGTCGCGAAGGGGATGCCGATGGTGCTGGAGCCGGACGAGCCGGCGTGGATCCACCGCCCGCCCGGTTAGGATGTTGGGACGTCAGGATGTTGGCGCTGCGGGTGCAGGACGTCCTCACGTCCTAACATCCCAACCGGGCGGGCGAAGGGCTACTTCTTCTTCTCCATAGCGCGGCGGAACGCCAGCGCCATCGCGCTTTCGCCTTCGGCGACGGTTTCACCACGCTCTTCCGCGAACTTGGTGAATTCGTCGCGCTCCAGCGCCGCCTTGGCGGCGTCGTGGCTGAGCGACATCCGCTTGCGCTGCGGATCGACGCTCATGATGCGCACCAGCAGCTTCTCGCCGGGCTGAAACGCCTTGGAGGGATCGGCACCGGGCGGCACGCTGATTTCGGAGTTCGGAATCAGACCGGTGAGACCTGGCTCGAGCTGCACAAAGATGCCGGGCGCGCCGCCGTGATCGACAGTGGCCTCGACGACCTTTCCGATCGGATAGCTCTGGTTGACGTTCTCCCACGGATCGGTGATCGCGACCTCGCGCAGCGATAGCGAAAGACGCTTCTTCGATGGATCGACTTCGCGGACCCAGCCGGCGACCTTCGTGCCGATGGCGATGGAAGGATCGCCCTGCTTCACTCCGAACGGCAGTTGCGAATAGTGGACAAGACCATCGACGCCCGGCTCGAGCTCGACGAACAGGCCAAAGTCGGTCGAGCGCACGATCGTGCCGGAGAACTGCGCACCAACCGGAAAGCGATCGCCGACGTCAGCCCACGGATCGGGCTCCTGATCTTTCATGGAAAGCGAGATTCGCTTTCCGTCGTTCTCGACTTTGATCACCTTCACCCGCACCTGCTGCCCTACCGAAACGAACTCCTTTGGATCGGTGACGCGGCGGCGGCTCATCTCCGAAACATGCAGCAACCCGTCGATGCCGCCGAGGTCGATGAAGGCGCCGAAGGGAGTGAGGGTTTTGACCGTGCCCGACAGTTCCGCACCCGGGACGATGGCCTTGCGCGTTTCTTCGGCGCGCGCGGCGTTTTGTTCTTTCAGCAGTGCGGCACGCGAGACGACGATGCGACGGCCGTCATCGGAAAGCTCGGTGACGCGAAATTCGAACGACTGACCGATGAAGGCATCCGGATTTTCGATTTTGCCGAGGGCGATCTGCGAGAGCGGACAGAACGCGCGAAGCCCGCTGACGTTGACGTCGAATCCACCTTTGTTGCGTGCCGCGACCTTTCCCTCGACCGGGAGCCGCGCTTCGTAGATTTGCCGGAGTTGATCGAGAGTCGCTTTGCCGCGCGCCAGCTTTCGTGAGATGCGGATGTCGGGCGCCGTGCGGATGACGGTGCCTTCGACGGTGTCGCCGACTTCGAGTCCTTCCAGCTCCGCCGCCGCCATCACGGCCTCCGATGGTCCGCCGTATGAGACGAAGGCGTCCTCGCCGGAGATGGAAACAATTTGTCCGCGCAGCAGCTCGCCCTGCGCGGGAGTTTTGAAATTGAGGCTCGCTTCGAACGCCTCCGCAAAGCTATTCGCTTCGGTGGCTTCTCTCGACTGAGTCATGGAAAACGGTGTGCCTTTCGTGATTTGGCGAAATCAGGGTTGCGTATCTTACTCGATCTCGCGCAAATAAGGGTGCATGGCCGCAACGCAAGCGGCCCGAACTTTCTTCCTCACCCGAAGGATGTACGCGGAGCCGCGACCATTTTCGCGTTGAGCAGAATCCGTCCGCGAACCTTTCCGAAATGACCACGGATTTCGCTGGGCCACCGGAGATCCTTCGCTCCCGCCCGCCTCGCCGCCCACGCTCAGGATAAACTTTGAAACGCGGATTCTTCCCACTCCTCACTCCTCAGTCCTCAGTCCTATAAACTCTCGACATGCATCCCTGGCACGACGTGAGCCTCGGCGACCGCGCGCCTGAGATCGTCCCGGTGGTGGTGGAAGTGCCGAAGGGCTCGAAGACAAAATATGAGCTCGACAAGAAAAGCGGGCTCATTCGTGTCGATCGTGTGCTGTTCAGCTCCGTTCACTATCCCGCGAACTATGGCTTCATCCCGCAAACGTATTGCGACGACCATGACCCTCTGGACGTCTTGGTGCTGGGCCAGGAAGCAATCGTGCCGCTGGCGATCATGATGGCCAAGCCGATCGGCGTGATGAAAATGCGCGACCAGGGCGAAGAGGACGACAAGGTCATCGCGGTCCACGCCGACGATCCGGAGTACGTCGCCTATCAATCGATCCGCGACCTCCCACCGCATCGCATGGAAGAGGTCCGGAGATTTTTTCTGGATTACAAAGTTCTGGAAAAGAAAACGGTGACGGTCGAGGACTTTCTCGATCGCGCCGAAGCGCTGGAGGTCATCGGTCGCGCCATCGAACTCTACAAGCGGGAGCGAACTCGCCTGCGCGTCTGAGCTCCTTCGCTTCGCTCAGGACGACGCGCGGCGTCATTTTTTTCCGCAGATCGAAAAAAAATTTCCGCAGTTTCCACAGCCGCGAGAGATTTTTTTCCTCAATTCAAAATTCTTTTTCCACACGCAAAAAAAGTTGTGATGCCCTCTTGCATTCGCGAAATGGTGGACCTACATTGCACATCACTTTCGCGTCGGATGCTCCATGGCAGATATTAACGGCGCGGAGGGAAGCTTCAGAACGCGATGGGTTTTGAAGCGAATGCGACACGGATGCTCCTTTGCAGATGTCAAAGTGTCGCAGTGCAACGAGAAGCAAGGGTTCTCGAGGCAAAGTCGGTTCGAATGCCCTTTGGTGGATGTTAACGGACCGAGGACGGGCTCGCGAGACCAGAGATCGCGGGCCTTTTTATTTTCGGGCACAATGCGCGCGTGACCACGCGCGTCTTCCTCATCCGTCACGGCGCCACCGAGCTCTCTGCTGAAGATCGCTTCGCCGGTGCGGTCGACGTTCTCCTCTCCGAGGCCGGCCGCGATCAGGCCCGCCGCCTCGGCTCGCGGCTGGCGCAGGAAAAAATCGCCGTCGCTTATGCCAGCCCGATGCAGCGGACCATCGAGACCGCGCGCCTGGTCGTCCAGCCCCACGGTGTCGCGGTCACACCGGTGGACGGCATTCGCGAGATCGCCCACGGGCGGTGGGAGGGGATGAAGCGCGATGAAGTCGAGCGTGAATTTCCGCAGGAGTACAACCGATACGAACACGATCCGTTCTCATTCGCACCGGTCGGCGGAGAGAGCGGATTGCAGGTCACCGCGCGCGCCCTCCCGGCGCTGCTCAAGATCGTCGAAGACCATTGCGACCAGCGCATCGTCATCGTTTCGCACAAAGCGACCATCCGGCTTCTTCTCAGCTCACTGCTCGGATTCGACCCGAGGAAGTATCGCGATCGTCTCGATCAGTCGCCGTGCGCGCTCAACATCCTGGACTTCAAAGACGTCGCGCACGCCCGCCTGACGCTCTTCAACGATACGTCGCACTACACCGTCGACGTTCCGGAGGTGCCCCACAACCGGCTCTCAAAAGTCTGGAATCAGCGCACCTGAAAAACGGCACCGGCCAGCAGCGGATCGCTGGTGTAGTAGACGCGGAGATTGTGGCCCTTGTCGTTCAACTGAATCGAGTTGATCCGCCACGTGCCGCGGGCGGCGTGGGCATCGAGCTGGATCCGTCCCATGAAGGTATTCGGATCGCCTGTCTGTTGCATGGGAAAGAAGCCGCCACTGCCCGTCCCCGGGCCGATGAACTGTCCGCTGACGCCCGCCACGCCGCAGTTGTCATCGGTGGCAATGACCGTCACCACGACCGTGGTTGCACCGCGTGAGACATCGACGTCCCGGCTGTCGAGCGTGACCGACTGGAGGACCGGCGGCGTGTTGTCGCAGGCGTCACCGCTGATGCTGATCTTCACGGCCTGCACCAGTGGATTGTCGGCGCGAAAGGTCGCGAGATTGTTGGCCTTGTCCTGCAGAGTCACCTGTTCGAGCTGCCAGTCGCCGCAATCGATACACGTCGGAACGTTCAGATCGCAGCGCCACACATCGCCTTCGGTGCGCTGACATCCCGCTCCGACGCGCGCAAGCTTGGTGGGACTCTGGAAAACCGCGCTGACCAGATTGACGCCCGACTTGTCATCGGTCGCTTCGATGAAGATGGCATCTTTCTCGCCGCCGCGGACCGCGCGCTTCTCGACCCAGATGTTCTTGAGCGTCGGCGGCGTCGAATCGGAATTTGAGGAGACGACGTTAAGCACGGCACTCTGGGGAACAGTGCCCTGCGCAAAGCTCAGCGTCACGGAGTTGCTGGCGTTGTCGCTCATGTTCAGAAAACTGACCCGCCACAGCCCAGCCTCGGCATCTTTTGCGATGACGACGCGGCCGATGTAGCGATTCGAGTCGCCTTCGCGCTGCGTCGCGAATCCTTGCAGCGCCTTTCCGGTCGGGCTGCTCATCGTTCCCGAGATTCCCCGAATGCCCGATAGATCATCAATGGCGGTGATCGCGACGGTGGCCTCTTCGCCGTCGTGGACTTGCCGCGGCATGAATTCGATCGCGATCAGTTGCGGCGGTGTGGTATCGGAATTCGGATCTTTCGGTGTCTCGTGCTCCGGCTGTTTCAGCGAACTCCCCTGGGATTGCGCCGACGTCTGGGGCGGGGGCGTGGTTGGGACAGGCGGCGGGGGTTTCGAGGGCGTGAGCGCTTTCACGATCGGCGAGAGTACGCGCGAAATCGCAGATTGATGCGGCGGCGCAGAGGCGTTCGGGGATGGCGAAACGCGGTGCACCGGCTTGGGAGGCTGGCCGTCTTTCGGCTGCGCCGGCCCGGTTGAAGCCGGCGCTCCACGATTTGTCGTGCCGGTCGTTTTCTTCGTCGCCGGCTCGAGGGTCATCGTCTCGGCCGGCGACTGCAGGGGCGGGGGCGAAGAAGTCGTCGCCGTAGACGGGCTGGCCGTGGTCGTCTTCACGGGTTCGCGCATCTCGCGGCGCAATCGCGCGAACAGCACGATCACGAACACGATCGTGAGGATCGTGAAGAAGATCGGAAGGAAGCGAGAGCGGCGCATGTCAGAGGGATGAATGATGAGGGATGAGGGATGCAATCATCAATTCGTGCAATTCAGCCCTCATCCCTCAGCCCTCATCCCTCATTATTGCGCGATGCAATACGTCAATCTCGGAAAAACCGGCCTCCGCGTCTCGCGCCTGTGCCTCGGAACAATGACCTACGGCTCGAAGAGCTGGCGTCCCTGGGTTTTAGACGAGGAGGCAGCGCGGTCGTTCTTCAAGCGCGCCATCGAGACGGGCATCAACTTCTTCGATACCGCCGACATGTATTCGGTCGGCATGTCGGAAACCATCGTTGGCCGCGCATTGCGCGAGTTCAGCCGACGGGACGACGTCGTGATCGCCACCAAGGTTTTCTATCCGATGGGCCCTGGGCCCAACGATCGGGGATTGTCGCGAAAGCACATCATGCTGGCCATCGAAGCTTCGCTCCGCCGCCTGGCGACCGACTATGTCGATCTCTATCAGATCCATCGCCTCGATCCCGAGACTCCGATCGAAGAGACGCTGGAAGCGTTGCACGATGTCGTGAAGTCCGGCAAAGCGCAGTACGTTGGCGCATCGAGCATGTTCGCGTGGCAGTTCGCGAAGATGCTGCATATCGCGGAGTCGAACCGCTGGACGGGATTCGTGTCGATGCAGAATCACTACAACCTGATCTATCGCGAGGAAGAGCGCGAAATGATTCCGCTCTGCATCGACCAGGGAATGGCGGTGATTCCATGGAGCCCTCTCGCGCGGGGGTTTCTGGCGGGAAATCGGAGTCGAGCGACTGAACGGGCGAAGACCGACGATATCGCGCAGGGCTTCTACGTCGCCGAATCGGATTCTACGATTGCCGATCGCGTCGCAGAGCTCGCCAGGAAGCGCGGCGTCGGTGCGGCGCAAATCGCACTGGCATGGATCCTCCACAAACCCGGCGTCACCGCGCCGATCGTGGGCGCTTCGAAAATCGAGCAGCTCGATCAATCGGTGGCAGCGCTCGACATCAAGTTAAGCGAGACGGAGATGAAGTTCCTCGAGGAGCCCTACCAACCCCATCCCGTGTTGGGCCACAAGTAGTCACTCCCCTCGAATCTCCTGAAAAAAGGCCTCGCTGGAAACCGGGCGGCCGAGGAAGCGTTCGACGAGGTCGCGGGCGGGTTCTTCGCTGCCGCGGCTGAGGATCAGATCGCGGAAGCGGCGGCCGGTCGATGTGTTCATCAGATCCGTGCCGAATGCGGCGATGAGATCGAGCGCGATGACCTTCGCCCACATGTAGCCGTAGTAGCCGGCGGCGTATCCGCTGGCGATATGTTCGAAGGTGCCGGGAAATGATGTCCCCTCGACGTGGCCCATCGGCGTCCCGGCTTCCATTTTCTTCCAGACCTCGAGACATTGGCCGGGCTCCGCGCTGGAGAGCGTCATGTCATACGCGGCGTAGAGATGTTGCCGGCCGTAATCAATTCCGCTCCCGAATTTCCTGGCCGCGCGAATGCGATTTACCAGTGGGGCGTCGATGGTCGGGCAGTCGGCGCAATGCTGACGAAGAACCGACAGACTCTCCATGCGGTTCCCCCACTCCTCGTACATCTGCGACGGCGCCTCGACGAAATCGCGTTCGACGCTCGTGCCGGAGTGCTGGTTGTACTCCGTCTGCGAGAGAACGCCGTGCATCACGTGGCCGAATTCGTGGAGCAGCGTTTCGAGCTCGTTGTGGGTCAGACCCTCGCGATTGAAATTCGTCACCAGCACGCTGATCGGCTTGCGGCCGGCCCCGCGGCTCACTCCGCGCACGGGCCATGCGGCAGCGTGCTTGTACTTGTCAGGACGCGGATAGAGATCGAGATAGACGCCGCCGACGAATGCGCCGCTGCCGGCGTCCTTGACATCGAGATACAGCACGTCCTCATGCCAGAGGGGGACGTTCGCTTCTTCGAATCGAACGCCGTACAGCCGCTCGGTGATGTCGAGCATCCAGTGCAGCGTCGGAACGGTGGGAAAGTACGCCCGCAGCGCTTCCTGATCGACGGCGTACCGTTGCTCGCGAAGCCGTTCGCGGTAGTACAGCATGTCCCAGCGCTCGATCTTCGACTTTCCCGCGATGTGCCGCAATTGCTCGAGATCGCGCAGTTCGGCCTCTGTCACCGCGCTTTTCACTTCGTCGAGAAATCGCGTGACGGTTTCGGGATTCTCGACCATGCGCCGCTTTGTCACATAGTGCGCGAAGCTCGGAACGCCGTAGAGCTCCGCGATTTCTCTTCGCAGCGTGACGATTTCGTTGAGGATCTCCATATTCCGCGGCGTGCCGCGGTTGGTGTTGGCGATGTAGTAACGCTTGCGCCCCGGCTCACTGGCCGAGTTCATCATGAATGGGACGTAGTCGGGATAGTCGAATCCGACCACGATGTTCCCTTCACCGTCTTTTGGAACGCGATCGAGATACGACTTCGGAAGGCCGGCGCACTCTTCGGGCGTGAAACGGAGCACCGTTTTGTTTTCGCGGATGTTTTTCGCGAATTCCTGGGAGAGCTCGGTCAGGCGTTCCGAGATTTGGCGGAATCGATCGCGCTTCTCGGGGGAAAGCGCAACGCCGCTGTCCTCGAACGATTCGAGCAAATCCTTCTGCAGCTGTTTCTGCGCGCTGTTCGCGGGAATGACATTCTCGACCCTCTGGAACAACTTCTCGTTCTGAAAAACCTCGGTCATGAACGCCGATTCGGCGACCAGCGCGCGATCGGCAGCATCGCGCACGGCCGCCTCGGGATGCACGCTGTTGAGAAGCGAGATCGGACCGAAGGCATCCTCGAGAAGGATGGCGGTGTGGTCCCACATCTCGAGGACCGATTTGCTCTCGGCCGTTTCGATCGCTTCCAGGCGCCGCAGCGCTTCGCTGAGCGCCGCTGCAGCGGTGCCATCGACATCGTCTGCGGTTAGAATTGGAATGGTGGCACGCACGAGAAAGGTGGGAATTCTAGCGGTCTTCGCGCTGGGCGTGTGTGTCCTGGCATCGGCGCAGACGACGCTGCTCGATCAGGGACGCGCCGCCATGCAGCGCGGCGATTACGAAACGGCTGCCAATCTCTTCGAAAAAGCCGTCGCCCAGAATCCGAACAGTTCCGACGCGCACGAGCACCTGGCCGAGGCCTACGGATCGCTGGCGCAGAGAGCGAATATTTTCAAACAACCCAGCCTGGCATCCAAAACCCATCGCGAATTCGCGCATGCCGTGGAGCTTGACCCCAACAATCTCGACGCTCGCTGGGGACTCATCGAGTTCTTCATGATCGCGCCTGGAATCATGGGTGGCGACGAGAAAAAGGCGGTCCAGGAAGCCAACGAGATCAAGAAGCGCGATGCCATGCGAGGGCATCAGGCATTCGCCTTTATCTACGGTCGCCAGAAAAAGCCCGATCTGGCCCGGAAGGAATATGTCGATGCCGTCCGAGAGGAACCCAACTCACCGAAGTCGCACTACTTGCTCGCGATTTCGTTTCTGCTTGCCGACAAAAACTACAAATCGGCGGCGGAAGAGTTCGAGATGGCCGTGAAGCTCGATCCGACCTTCATGCCGGGCTGGTTTCAGATCGGACATATGGCGGCGCTCAGCGGCGCGAATCTTCAACGCGGCGAGGAAGCGCTGCAGAAATACCTCGCCTACACGCCCAAGCAGGACGAGCCGCAACACTATCGCGCCTATTTCTGGCTGGGCGGGATTTACGAAAGGCAGGGGAAGAGAGCCGAGGCGCGGCAGAGTTACGCCACCTCGCTGCGAATCAATCCCCGCCAGCCTGATGTTGCGGAAGCTCTGAAGAAGATCTCGTGACACCGCGGGCGGTCAGGATCGGATAAGGATTGATCGGCTCGCCCTTCCACCACTCTTTCGTCGGCGGCAAAATCGAGATCGCAAAATGCAAATGCGGCGAATTCCTGGGCGCATTGCCGGTCGATCCGACATATCCGATCACATCACCGCGACGGAGCATTTTCCCTTCCACCAGGCCCTCGGCATAGCCATCGAGATGCGCGTAGTAGTAGATCATCTCCTCGGCCGGATCCGTTTCGTAGATCGTGATGCCGCCGGCTTTGCTCGTGAAGAGCTTGCGCACCTTTCCGTCGACCGCCGCCAGAACCGGCGTTCCGCGAGACGCCATGATGTCGAGCGCGCCGTGCATGTGACCTGCGCGCGCGTCCGCGAAATTGTCCTTAAGACTCTCGACATGCACGCCCGCCACGGGAATGGTGATCGCGTCCGCCGCGATGATGTGCATCGTCGGAACCGCGGTTTTGGGTTTCGGAACATCGGCCGCCGTCCACGCAAGGGTGAAAAGGGCTGCACAGCCGAGCCCGGCAAGAATCCATTTTCTCATTGAGTTATTCATAGTAATCAAGAACTGATGCCGGAACTTCCCGATGTGACCGTTTATGTCGAGGCGCTGCAACAGCGCATTGTTGGTCAAACGCTTGAGCGCGTGAGACTTGCCAGCCCTTTCATCCTTCGCACGGTCGAGCCCGCTGTGACCGAATTTGAAGGAAAAGATGTCCTGGACGTACGACGAGTCGGAAAGCGCATCGTAATCGAAGTCGCAGGCGAATTGTTCATCGTCATTCACTTGATGATCGCGGGACGGTTCAAGTGGCTTCCGCCAGGCTCGAAGATTCCGGCGAAGCTCGGCTTGGCGGCGTTCGACTTTTCGAGCGGGACGCTGCTGCTGACCGAGGCAGGATCGAAGCGGAGGGCGTCACTGCATTTGGTACGCGGGGCGGAGGGCGTGAAGGCGCTCGATCCCGGCGGGGTCGAAGTGCTGGAGATCGACCTCGAGACTTTTCGGAGTCTTCTGACACGAGAACGCCACACGCTCAAGCGCACGCTCACCGATCCGCATCTCTTCAGCGGCATCGGGAACGCGTACTCCGATGAGATTCTCCATCGCGCAAAGCTTTCGCCCGTCCAGATGTCGACCAATCTGACTGATGACGAGATCGCGCGGCTCTTCGACGCGACGCGCACGACGCTCATCGATTGGATGGAGCGATTACGCGATGAGGCCGGCAGCGGTTTCCCTGAAAAGGTGACCGCGTTTCGCGATGGGATGGCGGTGCACGGGCGGTACAACAAACCGTGTCCCGTCTGCGGCTCGCCGGTGCAGCGCATCGTCTATGCCGAAAACGAGACGAACTACTGCGCCCGCTGCCAGACGGGGGGAAAGCTCCTGGCCGATCGGGCGCTGTCGCGTCTGCTGCACGGCGACTGGCCGAAGTCGATCGACGAGCTCTAACTTTCCGAATTTGCCGGCGTCTACAGCCATGAAGATGCATGGTGTAGCCCCGGCCGTAAGCTTAGCGAGCCCAGTGATTCCCACCGAGACTCCGATTCGACCGACGCGCACCGCCAATGACGAAGACCTTCGTCTTGCGCGTGCATGCGCCACGGGTGACACCGGAGTCTTCGAGGAGATTTACCGCACGCATGGTGACCGCATGAAGAGCATCGCCTACAACCACCTCGGCAACGTTTCCGACGCCGAGGACGCGGTGCAGGAGACCTTTCTCAAGGTGCATCGTGCGGCGTCGACGTACAACGGCGAATCGGCGTTCGGCACGTGGCTTTATCGCGTGCTCATCAACACGTGCTACGACGCGCTGCGGCGCCGCCAGCGACGGATACAGGAAGCGCCGATCGACGACGGCATCGCGACCGGCCGGGCGGGAAGCAGCGTCGACGACGCCAAGCGCATGACGCTGCGCAAAATGCTGAACGAGCTTCCCGAGCAGCGCCGCTCGGTCTTTCTGCTCTTCGAAGTGGAAGGACTGAGTCACTCCGAGATCGCGCAAGTCCTCAACATCACCGAAGGGAACTCGAAGTGGATTCTCTTCACGACCAGAAAGCAGCTCCAGGAAAAATGGAAAAATATGTCATGAGAATTAGTTGCGATAATATTGACGACTTATTGATGGAAGGCGACCCCTTCTCACTCGAGACGGCTGCCAGGCACGCCGACGGATGTCCGGCCTGCGCCGCGAAGCTGGCATCGTGGAATGAGATCTCGAACGTCGCGCGAGAAATGCGCACGACGTGGCAGAACGACATGCTGTGGCCGCGGATCGAGCGCTCGATCCGTGCCGAGAAGCGACACGCGCAGTCGAAGTGGTGGCAGATCGCCGCCGCCGTCGTCATGCTGGCTGCCCTCGGCGTCTTCGCCTGGAAAGCCAACGAGAGAGTTCGCATCGACCAATTCAACCAGCGCATTCTCCAGGCGTCCGCTCTCGACGCGGTCGAGAAGGCCGAGAAAGCGCACCTGACGGCCATCGACGCGCTGGAAAAGAGCGCCCAGCCGAAACTCGAGGAAGCTTCGACTCCGCTGCTGGTCAGTTACAAAGAAAAACTCATGTTGCTCGATGACGCCATCGCAGAGTGCCAGGCCAACATCGACCGCAACCGTGAAAACGCACACCTGCGCAAACAGTTGCTGGCGATCTATTCTGAGAAACAACGCACCCTGCAGCAGGTGTTGCGGGAGGGAAACCATGTGTCGAATCAGTAGATGGATTGCGGCGGGCCTGATCCTGCCTGCCGCAGCATTGGCAAACGAAAACAGATACGAGAACAGCGTTCACCTCAACGCGAACTGGCGCGGCGGCCGCGTGTCGATCGAGCATAAGTTCGGCCACGTCGATGTCCGCACCAACAACGGAGACGAAGTCATCGTCCGCGGAACCATTCGGGCGTCCGATGAGGACATCGGCAAGCAGATTCACGTCTCCATCTTCAACAACTCCGAGGGCATTTCGATCCGGACGATGTATCCGGAGATCCACATCCATGGCGGCAACGTTTCCTATTCCGCCGATCTCGAGGTCACCATTCCCTTCAAGGCGCCGCTGGTGCTGCGCAATCGCTTCGGAAGCATCGAAGTGGAAGGGTTGCGCGCGTCGAGCGAGATCGTCAACGGCCAGGGATCGATCACCTTCCGCGACAGCCGCGGCACGCAGCGGATCGAAAATTCATTCGGATCGATCACCATCGAGAACGCCGGCGGCGACACCACCGTGCAGAACGCCAACGGCTCGATCACGGTGGAAAAAGTGGAAGGGAATCTCAACATCAACGACCGCTTCGCGTCCGTTTCCGTGCGCAGCGCAAAGCGAGCGGTGACGATTCAGAATTCGAACGGCTCCGTTCAATTGACGGATGTCGGCGGCGACACCAGGGTCACCAACGCCTTCGGCAGCGTCGGCATTCACAATGTCGACGGCCGCCTCGATCTCACCAATCAAAACGGCAACGTCACCGTGAGCGACATCAAGGGAGCGACGGTGATCCGAAATTCATACGCCATCACGAACTTCTCGGACATCCACAACAATCTGAGCATCGCGTCGCAAAACGGACGGGTGGAAGGATCGAACGTCGCCGGACCGGTGAGCATCAGCGCAAGCTTTGCGCCCATCGAAATCCGCAACATCGCCGGCCCGGCCTCCATTACCAACACCAACGGAAACGTCAGCGCCATCGACATTCGCGGCAATCTGACCGTCGACACGAAATTCGGATTGGTGAAGGCGGAGCGCATCCGCGGCCAGCTCGATGTCGACAATTCCAACGGCAGCGTCACGGCCGCCGATGTGGCGGGGTCGGCGCGCGTCCGCACCAGCTTCGCCTCCGTCTTCCTCAAGGGCATCGATGGATCGATCGACGTCGAGAACCAGAACGGCGCGATCTCGATCGGTGGGTTGAGACGCACCTGCACGCCGATGTCGCTCCGAACGACGTACGCTCCCATCAAGGTTGCCTTGCCCGGCAGCGGCGGCTACAACGTCGAGGCCCGCACGAGCTACGGCTCGATCAACACCGATGTGCCGATCACCATCAATCGCAAAAGCGAGAACAATCTGTCGGGCACGATCGGGGGCGGCGGCTGCAAGCTCGATCTCACCACGTCCAACGGCAACATCACCATTACGAAGGAGTGACGATGTGGGACGGGCTTTAGCCCGTCCGGTCGGGCTGAAGCCCGACCCACATGACGCTCACCTCAACACGTGGCGTCGCAACTGCGACGCTGCCGTAGAGCGGTCAACGCTTCTTGAATCGCTCGACCAGGTCGTGGGCCTGATCGCGCGTCACACCGCTGACCTCGAAGCGCAAGCTGATCTCATTGAAGAGCGTCACATCCGGTCGCACCGGGTGATCGCGATCGATGATGCCCTCGATGTGCACGCGTGCAGTCGGAATCGGAAGCGAGAGCTCGCGCGCGATCACCTGCACCAGCTCGACGCCGCAGGCCGCCACGCCCGTCAAGAACGCTTCGGGCGGCGTGACGGCCTCGCCCGGACAGCCGTTCTGCACCGGACCATCGATCACGAAGTGATGATTGCGCGCGCTGCACAGCACGCGGCCGAAGGTGTCGGTCGATTTTGCGTCGACTGCGTACTGGCGGACGTTAGCGCTCGATATCCGTTTCTCTGGGACTGCCATCGGCGCTCAAAACGAACGTTTATACGTGAAGATGAACGCCTTTGCCACGCAATTGCGAACAGGCGGCAAAAACCTGGCAGCTTTGATCTCACGCTCAGCGATGGCGCCGAGGGAATCGTCGCCGGTGGTGTTGCCGACGATTTTCGTGGAAGTCACGTTGCCTTTGGTGTCGACACTGGCGTCGACGGTAACGACGCCATGGGCGGTGCGTTCGCGCAAATCGGGAACGGGGGTCTTCACGAACGAAAAATCAGCATCGGGCGCACAGCCGCGACGGCGTGGCGCGCCTTCGCGGATGACGTGATCGACAGAGACGAACCCGATGGCGCCGTTGCCGAGGCGCACGCGGTGCCATTGGTCGCCGGCGGAGAGGAGCGCGAGACGCTCCCCTTTTCGCACCTGTGCCACGACTTCCGACGCCGCGGCCGCTTCGCGTCGCACGTTGAGCGTCGTGGCTGTCACGCGGACGGTGCCGATCGCCTTTTCCTGGCCCCCGACTTCTCGCGGGGCGGGGGCAGGCGCGGGCGGCGGGGGGGCGGCGCAGGAGGCCAGAAAGAGGACCACGACCAGAAAGCGTTTCACGATGCCAAACGCTTCACCAGCACATACAGAAACTGCAAGCTGTCATAAAACTCAGCGATGCCGACGCGCTCATCGCGACCATGCGCGCGCGTGTCGTTGAGCTCCGAGAAAAGGCCGGACACGCCGTAGCTCGGAATTCCGGCGTTCCGAAGATACAGGCTGTCGCTGGCGCCGGTCGCCATCAGCGGCATGACCGGAACGCCAGGCCAGAACTCGTTCGTCACTTTCTCGATCGGACCGATGACGGCCGCATCGAGGGGCGAAGGGGGGCTCGGTTTCGGACGATCGATCCACGTAACTTCGATTCCCGGATCGCTCAGCACTTTGATGAGAGCAGCGTGCACGTCATCGGCCGAGTCGGCCGGAAGCACACGGCAGTTCACAGTTGCCGTCGCCGATTGCGGAAGCGCATTGTCGGCGTGCCCGCCTTCGAGCCGCGTCGCGACGCAAGTCGTGCGCATCAATGCGTTGTAAACCGCATTGTCGGAGAGCCGCGCCGCCGCAGTCTGGTCGCCTCTCGCGACGGCCGCCATGTCGGCGGCCATCGGTCTCTCCTCGATCTTCGACATGCGCTCGAAGTACGTGCGCGTCACTTCGTTGAGCTCGACCGGAAACTGATACTTCGCCAACCTCGTCAACCCTTCGGCGAGCTCGTAGATCGCGTTGTCGGGGCGGGGGACGGAGCTGTGGCCGCCTTTGTTGTGCGTCGCGAGTCCGAACGAGACATAAACCTTCTCGCTCGCGCCGACGCCGTTGTAGAGCCGCTTCCCGTCTTTCAGCCGCCCGCCGCCGCTTTCATTGAGCGCGAACGCGGCGTCAATCAGATCGCGATGCTGACCGAGCAGCCATGACACGCCGTTGTAGTTACCGGTTTCTTCGTCCGCGGTCAGCGCGACAATCAAATCGCGCTTCGGCACCCAACCCTCTTTCTTGTATCGAATGAGATTGGCGATGAAGATCGCCGCCATCGCCTTGTCATCGGTCGTCCCACGGCCGTAGTAGTAGCCGTCCTTTTCAGTGAACGTGAATGGATCGACCGACCAGTCCTCGCGCTTCGCTTCCACGACGTCGAGGTGTGCCAGAAGCAAAATCGGTTTCTGATTCGTGGAGCCGCGCAGCCGCGCGACCAGATTTCCCTTTCGAGGATTGGGCGCCAGAACCTGGACGTCAGCGGCAGGAAACCCCGCCGCCCTCAACCGCGCCGCCATGGCCTCGGCAGCGGTGGTGGTGTTGCCCACCGAGTCGGTGGTATTGATCTCGATCAGTTCCTTGTAGATCTCGCGCGTGAGCTGGCGCGTCGCATCGTCCAGAGCCGGCGGCGCGGCGTAGACGACAGGCGCAACGATAGCTAGAAAGAGGAAACGGTTGAGCATGCGGCGCGGATTGTAACTTCACAACCGCGGCTTGATCGTCTCGAACGCCTCTGCCGACGTAACGATCGGGACGATTTCAACGTCGACGAGGTCACGCCATCGCTCAATCCATGCGTCGAGTTGGCCGCGATCCGCGGACTCCATCACCTGGTAGCACCGCTTCAGATCGGGAGTCACCCAACTACTGATATAGCTGAGCCCGTCCGGCGCCAAACGGCCGCGGTCGCGAAAGCGACGGTAGACCTCAACGGGATCGCGAAAGGATTCGATCACCATGTAGAGCACGCTTAAACCTCTCAGCCTTAGGTTGTTATTGGGGGATAAATGGGCACTCGTTTCGCAAATAACTGCACAAGGAGGCGCAAACATGACTCCGCTTACAATGAAAATCAATGCAGCCGTGCTGGGCCTCGCGCTCTTGATGCCGGCTGGATCTGCATTCGCGCGAACGCGCCATCATCGTCGAGCCTACGCGTCGACGACATACCACCGCAAACACTACAGCCAGACCGGCGGCGCGCTGGTCGGCGCCGCTGCCGGTGCGCTGATCGACCATCGTCATCCGCTGACCGGGGCGTTGATCGGCGCTGCAGTGGGCGAAGGTGTGCAGTACGAGCGCAACAAGCACGTCAGACACTAGCGCAGTGGAGCCCCGCCGGCCTCGGCGGGGCCTTTTCTTACGGAGTCGCCAGGAAAAATTGCGCGATGGCAGCGGTCGCGCTACGGCCAGGATTTGTTGGTCTCCGTTGCCTAACAACGCCACGACCAGATCAACATCGGGATAGTTGACGACGCAGGCGTTGAAGCCTTTCACGGTCCCACAATGATTGATGAACGTCCGTCCGCTGGCGTCCTTGAAGATGCGCCACATGAGACCTTGCCCAAAATCGAGGTCGGCTGGCGTACCGTTTTAGTTGAAGCGCTTGATCGAATCGAGCTGCGGTCGATACATCAACGCGATTGTCTCCGGCTTGAGAAGACTTCCTCGATTCAATGCCGCCCCGAATCTCACCAGATCCTCGGCTGTCGAGATCATTCCGCCGCTCGCGAACTTGTAGGTCAGATCGTTGTAGAAATAGTTGAGAG
The DNA here is from genome assembly GCA_035636095.1 of Thermoanaerobaculia bacterium. GTDB lineage: Bacteria > Acidobacteriota > Thermoanaerobaculia > Gp7-AA8 > Gp7-AA8 > Gp7-AA10. The sequence goes on from DASPZU010000090.1 coordinate 20,546, forward strand.
GACGACCCTCCACGACGCGGTAGCTGCGCGCGCGATGATTGACGATGCGCGACGGGATGTCGACCGAGGTGCTGAGCATGCCCGCGATCGTCCAGACGTTGCGGCGAAGGTAGTCTGCGTTCCCGACGATCGCCACAGCTGCTCCAGATGCGTTGCAACTTGAGATTCAGCCGAAGGTCCAGCGGCCAGCGAGGAGACTGCCACCAGCAGGGTGAGGATCGTGGCGACCCATGCGCGGCGCATCAGCGCGCTGCCTTCTTCTTTTTCACCGCCATGGCCTTCGGTCGTGCGTGCCGCGGCTGATACACGCCTAACTTTCCTCCGCCGGGCAGGGCGACCTCGGTGAGCAATCCCCAACCCTGATTGTGAATCGGACCACAGGAGATTTTGCGCGACTGCATCTCCGCAATGAACGCCTCGACGTCATCGCACATCAGATAGAACTCGTGCACGTTGTTTTTCTCGCCGGGATGCACGGCGACTTCCGAGGGCGGCAATCCGAAGATCAGCCATCCGCCGCCGACGTCGACGTTGGGAAAGTTGAGGACATCGCGCAGAAACGCACGATCCGCTTCCGGTTTTTTGCTGTAGATGATCGCGTGTGACCCGATGATCATGCTTCAACCCTCCCGCGCGTGTACCGAATCCAGGCTTCGGCGACCGCAAGTGTAATCAACCATCCGCTCCAGATCGAGACGACGAATAGCGCGCGCGGATCGGCAGCCATGATTCGTGCCATGTCGAGTGCCGTAAGGACGACGCGTACGGTCGCGATCGCGAGTGCGACCGCGAACGCGCGAATCATCCACTCGCGATGCCTCCTGACCTCTCCTCGGCGAATCGCAATATAGCCGCGGATGGCGGAGAAAAACAGCAGCGCGCCGAAAATCGCGATGGGAATCGATTCCTTGAAACCGCCCAGCGGAAGAAACAGACCAAAGAAGAGACCCGCGGCTCCGCTGATGAGCGCCGCGACAATCAGGATTCGGCCTAACCAGCGATGGAGGCCGAGGAAGCGGTTGCGAATTGACGGCAGAAATTGGATCGGCGCCAGAAGGAGAAAAACAGCCCCGGGGATGACGTGCAGCCACGTTGTCACTCGATGGTTGCCGAATTTGTCGTCGACCTCGACCAGATCCTGCGGCTGGTGTGCAATGTCACGGTCGTTGTATCCCATCGCAAGAAGCATCCGCACGCGTAACGGCTCGGCGCGGTGCGCCCAATCGCCGATGAAGATTGCGCGTCCAACGGCGGCGGCAACGCCGATGACAACCAGCACAAGAACGGCGCAGACGAGCGTCGTCCTCATCCCACTAAGAGATAGAGCAACAGCGGGATTGCTGTCCCCAGAACCATGAGAAGAACGGCCAGCCACGTGGGACGCGTAAGGCGAAATGCCGCCATGAGACCGAGGAGAGTTCCGAGAACGAGCACACCGGCGGCGGTAGAAACGGCGTATTGGAAAGGAAGCGCGCCAGGCTTGCCGTTGACATCTTCGGCTTTGTGAAAATTAGAAAGGGTTTTGAGCCTCTGCGGCGCGCGGCGCCCGTTCTTCTGATCCTCGTGCAGCCGGAAGACCTGCCAGATGCCGGAGATCGCGAAAAAGAGAATCAGCGGCGCAGTGATGAGTCCCGCGTAGCGGTGAAGGCGGAGCAGCGTCCGGAACGTCATCGGTCAGGCAGCGCTCGGAGTCACGGTCGAATGATACGCAACTCATGAGTTAGACGCGCGTGCACATGCTACCGTTCTGACGTGAGCTCGACGCGTATCAGTCGCCGTATCAAGGCGCCCCGCTCGGTGGTCTACAGCGCCCTTCTCGATGCGCACGCGGTCGCGAAGTGGAAAGTGCCGACCGGCATGACCAGCTTGGTCCATGCATTCGACCCCCGCGAAGGTGGTTCGTTCCGGATCTCGCTCACGTATGACGCGCCGACGGCGACCGGCAAGACCACTGCCCACACGGACACTTACCATGGCCGCTTCGTGAAACTCGTGGCAAACCGGCAGGTTGTTGAGGTGGTGGAGTTCGAGACCGCAGATCCCGCGCTGCGCGGGGAGATGACCATCACGACCACCCTCACAGATGCAGAGAACGGCACCGATGTCGTGGCCGTGCATGACGGCCTTCCGCCGGGTCTCTCGACCGCCGACAACGACGCCGGCTGGCAGATGGCACTGGCGAAACTCGCGGCGCTCGTCGAAGCGGACTATGCACTCGGTGCGGCGCTGGCTCATCCGGTGCCGAGGTAGAAGTTCGGTTTGCGGCGAAGCAGACGGAGGAGGTGCACCACCAGTTCGATACCGATCAGGAGAAGTCCTCCGATCCACAGATCGGGGTAACGAGCAAGTTCTCGCGACAAGAGCTGCGCTGTTGCAGTCATGCCGAGATAGAGAAAGCAGCCGCCGACGAACCAGAATGCCAGTCGCGCCAACAGTTGCAGGCCGCGGCTCTGCGGCAATCGATCACGAAATTTGTTGAGGAACGCCACTTCGACATAGTGTCCGCCGAGCGTAAACCACATGGCCAGAAGGGTGAATGGGCCGATCAAAGAAAGGTTCCGTCGCCCTACGGCGAGCATCGTCCCGACGACGACGGCGATGAGCACGTTGCGAAAGAGGGTTTGCCAGAGCGGCTCGTGAAAATGCTCCCACCGCCTGGTGCTGTCAACGGCCACAGGCGGGATTCTATTAGGCCCCCCGCAACTTCCCTGCGAAATCGGGTCTCACGCGGTTCGCTTCCGCCTCGGCCGCTGCTTTGCAGAAACTACGCGAATGATGAGTTTCCCGCGACCGGTGGTTGGCAAGGGTGTCTTAGCCTGTGCGACCGCGGCGGTAATGAGCGTCTCGACCTCCGGTCGCGTCAACAATTCGGCGGACTCAAGGCGAATGAATCGTGTCTGGTTGCCCGAGCCCAGGAGGATTTTTCTTGGATCGTGAAGTCTTGCGCCGTGGATAAAGCACAGTCCCACGCCGTTGGCGCCAGCCGCCATTGAAACGATGCAGTCCGAGGGTCGTTCCGTCGGCCCGATGACGAAAAAGTTGTAATTGTCATACGCCAGCTCGTTGGCAGTGGGCAGACGTTTTCGTAATGCCTTCCGAACCGCTCGAATCAGAGCCTGGTGTTCAGGCTCGAACTTCTTGATAAAAGTCTTGAGTTTGTCTTCGGCAGTCGTCATGACCACCATATGTTTACAGCGAACAGCGAGAAACGTGAAATCGCGCGCCGTCGACTTGCGTTGCGCGTAACGTGATGAAGAAAGCCCTCACCGCAATCGCCATCGTCGCCTTCGCTCTCAATTGCAACGCCGAGGCAGTCAACAAGAACATCCCCGGACCATCAGTCGATACGCCGGCCGCCGAGGCCATCGGGCCGCAGGTGGCAGTGCTTGCGGGCGGATGCTTCTGGGGACTGCAGGGCATGTTCGAGCACGTGCAGGGCGTGGCGAAAGTTGTGGCGGGTTATTCCGGTGGCTCGCGGGCGACCGCGCATTACGAGATCGTCGGAACGGAGACGACAGGTCACGCGGAGTCGGTTGAGATCACCTTCGATCCGAAGCAGATCTCGTACGGTCAGTTGCTGCGGCTGTTTTTCTCCGTCGCGCACGATCCGACGCAGCTCAATCGCCAGGGCCCGGACAGCGGACCGAGTTACCGCTCGGAGATTTTCTTCGCATCGCCGACACAAGAACGCATCGCGAAAGCGTATGTTGCGCAACTCACACAGGCGAAAGTCTTCGCCTCCCCGATTGCGACGAAGATCGAGCCGTTGAAAGGCTTCTACCCTGCCGAGGATTACCACCAGGATTACCTGATCTACCATCCCAACCAGCCGTACATCGTGATCAACGATCTGCCGAAGATCGACGCGCTGAAGCGCGTCTACCCGGAGCACTATCGCGCGGCTGCGGTCACAGCCGCCGTCCCACCGCCGGCACGATGATCCGCAGCTCGTCCATCAGCCGCGCGAACTGATCGGGATAGAGCGACTGGGGACCGTCGCACAGCGCGTGGTCGGGATCGTTGTGCACTTCGATGAGGACTCCATCCGCGCCGGCGGCCACGATGGCGCGCGCCAGCGGCATCACTTTGTCGCGCCGCCCGGTGGCATGCGACGGATCGGCGATGATGGGAAGATGCGACAGCTTGTCGATCACCGGGATGGCGGAGATGTCGAGCGTGTTCCGGGTGTAAGTCTCGAACGTGCGAATGCCGCGCTCGCAAAGGATCACGTCGTAGTTGCCGCCGTTCATGATGTACTCGGCGGCCAGCAGCCATTCCTGAATGGTGGCAGACATGCCGCGCTTGAGCAGAATGGGCTTGCGGATCTGGCCTAGCGCGGTCAGCAGATTGAAGTTCTGCATGTTGCGCGCGCCCACCTGCAGGATGTCGACGTAGGGCAGCATGCCCTCGATCTGGCTGATCTCCATGACCTCCGACACCGTGGCCATGCGATTCTCATCGGCCGCGCCGCGCAGCAGCTTGAGTCCATCCACGCCCATGCCTTGAAATGCATAGGGCGATGTCCGCGGCTTGTACGCGCCGCCGCGCAACACCCGCGCGCCCGACCGCGCCACCCGGCGCGCGATCTCGAAAACCTGCTTCTCGTTTTCGATGGTGCACGGTCCGGCCATGATGACGACATCGGGACCGCCGATCTCGGCGCCGCGAACCTTCACCACAGTTTTTTCGCGACGAAAGGTGCGGCTGGAGAGCTTGTACGGCTCGCTGATGCGAACGACTTCCTGCACCCCGTCGAAGAGCTCGAACTCCCGCGTGTCGATCTTGGCGACATCGCCGACCACGCCCAGGACGGTCTGCTCGGTGCCGGTGGAACGGTGGACATCGAAGCCGCGCGTGACCAGCTCCGCCATCACGCGCTCGATGTTCGACTCCGCGGTGTGTTTCTCCATCACGATGACCATGTTGTTCTCCGTTCGGGTTGCTCGGTTGCTCGGTTTCTGAGTTGCTGAGTAACTAAGACCGAGTAACCCAGCAACCGAGTAACCCAGCAACCTAAGTCTTCGCCGCTTCGCGTTCGGCGCGCCTGGATTCGTCGATGATGCGTTCGAACAATCGCCGCATCGATTGCACGTCGAGCGGTCCTTCGCACGTCTTCTCGATGTGCAGCAACACTTCTTTCTCGCGCTCCGGCGCATAGATGGGGAGGCCCAGGACGCCTTTGATCTCGCCGATCTCGATGGCGTACTTGGCGCGCTGATTCAGCAGGCGCACGATGACTTCGTCGACGCGATCGATGGCGTCGCGGATACGGTCGATTTCCCGTTCAGCATCGGATCGTTCCATAAAAAAATAATCCCCTTCCCGCCGTCGAGAAGAGGTGATCGATCCGTCGATGCCAGCGCCCCTTCTCCGCGACGGGGCTCTGGAGCAGCCCCTCGCTAAGTGCGATAGCCGAAGTAATAGGCGCTGCGTGACATGAGCGCGTGGAGATTACAAGAATTCGGTACACTCTGCAACGCAATCCAAAATGGCCCGAGCAGCGACACAGCGATGCTCGAATCACCCCGCACGACCGGCCTTCGCCGTGTGCATGTCGTGCGCGAAGCCGCTCTGCCAGCAGTGCGCCACCCAGTGGGACGGAATCTGGCACTGCGCAAAATGCCTGGCCGCCAAACGCGGCTCCTCGAGAATCGGCTCGCATCTCGGCGGCTGGCTGGCCTTGATCTTCACCTCTCTGCTCCTTCTCTATGTCAGCGCGCGGATGATGGTGTGGGCCGGAGCGCTGCTGTCGGGAATGTTTTGATTCACGCGCCGCTGTCGACCACCTCCGTTCTCGACGAATCGACCGACATCGTTTCGATGATCGCCGCTCCGTGGGCGGCGGTCGTGATCGCCACTTCGATTCCCTACCGTTTCATGCAGGCGCTGTTCATCGATCGACTGCTGGAAGTCGGGAGCGAAGCGTCGCACTACGGCACACTCCTGGGCACGACCGCCAATCTCGCCATCGGGGCCTTCGTGCTGGCCCTTTGGGGACGGGCAGTATTCGCGCGCGCGTGCAGGCTGGCGGCCGCCCGCGGCGCCTCACCCGGCAGCGAGGCCTGGCGCGTAACGCCGGTTGCCTTTGCGAGCTATCTCTTCACGGGCACGCTGGCGGAGCTGATCTTCTACGCCACACTGTTCAGCGGCATCGGAACGATCGTGGCCGCGGTCGTGGGCGGCCTCGCCATCGGTACGATGGAGCTCAATGAGCGCGCCAGCATTTTCGGCGCCATACGATTGATCTCGCGCTATGGACGCGAGCTGCGAATCGTCACCGCTCTGGTGATCGTCTTCGGTTGCGCTTCGGTGGTCGCCCTCATCAATGTAACCGCCACGTTCGGCTTCGGCATGTGGCTGGCCGACGTCTTTCTGGGCGCCGATCTTTCGCGATGGAGTGTTTTGTTCAGCGGAAACAATCGGCGCTTCGTGCTGGCCACCATCGCCGGCGCGTGGATCGCGATCGAGCCGTTCTGGATCGCCGCCAACGTCGTTCTGGTGCGCAAAGCGGGAGCGGCCGAGACGGGCGAAGATCTTCGCGTCTGGTTCGAGGAGCTGCGCCAGCCATGAAGCGGCTGCTCGCGATTCTCTTGATCGCCAATCCGCTCAGCGCGATGACGGCTCGCGAATATGCGCGCTCGCTCGACCGCCTCCGTTCGCTGCTGGCCTCCAAGCAGATCCAGCAGGCGCACGTCGAAGCAACCGCCATGATGGGAGCCGATGTCGAGAGTGGATTTCAGGTCGACGACACCCTTCTGCGCTCGGTGATCGAAGCGACGACCGCCGACATCAAATTGCTATCGCGGCTGGCGCTCACTTCAGCGCAACTGCGCGCGGCGTCGACGGGAACGGTCTCCCCCGCCGATCAAAAGTTGTTGGGCGAGCTCGAGAAGCAGCAGTCGGCCGAGGCGCTGAAACCGGGCGGTGAAGTCTTCTCGCGCGAGCTCGAGAACGCCTCGATTTTTACACGCATGGCGCAAGCGATAGAAAAAGCCTTCGATTGGATCGGCGAAAAGCTCGCCAACTTTTTCGATTGGCTGAAAAAATTCTGGCCCGACATCAAGCTGACAAAGCAGCGGCCGACGGCCGGCATGCGCTGGATCGTGGGAGCGGTGGTGGCCATGATCGCCATCATCATCGGGGTGCTGGCGTTCGAAGTCATCCGCCGGAGCAGACGCCGGGCGGCGGAAGTGATGGTCGAGAGCGTGCCGGCAACATCGGCGCGCGACGCCGATCCGCTGTCCCGCGGCGCGAACGAATGGGAGCGCCACGCCGTGCAGCTGGCGGCAGCGGGCCGGATCCGCGAAGCGATCCGGGCCTGGTATCACGCCGTGCTGGTGACGCTCTACGGAAACGGCATTCTCACATTTCGGAAAGGGCGCACCAATTGGGAGTACGTCTCCACGCTCACTCCCTCGATTCCATGGCGCGGCGACTTCGTGAAGCTCACCCGTCGCTTCGAACATGAGTGGTACGGCTCCGCCAACAGCTCGCCCGACGCGCTGTCGGAGTGCCGCGGAGTGGCCAGGGGGATTTTGAATCAGGTGAGGCGCGCCGAGTGAAATACGTCTTTCCTCTGATCGCGATGATCGTGGCGTTCTACGCCGTCTCGGTCCTGTGGATCACCACCGATGCGCGGGCCGCCAAACACACCTTCGATGAGAGCTCGGCCGCCAACACATCCGATGAGGGCGTGTCGCTGGCCTACGCCTACCTTCGCCGTCATCGACACGTGGAAATGCTCACGCGCCTGGTGAGCTCCGATCATCTGGCCAGGAACGGCGTGGTGTTTCGGATCGGAAGAAAGATCGAGCCGAATTTTCTGGAGGAGCAGGAAGACGAACAGTCGCCCAAGAAAAAGCGGACACGCTTGCGCGACAAGCAGCGCACCAACCCCCTGCTGACCTCGGACGAAGCGGAATGGGTCGAGCACGGCGGGCGGATGGTCCTGGCCATGGCGGGGGCGGTCGGTCCGTTGACGCTGCAATACGACGCGGAAGCGGTGGCCCACAAGGTTTTTCCGTTCGCGCCCGGCATCGAGCGCATCGCGCTGCCGGAGCGTCGCGGCATCGCGCCGTCGTCGCTGGGCGCGCGGATGGTGGGACTCTACATCAGCGGCAAGTCGGTGGTCGTGTCGCGCGAGCCCTTAGGCGCCGGCGACATCATCGTCATCACCGTGCCTGAAATGTTCCAGAACAAAAATCTGGGAATCGGAAATCACCTTCCCCTTCTCATCGCGCTTTCGGGCGCGTCGCGTCCGATCTATTTCGACGAATACGTGCACGGCCTGGCCAGCGCCGACGGCCCCCTCGATCTTCTCAAGGAGTGGCGGCTGGGACCGTTTCTTGTGCTGATCCTGCTGGTGGCGCTGCTGAAGTTGTGGCGCGGCGCGGCGCGGGTGGGACCGCCGGAGGAAGAATTTCGCGACACGCGCTCAGAGGCCGTCGACCTCGTTTCGTCGCTGGGTGCCCTGTATCAGAAGTCGATGACCGACTCGGAAGCGCTGACGCTCTATCAGGACGCGCTCACGCGCACGGTGGCGGCCCAAACCGGATTGCGCGGCGAGGCGCTGCAGAAACGCGTGGCGGAATTGTTAGGCGGAGCGACGCCCGAGTCCACCCGGCGTCGTCTGGCGTCATCCGATCTCCGCGCCGGCCTGAAGCGCATCAACAACGCCTTTCGAAAACTCGCCCCCGTCAGGAGGAGGCCCAATGCAAAACGTCAGCGAAATCTCGACGCGATTCGGCGCGCTTCGCCAGCAACTTGATCGCGTCATCCTGGGGCAGGATCGCGTCAAGACGCTGGCCATCACGTGCTTACTGGCCGGCGGCCACATGCTGCTCGAGGGCGTCCCGGGAACGGGCAAGACCCTTCTCTCGCTGGCGCTCTCTCGCCTCCTGGGCTGCCGTTTTCGCCGCATCCAGTTCACTCCCGATCTCATGCCCGCCGATCTGCTAGGCGCAAACGTGTTCAATCAGAAGACGCAGGAATTCGTCTTTCGCCCCGGGCCGGTGTTCACCGACATCCTTCTGGCGGACGAGGTCAACCGCACCCCGCCGCGAACGCAGGCGGCGCTGCTCGAGTCGATGCAGGAGAATGCCGTGACCGTCGACGGGATTCGCTACAACGTCTCGCCGGTCTTCACCGTCTTCGCGACCCAGAATCCGGTCGAGTTCGAGGGCACCTATCCGCTGCCGGAGGCGCAACGCGATCGATTTCTCTTCAAGATCAACATCGATTACCCGGAGGCCGCCGACGAATCGCGGATTCTGCAGGCCTACGCTGCCGGACAGCGTTTGCACGACGAGATCGTGGCGTCGCTGCAACCGGTCGTGAGCGGCGAAGAGCTCATGGCGGCGCGACGCGCCATCTCGTCGCAGGTTCGCGTCGAGCAAAACATCATCCGGTACATCCAGGAGCTGGTTGCCAGCACGCGAAAAGACGATGCCGTGCAGATCGGCGCAGGACCGCGCGCTTCGCTGGCGTTGCTGGAGGGCTCGCGCGCGGCGGCGGCGCTGGCGGGCCGCGACTTCATTACGCCCGACGATGTCAAATCGCTCGTTCCGTCGGTCTTCGCACATCGCGTGACGCTGAGTCCCGAAGCGGAGATGGAAGGGCTGGCGCTGGAAGATCTGCTGAGCCGCATTTTCGATCAGGTGGAGGTGCCCCGATGATGGGGTCAGGCCTACGCCCCTCACCCGGCGCTGCGCGCCACCCTCTCCCCGCTTGCGGGGAGAGGGCAGGGTGAGGGGCATGAGACCCGGACCGCTTCTGATCCGCCTCTCGTTTCTCGTCGCCGCCAGCGCGGTATTGATTCCCGTCGCGGCCGAGATGATCTGGCTCACGCTGGCTCTGACGCTGGCACTCTCGGTCGCTGCTGCGGGAGAAGCCCTGATGTTGCGCGGCGTAAAGCTCAACATCGAACGGAGTGAAGAAGAGGCTCTGCCGCTCGACGAACACGAAACGATCCACATCCGCCTTGGCGCCCGCTCGCCGCGCGCGTTGCACTTGATGGTCCGTCAACTGTGGCCGGATGTGGTCGAGCCGCGATCGTCGTCGCTCAGCGCCATCTGCCGTCCGAGCGAATTCGTCGCGCTGGACATGCAGGTGCGCGGCATTTCCCGTGGCAGCCAGCCCGCCGATCGCGCCTGGGCCGCGGTCACGATGTACGGCCTGGTCGAGCGCATCATGCCCGCCGGCGAGCCGACCACGATTCACGTCCTGCCCAATCTCAAAGCGGTTCGGCGCATGCACAAACGGCTGAATCAATTTGCGCTCCGTTCGCTAGGCGCCCGCGCCGCTCCTCGAATCGGCAAGGGACGTGACTTCGACCGCTTGCGCGACTACGTCAACGACGATGATTACCGCGACATCGCCTGGCGCGCATCGGCACGTCATGGCCGTCTCATCGTCCGCGAATTCCGGCTCGATCGATCGCAGGAGATTTTGCTGTGCCTCGATCAGGGACATCGCATGGCGGCGCGCGTCGAACAGATCACGCGGCTGGATCACGCCGTGAACGCGGCGGTGCTGATCAGCTACATCTGCAATCGGATGGAGGACAAGGTCGGCATCCTGTCGTTCGACACCGACGTCGACAAAGGCCTGCCCACCGGGCGCGGCGCGCGACAACTGCGCGCCATCACGGCGTACGCCACCCAACTGACCGCTGCCTATCAATATACGGACTACCTGGCACTGGCAGGAGTCCTGCGAAACCGGCTACGGCATCGCACGCTCATCCTCATCATGACGGTCCTTCCGGAACGCGAAGAGCGACACGACCTTCTGCGCGCTGTGAAGATGCTCGCGCCGCAGCATCTGCCGCTCTTCGTGGTGTTGAGCGACCGCGATCTGCGGGCCGAGGCGGAGTTTTTGCCGTCGAATCGAGAGGAGCTGTCGCGCACGCTGGTGGCACGCGATCTCCTGCTGGGACGGCTCGAGCTCATGCGCGAGCTGCGTGCACACGGCGCGATGGTGGTCGATTCAACGGCCGAGGATTGCGGCGTCGATGCCGTCAACTCCTACATCGATATCAAGAAGCGGCAGATGCTATGAACATCGAAGCCTTCATCGCGGAACGGCGCCCGGTGTGGCAACACCTCGACGACGTCTTGAAGCGCGCGGAAATGGCCGGCGACACCTTGTCGCGAACCGATCTGCACGAACTGGTCGAGCTGTATCGGCGCACCTGCTCAGATCTGAACCGCGTGCAGTCGAACACCGCCAATCCCGAAATCCTCGGCTATCTGAATCAGCTCACCGGCCGCGCGTATCGCTTCGTATATCGCGCCGCGCATGAAACGTCGGTGTGGGCGTCATTCAAGCGCCTGATCTCGACCGAGATTCCGGCGACCTTTCGGCGCGAGCGTCTGGCGGTCACGGCCGCCGCGTCCGCGATGGTTCTGGGCGCGCTCTTCGGAGCTGCCGCGGTGCTGATCAATCCCGCCAACGGACGACGACTGATTCCGCCGATGTTTTTCACGGAGCGGCCGCGGGATCGCGTGGAGCGGATCGAGAAGGGCGACGAGCGTATCGACAACGTCGAGAAAGCGCTCTTCTTCAGCGCGTCGCTCTACACCCACAACATCAAAGTCTCGATGCTGGCGTTTTCGCTGGGCGCCTTGACGATCATCGGCACGATCCTCCTGCTCTTCTACAACGGCATGATCCTGGGCGCGATCGCGACCATGTACATCCTCGACGACGTGCCGCTCTTTTTCTTCGCATGGGTCGGCCCGCACGGGTCGCTGGAATTGCCGGCCATCGTCTTCAGCGCCGCGGCGGGACTGGTGGCCGGCCGCGCCTTCCTCATGCCCGGAAATCTCTCGCGCGCGGCCTCACTACGGCGCGTGCTGCCGTCGGTGTGGCGGATGATGATCGGAACAGCGCTCACGCTCGTCTGTGCCGGAATCGTGGAGGGATCGTTCTCGCAATTCAGCTCGCGCGTTTTCCCCTATCCGCTGAAAATCGCGGTCGCGATTCTCCTCTTCACCGGCTTGCTGGCTTACCTCTTTCTTCGCGGCCTGGGGGAGGAAGCCTGATGCGCGAGCTGACCATCACCACGCCCGAGCAGGTGAAGATCCGGCTCGAGCCGGCGGGATCGGGAAGCCGTTTTCTCGCCGTCATGATCGACGCCGTCATCATTCAGGCCGTCGCTGCAGTGCTCTACCTCGCGCTGGTGAACATCGTGCCGCGCCTGGTTGCCGCCGCGATTTTCGTGACGGCGACCTTCATCCTGACCTGGGGATGGCACGTGTACTTCGAAGTGAAGCGCCACGGCCGGACGCCCGGAAAACGCGCGCTGTCGTTGCGCGTCATCGACGCACGCGGACTGCCCGTTTCGCTCTATCAGTCGATCGTGCGCAACATGGCGCGAGTCGTCGATTTCATTCCCGCGTTTTATGCCGTCGGCGCCCTGGTGAGCATGCTTCGCGGCGATCGGAAGCGATTGGGCGACGTCCTCGCCGACACCCTCGTCATTCGCGAGTCGCAACCGCTCGCCTATCGCGGCGAACTGGGCGCCGAGCGGCATTTCAACACCCTTCGCACGCCCCGAACGCTGCGGCTGATCCGGCATCGGGTCAGCCTCGAAGAACGCGAATTTCTTCTGGCGCTGTGTCTCCGCGCACAAAAAATGTCCCCCGCCGCACGGTACGATCTCATGGAAGAGGTAGCCAGGACGTATCGGGAGAAGCTCGACATCGACGACGCGTCGATCAGCGGTGAGAATCTCGTCCGCGACCTGACCGCCGTCCTCTTTTCGAGAATGCGCTAAAATTCGCTGCAATCACGACAACCTGGGGGAACCATGATCTGCCGCAATCACGTTGACGTTTCCGTCGGCGTTCGCCGCTGTTCGCGTTGTGGCGTGACCTTCTGCAAGGACTGCCTTGTCGACATTCAGGGGAAACCGTACTGCGCGACCTGCAAGAGCGAGCAACTGCTCGACGTTCGATCGGGCGTCGATCGCACCAACCTGCAGTTCGCAAGCATCGGACGGCGCTTCGCAGCGCAGTTTCTGGACGGCCTGATCATCTCGATTCCGACCATGATCCTCGTTTTCGCGATCGCCTTCTCTGCCGCTGCCGGCGGAAAACCGCCCGCGGCACTCAACCTCTGGTTCATCATTCCGAGCATCATCGCCGTGATCTACGAAGCGCTGATGCTCAAGTCGCGCGGACAGACGCTCGGCAAGATGGCGATGAAGGTGAAGGTGGTCTCGCCCGATGGCACCGACGTCACCGGCGGCCAGGCGTGGGGCCGTGCCGTCGGCCGCGCCCTCCTCGGATTCCTTTACATCGTCGACTACATCCCGGCGCTCTTCACGAAAGAGAAGACCACTCTTCACGACATGATGGCGCGAACGCGCGTCGTCATGTGGGCGTAACGAGCGATGGCCACCGCGGCCAGAAAAAAGGCGCCGTACGAAGGTCCCGAGTGTCCGCGCTGCGCGTTGCTGTTTGGCGATGATTTGCGTCGCACCGGGACCATCATCTGCCCGAATTGCGGGCTGACGCTCGAAGCGGTGGCCTTCAATCCGCCGCAGCGGAAACTGCAGGTCGTCGAAGTCGCGCAGAGCGGGCCCGAAGGCGCGAATGCGTGCGCCAATCACGAACGCAACACCGCCGTCACCAGTTGTCAGCGCTGCGGCCTGTATATCTGCTCGTTGTGCGACATGAACGTCGGCTCAGGCTCCTTTTGCCCGAGCTGCTTCGATCGCGTGCGGACCGACGGCTCGCTCAATGCCGCGACTACGCGCTTCAAAGACTACGGATCGATGGCCCGCGTCTCGGCCATCGTCGGATTTCTCTTCATGTTCATGTTCCTCGGGCTCCCCTTCGGCGTGTTGACGATTTATTACGCTCGCAAGGGCTTCAAGCAGGCCAAGGCCGAAGGGCGGCCGACAATCGGGGTACGCGTCGCGGCCGTGTTTGGATTTTTGGAAGCTGTGGTCGGAATCGCCTACATCGTGTTCATCGTCCTGGCAATCATGGGCAAGCTCAAATGAACCCAACCCGAACACGATTGGGCAGAAGCGCGCATGTATTCGGGCGTGAGGATGTGTACGAAGTGCCGGACGGCCTGGAGGTCGAGACGCGCGAAAACTACGAGGTCATCCGAAAGCGCGTCTTGTTCGAAGATGTGCAGCTGGCGACATACCACCGCGAGATCGGGGCGTGGTTTGTGGCCCTCATGGGCCTTACCGGCGGCTTCTTTCTTTTTCTCGGAATGGTGATCCTCAACGCCGAGCCCAGATTCAACGTGTGGACTCTTTTGCCGTGGCTGGTGATGGCGTTTCCGTTCCTGCTGGCTGCCTCGCTGCGCGCGATTTACGGCGTCGAAGTCGTCACCATCTGCGGCCGGCGCTCTAAAGCCATGCTGCGATTCGGTCGCAAAAAAAAGGCGCGGGAAATCTACGGCCGCATCCTTACGCGGGTGCGCCAGGCACAAAGCAGGCTGGAACGTGAAATCGCGGAGAGCTCGGCGGCCGAGGTCCCGCAGGCGCCCGAAATGCCGCCCATGCCGATGCCGGAGTCAGCGTCCTAAAATCCGCCTGACCACAGCGGCGGCGCGGTCGGGTGCGCCGGTGGCGTCACCATCCCCGATCGCGCGCACGATCGCGCTTCCCACGACGATGGCGTCACATCGATCACGCAGGCTCTGATAGTGCGCATGCTCCGAAATGCCGAATCCGACCGCCAGCGGTTTCTTCACCTTCTTTCGCACCTCGCCTAACCGCGCCAGGAGCGCGGGATCGAGCTCTTTGCGCGCGCCGGTCACGCCGGTCGTCGAGACGTAGTAGATGAAGTCGTCGCTGGCGCGATTGACCGCGGCGATGCGAGCATCGGTCGATGTCGGCGCAAGGAGGTAGATCATTCCAAGTTTGCCGAGCGAGAGTTTCTCGTCGGCGGGCAGATCCGTGATCAGAACCGAATCGATTCCCGACTTCTGCGCCGACTGCGAAAAACGCTCGAGGCCGTATCGCATAATCGGGTTCAGATACGAGAACGCGATGAGAGGGATCTCGCTCTCCTGCCGGATGCGCTCGGCGATGTCGAAGATGTCACCGATCTTTGTGCCGCCCGCCAGAGCACGTTGCGATGCCGCCTGGATGACCGGCCCGTCGGCGATGGGATCCGAGAATGGGATTCCCAGCTCGATCGCGTCGGCGCCGGCGCGCTCGAGCGCGGCGATGATACGAATGGTCGTGTGCACATCGGGATCGCCGCAGGTGATGTAGGCGATGAATCCGCAACGACCCTCTTTGTGAAGCCTCTTGAACAGATTGGCGAGGCGCGAGGGATGAGGGATGAGGGATGAGGGATGAATTAGGCGTCTTTCAGCCCTCATCCCTCAGCCCTCATCCCTGCCACCTGCGGCACATCCTTGTCGCCGCGGCCGGACAAATTCGCGAGGACGATCGCGCGCCGCTTGATCGAGTCTCCGTTGCGCAGCAGCCATCCGAGAGCGTGCGCCGATTCGAGGGCGGGAATGATTCCCTCGGTCTCGCTCAAACGATGGAACGCTTCCAGCGCCAGATCGTCGCTGCAGTCGTGGTATTCGATTCGCCCGATCTGCTGCAGGTATGCGTGCTCGGGTCCGATCGACGGATAGTCGAGTCCGGCAGAGATCGAATGCGTCTCGGCGATCTGACCGAATTCATCCTGCAGAATCATCGACCGCGTGCCGTGCAGCACGCCTAACGCGCCGCCGCTGAAGCGCGCCGCGTGCTGACCGAGGTTCGGGCCGCGACCGCCGGCCTCCACCCCGATCAACCGGATCGACTTGTACCGCAGCATTTCGTAGAACAGGCCGATGGAATTCGATCCGCCGCCGACGCAGGCGATGGCCACGTCGGGCAGCGATCGCGTCCGCTTGCGGAGTTGATCGAGCGCCTCGCGGCCGATCACCGATTGAAAATCGCGGACGATCATCGGAAACGGATGCGGCCCCAGGACCGAGCCGAGGATGTAGTGCGTGGTGCGGACGTTGGTGACCCAGTCGCGCAGCGCTTCGTTGATGGCGTCTTTCAGGGTGCGGCTGCCGCTCGAAACCGGCACGACTTCCGCGCCTAACAGCCGCATCCGGAAAACGTTGAGCTCCTGGCGGGCCATGTCGACCTCGCCCATGTAGATCACGCATTGCAATCCCAGAAGGGCACAGGCGGTGGCGGTCGCGACGCCGTGCTGGCCGGCGCCGGTCTCGGCGATGATGCGCTGTTTCTGCATCCGCTTCGCGATCAGCGCCTGTCCGACGGCGTTGTTGATCTTGTGCGCGCCGGTGTGATTGAGATCTTCGCGCTTCAGAAAGAGTCGGAAATCGCCGCACAGCGCCGCAAACTTCGGCGCTTCAGTGAGGGCGGTCGGTCGCCCGACATAGTTCGCGAGCATCGATTCGTACTCGCGCCGAAAGGCGCGATCGCGCGAGACTTTCCGATACGCGCGCTCGAACTCGTCGAGGGCCGCCATCAGCGTTTCGGGAACGTACTTGCCGCCGAACTCGCCGAAATAGCCGCGCCGATCCGGCAGCGTTCTCACTCCCGCCTCACTCGTTCAAATAATCGTGCAACTTTATCGTGATCTTTTATTCCGGGCTCGGACTCGACACCGCTGGAGAGGTCGATGGCATCCGGGCGCGCCAGCGAGATGGCGGCCACGACGTTGTCGGGCGTGATCCCGCCCGAAAGAAAGAACGGCTTGGAGCGATCGTAGCTGGTGAGCAGCGACCAGTCGAAACGACGGCCCGTCCCGCCCACGCGCCGCTCGTCGTAGGTGTCGAACAAAATCCAGGCGGCATTGGTGCAGCCCTGCGTGGTCGGCAGCGAATCGGCGACTCGCAGGGTCTTTACGGAGGCGATGCCGAGGTCGCGGATGTCGTCGTCGGATTCGCTGCCGTGGAGTTGTGCCAGATCGAATCCCACCAGCGCCTGGATCTCGCGGATGTAATCCTTCGACGAGTCACGAAAGACGCCCACGATCTTCGGCCGTTTCTCGTTTTCCTTCAATCGCGACGCGATGGCGGCCGCTGCTTCCGGCTCGACGAATCGTGGCGTGGAGGGAACGAAGATGAAGCCGACGAAGTCGGCGCCCTGCTCGGCGCAGAAGAGCGCATCGCTCTCGCGGGTCAGACCGCAAATCTTGATCTTGGTCATGCGATGAGTGCCCGGACCGCTGCGGCGCGGTCATTCTGCCGCAACAACGACTCCCCCACCAAGAATGCCGTGAATCCCGCGCTGCGCAGCCGCTCGACATCGTCGCGGCTCTTGATTCCGCTCTCGGCGACCTTGATGACGGCTTTGGGGATTCGCTTCGCCAGTCGCTCCGCCGTCCGAAGGTCGACGTCGAAGTCGCGAAGATTGCGGTTGTTGACGCCGATGATGCGCGCGCCTCCATCGAGCGCGCGCTCCAATTCGCGTCCGTCGTGCACCTCCACCAGGGCATCGCAACCGAAATCGTCGAGGATTTCGATGGCCTCGCGAATGCGCTCGCCATCGAGAAGCGAGGCCAGGATCAGAATCGCGTTCGCACCGGCGGCAATGCCGCACAGAAGCTGGCGCTGATCGATGATGAAATCCTTCATCAACACCGGCAGACCCGACGCTTTCGCGGCGCGCGCGAGCCAGTCGTGCGATCCGCGAAAGAACTCCGGCTCGGTGACGATCGAGATCGCCGACGCGCCGCCCTGAGCGTATTCGCGTGCGATTCCATCGACGTCCGGATTCTCGATGATCGTTCCAGCGGAGGGAGAAGCGGACTTGATCTCGGCAATCAGCGCGACTCTCTTAGCCGCCAGCGCACTCGAAAACGCGAACGGCCGGGCGAGGCGCTGCGGGCACGCCGGCGCGAGATTCTTCACTCGCGCGCGCGTGTGCGCGACGATGGTCTCCAGAAAATCGTTCATGCAACTTCTCGCGAAACAGCGATCAGGCTGTCGAGCTTCCGGGTGGCCTCCCCCGATTGGATCGCCTGGCGCGCCAGCGATACCCCGTCGCGAATGGTGGGAGCGATCCCCGCCACGTACAGCGCTGCTCCGGCATTGGCAATCACGATGTCGGCGCGCGCGCCGCCTTCGCCTGAAAGAACTCCGCGTGCGATTCCGGCGTTCTGGCGCGAATCTCCGCCCGCGATCTTCTCGATCGGATGCTGCCCTACGCCCACGCCCTCCGGCGTGAGGTCGTAGGTCCGAATCTCTCCATTGCGAACCTCGGCCACTCGCGTGGGAGCGGACACCGAAATCTCATCGAGGCCGTCGCGGCTGTGCACCACCATGGCGTGCTGGCTGCCCAGCGCGAGAAGAACGCGCGCCAGCACATCGACCAGAGGATCGGAGTAGACGCCCAGGACCTGCCTCTTCGCGAAGGCCGGATTGGTGAGTGGCCCCAGAACATTGAACACCGTGCGGATGCCCAGCTCGCGGCGCACGCCCATCACCGCACCCATGGCGGGATGCAGCTTGGGCGCGAAAAGAAACGAAATCCCGGTCCGGCGCAGCACTTCGCTCATGCGCGCAGCATCGAGATCGATCGCGACACCGAGCTCGGAGAGCAGATCGGCGCTGCCACAGGACGACGACACCGCGCGATTGCCATGTTTCGCGACCATTGCTCCGGCGCCGGCTGCGACGATGGCCGCGACCGTCGAGATGTTGAATGTCCCACGACCATCGCCGCCAGTGCCGCAGGTGTCGATGACATCGGCTCCATTGGTTTGCAGCGGCGTCACGCGCTCGCGCATGGCCATCGCGGCGCCGGTGATCTCGTCGGCAGTTTCGCCCTTCATGCGAAGCGCGACCAGAAACGCGCTCTTCTGCACGTCGGTGGCCTTGCCGTCCATGACGTAGCCGAAGACGTCGTACATCTCCTTCCGCTCGAGGTCGTGGCGTTCGACGAGTTTCTTGATGGCCGCGGCAATCATGCGCCTGCCTCGCGGAGAAAATTCTCGATGATGCGATCGCCGCACTCGGTCCCGTACGATTCCGGATGAAATTGGATGCCGAAAATCGGCCGCTTCTTGTGCGACACCGCCATGATCGCGCCGTCGGCGGTCTCGGCATCGATACCAAGATCACCCGGTATGGTGTTTCGCTCGATGATCAGCGAGTGATAGCGCGCGGTTTTCATGGGCATAGGACAATTCGCGAACAATCGTTGGTTGGCATGACGAACCTCGGTCACTTTCCCGTGAACCGGGACAGCGCCGCGAACGACCCGGCCG
>DASPZU010000091.1:0-22176 GCA_035636095.1 Thermoanaerobaculia bacterium
GAAGAAGATGAAAACCTTCCCAAGAAAAAATACGTCTTTGTCATCAGGAACGGGAAGGTGAAGATGACCGAAGTGAAGGCCGGGATCAGCGATGCCACGCACGTCGCGATCCTTTCCGGCGTCAAGGCGGGCGATCAGGTCGTCACCGGTCCGTTCCGCGTGCTCAAGAAGATGAAGGATGGCGACGAGGTCCAGGTGACAAAGGAACAGACCACGACTTCGAAAGAGGCAGACTGATGGCGAGCAATGGGTCCCATCTGATCGAAATGCACGAGCTGACGCGCGTGTACCAGCTCGGGCCGCAGGAGATCTATGCCTTGCGAGGCATCGACCTCATTGTCGAACACGGCGAATACGTCGCCGTCATGGGCCCGTCCGGATCGGGAAAGTCGACGCTGATGAACATCATCGGATGCCTTGACCGCCCGACCACCGGCAAATACATCCTCGATGGGACGGCGGTCGAGACGATGGGGGACGACGAGTTGGCGGCGGTGCGCAACAAGAAGATCGGATTCATCTTTCAGACATTCAACCTTCTTGCGCGTACGACCGCGCTGCAGAACGTCGAGCTGCCGCTGGTTTACGCGAAAATGTCACGGGTCGAGCGACAACGCCAGGCAGAAGAAGCCCTGACCGCCGTTGGCCTGAGCGACCGGATGAGTCACCAGCCCAACGAGCTTTCCGGCGGTCAGCGCCAGCGTGTCGCAATCGCGCGGGCCCTGGTGAACAAACCCTCACTGCTGCTTGCCGACGAGCCCACCGGCAACCTCGACTCGCAGACAGGCCGCGAAATTCTCGACCTCTTCCGCGACCTTCATCGCAACGGCAACTCGATCATCATGGTGACGCACGAAGATGACGTGGCGCGGGAAGCCAAGCGCGTGATTCACATCAGGGATGGGAAGATTCACAAGTAGTCCTGAGTCCTGAGTTTCTACGACGGGTAGAGCGAATCTTGAGCCGAGGGACAATGGGAAGATGAAAGAAAAAATCTCTCGGTTTGAAGATTTGATCGCTTGGCAGAAAGCGCGCGCGTTCGCCGGTGCGATCTATCGCACGGCCAGTGGGTATCGTTTTGCGCGCGATTTCACGATTCGGAATCAGATTTGCGGCGCTGCTCTTTCAGTTCCATCCAACATCGCCGAAGGATTCGAGCGCGACCGACTCAAAGAATTCCACCAGTTTTTGTCAATCGCAAAGAGTTCGTGCGCTGAGGTGCGCAGTGATCTGTATGTTGCGTTTGACATCGAATACATCGATGAAGAGGCGCTACATCGGCTGCTGCAGCAAGGGGAAGAGGTTGGTCGAATTGTTGGCGGTTTGCGGCGCTCGATCGAATCACAGCTCAGGACTCAGGACGCAGGACTCAGGACTCGGTGATGTTTCTAGAGAACCTCAGGATCGCGCTGCGCGCGATCGGCGCTAACAAGATGCGGTCGATCCTGACCGTACTCGGCGTCATGATCGGCGTGGCCTCGGTCATCGCGGTGGTGTCACTCGTTCAGGGGATGCAGTACAAGATCTCGCAGGACCTGCAGAGCATCGGATCGACCTTCATCGAGGTGTTTCCCGATCCAGGCGACCGCCGAAATCCGTTTCTGCAGAAAATGCCCGATCTCACGCTCGACGATGCCCAGGCCGTGCGGCGCGGAACGACCTCGATTCGCGAATTCACCCCTATTTATTTCGCGAACGCGCAGATGAAATACGGCGACGCGCGGCACACATCGCAGATGTTCGCGGTCAACATGGCCTACCAGGAGATCGTCAATCACTGGGTGCAGCACGGCCGGTTCTTCACGCCGCTCGATGAAGAAGGAAAGAAACGGGTGTGCGTCGTCGGAGAGGAAGTCGCCGATGCGCTGAAACTCGGGCGCGAGCCGCTGGGCAAACTCATTCGAGTCAATGACAGCGCCTTCACCGTCATCGGCATCTTCGAGAAGAAGGGGGGAACATTCGGAAACAACCAGGATGACCAAATTGCCATCCCATTCTCCACCGCCACTGCGATCTATGGCGGCGAGAACATGCGCAAGCTCGTCCTGGCGTTTCAAATGCGCCCGAATGCCGACCTCGACCTCACCAAAGAGCAGGTGAAGGAGATTCTCCGTGCCCGGCATCACCTCAAAAAGGGTGACGCTGACGACTTCCGCATCCTGGCCCAGGAAGAGATCATGAAGACGATCTCGACCGTGCTGATGAACACCACCATGGTGATGGCGGCGGTGGTGGGCATCGCGCTGCTGGTGGGCGGAATCGGGATCATGAACATCATGCTGGTCTCGGTGACCGAGCGGACCCGCGAGATCGGCATCCGGAAGTCGATCGGCGCCCGCCGCCGCGACGTCCTGCTTCAATTCCTGATCGAGGCCATCGCGCTCTCCGGGCTGGGTGGGGCGGTGGGCGTGATGGGAGGGTTCCTGCTGGCGAACATCGCGAGGCTCATGCTGTCGAAGCTGGTCCAGCTTCCGCCCGTCCATACGCCGATCTGGGCCATTGTCCTGGCCTTCGGCTTCTGCGCCTTCCTGGGCATCGTCTTCGGGATCTACCCGGCCGCGAAAGCTTCCAAACTCGATCCCATCGAAGCGCTCCGTTACGAGTAATCTGGAGCCGAAATGGATTTGGCCGATGCCGATGTTGAACCCTCCGTGGAGCGACGACTTCTCGCCATCTCCCTAACCATCCTGACCGTGCTCCTGGCCGCGACCGCGGCGGCAGACACGATGCCGCTGTCCCAGATCCAGAAGGGAATGCGCGGTTACGGCATCACGGTCTTCGAAGGCAACCGCCTCGAAAGGTTCGACGTCGAGATCCTGGGCGTCCTTCACAACATCGGGCCGCGACAGGACCTCATCCTCGCCAAAATCGACGCGCCGATGGTGCAGCGCGCCGGCGTGATCGCGGGCATGAGCGGTTCGCCCGTTTACATCGACGGCAAAGTCATCGGCGCGCTGGCGTACTCCTGGCAGTTCGCGAAGGAGCCGGTAGCCGGCATTACGCCGATCGAGGAGATGCTGAAGATCGCCGACCTCGGCACGAACACGGCGGCAGCGGTGGTGGCGGCAACTCCCCGGATGACCGGCTCGGAATTCCTGGGCGCGATCGCGAATCACAAGACTACTGAGCTCTTCGAAAAACTCGAGAGCGGATTCATGAACGCATCGCCCGCTGGCGTCAAACCGATCGCAATTCCGCTTTCACTCTCCAGCTTCGCTCCGGAGACGATCACACGCTTCTCGAAGGTCCTCGAGGGGATGGGGTTCGTGGCAGTCCCCAGCGGCTCCAGTGGAGCGCCCGCCAACTCGCCGGCCGAATTCCGTCCCGGCGACGCAATCGGCGCCGTTCTTCTCAACGGTGACTTCAACGTCGCCGCCACAGGCACGGTCACCTTCATCGATGGCAATCGCGTTTATGCGTTCGGACATCCGTTCCTCGACATCGGCGAAGTCAGCTTTCCGATGGCGAAATCGGAGATCGTCACGGTCATGCCGAGTATCGCAAGCTCGTTCAAATTCGCGAGCACCGGCAAGATCGTGGGCGCGTTCCGTCAGGACCGCTCGACTGGAATCATGGGTATGGTGGGCGACAACGCCGACATGATCCCCATCGACGTCACAGTGGAAGGATCGGGACCGTCGCAGTCGTATCACGTCAATATCGTGCGTCACTCCCTTCTGTCGCCGCTGATTCTCGCGATGGCGGCCGACAGCGTTGTCGCTAATGCGCAGCGCGCGGCCGGCGAGCGAACGGTGAGGATGGAATCGGAGATCAAGCTGAAGGGCTTCGATGAGCCGATCCGACTTCGCGAAGGGTGGGCGGGCGCGCAGGCGCGGCAGGCGATCCCGGCGTATCTCGCCGTTGTCTCCGGATATGTGATGTCGAATGAGTTCCGGGTCGCGGACATCGAGAGCGTAAAGATTCACCTGCGCCATGACGATGACCTGAGGATCGCCAAGCTGCTCGAGGCGTCAGTCGACACGCCAGAAAAAGGCAAAATCAATCCCGGCGACACGGTCAAGGTGCGGACGGTGCTGAAACCGTTCCGCGGCCAGCCCTTCGTCGAGACATTCGATGTGAAGATTCCCGAGAACCAGCCGCCAGGGAGCGTGTATCTGCTGGTCGGCAGCGGATCGCTGGCGAATCAGATCGACTTCTCGCTCGTTCCGCCCGATCCGAGGAATCTCGAGCAGGTGATCGCAGTGCTGGAGCGACTGCGGCCATCGACGGATTTGACGATCGGTCTCTATTCATCCGCTGAGGGCGCAGTCACAGCAGGCGTTTACCTGCCCAATCTGCCTCCCAGCATGCGTGCGGTTGTCAGCGCCGATTCCACCAACGGTGCGCAAGCACCGGTTCGATATCATGCTGCGCAACATCTTTCCCGCCCCCTCGGCTACATCGTCGACGGCGCGGTCAAGATTGATCTCGAAGTAAAGCCTCAAATCTAAGAAGTCCTGAGTGCTGAGTCCTGAGTCCTGAGAGCGATGTTACTCAGGACCCAGCACTCAGGACTCAGGACTGAAAGGTCCTTTCATGCGTTTCATTTTCGCGCTGGCTTTCAGCGCGTCCTTGGCAGCTAATGCACTTGCCGTCGCGCCGCAGTTCTGGCGCGTTCGCACTACCGAAGATTTTCTGGCCGGCGACATCGAGGGCTTCGCCGTCACCTCGCGCGGCGAGTTGCGGCCGGGTCCGGCGCTGAAGAAAGTCGGGTCGTTCAACGATCCGTTCGTCCTGTCGCAGGCCACGGCGCCGAATGGCGATCGATTCTTCGGCACGGGCAACGACGGCAAGGTCTATCGCCTTCATGGAACGGACCTGAAACTGCTCTACACCGCGCCGGAGCCCGAGGTTTACGCTCTGGCGTTTCGCGACGGGTCGCTGTTCGTCGGAACTTCACCGAACGGCAAGGTCTATCGTGTCGATCCAAACAGCGGCAAAGGGTCGACCTTTGTCGATCCGAAGCAGGCCTACATCTGGGCGATGGCGTTTTTGCCGGACGGCGATCTGGCGATCGCGACCGGCGTCGACGGAAAACTCTTTCGCGTGAAACCGAACGGCGAGTCGAAGGTCTTTTTCGATTCTCCAGAAACACATCTGCGATCTCTGGCCGTCAAGAATGACGGAACATTGCTGGTCGGCGGCTCAGGGAAGGGTCGGATCTACGAAGTGAAGCCGGATGGTTCGGCGCACGCGCTGTTCGATTCGTCGTTGAATGAAATATCTACGATATATATTGATAATAATGGTATCGGTTGGGCGGCCGGCGTCAGCAACGTGCTTCCGGCAAGCGCACCCGCGAAGCCGCAGCAGACCAAGCCGGGCGCGCAGCAAACCGGGCCGTCATCCGGGAGCGGAAGCAGCGGGGCGGGCGCCGACCAGCAGAAAAAGGAAGAGTCCACTGCCAACGTCGAGGTCAGCTTCTCATTCGACGAGCAAGGTTCCACACCGTCACCAGCGGGCAGCGGCGAGTTGTACAAGATCAATCCTGACGGTTTTGTCGAGGTCGTGCGCAAGTTCGATAAGGAAATGGTCTACGCCCTCACGGCTGCGCCGGAGGGCGGCATTTTGCTGTCGACGGGTCCGCAGGGCCGCCTCTATCGATTCAAAGAAGGCGAAGTATCGCTTCTGGCGGCAGTTCCTGAAAAACAGGTCGTATCGCTCTCGAACGGCGGCGGCGACACTCTGATCACGACCACCAACAGCGGCGCGGTCTACCGCATGGATGGCGCGCCGTCGACCAAGGCCGAATTCCGATCGGCGGTCAAAGATGTCGAACGGTTTTCGCACTTCGGCCACTATCGGATCGAAGGCACCGATGTCGCCGACGGCCATCTCGCGATCGCATTCCGATCGGGCAACACACGAAATCCTGATGCGACCTGGAGTCCGTGGAGCACATCCGTCAGCGCGCAACAGGGGTCGATCGACGTTCCGGCAGGGCGCTATCTGCAATGGAAGTTGACCATGCCGAAGCCGGCCGCAGATGTCGCGGTCGACGGCGTCACAGTCGCATTCATCAACCGCAACATCGCGCCGGTCATTGATTCCGTGACCGTGCAGGATCCGGCGGTGGTGTACATCACCGGCAACTATCCGCAGGCACCACAAGTTGTCGAGGCCACCAACCCCGACGAGTACGGAATCTTCATGAGCCTCGACGCGCCGCGCGACAAGAACGAACCCGGCAAGAAGGTCTTCCGCAAGGGATATCGCACCATCACGTGGCGGGCGCATGACGATAACGGCGACACTCTCCGCTACTCGCTCTATTTCCGGCGCCAGGGTGCGCAGCGTTGGCTGCGATTGCGCGAAAACGTCGATGAGACTTCGGTCAACTTCGATACGTCGCAGCTGCCCGACGGTTCGTATGAATTGCGGCTGGTGGCCAGCGACATCGTCGACAACCCCGACGACGCCATGACGACCGCGAAAGAAGGCGTGGTGTTTCAGGTCGACAACACGCCCCCGGCGATCGCCTTTACGACGCAAGGGGAGGACGTCGTCATCCACGTGACCGACAAACTCTCGCCGATCGGCAAGGTCGAGTACTCCGCCGATGCGCAGAAATGGATCCGCCTCACCGCCGAAGACGGCATGAGCGATTCGCCGGATGAAACGTTCCACCTGAAGCGAAGCGCGGTGCAGGGAAAATTCGTCATCGTCCGCGCGGTCGACGCCTTTTACAACGTCGCAACGCAAGCGATCGACGTGAACCAGTGACAGCGTCATTCTGAGCCGCGAAGACGGCGAAGAATCTCGCTGATGAGATCCTTCGCTTCGCTCAGGATGACGCATCCCTATAATGGACGGCGTGAAGCGATGCGTCGTCCTTCTGCTCCTCGCCTTCCTTGCCTGCACCAACGAGCGGCCGCTTCCCACCGTCTCGAGCTCCGAGGATCTGAAAAAGCCGCAGGAAGGCGGGACGGTCGTCCGCCGCCTCCAGGGCGAAATCGCAACGCTCAATCCGGTGATGGCGCAGAGCGTCAATGACCGTCAGGTCGATTTCTACCTCCACACGCCGATGGTGCACTTCGACGCCGATCTGCAGGCGATTCCGGGGCTGGCGGATATGTGGGACATCTCCAGCGACGGCCGGCTATACACGTTTCATCTCAATCCGAGTGCGACCTTCTCGGACGGATCGCCCGTTACCTCCGGCGATGTGATGTTCACGCTGAAGAAGATCGTCGATCCGCAGACCGAAGCGCCGCAGATCGCGGGCGCATTCGATCAACTCGATCTGCGGTCGACGCACATCGTCGACGCCCACACCATCGTCATCGGATTCAAGGACGGGATCTCGCCGCAACTGGCGCACTTCAACGATCTCCTCGTCATTCCGGAGCACGTCTACTCGCACGGCGATTTCAAAATCGATTTCACATCGAAAGCGGTCGGATGCGGACCGTATCGACTGGTGCGGCGTGTTTCCGGCAAGGAGATCCTCCTGGAGCGGCGACCGGAATACTGGGGTCCGCGCCCGAATCTTCAGCGCGTCCTGTTCAAAGTGATCGCTGACGACATCACGGCCTGGAACGCGATGAAACGCGGCGAGATCGACGAGACCATCATTTCGACCGATACCTGGCTTGCGGACGGGAGGCAACCCGAGCTGCAGAAGTTCATCGATTTCCGCCGCTTCTACACGCTCAACTACAACTACATCGCCTGGAACAATCGCGATCCGGTGCTCGGCGACAAGCGCCTGCGCCGCGCGCTGGCGATGTGCATCGATCTCAAATCGATCATCGAGAACGTCTACCACGGCACTGCGCGCGCCATGAATGGACCGTTCACGCCCGATCAGTGGGCGTACAACCCCGAGGTGCCGGTGATCGAGTACAACCCGCAGGAAGCCTTGCGCACGCTTCGCTCCCTGGGCTGGCTCGACACGAATCGGGACGGGCTTCTCGACAAAGCCAACAAGCCGCTGAAACTCGAGATGCTGATCACCGCCGGCAGCGTGGCCTCGAATCCGTTCGCGCAGCTCTTCCAGGCCGAGTTGAAGAAAGTCGGCATCCAGCTCGATGTCGTTCCGCTCGACTTCGCGACGCTCATTCAGCGCGTGCTGGCCGGAAATTACCAGTGCGCATATCTGTCATGGAATCTGGATCCCGACCCCGATCCGTTTGCGCTCTTTCATTCATCGCAGTTTCCGCCCCGCGGTCAGAACCTTGTTTTCTATTCCAACCCCGAAGCTGACCGCCTGCTGGAAACGGGGAGGCGAGAGTTCGATCAGACCAAGCGCAAAGCAATCTATCGGCAACTCCACGCGCTGCTGGCCGACGATCAGCCTTACACCTGGACGCTGCAGGTCTCCTCGAAGTGGGCGATCAACAAGCGCATCCGCGAAGCCAAGGAAAGCAAAGGGTGGGGCCTGTTCCAATGGTTCCCTGGGGAGCTGGGCTGGTGGATTCCGATCGACCAGCGCACTCACGATGTGCCGCTGAGGCGGCGATAATCGATCGCGATGACATCGTACGTCGTGCGCCGGCTCTTGTACGCCGTCCTGACGTTCATCGGCATCACCATCGCAGTCTTCGCGCTGGTCCACGCCGTTCCGGGCGATCCGATCACGTTCTACATCGGCGCGCACGGCGCGCATAATCTGTCGCAGCCGGTTCTGGAGGCCATTCGCCACGAATACCATCTCGATCAGCCGCTGGTCACGCAGTATCTCTACTGGCTTCGCGGAGTGCTGCGGCTCGATTTCGGGACCTCGCTGGTCGACCACCGCCGCGTGACGACACGGATCCTCGAAAAACTTCCCAACAGTTTCGAGCTCAACGGCATCGCCTTTCTGATGGCGGCGGCCATTGGTGTCCCCATCGGATTGTGGAGCGCGACCCGATCGGGGCGTCCCATCGAGCGGGCCTCGGCCGTTCTCTTTTTCCTTCTTTACTCGCTGCCGAGTTTCTGGGTGGCGCTGCTGCTCATGGAGTTGTTTTCCGTAAAGCTGGGGATCCTGCCTACGTTTGGAATGACCTCCGACGAATATCTCGATCTGTCCGCTGGTCAGAAGTTGATCGATCACGCGCGACATCTGGTCCTGCCCGTGATTACGCTGAGTTATGCGCAGGTCGCGATCTTCGCGCGCTTCACCAAATCGGCGTTGACGGAGGTGATTCATCAGGACTACATCACCACGGCGCGCGCAAAGGGTGTCGCACCGCAGCGCCTGCTGTGGCGCCATGCATTCCGCAACGCCCTGATTCCGCTGATCACGCTCCTCGGTTTGACGATTCCGTCGCTGCTGTCGGTCGGCGTCATCACCGAGCAGATTTTTCAATGGGACGGAATCGGGCGGCTGTACTTCATGTCGATTCTGACTCGCGATTATCCAACCATCCTTGGCCTGACGGTCGTGACGGCGGTCGTGACGCTGATCGCCAGCCTCCTGGCCGACATTCTCTACGCCCTGGCCGACCCGCGGGTGCGATTGGAGGAGACACCGCTTTGAGACGCGACACGGTGACCGCCATGACCTGGCGTCGTTTTCGGCGCAGCAAGCTCGCGCTGGTCGCGCTGGCCTACGTCGGAGTGGTCGCGATCATGGCGTTGATCGCGCCGATGATCACCGGAGACCCGAACGCGGTCGACATCGCGAGCCGCCTCCGCCCGCCCGACCACGCTCATCGCCTCGGCACCGACGATCTCGGCCGCGACGTCTTGTCGCGCGTGGTCCACGGCGCGCGTGTTTCGTTGACGGTCGGTTTGACGGCCACCTTGATTTCGCTTCTGATCGGATCGCTTCTGGGAGCAATCGCCGGCTTTTACGGCGGAGTCGCCGATTGGCTCGTCTCGCGCCTGATCGAGGTCGTGCTCTGTTTTCCGTTTCTTCTTCTCGTCCTCGGCATCGTGGCGCTGTTCCGGCCGTCGTTCATCACGATCATGATCGCGCTGGGGTTGACCTCGTGGACCACCGAGGCGCGATTTGTGCGCGGGGAGTTTCTGCGGATTCGCGATATGGAATTCGCGCAAGCCGCGCGCGCAAGCGGAGCGCGCGACGCGCGCATCATCTTCCGTCATCTCTTGCCGAATGCCTTCGCGCCCGTGCTGGTATCGGCGAGCTTCGGCGTTGCCTCCGCAATTCTGATCGAATCGGCGCTCTCTTTTCTCGGCATGGGCGTGCCGCCGCCGACGCCGACGTGGGGAAACATTCTCTATTCCGCGGAACAACACCTCGAGTACGCCTGGTGGCTGGCCGTTTTTCCCGGCATCGCGATCTTTCTGACGGTGGCGGCCTTCAACATCATCGGTGATCGCGTGCGAGACGCGCTGGATCCGCGCAGCGAGTAGCAGCACCCTGCTAGGATGGCGCGGCTATGCCCAAACTTCTCATTTTCTTTTTCCTGGCCTCATCAGCTTCGGCGCAGACCTGGCGCTTCGGCGTCGCCGGCGATTCACGAAATTGCGGCGATGTCGTCATGCCCGCGATCGCGGCCGGCGTGAAATCGCACAACGCGGCGTTTTACTGGCACCTCGGCGATTTCCGCGCATTCCACAAGGTCGATGAAGACATGGAACACGAGGCCAAGACGCCCTATACCATCCTGTCGTATTTTTCGGGGGCCTGGCCGGATTTCATCCGGAATCAGATCAATCCGTTTTCACCCGTGCCCGTCTTTCTCGGCATCGGCAATCACGAAACGATCATAAAAAATCGTGGTGATTATGTTGCGCAATTTGCGGATTGGCTCACGCGTCCGGAGATCGTCCAGCAGCGACTCGCTGACAATCCAAACGATCGCACCGTGAGGACCTACTACCACTGGGTCGAAGGCGGCGTCGATTTCATCACCATGGACAATGCGTCCAGTGACACCTTCGACAATGCGCAGATGGCATGGGTGAAGCGCGTGCTCGATCACGACGCGAATGATTCGAAGGTCAAGACGGTGGTGGTCGGCATGCACGCAGCGCTGCCGCACTCCCTCGGCTGCGACCACAGCATGAACGAGTGGGCGCAAGGGGAGTACAGCGGCAACGTTGTGTACAACGCGTTGCTCGATTTTCGCGAGAAGTCAAAAAAGAATGTTTACGTGCTGGCGAGCCATTCGCATTTCATTCTGCGCGACGCCTACGACACCGCGTACTGGCGATCGCACGGCGGCGTGCTGCCGGGCATCATCATCGGCACGGCAGGAGCAATCCGCTATCGGCTGCCTGACACCACCGCAGGATTTCCACCGGAGCGCGCGAAGACGGACGTCTACGGCTATCTCATCGGCAACGTCGACGCCGGCGGCACGATCACTTTCGACTTCCATCAGATCGATCGTGCCGCAGTCTCTTCCGACGTCGAGAGCCGCTACGGCGTTGAATTCGTCAACTGGTGCTTCAACGAAAATCGCGATCCGGCTCCGCGTCCGTCCGCGAAGTGCGCCGCCGGTGATGCGCCGCCCGGTCCGGCCATTACCCCCCGACCGTAACGGGGAGGCGCGCTTTCAGCGATTCGAGCACGGGCGGGGGGACGAGGCGGGCAACGTCGCCGCCGAGGCGAAAGACTTCTTTGACCAGACGCGAGGAGACGTAGGTGTATTCGACCGCCGGCAGCATGAAGATTGTCTCGACGTTCGGGCTGAGATCGCGATTCATGAGCGCCATCTGCAGCTCGTATTCGTAGTCCGACACCGCCCGAATTCCGCGCACCACCACGCCGGCCTTCACCCGCCGCATGAAATCCACCAGCAATCCGGAAAAGGAGTGCACTTCAACGCCCGGCATCCCCGCGGTGCACCGCGCGATCAACTCCTTCCGCTCCGCGACGCTGAAGAGCGGCGACTTTCCCTCGTTCTCCAGCACGGCCACCAGGAAGCGGTCGAACAGATGCGCTCCACGGCGAATGATGTCGAGATGACCATTGGTCAGCGGATCGAACGACCCGGGATAAACTGCCACGCGCATCGCGATGATGGTAGCATGCGGCACGTAGTCAACGTCTTGACTATGTTGCGGAGGGCACGTAAGATAACCGCAATTCGAGTTTTTCTTAGGTGGAGGGTGTGGCGAGAATGCGGCAGAGATTTCCGGGGAATAGGAATCGTTTACTCTCGTCCCTGTTCCGCCATCTGCCGGGCGCGTGGGTCGATCCCAAGCACAACGAGCTGATCTCGCTCTATCGATTGCGCCATCGCATGGCGCTCGAGGAACAGAAGTACGACACCGCCATGATCTTCCTCAACAAGATCATCGAGCTCGATTCCTCCGATATGGAGGCCAAGCTCGCCAAGGCCGAGCTCTACCACCATGGCCTGCACGATTACCCCAAAGCGATCGAGCAGTACAACAAGGTCATCAAGCTGACCAACGAGAAGGAAAGCGCCAACATCCATAGCCGCGCGCGCGCCGCCATGGCCGAGATCATGGAGATGCTGTCGTAGCTAAATCCATCGCCGAACGCGCCGCCGATACTCCTCGTACTCCGCGCCGAACTTCGCCGACAGATAGCGCTCCTCCGCCCGGATCGTTACAAACCTGAGGAGGACGAATAGCAGCACGATCGCCATCAAGAGCCACGCGTTGTCGGCGGCAACAGCGGTCGCCAGCACCACGATCATGAACGCGACGTAAATCGGGTTCCTGGTCCGGCTGTAGATGCCGCTGCTGACGATGGCATTCGTCGGCCGATACGGATTCGGATGTTCCTCGTGCCTCACTAGTTCTCGACGCGACAGGATGATGAGGGCCACAGCTGCGAAGAACAGCACAGTCGAAATCGCGACACGAAGCCAGCCGGGAGCTGGGAAGAACGGCAAGGGCATGTAATGCCCGGCGATGAAGCCGGCTGCGATACAAGCAAGGCCCAAAAGCGGGGGAGGAGCGATGACTGCGGGGCGATCTTTCAAATCACCGATCGCGTTCCAACACGAAATCGAGAGCCATGTCCAACGCCTCTTTCGCGGATGAATCGGAGAATGGCTCGAGTGCAGCGCGGGCGCGGCTGGCGTAGTCGCGTGCGATCGCGCGCGTTTGATCGAGTGCGTCGTAGCGAGTGACCAGCTCGATCAATTCGGCCGGGTCGACATCCTCGAAGGATTTGCTGGTGGCGACGCGCGCGATCTTCTCGCGCTCCTTCTCGGAAGCGCGAGGCATGGCCAGAAGCAGGGGAAGTGTCAGCTTTCCTTCCTTCAAATCCGACAGCGCCGGTTTGCCGAGGACCTCGGTGCTGGAGGTGAAGTCGAGCAGATCGTCGATCAACTGGAAACAAACGCCGAGGTTGAAACCGTAGTTGAAGAGGGAAGCGGCGGAGCTTTCAGGCAGATCGACAAGATACGCCGGAATGCGGCAACAGGCGCCGAAGAGCGCGGCCGTCTTACGGCCGACGATCTCGAAATAGTCATCCGACGACAGATCCGCGTGACCGTTCTGCTCCACGCCGATGATTTCTCCTTCGATCATGCGGATGGTGACATTCGACAGCAGCCGCAGGATCTCCATATTGCCTTCGGCCAGGGCCAGATTCATCGAATGGGTGTAGAGATAGTCGCCGACCAGAACGGTCAGATTGTTTCCCCAGCCGTAGTTGATCGATGTGCGTCCGCGCCGGATGGCTGCTTCGTCGATGATGTCGTCGTGGACAAGCGTTGCGGTGTGAATGAATTCGATGACCGCGGCGTAAACGACGTCGCGATGGCCCTCGTAGCGCAGCATCTTCGACACCAGGAGCAGAAGCGCCGGACGCAATCGCTTTCCGCCGCCGCCCAGGATGTGCTCGCCCACGTCGTGGATGGTCTTGATGTTCGACTTGAAGTTGCGGCGGAGCTCCTCCTCAACCATCTGCAGCTTCGGCGCGATCAGATCGATGAGCCTCTCGGCGCGCGAGACTTGCTCGTAGGTGGGGTGCGTGCTCACGGCGGGAAGAATAATCGAAACCACCTCAACCGCGGTAGTTTACGAACTGCAGCGGGATGCCGAAGTCGTTCTCGCGCACGAGCGAGATCGCCTTCTGTAACTCGTCTTTGCTTCGGCCGACCACGCGCACCTGATCGCTCTGAATCGACACCTGGACCTTCAACTTGGCGTCCTTGATCGTCTTCACGATGGCCTTGGCCTTCTCGCTCTCGATGCCCTGAACGATCTTCGCGCGCTGCCGCACCGTCCCCCCGGCGGCCGGCTCGACTTTCGCGTAATCGAGCGCCTTCAGCGACACCTTACGCTTCACCAGCCTGGTCTCCACGATGTCCTTCACGCTCCGCAGCTTGCCTTCGTCGTCGGAGCTGAGAACGATCTCATCGGCGGTCAGCTCGATCGTGCTCTTGCTGCCTTTGAAATCGAATCGCTGCGCCAGCTCTTTCTGCGCCTGCTGGATGGCGTTGGCGACTTCCTGCATGTCGGTCTTCGACACGACGTCGAACGAAAATTCCTGCGCCATCAGATCCTCACGATGCCGAAACGACTTCCACGCCCGGAGGAGGCGTGAAGCGAAAGAGCTCCGGCGAAATTGTGCGGCGGCGAAATCCCGAGAAATCGAATACCGTCCGATTTCCTTCGCGATCCGAATACTGAATCTGCTGCATGAGGTGGGTGTTGGCAGCGATGGTCAAGGTGAGGTTTCTGATCGCGGTGGTGGCATTGCGCGGCTGGAGTGAGACGATCACGTTGCCGCCGCGCCGCGATTCGCTGACCACGAACAGACGCTCCCGCGCGGCCGGATCGCCGATCAGCAGAAAGGGAAGCTCGCTTCGCCGGCGATCGTCGATTGTGGCGACGGTGACCTGTTTGTCAGCGGCGACATAAAACCATGACTGATGTCCGTCGAAGACGAAGACCTTTTCCTCGGGCTTGCTGTAAGTCCACCGTATCATCGGAAGCGCTCCGAAGATCACCGATCCGCTTTCGACCTGGCTGCTGCTGAATCCCTTGGGAGTGAAGCGCTGCGTGAAGGTCGCTTCCATGCCCGCCATGGCGGTGGCGGCACTGTCGATTTCTGAGCCTTGGGCTGTGAATGCGAGTGCCAGAAGAATCGGGACGAATTTCACTGGAGCTTTTCCACCTCAATCGACATGATGGCGGAGTTCACAACAAAGATCCGGTCGTTTTTGCTCCTGTCGAGAGGAAAAAGATAGAAGCCGTTTCGCTCGGGGTTGTACTGCGCGACTCCGCGGATCACCTCGCCATCCGCAAATTCGACCGACAACTGACTTCCGACGGCCGGCTCCATCGAGTCATCGGCTTCGTGCTGCGGAAAAAAAACCGCCTTCAATTCCTTGAACGACACCTCAATCGCTTTGCCGTCATCACCCTGGATGCTGAAAATCTCGCGATCGGTATCGGTCGCGAGCAGAGTCGCGCGCCGCGTTTTGCCATCGCGATAGCGCAGCACGACTTCCGGATTGCTGGCCATCAAAACAGCTCCAGACCCCACAGATCGTGCAGGTGGATGAGCCCTTCCACGCGCATCTCGCCATCGGTGATGAACAGCGATGTGATCTTGCGCTGCTCCATGATCTGCAGGGCCGCGGAGGCGAGCTCATTGCCTTCGATCGTGAACGGATTTCGTTTCATGCAATCGCCGGCGTTTTTCCTGACGATGTCCTCATCGCGCTGCAGGAGCCGGCGCAGATCGCCGTCGCTGATGACGCCCTCCAGAACGCGATCGCTCCGAACGACGGCGGTGATGCCGAAGCCCTTCTTCGACATCTCATAAATCGCGTCGTGCATCGGCGTGAAGACGTCGACAATCGGCACCTGCTCGCCGATGTGCATCAGATCGCGGACGCGGAGGAATCGCTTGCCGAGCTTTCCGCCCGGATGGAGGAAAGCGAAGTCCTCCTCCTTGAATCCTTTTCTGAGCAGCAGCGCCATGGCGAGCGCGTCGCCGAGCGCGAGAACGGCGGTCGTGGATGCCGTCGGTGCCAGGCCGAGAGGACACGCTTCCTTGGAGATCGACGCGTTGAGGTGATAGTCGGCGCCCCTGGCGAGCGTCGAAGCAGGATTGCCGGTGATTGCGACGAGCTCTGCTCCGAGGCGCTTGATACTCGGCAACAGTCGCACCAGCTCCTCGGTCTCGCCGGAATGCGAGACAGCAAGGACGACGTCGCCGCGCACGATCATGCCGAGGTCGCCGTGGATGGCCTCGGCGGGATGGAGAAAAAACGATGGCGTTCCGGTGGACGCCAGCGTGGCGCTGATTTTTTTGCAGATGATTCCCGACTTGCCGAGGCCCATCGAGATGACGCGGCCGCTGATGGCGTTGATCAACTCGACGACTTCGATGAAGGTGTTGTCGAGGTGGTCGATGAGGCCGACGATGGCCGCCGCCTCCACCTCCAGCACCCTCTTCGCCTCGGCGATCGCCGGATGGTCCTTCGCAGCGCGCACGGTGGCGTTTTTGCGCGACTTCGTCATGGCTTCGAGATACTAACAGCCCTCCGCTCTTGCGGCAGCAGGAGAGCATAAAGCGTTTCGCAAACCGGAGTTGCGACTTTCGCTTCGCGAGCCATGCGCACGATCGCGCCGACCTGCGCTTCGAGCTCGGATGCTTTGCCTTCCATGATGTCGCGCTGTAGGGATGAGGTCGAATCGGGGGCCATGTTGTCGTAGCGCTCGAGCGTCCGCTCGACGGCATCCCTGCCGAGGTCGACGGCGCGCGCGCTTGCGACCGCGACCATTTCGTCGAGGGCGCGGATCGCGATCGCACGCGTCTCGGGAATCGATCGCCAGGAGCCGACCGGAACGCGCGCCAGCGCTCCGATCGCGCTCATCGGCGCGATGAAAAGAAACTTCGACCACATCGAGCGGTGGATGTCCTGCGGAATGTCGGCTTTGATTCCGGCGCGTTCGAATGTTTCGCGCAGACGTTCGACGCGCGCCGTGCGAGAGTTGTCGAGCTCTCCGAACATGACGAACGGGTCGATCGCGGCGTGCTTGATGTGACCGGGCGCGACGATGAAGCTCACGATCCCGCAGAGTCCGCCCAGGACGTGCTGGCGGCCCAGGACGCGCGCGAGCTGATCCGGCGCTTCCATGCCGTTCTGCAACGGCACGGCCATCGTCTCCTTTCCGATCAGCGGCTTCGCCTTTTCGGCGGCCTCAGGAATTTGCCAGGCCTTGGTGGCGAAGATGACCGCGTCGACGGGACCAACCGTCGGCGGATTGTCGGTCGCGTTGACGCGGTCGACAACAAAATCGCCGCCGATGCTGTCGACGCGCAACCCTTTCGATCGCAGTGCGGCCAGCGTTGCGCCGCGCGCGATGAAAACCGTGTCGACTCCTGCCTTGGCGAGCTTTCCGCCGAAGTAGCCGCCGATTCCGCCAACGCCGACGATCGCGATTTTCAATCGATGCGCACCACGCCGTCGGCAACTTTGGGAAAACGCGTCAGCACGGCCGGGTCGTGTCCGGGCACGATCAACTCCGGTTTGCCTGCCAGCGTCTTCATCCGGTCCTGGGCGCGAAGATTCGACTCACGATCGAACGTCTGCGCGATCGGCACGTGCTTCTCGAGATTTTCGTAGAGGTACATATTGTCCGACGCCAGGACAACGGTGCCCGATCGCGTCGCGACGCTGACGTATTGCGATTGCCAGGTGTGCTTGCCGCCGATGTGGACGCGAATTCCGGGCAGGATCTCCTGATCGCCGTCGACGAGATGCAGCCGGCCCGCGATGTTCGTGCGCAGGAAGACGTTGACATCATCCGGATCGATTCCGCCGTGCTTTCCGCCCGGCTGCCATGCTTCGCCGGTGTAGTAGGCGTACTCGTCTTTCTGAATCCACACCTGCGCCTTGGGGAAAAGGTCGGTTCCGTCGGCATGGTCCCAATGCGCGTGGGTGAGAATCACGTCGGTGATGTCGTCCGGCTTCACACCTGACTTCGCGACCGCCTGGTCGGGGCGCACGAAGTCCTTCACGTTCCAGCTCTTGAAAAATTGTTGACGATAAAACCCGCTATCAATGAGTATGTTTTTGCCGCCCCCACGCACCAGCCAGACCATCATGGCGATGTCGAGCTTGCGAGTTTTGTCGGCGTCGGCGATCAAACCCGCGACCGGGAAATCGGGAATGGTCGCGTAGCGGATGGCGTAGACCTCGTACTGCGGTGCATTGGCGGTGGCGAACCAAAGCGCGATCGCCGCGATCATGCTCTTCTCCAAATGTGACGTTTGTGCGCGCGGATCCACACTTCGTCGAGCGCACCTTCCTTGAGCATCTTCGCGATCCAGACGATCTGGCCGGTATGCGTGGAGACGTGCGTGACGATGCCGATGAGGTCCTCGACGAGATAGCTCAGGCGCTCAGGGTCGCTCGACGGTCCGGTGAGCTGGTCCGGTTTGATCTTCGCAAGCGTCTGATCGGCCTTGGCGACCATGTCGTCGAAAACCGCCATGACCTCGCGTTTTGGCATCGATGCGCGCGCGGCGAATTCGCCATCGCGATCGCGGTCATATTGAATGCCGCCGATGTTGCGATTGAGGTAGTGATTCAGCGAGCCGGCAAGGTGCAGGACGAGATTGGCGACGGAGTTCGACTTCTCGTTAGGCCGCCACCACATCTGCTCTTCCGTGAGTGGATCGACCGACGCGCGGACCTGTGCGGGCAGGACATGCGCGATGCGCGCGCGCAGGGCTTCGAGAGTAGGGGAGGCGAGATCGGCCATGCAGGCAAGCGTATCGCATGTAGGACGGGCTTCAGCCCGTCTCATGTACAATCCGGGCCGCCTATGACCGACACTCTGACGCGCGTTAAGTCGTTGCCTGTCAAGCCGAAATCGATCATCTGGAATCCCATGCCGCAGGACTTGCGCCGGTTCACCGAGGAGATGCCCAATTGCCGGAAGACGGAGTTTGGGAACGTCAACGTCGCGACCAAGGTCGTGTCGCGGTCAAAGCTGTCCACGTTCATCGCCACCGACACGCCAGACAATCATTCCGATCAGACCATCACGCGATCGGAATACGAACGTGTCGCGAAGGTTCAAAACGATTACATCCGCACGCGCGACATGCTGGTGATCGAAGGCTTCATCGGCAACGATCCGGCTTTCCGAGTTCCGGCGCGACTCGTCATCGAGAAATCGAACGCCAACATCGCCGGCATGCAGCAGATCCTCTACTATCCCGCGACGCGGGAAGAGCTCGAAGCGTTCGAGCCGGCCGTCACCGTCATCTACACGCCGAATCTGAAAGCGGAAGGTTATCCCGACGACCGCCTGATCGCTGTC
Organism: Thermoanaerobaculia bacterium; assembly: GCA_035636095.1. Taxonomy (GTDB): domain Bacteria; phylum Acidobacteriota; class Thermoanaerobaculia; order Gp7-AA8; family Gp7-AA8; genus Gp7-AA10. Next base: position 19,168 of record DASPZU010000091.1, read on the forward strand.
GATCTCGAAAACAACATCACGCGCGTCCTGAACTCCGATTACTTCGGCGAGTCGAAAAAGGGCGGGCTGCGGATGTGGAACAAGATCGTCTACGACCGCGGCGGTCTCGCTCTGCATTCCGGGTGCAAAGTGATTCCAGTCGCCGGAAAAAATCGGGTCGGTCTCATCGTTGGGCTCTCCGGGACAGGCAAAACGACGACAACGTTCACGAAGCAGAACAATTCATCGCCGGTCCAGGATGATTTCTGCGCGCTGATGCCGGGCGGGAAAATCTACGCCACCGAAAACGGCTGCTTCGCGAAAACATTCGGCCTGAATCCGAACGACGAGCCGACCATCTACCACGCATGCGCATCGACGCATGCCTATCTCGAGAATGTTTCGCAGAACGATCAGGGGAAAATCGACTACTTCGACACCTCCTACACGCCCAACGGCCGCGCCGTCATCCGCATGGAAGACATCCAGGGCGCGTACGATGCGCGCGAAATCAAAAAAGCCGACTTCCTCCTGATTCTCAATCGCAACGAGAACATCATTCCAGCGGTCGCGAAGCTCGAAGGTCCACTCGCCGCCGCCTATTTCATGCTCGGCGAGACAAAAGGAACGAGCGCGGGCGGGGCGGCCGAGGCGGGGAAATCCCTCCGCGTGCCCGGCACGAACCCATTTTTCCCGCTGCTGCACGCGCAGCAAGGCAATCGGATGCTGGAGCTCATGAAAAGCAGTCCGATGGATGTCTATCTCATGAACACCGGGCGCATCGGTGGAACGGAGAAAGACGACCGCTCCAAGAAAGTCAGGATTCAGCAGTCGTCGGCGGTGGTGAAGGCGATCGCCGAGGGGACAATCCGGTGGGCGAAGGACCCGGACTTCGGCTATCGCATCGCCACCGAAGTGCCGGGGGTCGACGATCACGATTACCTGCAGCCGAAAAAGATGTACGAGCGGCAGGGGAGGCTCGCCGAGTACAGCGAGCTGGTGGCGAAATACAACCAGGACCGCCGCGAATATCTGCGAAAGTGGAAGGGACTGTCGGGCGAGATCGTCAGCGCGATTTGAAACGCATTTTTCTGGTAAGCCTCATCGCCCTGGCGTGCAGACATCGCGGTGAGGGAACCAACATTCCCGAATTCGCCGCGTGCGTCGACGGTCCCAATCGGACATCCGTCTGCGCCGCTGGACTCTTTTGCGATACATCCCATGCTTTCCTGGAACGCGAGGGCAATACCTGGGTTCGCCACGGCAACTGCATGCCACAGAAACAACTCGGAGATGCCTGCTTCACCGGAGTCGCCGGCATGTGTCAGCTACCGGCGGTCTGCGTTAGGAATCCTTACACTGGAAGGGAGATGGGAGGTGAGGCGGACGGGCACTGCCGGCAACCGACGCTGCCCAACCCATGATTAGTGATACCCTTAAGTCCTCGGACAGGCGGAGTAGATGCGCATCGGCTCGCGGATTGCGGCGTGCCTCATCGCGACAGCGTTCGCAACAGTCGCTTTGGCAGCGTACAAGGCACCTTCGCGCGCTCCACTCCGTGTAGATCCGTCGTCGCAGATTCCTAAAGCATCCCGCTTCCTGGCATTCGGATCGTTGGCAACGCAGCTCGATAATCATGTGCTCGCGAATTTGCTGACCGACGCGCCGCTGCGTCAGATCGACACGCCGCTGGCAGTCGTGGCGGGCGACATCACCCGATGCGGGTCCCACACCTGCGCCGTGCCGCTGACACTGCGAGTCAACGACGCGCAAGGACCTGTGATGGTCGCGTTTGCAGTTGCCAATGCCAGGGGAGAGCTCTCGGACGTGCATCACGCTGAGTGCGGCACCGGTACGTGCAGTGTGTCGCTGGTCCTCGAACGCGGGCGAAACACCATCTCGGTCGGCGTGATCGATGGCCTGTCGCAGACCACGGCTTACACCAGGGTCTACGTCAACGCCAACCGCGTCGTTGCCAGGAACGGCAAGACGGAGTGGTTCTAGCCGCCCTCCCGGCCGGTTGGGACGTTAGACCGTGGGGATGTTAGGCGTCTTTCCCACATCCTAACGTCCCAACATCCCAACTACGTATCGACGTTCAGGAACAAATACACCGCCGCCAGCGCGAACAGGACATTGGCGCTCCACGCCGACAGAATCGGCGGCAGGTTTCCGACCTCGCCGAATTTCGTGAAGATCGCGAACACCATCCAGTAGACGATTCCCACCACCAGCGCGATGCCGACGCCGTAGAGTGCACCGCGCTTGCCGGTGCGGAACGCGAATGGCAGCGCGATCAGTGCCATCACGACGCTGATGAACGGCCACGACGTCTTCTCGTACAGCTTCACCGACAATTCCTCGGCGGCATAACCCGATTTGCGAATGGTCTCGATGTAGCGGCGAAGCTGCGCAAACGTCATCAGCTCGGGCGCCTTGATCTCGGTGGCGAAGTCTTCCGGACGCTCGCGATAAAAAAGCCGGAGCGGCACGGTCATCTCAGTGTAGATGACGCTTCTGTTGTCGCCGAACGAGCGGATCCATCCGCGCTCGAACACCCATCCCTGGCCGTCCCAGCGCGCGCTCTCGGCATACACGCGGCGAACGAGGCGGAACTGCGCGGGATGAAATTCGAAAACCTGAACCTGAGACAGTTGTTGCGAGTTTCGATCGTAGGCCAGGAAATTGATGATGTAGGGACCCTTGCCCAGGAACCACAGCTTCTGCTGATCGCGGGCGGAGACGCTGCGCTGTCCTTTGATTTTCTTTCGCAGCTCGTCCACGCGCTGATTGGCATAGGGGAGGACGTAATCGGCGACGAAGTAGGAGAGGACGCTCATCGCCACCGCGATGCCGACGATCGACAGCGCAATGCGATAAAGAGAGATCCCCGCCGATTTGAAGGCCGTCACTTCGTTGCTCTTGGAAAAGAGACCGAAGGTGATCAGGGTCGCCACCAGAAAGGTGATGGGCAGGGTCCAGTTCACGATCTGAAAAAGCATGAAGCGGTAGTACGCGAACACGGTGTGA
>DASPZU010000092.1:0-14500 GCA_035636095.1 Thermoanaerobaculia bacterium
TGGCGCGACGGCCAGCCGCTGCTGGTCGCATCGCGACAGTTTCCACGCGCCGGTGCGCAGCCGCGCACTGTTGTGTTCGTCCAGCCGATCGACAAAGCCTGGATCGGTCAGCTTCAGGAGCGCGCCGGCATGATCATTCGCGTCGGCCGCGAATCGGATTCGACGCCCAAGCGCAAAGTCAACGTGAATGTCGAAGGCAGCAACGTCGACTTCAACGCCGACGACAGTGACATGGAGGACCTCATCGTCAACTCCATCGGCCGGAAAATCATCTGGGGCGATCTCACCTCTCTGAACGACTGGAAGTCCGGTCACAGCGACGATGAGCATCAGCTGTTCACGCTGATCATCAACCCCGTTTCGTCGCTGATCCAGTTCTACTTCGGCGCGCGATCGGACCAGTACGTCCGAATCCTCTTCAATGTCATCACCAGTCTGGCTGTGATGTTGCTGTTCATCTACATGATGGCGGCCCTGTTCGCGGCGGTGTTGATCTATTCCATCACCCGGGCCGTCAACCGCATCGAGAAGGGGACGAAAGCCGTCGAGCGCGGCGATTTCAGCTATCGCATCGGAATGAAGCCGCACAATCAGCTCGGCGAGATGGCGCAGTCGTTCGATCGCATGACCGAATCGATCGCCACGCTGCTGACCAACGTCGCCGAGAAAGAGCGCCTGCAGAGCGAGATCGAAATCGCCGCCACCATCCAACGCAATCTGTTGCCGAAGGAAGGCCCGCAATTCCGCGGCGTTTCGTTCTCCGCGCATTTCGAGCCCACGGCCTCGATCGGCGGCGATTATTACGACGTGTTCAATCTCGACAAGGCAAAGCTGGCGGTCGCCATCGGCGACGTTTCGGGCCACGGCCTGTCGACCGGCCTGGTGATGGCGATGGTCAAGGCCGCCATCACGACACTGGTCGAAGAAGGGGCGGACGAAGAGTCGCTTTTCGAGCGCCTCAACGCGCTGGTGCACGGCTCGACCGAAAAACGCGCTTTCATGACACTGGCGTTCACGACTTTCGATCTCGACCGCGGCATCATTCGCCACACCAACGCCGGCCATCTCTATCCCTATATGCTGCGAAAAGGTCAGCCGCCCACCAGCATCGAACTGCCCTCGCTTCCCCTCGGCGTCCGCTCCAAGATTCGCACGCGGACCGTGGAAGTGAATCTCGAGGAAGGCGACACGCTGGTCTATCTGTCCGACGGGATTATCGAAGCGCAGAACGAGCATGGCGATCCGTTCGGATTCGAACAGCTCGAGACACTTCTCAAGCAGGCGGAAGACACATCACCGCACGCCATTCGCGATGCGATCCTGGAGGCCGTCGCGCGTCACTCCGGAGCACGACCGGCGGATGATGATCGCACGGTGATGGTGCTTCGTTTCGATCAGTTCCGCACGGCCGTGACCGCCGCGCCGGAGCTCACGGAAGCAACCGCAGTTTGATGTGGCGCAGACACTCCTATCTGCGCCGGCGCAGGCAAGAGTGCCTGCGCCACACGTCTGATGTAGTGCAACGTCTCGCGGAACGGCGGCACGCCGCTGTACTTCGAGACGTTTCCTTCGCCGGCGTTGTAGGCCGCCACCGCCAGGTCGGCGTTTTCCGAGAATGTGTCGAGCAGCCAGCGCAGGTAGCGTGCACCGCCATTGATGTTGGCCCTGGCATTGAATGCATCGAGGACGCCGAAGCGCTCGGCGGTCGCCGGCATCAACTGCATCAGCCCACGCGCGCCCTTGTTCGAGATCTCGCGCGGATTGAAATCCGACTCGGCCTTGATGACGGCTGAGATCAACGCCGCGTCGACGTCGAATTTCTTTCCAGCCTCGACGATCAGCTTGTCGTACTTGGAGCGGAAGATCGGCCCGCGCTTGGCGTCGTAATGCCACGACTGCTTCGGAAAGACGCCTTCCTCGATCATCTTCTTCACTTCCGGCGCTGCTTCCATCTCGATCACTTCGTCGTCGAGGATGCGCTCGATGCGCGTGAGCGCCATGGTCATCGCGCCGCCGTTCTTGAAGGTGAGCTGGATTGCGTTCTGGTCCACGAGCTTGTACCCGCTGATCTTCATCGAACGGCCGTCGGTGAACAGCGCAATGCTCGCGCTCGCTCGAGAGGCGCACAAGAATGCGGCGAGCGCGGCAATTTTCTTCATTGGACCGACAGGCGACAACCGGGAACCGGCAACCGATTATGCCCGTGGATGGTACTGATCGTACATTTTCTGCAGCCGGGCCCTCGAGACGTGCGTGTAGATCTGGGTCGTCGAGATATCGGAGTGGCCAAGCATCAATTGGACGGATCGAAGGTCCGCACCGTTCTCCAGAAGATGGGTTGCAAAGGAATGGCGCAAGACATGCGGGGAGATATGAGCTTTGATTCCTGCCTGCCGCGCGTATTTGACGACCTTCATCCAGAAGGTCTGACGCGTCATGGGACGGCCGCGATTCGTCAGGAACAGATAGACACTGTCGACGGCCGGCCGGCCGCGCTCAATGTACGCGGTGATCGCGTTTCGAGCAGAATCGCCGAACGGCACGATGCGCTCCTTCGATCCTTTGCCGAACGTTCGTAGAAAACCGGCGTCGAGGACGACATCCTCGACTTTCACCTTGATCAGCTCCGACACGCGCAGGCCGGTGGCGTAGAGAAGCTCGAGCATGGCTGCATCGCGCAGGCCGTCCGGTTTGGTGCGATCCGGAGCGTTCAGAAGGTCATCGACCTCCGATGGATGGAGCGATTTCGGCAGCGTCGACCACAGTTTCGGATTATCGAGGTTCTCGGTCGGATCGTGTTGGAGGTGCCTCTCGGCCACCAGGAAGCGGAAGAACCCGCGCAGTGCTGCCAGCGCGCGGGCAACCGATCGTGCCGAGATGCCGCTCGATCGTAGCGATTGGATGTGGCGGACGATGTTCTGTCTCTTCACCGATTCCAGCGGATGCTGGTCGAGCCATTTTCCGAATCGGCGCAGATCGGTGGCGTAGGAGCTCAGCGAATTTTTTGCGAGTCCTTTTTCGACGGCCAGGTAATCGAGATAGATCGGCAGGTAGGTCGAGAAAAATGGCGTTTCAGGCGCGTTGCGCTTCATCAGCCACCAGGTCGGCCATGTAGGAGCTGCGCACGAACGGTCCGGCGAAGACCGCATGAAATCCGAGGGATTCACCGATGGCGCGGTAGTCGTCGAAGACTTTCGGATGCACGTACTCAACGACCTCGAGCTTCTCGCGCTTGGGCTGCAGATATTGACCGATGGTGAGAATCTGGCAGCCGCTGTCGAGAAGTCTCTCCATCACTTCGATGACTTCGTCGCGACGCTCGCCAAATCCCAGCATGAATCCCGATTTTGTGACGATGGTCGCGTCGCGACGTTTCACTTCACGCAGCAGCGCCAGCGACCGCTCGAAACGCGAGCCCGGCCGCACGTAATCGTAGAGGCGCGGGACGGTTTCGACGTTATGGTTGTAGTAGTCCGGCCTGGCGTCGACGACGTTGTGGATGGCCTCGATGTTCCCTCGAAAATCGGGCGTCAAAACCTCGACCGCTGCCTCCGGGAGCGTAGTGCGAAGCGCGCGAATCGTTGCGGCGAACTGAGGTGCTCCGCCGTCGGCGAGATCGTCGCGCGTCACCGACGTGACGACAACGTGACGCAACCGCATCCGCCGGGCCGCCTCGGCCACCGATGCCGGTTCGTCCATCGACGGCGGCGCATATGGACGCCCGGTCGTGACATTGCAGAATCCGCACGACCGCGTGCAGATGTCGCCCAGGATCATGAAGGTGGCGGTGCCGCGCGAGAAACATTCGGTGCGATTGGGGCAGGCCAGCGACTCGCACACCGAATGCAGCGATTTCTCGCGCAGCAGCGACTTGACTTCGTGCAGCTCCGCGAGATTGATCCGCTTTTCGCGGATCCAGGAAGGCAGACGAGCACTCACGAAGAAACGGTAGCACAGTGGAGCACCGGCGACTCGCCGGTGCGCCGCCGAGGTCGGCGGCGCTCCACAAACCTCAGTGTCCCGGCGCGACCAGCGATTTCTCCAGCGACTTCTGGATCTGCTTCTCCGCCTCGACTTCCGGAATGCCCTTCACGATGGCCACTTCGGAGACCAGCAGGTATTTCGCGCGGTCGTACATCTTCTTTTCGCGGAACGAGAGGCTTTTCTTTTTCGAGACTTCGTTGAGGTTCTTGAGGACTTCGGCCACGTCTTCCAGGCGGCCGGTTTTCATCTTTTCCATGTTCTCGCGGTAGCGGCCCTTCCAATCGGTATGGCTCTTGGTGACCCGTGCCTCCAGGAGGCTGAACAGGCTCTTGATTTCTTTCTGCTGGTACAGGCGTCGGAGACCGACGCGATCGGTGTTCTGGGTCGGCACCATCAGACGCGAGTTATTTCCAATAAGGCGCAGATGGTAATAAGTATCGTCCGCTCCCATTCCCATGATCGCGGACTCTCCGATCTGCTCAACGACCGTCACGCCGTGGTTTGGATAAACGAGCTTTTCTCCGACCTTGAAACTCATTTTCGCAGTTGACAAAGACGACTCCTTTCGGATTCAGACAGGTCTCTGAAGGGAACGGGATTCTAAACCACCGAGGCGGAAAGCGTCAACGTTTCCCTCAGTGCGTGCGCAATTTTCTAACGAGCTGATGCAGTCGCTCGAGTCCCTGTCGTCGCTCGCTTTCGGTGCCGGTCAGGAGGTCTTCAATCGCCTGCAACTCCGCGTAGAGCTCCTGTGTGGCGGCGGGCGCCTCGCCCGCCGCTGTGCGGGCGGGGGCGCCCGCACCCACACTTGGACTCAGATCGTTGACCATTCGCGCCGCCATGGCGCGAATCGAAGGGACGTCGTCGTGATCGAGCGCGCGAAGAATGGCCTTGGCGCTCGCGACGGCGTCGGCATACGGGCTGTCGGGATTATCGAAAACTCGCGCTTGCACGAGTGTTAGAACGAGATTTCCGTAACCGTTTTTTTCATCGGCGTGTGCGAACAGGCGCACCGTAGCCTGCTTCGCGATCGCTTCGAAGTCGACACTCTTGTTCTGTCCCGGCTCGAGCCAGGTCTCGAGCTTCATCGTTTGCGTTTTCTGTGTGCCGCTTACGGGGAGGTAATCGATCTCGAGGTGATCGAGATACACATGGCGGTTTTTCGTCATCAGCATCATGCGGCGCGAGGGGGACTCGATCTGCAGCTTGTAGACAAAGGATCCGCGGATCTCGATGGTTTGATCTTTCGTCCCGACCGAAGTTGACTGAGTGATCCGGCCTGAGTCGAAGCGCTCGAAGCCGGCGTATTCGTAGGTTGCATCACTCCTCCGGCCGCGCAACGTTTCGATGTCCTCATTGAGGATGCGGCGCATCAGGTCGTGAGGCATGTCGCGCTTGCTGGCGGCCGCGACTCGGTCGATCGCCTTTGCGTCGTCGATGACGCGCGCGATTGGCACTTCCACCGCCACAGCCGCCAGGATGAAAGCCAGGATCATCATCATTGCAACTCCGGAAGAGCACTTTTGCCGGGAAATCCTTCTCCGGAAATCCCGAGGTGGTCGCAGATGGTTGCGCCGAGGTCGGCGAATGTGCGGCGGGTTCCAAGGTCGTGCGCCTGCACAACCCGCGGCCCGGCGATCAGAAACGGTACGTACTCGCGGGTGTGATCCGTTGAGACATCGGTCGGATCGCATCCGTGATCGGCGGTGATGAACAGGAGATCGTCCTTCCGCAATGTTTTCAACAGCTGGGCGAGCTCCTGATCGAAAGTCTCGAGCGCCCGGGCGTAGCCGGGCGCGTCGTTGCGGTGGCCGTACTTCGAATCGAAATCGACCAGGTTGGTGAAGACGAATTCGGCGTCCGATTCTTTCACGAGGTCAATTGTCTTGCGCATGCCGTCGGAGTTCGACTCGGTGCGAATTTCCTGGTCGATGCCGACCCGATCGAAGATGTCCGCGATTTTTCCAAGGCCGATGACCCGCCTGCCGGACCTGTGTGCGCGCTCGACGACCGTCTCGCCGGTCGGCCGCACGGAAAAGTCCTTGCGATTCGCGGTCCGTTTGAAGTGACCGCGTCCCGTGCCGACGAATGGCCGCGCGATGATGCGTCCGACGTTGTGCTGGCCGCGCATCAGCTCGCGAGCGATCGCGCAAATGTTCCACAGTTCCTGGACCGGAATCACTTCCTCGTGCCCCGCGACCTGAAACACCGAATCGGCCGATGTGTAGACGATCGGAAATCCGGTTCGCATCTGCTCTTCGCCGAGCTCGTCAAGGATCACCGTGCCCGACGCCGGCTTGTTTCCCAGCGTTTTTCGACCGATGCGACGCTCGTATTCCGCGATCACGTCCTTCGGAAATCCATGCGGATAGGTGCGGAACGGATCTTTGACGATGAGTCCCATCATCTCCCAATGCCCGGTGGTGGTGTCCTTGCCGGCGCTGATTTCCGCCATCCGGCCGAACGCGCTTTGGGGCCGCTCATCGCTGGCCGGCCTGGGCAGCGTGTGCAGCAGGCCGAGTCGCGTCAGGTTCGGCAGCTTCGGATGCTGACTCTCGAGCACATGCCCGAGCGTGTTGGAGCCTTCATCGCCGAAATCTTTTGCATCCGGCAACTCGCCGACGCCGAGGGAATCGCAGACGAGGACGATGGCTCTCGCCATTTTAGGGATGAAGGATGAGGGATGAGGGATGAATGGTCAATGCGGGCGTCGTCGTCGTTTAATGTTTTTGACGGCCGTCACGATCATGCGAGTCAGCTCGTCAGCCTCTCGCATCAATGGTCCCATTCGGCGACTCGGCAGAGACTCAGACTGAACCAGAAGTTCGAGCCAGTAGCTCGTTTCGTCCAGCTCCTGCAGAGTCGATTCGAGTTTGCTGATCAATTCTGCGTCGGAACGGCTTCGGCACGCCTCGCGATATTGCGCTCCCACGGATGTTCCGGCGCGGAATGCTTGATAACCGAGAGCGTCGGCGACTTTATCGGCCGGCAGCGACCGGTACATTCGAGTCACGCGCAGCGCAAAATCCAGCGTGCGGCGACGAAGTCGATCGATGTCATCCCTCATCCCTACTTCAAATGTTCGTGAACTAACGGTCGAGAAGCCGCCGGTCGATCGCCGAACTGGACGAAGGAGAGGAATCGTTTGCGAAGCTCTTCCGGGTCGCCTTTGCCGCTGCCGAGCTGAATGCGCGCGATCGTCTCGCCGGCGCGGACCGGATCGCCGCTCTTGCGATCGAACATGATGCCTGCGGCGTAATCGATGAGGTCGTCAGCCTTCTTGCGGCCGGCGCCGAGCTCGACGGTGAACATGCCGGCCTGGTAGGTGTCGATGAAGGTGATGTAGCCGCTGCTCGGCGCCTTCACCTCGATGGTCTCCCGAGGCTGGGGAAGCTTCGACGCGTTTCCGCCCTGTGCCGCGATCCATTTGTGCGCGTGTTGCAGCGCGCGCCCGGAGCGCAGGGCATCCTCGAGAGTTTTTTTTGCTGATGCCTCGTCGAATTTTTTCGACATCACCAGGACGCGCACCGCTTGCGCGCGCGTGACCTCCTCGACATCCTGGGGACCTTTTCCGGCCAGGACGTCGAGCGTCTCCGCGATCTCATTGGCGTTCCCGGCGGCCACACCGAGCGGGCGATCCATGTCGGTGATCAGCGCCTCCACCCGCGTTCCCGATCCTTCCGCGGCCGCGATGAGGCTCTTGGCGAGCGCCTTGGAGTCTTCGTATTTGCGCATGAACGCGCCGCTGCCTGTTTTGACATCGAGAATCAGGGCCGACGCTCCCATGGCGAGCTTCTTCGACATGATCGACGCCGTGATCAGCGGCAGCGACTCGACGGTGCCGGTGACGTCGCGGAGGGCGTAGATCTTCTTGTCCGCCGGCGCGATTCCCTCCGTCGACGTCGAGATCACACATCCGACATCGGCGATGCAGCGTTCAAAGTCCTTTCGGGAAAGCCGCGCGTTGAATCCGGAAATTGCTTCGAGCTTGTCGAGCGTCCCTCCGGTGTGACCGAGTCCGCGGCCGGAGAGCATGCCGATCTTCACGCCGCACGCCGCGACCCACGGCGAAAGAACGAGCGAGACTTTGTCGCCCACGCCGCCGGTCGAATGTTTGTCGGCGATGAAGTCGTACTGATCGCGCAGGTGCCACTGCTCGCCGGAGCGCAGCATCGCCTGCGTCAGCGTCGCCATCTCCACTCCGCTCATGCCGTTGATCGCTATGGCCATCAACAGCGCTGACATCTGGTAATCGGGGACGCTGCCGGAGGTGTAGCGCTTGATGAATTCCTCGATGATGCCCGGCTCGAGCGCTTCGCCGCGCCGCTTGCGGTTGAGAACTTCGTAAACGCTGAGCTCGGACACGGCGGGGTAGCATACCGCAGCGATGAAAGCCGTCGTTTTGCTGTCTGGTGGACTCGATTCCGCCACCGTTCTCGCCATCGCGAAGCACGATGGTCGCGATTGCATTGCCTTGTCGTTCGCTTACGGACAACGTCACGAGATCGAGCTGGCGGCCGCGCGGAATGTCGCGAAAGCGATGCGCGTCGTCGAGCACGTCGTCTATCCGATCGACCTCCGCCTTTTCGGCGCGAGCGCGCTCACCGACAACATCGCGGTGCCCAAGGACGCCGTCGGCGCACCCGGCATCCCGGTCACGTACGTGCCGGCTCGCAACACGATTTTTCTTGCGTTGGCGCTCGGGCTCGCTGAGTCGCGTGCCGCCGACGAAATATGGATGGGGGTGAACGCGATCGACTACAGCGGCTATCCCGATTGCCGCCCCGAGTTCATGGACGCTTTCCGGCAGGTGATTCTGCGAGGAACGAAAAGCGGGACCGAGCGCGGCCGCCCGCGTCTCGTCACGCCGCTGATCAACCTGACCAAAGCCCACATCATCCGCCGCGGCATCGACCTCGGCCTCGACTATTCGCTCACGCACTCCTGCTACGACCCCGATCGGGAGGGGCGGGCGTGCGGGCATTGCGACTCGTGCCTCTTGAGGCGAAGGGGATTCTCCGAGGCTGGCGTGCCTGATCCGACGATTTACGAGGGCTGAGGGATGAGGGCTGAGGGCGGACGCGAATTCGGGAATTCATCCCTCATCCCTCATCCTTCATCCCTCCGAGAGATGCTCCGCGTCACCGAAATCTTCCACTCCATCCAGGGCGAGTCCAGCCACGCCGGGCGCCCGTGCGCATTCGTGCGGCTGACCGGCTGCAATCTGCGCTGCCGCTGGTGTGACTCCGAATACACCTTTACCGGCGGCGAGCACATGGCCATCGACGACGTCGTGAAGCAAGTCAAGGATTACGGATGCAACCTGGTCGAGATCACTGGCGGGGAGCCGCTGGCGCAGAAGGAAGCGCTCGATCTGATTAAGCGATTGTGCGACGAAGGGCTGGAGGTTCTGATCGAGACATCCGGTTCGATCGACATCGCGCCGGTCGATAAAAGGTCTACGATCATCATTGACATCAAGTGTCCAGGCTCTGGAGAGGCCGCCAGGAATCGCTGGGAAAATCTGCAGCTTCTGAAGCCGAGTGACGAGATCAAGTTCGTCATCGCCGATCGCGAAGACTACGATTGGGCGCGAAAGGTGATCGACGAGCGCAACCTGAACCGCTGGACGGTCCTACTCTCGCCGGTGTGGGGCGAGCTGGATTTGAAAACACTGGCAGAATGGATGCTGGCCGATCGCCTTCCGGCCCGCCTGCAGACGCAATTGCACAAGCACATCTGGGGCGCGGAGGCGCGCGGCGTCTGATGATCAAACCGGTACTCGATCACATCGGCATCGCGGTTCGCTCCATCGAAACCGCGCGCATCTACTCTGCGCTGGGCCTATCCATCGATCGCGTCGAAACCGTCGAATCGCAGGGAGTGAAGACTGCCTTCATCCGCGTTGGCGAGGCGAATCTGGAATTGCTCGAGCCGCTGTCGGAGGATTCGCCCGTCGGAAGATTCATCGAGAAGCGGGGCGAGGGAATCCACCACATCTGCTTTCGTGTCACGAATCTGGAATGGCATCTCGAAAAACTGCAAAGCGAGGGATATCGCCTGATCCACGACGCCCCGGTGCCGGGCGCGGACGGATGCCGCGTGGCGTTCCTCCATCCATCGGCGGGGAACGGCGTCCTGATCGAGCTGAGCGAAGTGGTGCAATGATCGACGGCTTCGAACCCTCGGCGTCGGTGATCATCAATCTCGTGAATCCGAAGGAGAAATTCTTCGGCATCCTGCTCTCGATCACGCCGGCAGGGATCACCATGCGCGCGATCAACCTCGATGCGTTCGAGGACTGGATGCGCCAGCTCGCGCGCGCGGACGAGCCGAGCCTCGACCTGATCACAATGTTCGTTCCGCTCTTTCGGGTCGAGCGCGTTTTCCTCGACGAGCCCTCCGGCGCGATCAAGTCGTACGGGCAGCGATTCGAGGAAGTGGTCGGAATGACCATTCAGCAGTACCTGCACATTCAATAGCTCCTCCACACCGTCACCTTCCCCTCGGCCGGCACGGGCAACACCGGCGAAACAGTCCAGCGACCGCCCGCTTCTTCGCGAACGATTCTGAAGAACTGCTGCTCGCGCGCGGCGGGCACGCGTTGCTTACCCGCCGGCGGAAGCGGGATCGCGCTGTAGCCGGGCGTGGTCAGAAAGACGAAGCGCGCGGCCGGCGGCCCGAGTCGCCATTGCGCGTCGTGATCGCGGAGCGCGAACTCGATGGTCAGCGGCGCAGTCGGATCGAGACGCGTGCGCGCTGCCTGCCATTGGGCAGGCGTTCCGTACAGCCCCGTGCTCGCGAGCGGTACCACGCGACCATTCTCGATCGTGACGATGCGGGACGGGTCGTGCATGCCGACCGTGATGGCGTATTGCGAGTAGAGCGCTTGCGGACCGTCGCCGTGGCCCTGCTGTTTTCGCAACCAGGCCAGGCCGCCGAGGTACCAGGCGGGCGCGCGGGCGGCGAGGGAGGGGGCGTGTATCGGCTGCGTCCAGATGTAACGGCCTTCCTGCTCGATGCCTTTGCGCGTCAGCGCTTCGTAGTACGCCCGCTGACGAATCGACGAGAAGGCGGTGGTGATGAAAAGAGCGCTTAACACTGCAATCGTCCATCGCTGTCGTGACGTGCCGAGAGCGATCGTCAAAAGCGCGACCAGGAACGCGACGAACGCAAAGCTGTAACGCCATTCGAAGTTCGATGCCACCGGCAGAATCGGCAGGATCATCGCGATCAGCGCGACCACCACCAAAGCGACAGCGCGTCCGCGGTGCCTCCACATGAACATGGTAAGCGCGGTGACGATGCAAGCGGCCCACACCACGAACGCCCACACCGGCGCCGGACCGGCGATGTGAATCCACAGCGCGTACGGCAAATGCGTAACCTCCTGGTTGCGGATTTCGGAGGCGTACCCGCCGATCAGGCCGGTCATGTACCAGCGCCACCCGAGAAAGACGATGCCTGCCATCACAGGTCCGATGAGCTCCCGCCACGGCCTTCTTTCGTATCGCGATTGACAGAAGAAAAGGAGGGGGATGGTCGCGTAGACCTCCTTCGAAAGCATGGCCAGCAAATAAAGCGCGGATGCCGCCATCGTCCACCGCCCGCCGCGGCGCCAGGCCAGCATGGCCGCCAGCGCGAAGACGAGTCCCTCGACGTAATGCCGGATCATCAATGTTCGCGCTGCGTAGACCGCGGCCCACGTGGTGAGGAAGACGGCCGAGCCGAGTGCTGCGTATAAGCCGGGCACGTAGTGGCGCAGCAGCAGGTAGAGGAGTATCGCCGCGAGGGTCAAGGCGAGGAGTTGATGGAAGTAGAACAACTTCGGATCGAGGCCGTGCAGAAAGAGATCGACCTTGAACGACGCCAGCTGCATCGGCGAGAACGTGTGCGCCGCCAGGTGGGTGTATTCGGAGGGATCGAAAAAGACGCCGCGCAGCGGCTGCTGGATGGACTCGATCAGAAGTTGCGGATCGTCGTAAAGCCACCATCCGCCCAGAGCGGTGAGGTGCACCGCGATCGCGACGATCACCAGCGCCAGGATTGCGGCAAGCGATCGAGCGCGCATCGGTCGTCATGATAAATTGACCGGTCGGAGGGAAGATGTCGAAATTTTCACGCGCGGCAGCCATGGTCATGATGTTGGCGGCGGCGCTCCCTGGATGCAGAAAGGAAAAATCAGGCGAGGCCGACGAGCCGGCCACATTCACGTTCACGGTCTATCCCGGCTCGCGATACCTGGCGCAGCTCACCGAGCTTGACAAGCGCGCGGCCGCGGCCACCAAGCCCAATGAAACCCCGCCGCCGATCGCGATCTACGACACCGAAGCGCCGCTGGACGCGGTCGCGAACTTCTACGCCAACGCCTATGGATATTCGAGGGTCGCTGTGGATGCCACCAACAATCTCAGCGCCGCCAAGCCGGCGGCCTACTATCGGAATGGCGACCTGGCAGCGGATCTGAAAGCCATCGAGCCGCTTCTGAAGAAGCTCAACGTCAACGTCGATGTCACGAAGGCGCAGGGAAAATATCGCGCGGTGGAAATCGAATCGAAGATGAACCGCCCGCGCGTCACCATCCAGCGTCCGTATTTCGACGTCATCAACTCGCAGGTGGTCGATCGCACGATCATCCTGATGGCTCCCTGATGCAGTCTGCGCCGCGCGCGCTCATCGCCGGACTCGGGTTGATCGGCGGTTCGATCGGCATCGCCTTACGAGCGCGCGGCTGGCGAGTGGCGTTCCTCGACCCGAATGTCACCCTCGACGCTGCGCGCCGCGCCAAGGCCGCCGACGAAAAACTGGATGTGTTAGGCGATGCGGATCTCATCATTCTGGCGACGCCCGTCGATGCGGCCGTGAAGCTACTCAGGACTCAGGACCCAGGACTCAGGACTACCAGCGCCTGCAGCGTGATGTCTCCACTTCGCGAGGTCGGCGGCCAGAACTTCATCGCGGGCCATCCGCTGGCCGGCTCGCACCAGCGCGGTCTGGCGTCCGCACGCGGCGATCTGTTTCGCGGATGCTCGTGGTTCGTCGATCGCGAAGATGCGCTGGTCACCCGGATGATCGGGGAGTGTAGCGCGCGAGCGGAGATCGTCACCGCCGACGAACACGACGCCGCCGTGGCGCTAACGAGTCATCTTCCACAGCTGCTCTCGACGGCGCTGGCGGCCTACCTGGAGCAGCATGGGGTGGAAGAACGCTTCGTCGGAAGCGGACTGCGTACCTTTCTTCGACTGGCGGGAAGCGACGCGTCGGTGTGGATGCCGGTTCTGAAAGCAAACAGCGATCGCGTCGGGCCGCACGCCGATGCGGTCGCGAAGATCGCGAAGGAAATTCTGGCGGGAGACGCCAACGCCTTCGAGCGCGCACAACGGCTCTGGAGGCGGTTGCTATCATCCGCGCCGCGATGAATTCGACCTGGTTCCACGTCGCCGTGCAGTACGCGCTCGCGGTGTGGCTGGCGCGCCGATGGGGAAGCAACTTTCCCTGGCGCATGGCCGGCCTTTTCTACGCCCTGGTCCTCATTTTTCTGTGGCGTCCGCTGACCGGACCATACGTCAACATTCCGGTCGACATCGTCCAGCAACTGCCACCGTGGTCGGCCGCCATTCGAAGTCATCGCGCCGAAAACTTCGAGCTCAACGACATCGTGATGCAGATTGTGCCGTGGGCGCATCAGGTGCGCGAGGCGTGGAAATCGATGCACTTTCCGCTGTGGAACGCGCTGTCGGGAGCGGGATATCCGCTGCTGGCGAACGGACAGAGCTCCGGTCTTTCACCGCTCCGATTCCTCGCGCTTCCGCTTCCGTTAGGCCAATCCTTCACCGCCGAAGCGGCCATGAAGATCCTGATCGCGATGTCGTTCATGTACGCCTTCTGCCGGCGCCGGTGGAGCGAATTGGCGAGCGCCTTCGGCGCGATCTGCTTCGGCTACTGCACCTTCGTGCAGACCTGGCTGCACTTTCCGCTGGTCACGGTCGGCGCGTTTCTTCCGGCCGCCTTTCTGACGCTCGATCTGCTCATCGAGCGCGTGACGTGGACGCGCTTCGTCGCGACCATCGCGGTGTGGTCGGTGATGTTGTTAGGCGGACATCCGGAGACCGTCGCGCATATCTTTTTTCTGGTCGTGCTGTATTTGATCTTTGTCTTGATTCAACGTTTGATTTCTCTGCGCCAGATCGGAATCTTCATTGCCGCGGTCGCGCTGGCCGCGGTCATCGCATCGCCATTCCTGGCGCCGTTTGCCGAGGCCCTGCGCAAATCGAAGAGGTATCAGGAGCTGCAAGTCCATCCCAACGTCATCGGCTACTACTCCGACTTTCCCTCCATGGTCATCCTCTTTCAGCCGCATTTCTTCGGCCACGTCCCGTTCGAGAAAGCGTGGGGACCGGAGGTTGCCGAGTCGATCACCGGATTCGCCGGTGTCCTCGGCGTCGCGGCATGGTTCGGATTGCTGATTCGCACGATCGTGCGGCGCCGCTGGCGCGATCCCGCGTTCTTCTTCGTG
>DASPZU010000093.1:0-26591 GCA_035636095.1 Thermoanaerobaculia bacterium
TGAAAGGTCACAAACAGATGAAACGCCTGATCGACATTCTTGATCGAGCGATCGATGCTAAACAGTCGCTCGCGAAGACGGCTTAAGCCACAATGGACAGGAATCGCCTCTCAGATTTCAACTGCCGAAGGGACATGCTCCTGCGCGGGGAAATTGTGACGTTCGTATTTCGAAACAGATCGCTGGAAGCGCCTGCGTCATTAAAGTATCGTAGCGTCACGGAAAGTGGAGTGTCGTTTGGGTTGACGAAGATCAGGTTATGACGGCCAATATTTCTGAACTCGACGACCGGAATCTGTAAGTTCGCCACGGTGCGCGAGAGTGAGTATGCATTGCTTGTTGGCAGCACAGGGATATTCTGCGTGAATCCGGCCAGACAGCACGGGTCCTGCGGAATTCCACCAAAGTTCGTGATCACGATGGCGATTTCTATCGTGTCGTCG
Source organism: Thermoanaerobaculia bacterium (assembly GCA_035636095.1). Lineage (GTDB taxonomy): Bacteria > Acidobacteriota > Thermoanaerobaculia > Gp7-AA8 > Gp7-AA8 > Gp7-AA10. The sequence goes on from DASPZU010000093.1 coordinate 444, forward strand.
GCAGTGATTTCTACCGCAGCCGCTGCGCCAGCAGGGCACGCCAGCGACCGAATCTGCGCGAGCGTGCCTGGCTGCATCGTAATTGGTACGAAACCGGCACACATGACACCATCCCCAGGTAATAATCGTTCAACGCGTACGGTTTGGGCCTGCTGGCTACGGTTGTAAAGGCGTAACTCCGACTGCCATATTGATCCTTCTTTGCCAAGGACTTTCTCAGCAAAGACCGGTACAAGGCGCGTGACAGTGGCTGCGGCTGCGGTTCCGGCCAAGAGAAAGGTGAACGAGAAAAAAACAAGTATCTTCATAATTTTAGAGTCGAGCATTGCTGATATAGAGTGCAAAATCTTGGTTGGGAGCTGGCTGATTGGGCACCGCTCCTGCGGAGATACTGGTACCGCGAACGGTAACGCGAAACGTGTTGGCATTGCCTGGTATGAAGCGCACGATTTCAACGTTGTTGGCGGAGTCCACTGCGGGGGCGAAACCGCAGACGCCCGGTATTGATGCTTCCGATGTCTGACTTATGTAATTGCCGACGTACGTGCGTGAGCACATTCCTAGCTGTAAGGCGTCAACAAATAGGTCCAGATCGTTGACGAGAGTGTTCGTTGCGCCGGCGGCGGCGGGCGCGTCGCTCCAGGCAAGGACGATGGTGACTGTTTGATTCTGGTCCACAGGCGTGTACTCCTGACTCCACGACGCGCCGGACGTAAAGAGAATTGTGTTCTCGTTGACATACTGATTGCCAAGACTTGAGAAGAGCGGTGCCAAGGTCAGCAGGCCGAATCCTACTCGGTTGTTCGGTCGGGCTCCGATGGTTCCTCCGGTGCGTCGATCAGTGCCGTTGATCACACTGCGCGCGCCAGCGGTCAGGATCGCTTTTAGAAGGGCAGGTTGTGCGGCACTAGGGCTAGCCGAGTACACCCTGCTTGCTAGAAGTGCCGCTCCGGCTGCTGCTGGTGCTGAAAAACTCGTGCCTGATTCCATCGTGTAGATAAAGCTGCCGTAGGGAGCGTCATCGCACCAATGTATGTTTCCGTCTTGGCCGCCACTCCGTGGGTTGACGATCATTGTGCCAGGAGCGACCAGGTCCGGCTTAAAGATACTCGCGTTCAACATGCTGCGCTTACTATTGATGCTTAGATTGAGGTAGCTGTCTGCGAGGGTGCCATGGCACGCAGCTGGATCCTGATCTGGACGATAGTTTTCGGCCGCTCCAACCGCGATGACGTTCTTCGCCGTCGCCGGCGGCAAGACCAGTAGCGGGTTCGCGTCGCCGACAGATTGATCAATATTGCCACTCGAAACAGTGATCGTAACCGGCGTCACTCCGTTGGCCCAGTTGTTATCCGCGTCACGGACGGCCATATCGTACTGCCGGCTCGTGAGAGTGTACTGTCCACTGACGTACTGCGGCGGATTGAAGGCATCGGGATAATCGTTGTGCGAATGGTTTTGGATGTACGCGTTATTGGGGGCGTTGACCGCGTCGCTGGCCCAATCAAAAATTGTCCCTGCTGGCTGAGCATTGAAAACGTTGAAAATCTTAGTGCTCTTAACGCCTGCGCTCGGCGCGACTCCGACGCCGAGGCGGTACCCACCGGTGTCGTTGACGGCCGTAGCGCCGTTGCCAGCAATCACGCCTGCCACCATTGTGCCGTGGCCAAACCGGTCGCATCGCAGATCGGCACCAAATGGGCACTGCGGTTCTGGATTGAAGTTGCCAGCAAAAAATTCCCGGCCCGCTAGGTCTGCGTGCGCCGCGGCGTTTGTGGCGTTGTCAAGAGCAGTGTCAGCGATGTCGACCCGAAAGCCTTCTGCGTTCAAATTCGAGCAAACGGCACAATTGCTGGCAAGCCAAGCAATATACCCAGGAGCCGGTGCTGTTCCCCCGCCGGTCATCGACCCGCTGAGCGCCTGCCGCTCGTCGGAGGGACGAAAATGCGGCTCGCGATGTATCCCCATGACCAGCGGATGACGCAGCAGCGCGTCGGCTTGCGCGCCGGTGAGTTGTGCGTGGACGAAATAGTCGCCGCCGACCTGCTCCGCTCGCGCATTTGCGCCCGGCAGGGATGCTATTTGGTCGCGCACCGCCTCGCGCCCGGAGACGTTGGCGACTTGCACAATCAGCCTGGCGGTCGGTTCAGTGGTGGCGAAAAGCGCTGTCTTCATTGCTGCGTCATATCGGTCGACCCATTGGACCATCGGCGCGCCAGCTTCCAGCTGGCGAATAGCAAGGGGCGTCGCCGTAACGATCAGTGCGTTTTGTGGAACGGCTTGTAGCGGGATCGCGCCGTACCGTGTGATGTCCAGCCATGCGGGTTTCGGTGGCCCGACATACTGCACGACGTACAATCCAGTTGTTCCCTCAGCATAATCTGTACGCGGCGCCGCTAGCCGCGTGTCGACCGTCATGCGTGGAAGAAAGACCTTGTCGAAGTCATCACGCCGCTCGGCGTTTATACCAAACTGGTTTGCGCGGCGTACGAGTTGATTGACGTTTTGCTGTGGCGCCTGGACGAGCGTAAATGCCGGGTACTGATGTAGCTCGCGAGCGCCTATCGCAGTCAGTTGCGCCATTGCGGCGGCATCGATCGTTCCTGAACCTTGTCTGCTGAGCAGGACCTTGGTCCACGTCTCTGCCGCTGCCACAGCTGTGCTCGTTACGGTTAGAACCACGGAGACTAATACGGTGATCTTCCATCTAACTGTCATTCTCTCTTTCCTTCTGGCGATCAAAATTGCGCGCGACGGGATTCTAGGGGGCGGTCTGAGTCGTCTGGAAGAGACAATATTTGGAGCGCATCAAGCGGGCTCAGCTCTTGGCTTTCCGTGGCCGCAGGCGGTAGGACCGAGGTGTTATCCCGACGACGCGCTTGAATGTGCGGAAGAACGTTCGTCGTGTGCCGAACCCGCACTTGTACGCGATCGTGTTCATTGGTAGATCCGTCGTGGCGAGCAAATACTTCGCGCGCTCGACGCGGCCGCGCTTGAGGTATTCGCTTGGCCGCTCACCAACGACCTCGAGGAAGAGATTGCTGAAATCGCCGGCGGTCATGCGAACCAGTGCCGCGAGTTCGTTCACATGCGTGACGTCCTCTCTTTCGAGGCAGTCCGCGAGATATCCATCGGCCAAATCCCCGAAGCTCACGCGCTGATGGATGGAGCATCGGTAAGTAGTGATCCGGCGTGAAGATCTGCTACCCCGAAAAATGGAAGCGACGTCGCCCGACTATAATTCGCGCCATGGCCAGTTTCCCGGGCGTGGATTACATGGACATCGACTCGCTCTTCAGCGAAGACGAGCTGATGGTCCGCCAGACCGTGCGCGACTTCGTCGACGAGGAGGTGCTCCCCATCATCGAGCACGCCAATCGCGAAGAGAAGTTCCCCATGCAGCTCATTCCCAAGATGGCCGAGATGGGCCTCTTCGGCGCGACCATCAAGGAATACGACCTCCCCGGCCTCAACAACGTCGCGTACGGCCTGATCATGCAGGAGCTCGAACGCGGCGATTCGGGCCTGCGCTCGTTCGCGTCGGTGCAGTCGGGACTGGTGATGTTTCCCATCTACAGCTACGGCTCGAAAAAGCAAAAAGATTTCTGGATCCCGAAGCTCTCGGCCGGAGAAAAAATCGGATGTTTCGGCCTGACCGAGCCTGATTTCGGATCGAATCCCGGCGGCATGCGCACCAACGCCCGCCGCGAAGGCGATTCCTGGGTGCTCAACGGCGCGAAATCGTGGATCACAAACGGCTCGATCGCCGATGTGGCCGTCGTTTGGGCGAAAGCCGAGGGATCCATCCGCGGATTCCTGGTCGAGAAGGGAACGCCCGGCTTCAGCACCGCCTATCACATGGGCAAGTTCTCGCTGCGCGCATCGGTGACGTCGCAGCTTTTCTTCGAAGACTGCCGCATCCCCGCCGACAACGTTCTGCCCGAAACGAACGGACTGAAATATCCGCTCTCCTGCCTGACACAAGCGCGATATGGAGTCGCATGGGGCGCGATCGGATCGGCGATGGCGACCTACAACACGGCGGTGCAGTACTCGAAGTCACGGATTCAATTCGGCGGACAGCCGATCGCATCGCATCAGCTGGTGCAGAACAAGCTCGCCTGGATGATCACCGAGATCACCAAGGGACAACTGCTGGCGCTGCAGATGGGTCGATTGAAAGATCAGGGCAAGCTGAAGCCGCATCACGTTTCGATGGGCAAGATGAACAACGTAAACATCGCCCTCGAGACCGCCCGGATGGCCCGCGACATCCTCGGCGCCAACGGCGTCTCGGACGAATACCCGGTCATCCGCCACATGCTCAATCTCGAATCCGTCAAGACGTACGAAGGAACCCACGACATCCACAACCTCATCATCGGCGAGGCGGTCACCGGAATCGCTGCTTACAATCCGCCCATGAGCGCGCAGGCCGAGCGCGAAGCGACCGAACGGCGCGCGGCGGAGACTGCCAAGAAATGAATTTCCTCCACATCCATCTGGCCATCAACCACTCGCCGCTTTACGCCACGCTCTTCGCGTTCTTTTTCATCTTGATCGGCATGATGATCCGGAACCCCAGCATCGTCACGGCCGGTCTGGTGATCACCATCGTGGCGGCACTTTGCGGGGTGGCCGCCTACTACACCGGCGATCAGGCGGCAGACATCATCAAGGACGGCCCTCCCATCGCCGGCGTCGAGAAAACGGTGATCGGACCGCATGAGCAGGCTGCCGTATTTGTCTTGGTCTCGTCGGGCGTGGCCGCGGGTTTCGCGCTCATTACGCTATTCGTCGGACGGCGACGCCCTGCACGCCCACGGTGGATGGAAGTGGTGATGGTGATCGTGCTTCTGTGGTCGCTCTCCGTCGTCGTCCGCGTCGCACTCCTCGGCGGCCGCATCCATCATCCCGAAGTTCGGGCCTTGATCACGCGCTAACGGGGTCAGGCCTGCCGACCTTCACGGCGAACATTTTCTGCTACAGTGCCCGCCAAAATGGAATCGAGTCTCGAGATTGGCTTCTTGCGTGTCACGGAGAAAGCCGCCATCGCCGCCGCCCGCACCATGGGCTACGGCAAGCGGAAATACTCCGATCAAGTGGCCGTCGAGTCGATGCGCGAAGAGCTGAACCGGCTCAAGATGCGCGGCACGGTCGTCATCGGCGAGGGAGAGCGCGACAAGGCGCCGATGCTCTATGTCGGCGAGCCCCTCGGCCGCGGCTGGACCGAGGGCGAGATTTACCCGGAGGTCGACATCGCGGTCGACCCGCTGGAGGGAACGAACCTCTGCGCCACCGGATCCGCCAATGCCATCGCCGTCCTGGCCGCCTCAGAAAAGGGCGGTCTGTTGAACGCTCCCGATGTTTACATGGACAAGATCGTGGTCGGACCGACTGCCGCGGAGTTCGTGAGCCTCGGCAAGTCGGTGCAGGAGAACCTCAACCAGATCGCGGAAGCGTTTCAGCGCGACGTCGACGAGTTGACGATCGTTGTACTCGATCGCGAACGGCATCACGATCTGATTGCGCAGATTCGCGAGGCCGGCGCGCGGATCAAGTTGATCAGCGACGGCGATCTGTCCGCCGGCATCGCCGCCGCCGTTCGCGGGACCGGAATTCACGCCGCGATGGGAATCGGCGGCGCGCCGGAAGGCGTGCTGACTGCGGCCGCCATGCGCTGTCTCAATGGACGCATGCAGGGACGACTCAAGCCGCTCGAAAAATGGCAGGAAGAGCGACTGAAGTCGATGGGCTACACCGACGGCGACAAGATTTATGACACCGGCGAGCTGGCGGCAGGCAACGACATCATCTTCAGCGCGACCGGCGTGACCGACGGCGACCTTCTCCGCGGCGTGCGTTTCTTCGGCGGCGGCGTGCGAACGTCCTCGCTCTTCATGTCGCTAAAAACGAACAGCATTCGCTTCGTCGACACCATCTATCGGGAAGAAGGATCGCGGCTGGCGGTCTCGTTTACTTAGACTGCAACAAGCGAAACGACTTCGGCAGCGGCGCCGTGAACGACATTTTCTTCCCGCTGGTCGGATGCGAGAAGCCGAGGAGTTTCGCGTGAAGACCGAGTCGCCCGAGGGGGTTGACGCTGCTGCCGTAGAGCGGATCGCCGACCACCGGATGTCCCGCTTCGGAAAGGTGCGTACGAATCTGATTCTTACGCCCGGTCTCGAGCCGGACTTCCAACATCGAGTAATTCGGCGACGTCGTGATGGTGCGGTAATGCGTGATGGCCAGCTTGGCGTCGGGATGCGCGACCACACTCTGCATTCGGAGATCTTTTCGCTCGATCAGATGCGATCGAATCGTTCCGGACGGCGGCTCGATCGCACCTTCAATGATGGCGATGTAAAGACGATCCACGGTGTGGGCCGCAAACTGTTCCTTCAGCCGTTCGCGAGCATGAAAGTTTTTCGCGAACACCAGCACCCCTGACGTCTCGCGGTCGAGCCGATGCACGACATGGATCCGTTCGTCTCCATGCCCGCCGAGGTAGGTGTTCAGGTATGCCTGTGCAGTGTTCTCCCGGTCGCGCTCCGTGGCCACAGTCAGCAAACCATTGGCCTTCAATACGACGATGACATCGACATCTTCGTGCAGAATCGTGAGCCCGGCCGGCAGCGCGCGCCGCAGATCTTTCTCGGCGACGTCGAGCATGTCGCCGGCATCGAGCTGCAGCTTGGCGTTCTTCTCGACCTCACCGTTTACGCGCACCCGCCCGCTCTGCAGCATCTGACGCAGCGTCGTCTTCGACGAATCGGGAAATACCGTTGCAAGAAATTCGAGCAATTCGATCTCTGACGTTACGATTCTGCGCACGAGGGATGAAGGATGAGGGATGAGGGATGAATCGCAAAGTCTTCATCCCTCATCCCTCAGCCCTCATCCCTCATACAATCAAGCTATGGAATACAAGATCGTAGGCGATGTCATGCAGGCGCTGCAGGTCGAACTGCAGCGAAACGAAGAGCTATACGCCGAAGCCGGGACGATGCTGTACATGGGGGCGGGAATCGAGCTGCAGGCGCGCATGCAGGGCGGCCTGATGAAAGGCCTCATGCGGAAGTTCCTGGCCGGCGAGACGATGTTCATGAGCGTCTTCCGCTGCAATGAAGCCAAAGGGCACCTCGCGCTGGCCAACCCGATTGCCGGAAAAATCTTTCCGATCGAGCTGAAAGGCAACACCATCCTGGCCGAACGCAACGCGTACCTCTGCGCCATCGGCAATGTCGATCTGTCGGTCGCTTTTACGAAGCGTTTCGGAGCGGGATTGTTCGGCGGCGAGGGATTCATCCTCCAGAAGATCAGCGGACAGGGACTCCTCTTTCTGCATGCGGGCGGCAACATGCTGGAATTCAATCTGGGGCCCGGCGAGCAGCTCCGGGTCGACACCGGCTGCATCGTCTCGTTCGCCGATACCGTCACCTACGACATCCAGTTCGTGGGCGGTTTCCGAAATGCGCTGTTTGGCGGCGAAGGATTGTTCTACGCGACGCTCACGGGTCCGGGGCACGTCGTCTTGCAGACGTTGCCGTTCAGCAGACTCGCGAATCGTATCGCGGCGGCGGTCGGAAGCCGAAAAGAGGAATCGAAAGGTCTGGCCGGAATCGCCGGCGGAGTCCTGGGCGGCATCATCTCCGGCGACGATTAGAGTTACAATCAAGCCCTCCACAGAGGGAGACTCCCAATGCTGCGCGTCCCGATCCGTTCCCGGTTAGGCAACGCTATTCTCGGTGTCCTCGGTGCGCTCTATTTCGTTTCTGCGACTGCGACGTTGATCTACTACGTCGTGACGACATGGGAAGCGATGGGCGCAATCGACTATGCGCTGCAACTGGCGCTGTTAGGCGCGGCAATCGGGGGCCTCTTCTTCATGGCCGTGGCAGCACAAAATCTCGCGCTCATGCGGTCGCGCGCTGCTGCGAAATCTCACTCAGCTCCAGATCATCAAACAGTCGCTGCAAGCGGGTTGTAGTCTCGCCGCGCCGGCTATTGCCGATCACCCGCCCGTCGATCTCCGCGACCGGCATCACCCCCATGGTGGTGCTGGTGATGAAGGCCTCCTCGACGCCGAAGAGCTCCGTCTCGCGCAGGGGCCGCTCGTCGATGCGAATCTTCGAGGTCAGCGCGAGGCCGATGACGCGATCGCGAACGACGCCCGCCAGGATGTGCTCGTCCAGCGGATGCGTGACGACTCTTCCCTTGATCACCACGAAGAAACTCGAGCTGGCACCCTCCCGCACCACGCCCTCATCGACCAGGAGCGCCTCGTCGGCCGATGCGCGCTGGGCCCGCTTTTTCGCCAGCGCATTGGGCAGGAGGTTGACCGACTTGACGTGACATTGCGTCCAGCGCTGATCGGGGCCGGTGATCAGACGGATCCCGCGCTCCTTCTTGGCGTCATCGGGAAATCGGAATCGCCGCGAGTACGCGATGGCGGTCGGCTTCATGTCATCGGGATAGAAATGCGCGCGCTCGCCTTCGCCGCGCGAAACCTGGACGTAAACGATGCCGGCGTCGAAGGCTGTTCGGTCGAGAAGCTCGTCGATGGTCCGCGCGAACGACGATTCGCTCCACGGATTTCGAATGTCGATGTCACGCAGGCCGCGATCCATCCGACGAAAGTGATCGATGAGAAAGATCGGCCGCTTGCGACCGAATTTGAAAACCTCGTAGACCCCATCGCCGAATTGAAACCCGCGGTCTTCGACGCCTAACACGCGCTCGTCGGTCGTGGTCCAGCGTCCGTTGATGAATAAAGCATCAGTCATGAGTGCTAAGAATGAAGTCCTGAGTCCTGAGTGCTGAGTCCTGAGTAGCGCTTCGCATGTCTGTCGACGTAGTCTAGAGCACTCAGGACTCAGGACTCAGCACTCAGGACTGCGTGGCCTTCACGATCACGATCGTTCGATCGTCCTCCCCCTTGCGTCCCCATCTTGCCACGCGTGCCAGCACTTCGCGACCGACCTCCTCGGCTGATCGATTTCGAAGCTGTTTCACCACCCGCTGCAGACGATCGACGCCGAACTCGCGGTCGTGCCGATCGTGTGCCTCCACCACTCCATCGGAGTAGAGACAGAGCAAATCGCCGGGATCGAGCTTCGCGAAACCGCGCGTGTACGTCGCGTCGGGGGTGGGGCCGAGGACCGGACCGCCATGGGCCAGCTGATCGAATCGATTGTTGCGCTTGAGCACAAAGGGGGGATTGTGCCCGGCATTCGAGTAAATGAGGATGCCGCCCGTTTCGAGCTCGCCGTAAAACAACGACACAAACTTCGTGGTCAGCCGGCTGCGATGAATGATGTGATTGAGCTTCTCGAGGGTGCGGATGATCTTGAAGTCGCGATCGGTCGCCATCCGCAGACCCATGTAGATGTCACGAACGACCAGCGCGGCCGGCAAGCCGTGCCCCGAACCGTCGGCGATGGCGATGCCGAGGATGTTGTCGGAGACCGGGATGAAATCGTAGAAGTCGCCGCTGACGATTTCGGCCGCCACGGTCTTTCCCCAGATGTCGAAGCCCTCGTACTGCGGAATTCGCTGCGGAAGAATCGATTTCTGGATCCGCTGCGCCTCGACGATCAGCGACTCGTAGCGTTCCGCGCGCAACCGCTGATTGATGGCATATCGCACCAGGTTGAGGGAGAAGAGAATGTCGTCGCGGCTCAGCTCCGGCGAGACGTCGAAGCCGAGGACGTGCTGGTTGTCATCGCCGGCGGCGATGGCCGCGAAACGTCGCGTGCCCAGACGCTCTTCGAGCTCGGGATCGACTCCGGGGTCATCGCGATCCATGACCACCACGCCGTTCTCGAGGGCCAGCTCGAGCGGCTTGTAGCCCTTGGGGACCGAAATCCCGAGGGCGCCGTCCTTCGACGCGCCGAAGCGCGCCACCAGCTCGTAGCTGTCCCCGCCGGTGTCTTCGTATATGCGCCCGCCCGTGATGCCGAGCTCGTCGCGAAAATTTGTGGCAATCGTGTGCGCGATCTGCTCGATGGTCAGGCGCCGGTCATCGGCGCTCTCGATCTGCGCCAGCGTTTTCTCGACTTTGCTGAGGAGAATCTTGTAGTCCATTACGAAATTTCAAATTTCAAATCTCATTTGAGCTCAACCCCATCCACTTGATAAGGCGGTTTGACACCCAACAGCCCCAACACGGTCGGATAAATGTCCGCGATGTACGGCGCCCGGTCGGTCGTGAGCTTGCGATTGTAGAAGAAGATCCCCCGAACGATCTCGGGATCGACCGAGCAGTGATCGCCGCTCCAGACCTGCTTGTTCGGCTCGAGGAGGTCTTTCGGAATTCCGCCTAACGATGTCTGCCACGACACTCGGTAACCATCGTTGTTGGTGATGAAGAGGTCCGGAATCATGTTGGGATCAAATTGCCGGTAGGCCTCCTCGCGAGCGATGACGCGCCGCACCGGATGTTCCCCTGTTGCGGGATCGACCATGGCCACCAGCTTCTGCTTCAGCTCCGCTTTCAAGGCATCGTATTCCGCACCCGGCTCGACGACTCCATGTGCTTCGCGACCCTTTAAGTTGATGTAGAGCTCGCCCAGGCCCATGGCGTAGGCGCGGGTCTTCGACCAGTCGACGTTCTCCCAGAATTGTCCCTGATCGAAGAGCATCTCGACATTGCGCTTCTTCACCTCCACGCCGGTCTTGACGGCCAGGTAGCCATTCACCACCAGCCAGGTGTTGTAGTTGACCGACTTCCGAAACGATGCGAAGCCGTGATCGGACAAAACGATGAGCGCAGCGTGATGGGCCTCGGCCGCGCGCATGGCATCACCGACGATGGCATCCATCAATTGATATGCGCGCAGCAGTGCATCGCCCCACTTCGGAACGAGAGCGGGGTTGTACGCCGGATGTTGCGGATCGAGGATCCGCCAGAAAACGTGTCCGACCCGATCGGGAAACTCGAACTGGTGGACGAGCAAATCGTCGTCGCCGTTCAGAAAGGCGTCGAACATCTTGCGGTCCTGCGCCACCGTCCAGTTCATGTCGTCCCAAAACATCTCCTCGGTCGCGAAGCCTTCGGAGATTGCCCAGGTGTCGATCTGCCATCCCAGCGTCTTGTACGGACCGAACTCTTTGGCAAGCTGCGGGGCCCAGCCTGTCGGCGTCGAGATCTTGAACCCGGGAGGCAGCTTGCGCGGATCGAAGTTGATCGGCGAGAGATACAACTTGATTTCCGGCTGCGACGCAAGAAGGTGAAAGCGGCTGATGCCGTGCAGCTTGATCAGCGGGTTAAAGGGAAAGATGAATTCGGTCCAGCCGCTCCACTCGCCCGGCCGCAGCGTGAGCTTCTGATCGCTGACCACGATTTCGATCGAATTGCGATCGTTCGCGACGGCGATGGTCATGGGGATGGAGATGTAGGGCGGCGTTCCGAATAGTTTGTTAGGCGGTCCCTGGATGCGCGCGTTGATGACGCCTTTGTTGTCCTCGAGCTGCACGACCTCGATCGAAAACTCGTTGGAGGAGCCGGCGCGATGAAAATCGAGCTCCGAGGTGAAATAGAACGGCTTGCCGACGCGGCCCGACATGTCGGGAACGCCCAGGCCCGAGAGCATCTCGCCGGACGGAAAATCGTGCGCCGGGAAAGTGACCGGAATGTGCACGACCCTCGCCTTTTTGCCGGCGCTGGCGGCCACTTCCCAGAACGGAACTCCCTGACGACGATTGACGACGCAAGGACGCGTCTCCGGAATGTATTTCTGGACCGCGAAGCCGGCTGCGTAACCGGCAGCAATTGCCACCACTGTCAGCACCAGCCGCACGCTCCGACGAACGAAGATTCCGAACACCGCAATGATGGTGGCGACAATTACAGCCGCTGCAATCCCGTTTTTCTTTCCGAAGAGAAAGGGCTCCTTCGTCTCGTCGAAGGCCGCGAAAAGCGGAAGGTAGGTCTTCGGATCGCGGCGCAGAAAGTCGAAGATGCCGGTGCGGCCGGGATCGATCCCCGTCGAAAATGTCGACCACGAGACGGGCGTTTGGGCCGGGAGGGTCGGGCGGAGGGGGCGGAAGGTTCCCATCTCGCGCAGCCGGGCCAGGTTGGGCAGCTTCCCCTCGTTCATCCACCGCTCGGTGTACTTCGCATCGACGCCGTCGAAGCCGAGGACGATGACTTTTTGCTGCGAGGCGCGGGCCGCCGGCAGAAACAGCGCACACACCACGAGCAGCAGGAGGCGACGCATCAGACCGGCATCATACTTGTAAACGTCGGAGGCCCGAATGCGAAGTCGTGAACTGTTCGCGCTCATTCTGATTGCATTTCTCGCCGGGTGCGGAGGAGAGAAAAAGGGGGGCGGCGGAGCATCAAAAGACACGCTGGTGATCGCGCTCATGTCGTCGCCCACGAACCTCGATTCGCGCGTCGGTGCCGACAACGCGTCCGGGCGGATGTTCGATCTGATCCACAGCGGATTGATCAAGGTCACTCCGAACTTCGATTACGCACCCGACGTCGCGGAGAAGTGGGAAACGCCGGACGACAAGACCATCGTTTTTCACCTCAACGCCAACGCGAAGTTTCAGAACGGGCAGCCGGTCAAGGCCGCCGACGTCAAGTGGACCTACGACTCGATGATGGATCCGAATTTCGTGACGTCGAAGCGTTCGGGATACGCGGCCGTCGATCACATCGAGGCGCCCGACGACCACACCGTCATCTTCAAACTGAAGGAACCAAATCCCGGAATCTTCGACAACCTCACGGTGGGAATCCTGCCCACCGGCGCCGACACCAACACCACCAAGACCAGGCCGGTCGGCGCCGGGCCGTACAAAGTCGTCGATTTCCGGGCCGACGATCGCATCGTGCTGGAAGCCTTCGATCAGTGGCACGGCGGCGCGCCGAAGATCAAGCACGTCGTGGTGAGGATCGTTCCCGATGCCACCACGCGCGTGCTGGAGATGCGGCGCGGCAGCATCAACTTCGAAGTCAACGAGATTCCGTTCGAGAACGTCGCGGAGTTCGACAAGAACCCTGATTTCAAGGTCGTGAAAAGTTCCGGGTCGGTCTATCAGTACATCGCCATCAACGTGCGCGACCCGATCCTCTCGAAAGTCGCAGTGCGCCGCGCCATTCACCATGCCATCGATCGCGAGCGGATCATCCGCGACATCCAGCGCGGATACGCCGAGCCGACCGACACGATGTTCGCAAAAGGCCACTGGGTGCGCGTTGAAAATCTCCCTTCCTATCCGTACGACCCGAACAAGGCGAAGCAGCTGCTGGCGCAGGCTGGCTACCCGAACGGATTCACGTTCACATTCAAGACCTCGCAGGACGCCGAGGCCAACTCGCGCGCCCAGGTGATCCAGCAGATGCTCAAGCAGGTCGGCATCACCATGCAGATCCAGTCGAATGAGATGTCGACGTTTTTCGCGGACATCGGGAAAGGCAACTTTCAGATGTATTCGCTGAGCCGCAACGGCATTGCCGATCCCGATTTCTACTACGTGATTTTCTATTCGAAGAACACGCCGCCCGACGGACAGAATCGCGGCTACTACAACAATCCGAAAGTCGATCAATTGATTTTGCAGGGACGCTCGACATTCGATCGCGCCAAACGCAAACCCGTCTACGGCGAGATCCAGAAGAGCGTGCAGGACGATCTGCCCTACATCTCGCTCTACATGCAGAGCAACGTGGCCGTCATGCGCAACAACATCGACGGCTACGTGCAGTACCCGGCTGGATTCTGGCTGTCAGTGCCGCAGATGTCGATGCGGTGACACCGCGGCCGCCTCCCGGAGCGCCGCGCGCGCCAGCAGGCGCGTTGAATCGAGCGTGGGCAGCGGCGAATTCGAGTCGTTCATGATCAGCGGGATCTCGGTGCAGCCGAGGACCACAGCGTCGCAGCCATCATCCTTCATTCGTCGAAAGACCCCTTGAAAGTACGCGATCGCCTCGGGCTTGAAGACGCCGTACGTCAACTCGGCAAAGATGATGCGATGGATCTCCTCGCGCTCAGCGGCATTCGGGCGCACGTATTCCGCAGGATAGACGTCGCCGTCCACGAGCCATCGCGTTCCAGTCAGTCCAACGCGTCGAAAACCGCGCGCGGCAGCCTCGGCAGCGACAACTTTCGCGATGTGCAGCCACGGCAAGGGCGATCGCGGTTCGACGTACGCCATGGCCTGATGGATGGTGTTGTCAGGACAGATCAGAAAATCGGCACCCGCTTTGGCGAGCTTGTCCGCGGACGACAGCATCAGCTCGCCGACTCCCTTCCAATCGCCGCGGTCGATGCACTTCACGTATTCCGCGAGCGGGTGCGTGTGCATCGAGACCTGGGGGTGGTGGTGTTCGGCGCACACCGTCCGATAACACAGCGCCGCCCCCTCGGCCGAGCACGCGACGATGCCGATGTGTGAGGTCACCACGTGATTCTAGAACGCCTGCGACGTCGCGACTGATACCACCAGCCCGCGTCGGCTGATCGGGCTGTCGTTGAGCGCGTAACCGAAATCGACGCGTACGATCGCGGTGTCGAGGCGCGAAATCGCAAGGCGCAGCCCTGCTCCGAAGTCGGTCCGCAGACGGCCGCCTGCCTTGCCGGTGTCGAAGAAGATGGCAGCGCCCGGTTCGACCAGTTGCAGAAGCTCGCGACCGAGGAAGAAGCGTTGCTCCACGTTGAAGAGCAAGCGGCGATTCGCTTCGAAGGCGTAGTTCGGATAGGCGCGCAATCCGTTCTGCCCATCGGCGAAGAATTGCACGTCGCGATCGAGATCGCTGCCGACGTCGACCCGCAGGCGCGACACGAATGTCATCGGCCACGCGGTCGTCCACCGCACCACCATCAGGCCGTCGCCCGAGACGATGGCGTTGCGATTCGTCGAACCCGCTCGCCTGGTTGCGCTGAGGCGCGCGATCGCAAAGCTGTGCGGCCCGAATGCATGGCCATACGATTGATCGCCGCGGAGCCGCCAGACGCGTTGGGCGCTGCGCGCGAAGTTCACGGCCGAATGAGCGCCGACGTTGAAGTCCTGCTCGCGGAGGCCGAAATCGACATGATCGAGTTTCACAAAACGAAAGTCCGTGCGATCGAAGCCAACCTGCAAAAACTTGAAGTTGCGATCGAACGGTGCGACGCCGCGAAGCACGCCGAAATCGTCACTGACGAAATCGATGCCGGCGATCAACCGTGTGTTCCTCAATTCGGTCGAGCCGATCGACACTCCCCCCGCCAGCCCGACCTCGCGATGTTGTTGCCGAAATTCGGAATCGATTCGGGCATTGGCGTACGTGCGGGCGTTCTGCAGCAGATGATCGGCCAGCACGTTGGCTGTGAAGTGCGTGGCGTGCGACGTCAGCGGACGATCGATCGAGAGCCGCTCCTGGTTGCCGTCGGAGTTCTTGGCGAGAAGCGCGGATGCGTTCCAGTACCGTCCGAAGATGACTGGATCGACAAGCCGAACAGAATTGACCCGCCGCTCGCGCCCATTCGCGACGTCGAGGTCGACTTCGCTGCCGCTTCCGAAGATGTCTTTCTGCGTGATTTCGACGTCGTAGAGCGAGCGGCCGCCGTCGTTGGAAAAATCGGCGTTGATGTCGGTGGTCAGCGCATCCTGCGTCGCGATGGTGATGTCGACGACGCCGTCGTGCAGCTCGCCCGCACTGACCGATGCCGACTTCAGAAATCCGAGCGCGCGGAGGCTCCGCTCCGTCTCGGCCAGTCGCGCCGGATCGTAAGGATCGCCTTCGTGAAACAGTAAGAACTTTCGTAACAATTTTTCGGGCGTGGCAACGGCGACGAGATTCGCCCTCCGGTAAAACCCTCCCCTGCTCGCCTCAGCCGGATCGAAAAGTGGAGCGGTGCGAATGGTGATCGTTCCGATGCGCGTCGCGGGCGGCGGCTTGACCGACAATCGTGCGATGCCGGCCAGCGCGCGCGCCATCTCGCCATCGCGCAATTCGGTGAGCGCGGTGGCGTCATGGCGGAGATATGCGTTCAGGAACAGGAGCGTGGCGATGCGGACCGCGACCGAGTCGTGGTCCGAAAACGTGGAGTGATTTGCGCCCTGCACCACCAGCAGGTATTGATCGTCGCGATGAATGCTGTTGAACGGGACGCGCCTCTTCCGCGCCCACGTCCCGTACAGCGGGTCCCAATCGCGCGTGCCGGTGATGTGCAGCATGGGGATGGCAATGTCGCTGTACGACGCCGTTTGAAAGTTCTCCGACATCGAGATCGGAATCGCGGCGCGAACGCGCGGATCGCGGAAGTTGACGACGGTCCGATCGGGAAAAAGGACTCGAAGGCCGCCTAACGCGAGCGCTCCGTACGCGCCGAGGGAATGTCCCGCCACGCCGATGGCCGTCCGATCGATGTTTCCGCGCAGCGCCATCGGCAGCGGGTCGTCGCTCTGCAATTGATCGACCACGAAGCGAAGATCCTCCGGAACATCGATCCAGTTCTGCCGGTCGAATCCCTTTTTGAACAGGTGCCACCATCCGCGGCGCGCCGCCTCGGCATTCAGCCCCACATGGCCGGGATGGACAGACACGTACCCGTAGCTCGCCCAATACTCGCCGAGGTAGCGATAGCCGAGACGCGAGTTGCCGAGGCCATGCGAAAAAATGATGGCGGGCATGTTCGGCTGGGCGGGATCGGGCGCGTAGATGTGCACGGGCACATGGCGCTGGCGTTTCGCGTCGAACCAGTCGGCGTCGTACTCCACGACGCGATGCGGACCCGGTCGCGCAAGCGCTGCAAAGGCTGGATCGCTGACGCGACGGTTCGGCAGCGACGCGCATCCTGCGACAGCCAGGAAGCAGAGCGCGCAAAGGTTTCGGATCATCGAAATGGATGTTCGAAGCTCAAATACAAAATCACTGCCCGCTCGCCGGCGCTCGGGCCGATGCCGATCGGAAATCCGACGGCCGGAACGATCTGCAAGCCGTTGGCGTAGTTGTATGCCCACCGAACGGCCGGACTGATCAGCAGGGAATTTTGGCCGTCCTCGCGATTAAAGACTGTCTCGACCATGAAGTTGATTCGCTTCGCCGGCCGATAAACGATGTTGTCGGCGAGATTGAGAGCGTGCGAGGTGCCGTGGGAGTGCGGAACTGTGATCACTCCGGCATCGAAATGAAAGTTCCACTGCTCGACCGGGGCGAGGCTGGTAGCCATCTCGACGTTGTACCCGACGGCACCGTTTCCCTGGCCGCGACGCCAGTCGCCGGTTGGTAGCATCAACGTAAAGCGCGGCGTTGCTGCGAACTTCGAATCAGAATTGCCGGCGAGCTGATAGCGATAGTTCAATGCCACGTCGCCGATTCGACCGCCGGTCTGCAGAGGGACGGTGTAGCTCAGTTGATGCTTCTGGGCCGGTGCGGGCCACTCCTGCGTAAAGGTGTAGATCCAGGTGTGGGTCCGGATATCGCGCTGGAAAAGACTGATGTGCTGCACGATTGCCGGTTCCTGGTTATAAGCCTCTTCGGTCAGCAGACTGTTGTCCTGAATGCCCGGCTCGTCGGAAAGCGCGAGAGCCGCGAGCATGCACAGAACCGGCAGCACATGACCAGATTAGCATCGGCCGCCAAGTCGGCGGCACCCTCGCAGCCCGGATGTCGGCCAGGGGGTGCCGACACGCGAGAATGCCGCCGCTTCGCGGCCGCTACTGACTTTGTCAGTTAGGCGGCGCGGGGAGGCGAACGCGGGTCGGCCAGCGGAATGAGGAACAGCGTTGCGCGGCGGTCGCGGATCGACTCGATCTTCGCGACCACCACCAGTGCGACGACGAGGATGACGGCTTCAACGACCAGGGCCAGCGCTTCCTCGAGCGCGTCGCGATCGGCGATCAAGTCGTCGGATACCGAAATGATCGGAAAGAGCAGCGCCAGGGCGCAGCCGATCGCGAGGCTAACACGCCGCGACCGCCGCCGGACGGTGAGCATCGCCCCGAGAGCGATCGTCAGCCAGAGAAGGTTGAGGAAGTTTTCCATAGCGTCGCAGCCGTCAAGTGGCGGCATCCCGCAGCCCGGACGCCGGCTTCAGGGGGTAGCCAGCGCGCGAGAACGCCGCCGCTTCGCGTCTGCGACTTGCTGTGCAGACTGGCGTCAGCGGGTGGGCGGGGAGCGGGGATCGGAGGCGGTCGCGACTTCGAGGACGTAGGGCGCGAATCGCTTCGCACCGAGGCGTGCAATCGTGACGAAGGCAACGCACAGCACCACCGCTTCTACGATGGCGGCTACGGCGTCGTTGAACGTCCGATCGGCGTTGAGGTCGTCGGACGCCGAGATGATCGGGAACAGGAGAACTGCAACACACGCCAGCACCAACCACACCTGACCCGAGCGCTTCGGAACGAGCGTGAAACCCGCAACCGCGATCGCGAGCCAGATTAGGTTGAGCAGCAGTTCCATCTACTTCGCCAGTATACGACGAGGTTCAAATCAGATGTCAAAGTAAAGCGCGAATTCCCATGGATGCGGACGCAGCCGGATGGCGTCCACTTCGTTTTTCCGCTTGTAGTCGATCCACGTTTCGATGAGGTCCTTCGTGAAGACGTCCCCCTCCAGCAGGAAATCGTGATCTTCCTCCAGGGCGTCCAGGACGACATCCAGCGAGCCGGGAAGCTGCTTGATCTTGGCAGCCTCCTCCGGCTCGAGCTCGTAGAGGTCCACATCCATCGGCTGGCCGGGATCGATCTTTTTGCGTACGCCATCGAGTCCCGCCATCACACACGCCGAAAATGAGAGATACGGATTCGCGGAGGGATCGGGCGTGCGGAATTCAATCCGCTTGGCCTTCTCCGATTGCGAGTACATCGGGATGCGAACGCACGCCGAGCGATTGCGCTGACTGTAGGCAAGATTGATCGGTGCTTCGTAGCCCGGCACCAGACGGCGATAGCTGTTGGTGGTCGGTGCGATGAGAGCACACAGCGCAGGCGCGTGCTCGAGGATGCCGCCGATGTAGTGGAGGCACATCTTCGAGATTCCGGCGTAGCCCGCCTTGTCGTAGAAAAGGTTCTTGTTCCCGTTCCACAGACTCTGGTGCGTATGCATGCCCGATCCGTTGTCCTGAAAGATCGGCTTGGGCATGAAGGTCGCCGTTTTGCCAAATCGCCGCGCGGTGTTCTTCGCGCAGTACTTGTACCAAAGGACTTTGTCCGCCATGCGCGTGAGCGTGTCGAAGCGCATGTCGATCTCGGTCTGGCCGGCCGTGCCCACCTCGTGATGATGCACTTCCACCTGGATGCCGACGCTCTGGAGTGCAAGGACGGTCGCCGAACGGATGTCCTGGAACTTGTCCATCGGCGGGACCGGAAAGTAACCCTGCTTGTAGCGCGGCTTGTAACCGAGGTTCGGACGTTCCGGCGTGCCTTCCTTGCCTGAGTTCCAGAAGCCTGCTTCGGAGTCGATGTAGTAGAAGCCGTAGTTGTAGCTCTGATCGAAGCGGATGTCGTCGAGAAAGAAAAACTCCAGCTCCGGTCCGATGTAAATCGTGTCGGCAATTCCGCTCTTCTTGACGTAGGCCTCGGCTTTCTTCGCGATGTTGCGCGGGTCGCGGGAGTACATCTTGCCGGTGATGGGATCCTTCACGTCGCAGATGAACACGACGGTTGGATCGGCTGTGAACGGATCCATGACTCCCGTGTCGGCATCCAGCATCAGGAGCATGTCGGATTCATGAATGCTCTGGAAGCCGCGGATGGAGGAGCCGTCGAAGCCGATCCCTTCTTCGAACAGTTCCTCGGTGAGCTCGCTGACGGGGATGGAAAAGTGTTGCCACAAGCCAGGAACATCGATGAAGCGGAGATCGACGATCTTGGCGCCGTTCTCCTTCGCCAGCTTGATCGCGTCTTTTGTACTCACGGACGCCTCCGGATCTATTGCCGCGCGTAGGCGGCCGCTTCCTCCGTCCTTCGCGATGGCTGTCCATCGCCGCAGACCGTTTCAATCAAAATCGCACAGACCTGATACGGATCCATGTTGGCCGCCGGACGGCGGTCTTCGAAGTAGCCGCGTCCGGCATTGACGGTCGCCATGGGGATGCGGACGGATGCACCGCGATCGAACTGGCCGTAACGGAATTCGTGGAGCGCCGATGTCTCATGCAGTCCGGTGAGCCGTTCCTCGTTATGCGCGCCATAGACCTTGATGTGCTCGTTATGACGCTTTTCGAGCTTTTTCATCGCCTCTTCGATCACCTTGATACCGCCCGATTCCCGCATCGGTTTGGTCGAGAAGTTGGTGTGCGCGCCCGCTCCGTTCCAATCGCCCTTGACCGGCTTGGGATAGAGCGTCGCGCTGACTCCGAATTCTTCTCCCACGCGATATAGCAGCCATCGCGCCAGCCACAGCTCATCGGCGACGTCAGGCGCGCCGATGGCCCCCACCTGAAACTCCCACTGCGCCGGCATGACCTCGGCGTTGGTTCCCACGATGTGGATTCCAGCTTTCATGCATGCATGCGTATGCGCTTCGACGACGTCGCGCCCGAAGACCTCGTCGCTGCCCACGCCGCAGTAGTAGCCGCCCTGCGGCGCCGGGAATCCGTTGTCGGGCCATCCCAGAGGGCGCGCGCCCTGGAAGAACGTGTATTCCTGCTCGATGCCGAACCACGCCTCGTGGGCTTTGTACTTCTCGGCGACTTCTCGCAGATGCGCGCGCGTGTTGCTCCAATGCACGCTGCCGTCGGGATTGAGGACCTCGCACAGCACCAGGATCGATCCCTCTTCGTGCAGCGGATCGGGCGTGTAGCGCGCCGGTTTGAGCTGCAGATCGCTGAAGTGTCCGCTGGCCTGATAGGTGCTCGATCCGTCGTAGCCCCAGTCAGGAATGTCCTTGAGCGATTTCACGTCATCGATGATTTTTGTTTTGGATCGGAGTTTTGCGGTGGGCTTCTGTCCATCAATCCAGATGTACTCCGCGGTGATCTTTGTCAATTTGCAAAACCTCCTTCAATGAGGATGCGGGAGGATAACAGAATTGGAAGCCTGAATTTCAAATTTCAAATTTCAAATTAAAAATGAAAACCGGAAGGCGCTGATTCTTGATTTTTCATTTGAAATTTGAAATTTGAAATTTCATCGCACCGCACGCGGCAGTTCCTCACCTGTCTTGCTCACGACCACTTGATTCTTGCCCAGCGACTTCGCCCGGTACATCGCAGAATCCGCGCGCCGCAGCAGATCGCTCTTCTCCTGCTCGACTGAGACGCTGGCGTCCGTCGACGGAAGGTGTTCCGCAATCCCGATTGATGCCGACAGAAGTCCGCCAAGGTGCAGCGGCGGATTGTTGAGCGCCCACTCGCGATCGAGGAATGTCGTCGAAGCGATGGCGTTGCGGATCTCTTCCGCAATCAGCAGGCCGTCCTCGAGCGCCGTCTCGGGAAGGATGATCACGAATTCATCGCCGCCGTAGCGGGAAACCGTGGAGTCGACCGCCTGCACGATGCGTTTGAGGAGAAATCCGACTTCGCGCAGCACCTGACTGCCGGCCAGATGTCCATGGCTGTCGTTCACGACCTTGAACTGATCGAGGTCCATGAAGATCAGGATGACCGGCTTTCCACTCTGCCGTGCTTCCGCGACCGCGTCGGTCAGCCGCATGTGGAACCAGCGGTCGTTGAAGAGTCCGGTCAGATCGTCTTTGCGCGCCAGCTCGTGCGCGCGCTTCCCGTCCAGCGCGTTCTGCAGCGTGAAGGACGTGTATCCGGCGAAGATCTCCAGCAGTGTCTTGTCGCGATCCGTGAACGCCTTGCCGTCCAGCCGGTTGATCAGCTCCAGAACGCCGCAGACGTGCTTGCCGATGTAGATGGGGACACAGACGACGGAGTGGGTCTTGTGGCCGAGTTTCTGATCGAATTCGGGATAGAAAAAGGCGTCGCCCCGCACGTCGGCGGAGAGGTGGGGCGTACCGGTCTGATAAACCTGTCCGGCAATCCCCTGCTTCGCCGAGAGACGCTGTCCGACCAGATCGCGTCCCGCTTCGCCGAATGTCGCGATGAAGACCAGCTCGTTCTCGCGCCGCGACGCCATCTTGCGAAAGGGATCGTCGAGCAGAATCGAACCCGATTCGGAGGGGACGAATTCGTTCGCTTTCTGGAGAATCTCGCGGAGCACGAGGTCGAGATCGATCGCGCCCTTGAAGGGAAGACCGCTCCGATGGCGCTCCAGAAAGCGCTCGAGCTGCGGAATTTCGAGCGAATGAAACTGAATCATTGTGAGGGGACCCGCGGAAATTATAGGGGTTCCTCGCGCTCGGCCGCGAATGCCTCGATTTCGAACGAAATCCTCCGGTAGGCCTGCTCCGCCGAAGCACCCCGAAAACGGTGCGTTGCATATTCGCGGATCCACCTCCAATAGAAGCAAATCAGGCCCAGCCGGGCGATCTGCTCCATGTGCACCAGCTCGTGCCGAAGAGTGCGCGCAGGATCGTCGCCCTCGACGTAAATGCGACGGCCAAGAGTGATTCCGACGACGCCGCGCAGCACGAAGGGCCGCAACCACCACGGAAAGCGATCCCGGACGATGACCCCCTCGGGCAACCTCATCTACAATTCGCCCCCATGCGAAGAGCGATTGTGGGACTTCTCGCCGTCATGGCGGCGCCGGTGCTGGCCCAGCCTGACTTCAGCAAAGTCGAGGTCAAGGCGACCAAGGTTGCCGGAACCGTGTACATGTTGCAGGGACAGGGCGGCAACATCGGCGTCTCGGTCGGCGAGGACGGAATCGTGATCGTCGACGACCAATTCGCACCGCTCGCGCCGAAAATCCGCGCGGCGCTCAAAGGCATCACCGACAAGCCCATCAAGTTCATTCTCAACACGCATTTTCATGGCGACCACACCGGCGGAAACATCGAGTTCTCGAAGGATGGCCCGATCATCGCGCATGAGAACGTCCGCAAGCGCTTGCAGAGCGGCTCGACGGCCGCCGGGCGATCCACCCCTCCCGCGCCCAAGGACGCACTGCCGGTCATCACCTTCAATGATCGCGCGACCGTTCACATCAACGGCGAGGACATTCGCGCCATCCACATGCCCCACGGTCATACCGACGGCGACGCCGTCATTTGGTTCACGCAATCCAACGTCGTGCACATGGGCGACGACTTTTTCAACGGAACTTTTCCGTTCGTCGACATCGACAACGGCGGCAGCGTCCGCGGCCTTTCGATGAATCTCGAAGCGATCATCGCGCAGATTCGCGATGACACCAAGGTCATTCCGGGGCACGGACCGCTCGGCGACAAGGCCACGCTTCGCACCTTCGCCGAGATGATCCGCACTTCCAGCGCCGCCGTCGACGCCGCCATGCGGTCAGGCAAAACGCTCGATCAGATCAAGCAGCAGAAGGTTCTCGACCCGTGGTCGAAGTGGGCCTCCAGCTTTATCACCGTCGATCGGTGGGCCGATACGCTCTATCGCGATCTGGGCGGAACGCTGCCGCCCGCCCCCGCGACATCGACGCAACATCACTGATGCCCGACGACGACTCGACACGCTCGTGGGAGGCGGTCGCCGAGGATTGGGTCAGGCATGCGGATGAAAACGACTACCACAACGCGCTTCTGCTGCCGCTGACGGTCGGACTTGCCGGCGATGTCCGCGGCCTCGACGTCCTCGACCTCGGATGCGGCGAGGGCGGCTATGGACGCGTGCTCGCGCGGCGCGGCGGGACGGTGGTGGGAGTCGACAGCAGCCCGTCGCTCGTCGCCGTCGCACAACAGCGCGCCTCGGAGGCCGGCATTGCTGTTCAGTACTTCTGCGCCAATGCGACCGCGCTGACTCCGATTGCGTCAGCGTCATTCGATGTCGTCGTTGCGGCGATGCTGCTGATGAACGTCGACGATTACCCCGCCGCTGTCGCAGAAAGCTGGCGTGTATTGCGGCCGGGCGGACGGCTCGTCATGAGCATCACGCATCCCTGCTTCTCGGCCCCGGTGTCCAAGTGGGTGGATACGGAGTATTTCGCCGTCGACCGCTATTTCGATCGCGTGATGCGCGAGGACTACATCACGGCGCAGTTCCGCAAACCGGTCCTGCGACGCCACCGGCCGCTCGAAGACTTCATGCGGCCGCTCCTGCAACGAGGTTTCGTTTTGCACTCGTTCGATGAGCCCGACGGCACAAAGCCCGACACGCAAAAGACGCCGCGGATGGCTCGTCTTCAGCGGATCCCCTATTTTTTGCTGATGTCGTGGGCGAAGCCGCGCTAACTTTTCGACTCGCGTCGCTTCACCGACAAAGTGAGCGCGAATCGCGCCACCGGCTCGCTGAGTTTCGTCGGCACGGTCGCGGTGACGTCGACTGTCGCTTCCTGTCGTTCGCCCGTCGATAACGCGCGGCTGACGAGATCGCGGATCTTTGCGCCATCCTGGCAGACGAAGTGAACGTCATCTTCCGCGCGCTTCAGAAACTCGCCTTTCACGTCCTTGAAAAGAAAGGAGACGTTCTTCTTCGATCGTGCGATCAGATTGAACGCGATGAGTCCTCCCGCCACATCCGCTCCCATCACCAAGACGCCGAGGTACATGGCGTGGATGTCGCGGCGACGGGTGCGCCAGGAGAGCGGAATGACGACTTCGCATCGATCGTCAGTCAAGGCGACGATCCGCGGTCTCACAAACCACAACAGGAAGACATTTCGGAGGGCCCAGCCGCGGACCCACAAAGTCTCGCGATTCATCGGCGGACCTTCGAGGGATCGACTTCGCGGAGCGCATACCGGCCGATCACGCGATCCCAAAGTGCGCTCGGCACATTCCGGCCGAGACGCATGAACATGGACATCGGCCGCGGGAACTCGACGACGCGGGCGCCGCGCTCGATGCCGTCGACGATGATGCGCGCCGCGCGGTCGGCCTTCATCAGAAACGGCATCTTGAATTTGTTCTTCTCGGTCATGGCCGTGACGACGAATCCGGGATTGACGGTCGTGACGCGAATGTTAAATGCCGCCAGCTCGACGCGTGCGGCCTCCAGGAAGGCCTGTATGGCAGCCTTGCTGGCGGAATAGCCGGAACTGGTGGGAAGTCCGCGCAAGCCCGCAATCGAAGCGATGCCGGCAAAGTGACCCGATCGTCGCTCCATCATCGACGGAACCACGGCGTCGAAGAGATAGAGCAGGCCGAAGTAATTCACACGCATCATCAGCTCGGCGTCGGCAACCGATTTCGCGGCCCAGGCCGTGACGCCGACGCCCGCGTTTGCAACGGCAACGTCGAACGGTCCGTGGCGCGCGACCGCATCGTGGACAGCGGCGGAATCGGTGACGTCGCATGCGATCGGCGTGGCGTGCGGCAATTCCTTCGAGAGCTGGTCGAGCAGGTCCGCGCGACGCGCCAGGAGCGCAACTTCGTAGCCGCGTCGCGAAAACTCGCGAGCCATCTCGGCTCCGATGCCGCTCGATGCGCCGGTGATGATCGCCCGCTTCATCCGTGCAGTTTATCGATAAACGTCAGTCGCAGTTGACGGATGCGGCCGTGATCGAAGGCGTAGTACTTGTGATCGCCCAACTCCTCTCTGATGAACTTCTCGGTCTCACTGACGGCCTTCTCGACGCCGGGAGTCCTGCGAAACATCTTCCAGACGATTTTTGCCGCGTCCTTGTCGTACTCCCAGATCCCGCGAAGCTGGCCATCGACGACGATCGCGTTGTGATGGAGTGTGGTGAGCCTTTCGATCGGCGCAGGCTTGTTGCTCATGTCGAGCAACTCGATTCCCTTTGCGAAGGGCGTGAGATCGCGATGCAGCGTGAAGTAGTTGTCGCGGAATGGAAGCAGAATCACTCCCCGGCCACTTCCCGCCGCCGGGGGCGGCGGCGCTCCACTCAGCGCTTTTTTTGCGGCGGTCTTGGTGATGCCGGCCCAGAACGCAAAGTCGTCGGCACTTGCCGGAGCAGCCCACGCCAGGAATCTCTCGGCCAGCGCGCCATCGATGTCTTCCGGCGGCTGGCCGATCGGAATCGAGTCGGGCCAGCGGCGGTAGAAGTAGCGCTTGGCGTCGAGACGGAAATCCTCGGCGAGCCGCACGACGCGACCCTGCACCTGCAACAGCCGCAGCGCAATCGGCAACGTGGATGCAAATCCCATCTTCCTGCCGGCCCGGCCGAGGTTGGTGATGAGTTTCGGCGGGATCTCGTCGCGGAGAGCTTCCG
>DASPZU010000094.1:0-42632 GCA_035636095.1 Thermoanaerobaculia bacterium
TGAAAGGTCACAAACAGATGAAACGCCTGATCGACATTCTTGATCGAGCGATCGATGCTAAACAGTCGCTCGCGAAGACGGCTTAAGCCACAATGGACAGGAATCGCCTCTCAGATTTCAACTGCCGAAGGGACATGCTCCGACAGGGAAAGCCGTCGGCATTCTCTCATTCAAGCGTGCCAACGCCGAAAACCTAAACTTTGCCATTCCTATCAACTACGCTCGTGGCTTACTCCCATCAAATCGAAGCCTTTCTTTCGAGCAACTACGGTCTGAACTTTCGAATAATTCTGACGTTTTCAAGGCAGCGACGTCTCACTTTCCAGCGCGTTGGAAAAGCCTATCAACAGGAACATCGCGGCTTATCCGTGTCGACGGCGACTTCGTTTACGTGGAAGTAATTCCCGACGAACGTCACAAGGCCGCGGGTGACTTTACGATCGGTGAATTCAAAAAGTCTGGTGAAAAATACGTTGGAACTTTTCGTGGCCGGTTCACATGCAGTTGGCCGAGCGCCTGGGACGGATCGACGCAATACAATACGTGTCCCGTTTCGAATCCCGCAACTCTGACGCTGCTCACGCCGACACGTATCGAAGGCACAATCATTAAGCCGCAGCCGAGTGCGAAGCTGAATTGCGGCAAATGCTCGTGGTCTGTTCCCCCTACCGAAGAGACCTTCGCTTGGATACCCGAATTACCAGTGGCAAACGAGTAGGGGGCGGGCTAACTTCCAACTGCAACACTGACGGCGCGCGGAGCCGTTCGTTGGCCCGGCGCTTCCGCGCCTGGTTCAGAGGTAATATGCTCATCTGCTCGCTTCGGCACGTGAAGGCACCGCGCCGCTGAAACCAAGATCCGCTAGGCATACACTGCACGTCGGCGTGACGAGGCGCGTCTATCTTGACTCTCGTGACCTGATCGAACTCGTCGGTAACAACCGGCCTGGTACGCCTCCCGAATTCGCGACATTTCTCCACGAGAAGGATTGGGTTGTCGTGTACTCCTTCGCCAACGTCTGCGAAACGACGATTCCCGAAGACCTCGGCGAAACAGCGCGTCGCGCGGACTTACTCGCGTCTCTACCTCACACGTTCGTTCGAGCCATGCCGCCGATTCGCTGCCTCGAATTCGCAGCCGCGACCCAGGCGTTTGCTGCAGGCATGGAGCCGTTGCCGATCAATCCGTACGTCGGTCACTGGTTCGAGACGTTTCTCTACCCGGAGCAGGACGCCGAGTTGGCTGGCGCGCGGCAGTTCTCGTTTCAAAAGCAGGTCATTTTCATGGTCACGCACAATCCTGACGTGTGCCGGAATTTGGCGGAGCACACGGAGCAGGTTCAGAGCGCCGTAGATCAGGATCGAACCGTCACGGACGCCGTGAGAAGAAATCGTGAACGCTTCGAAGGCGGTGTAGCTGTCGCACTCGCCGAGTGCGGCTTGTCCATGCCCTCGGCTGGGAAGAAAGCGTTTGCTCGGTGGATACGCGATAACCCAATTCGCTGCCCTGGCTGGCGGTTATTCGACGAAGGCTACTTGAAATTTGCCAGCAACACTGCCGACACCGTCGACCATGGGGATTCCAACGATTGGTCGCACGTAAGCTGCTTGCCTTACGTAGACGCGATTACACTCGATCGACGCATCGCTGGCTATGCTCGGGCCGCCGTCGATAATTTGCGAAATCTGAATCCGTCGTACGCCTTCGCCCAAAGGATTTTCAGAGACTGCGAAGATTGGATGAAGCGGGCGTGACGCCTGGCTCCGCGTAGCAGCCGTCGAGCGGCCGTTCGCTGGCCCGGCGCCGAAGCGCCTCGTGCATCTCTAACTTGCTCGGCGTCTCGGCAGCTGCAGATGCATCGGACGATCGACGGCAGCCGCCGTGCCCCTCTGCCGCTGGCTCGTGATGGCCGCTCGCGGCTGAACGCGCGGTACGTTGGGCCGACCAGATCGCTGCTAAGGGTTTGGTAGGCGGCTCATCGCAGCGGCAACGAGCTTCTGCCACTTAGAAAGCTTGAGACGAACGTCCTGCACGTTGTCCCTGGATAGTGGATTCATGTGACAGAGCACGCATCGTGACGGGTAAAGCTCGCGCATGAACTGCTCAAACCACAGCTGGTCACCGAGAATGTCCGGAAAGAAAAGATTGGGTTTAGACACGGCGATGATTCGTAGGTCATCCAGATCCACATAATCGATGGGATGCGCGCCCCTTCTCTGATGCCAAACTTGTAGATCTTCTTTCTTGATTCGATCGTCCGCTCTGTCCTTGAGCTGCTTCGATTTACCGGATGTGAAGGCGGTATTCCACCAATCGTTACCGAACTGCGCCGTCATCACACGGCGAATGATTTCGCGCAGCGAGTTCTCCAGTACGTACAACACGGGATAGATCTGCGCCATCTCGCGTGCTTCGTTCAAAGTCGCAGCCGGCAGTAACGGATCCTTCAATCGGAACTCACTCGGAAAAACTATCGTGCGCTCACTCGCACTTCGGGCTACGTCGGTACGACGAGGCCGTCCAGGCGCATTGGCCGACACCGTTGAGAATCCGCGAAGCTTCGCTACCGTCTCCTGCGCTTCACGAAGGTCGTCGCCGTCGAGAAATCTACCGAGTCTTAACCCTTTCTCGTGAGCGATCACAGCCTGCGCGACCTTTGTACTCATCGGCAGCTGGCCGTGCTTCTGCTGCACTACTTGCGATAGTCGTTGTTTGGACCATCCTGTTTTCTTCATAAGCGCTTCGCGGAGCGCCGCAGGCCCCTTCACCGACTTAGTCGCCATCGCTGCCCGCCGTGGCTGGTTTTCGTCCGGCACTTCGTCGTTTTCGGAACAGGGTGAGAGCGACCGCGTTCTTCGTTAATCCCAAGATCGATCCCGCCTCGCTCTGCGTATATCCAGCTTTCGTGAGCATCACTACGGCATCGCGCGTTTCCACGCCTCTCCTAGCGACAAGCGCAAGAAGTCGATTCATTCGACGGAGTTCAGCAAGGAGAAGGTCTTCAGTCGCCATGACTTCACTTCTCCACACTAGCAACCGTCGAGCGTGCTCGCTTGCCACTTCCATCCGGAAACATGCGACTGACAGAACTCTGGCTCATGCCCAATGCTCTTGCCACGTCCTCTTGCGACATGCCCTCGGTGAGAAACTTAAACGCGAGCAGTCGTTTGATTGCTATGAGCTCAGCAACAACATCATCCAGCGATTGCGGCTTCTCCATTCTTTACTCCTGTTCAGGTGTCGTCGAGCCTCGGCGCTTGACCGACTGAGTCTTTCGAATGTTGTGCAGGGCCACATTCACGGTGTTCGCCGTGGTACCAAGAATGCGAGCAATTTCCGCTGGTCCAAATCCGACGTTAGACAGCAGCCGAATGCGTTCGATTTGCGGTTTCTCCTCCGTCATCCAAAACACCAGCAACTGGATAATCCGGTCGAGCCGCCGGGTGATCTCTTCCGCCCCGTTCATTTCCGTTTCGCCGCTTTCTGCTGCGAAAGCGTCGCCGTCACGTAGTTCATAGGTTTGCCGACGATGCCGGTGATGTCCGACGCGGGCACGCCGATTTCAGACAAGCGCCTGATCTTCGTAGCCACTGCCATGCTGGCACCACCATCCATGGTATCTAAAGTCAAGGAAATCAATATGTTAAGCCTGCGTACCACCTGTGCGGTCTCATCGAGTGATCGAGCCATCATCACCTCAAATTGCCTTAGTAACGCATCGCCTCTCGTAACTATTTCACAACCCTAGACTTCGGCTAGGGCTCATAGGCAATGCACACGCGAATGTGCACTAGTCTACCCGGAGGAGACCGACCATCGGTGCCTTAGTAAGTATGCCCCTGACGCCAGGCGGCGTTACTCTGCATAGCAGCGGACGAGCGGCCGTTCGCTGGCCCGGCGCCGAAGCGCCTCGTCCATCTATCGCTGCACGATGTCACGGCGGCTGGAGATCGCTCCTGCCGACGTATCGTTAGTCGCTGCAGCCGCCGCGCCGCTTCGGCTTTTGCACCTGGTGGCCGCTCGCGGCTGAACGCGTGATCCGTTCTATGAAAGCGACTGTCAAGTGCATAGTTCTTCTCATGTACTGACGCATTGCCAGTCAGCCCCGAAGTAAATTCGCCGGGTTGGGTGTGGGGAACAGATTCCGATGAGGCGATTCGCGAATGCGCGAGTCCTCTGACTTCCTAAACGTTGATGATCTGACCGAACTTGGCGAACCACAGTTCTATCTGAGGCTCATTGCGGCCTATCGCTTTTTCTGGTTCTCCGAGGGGGCATAGGGTTAGGCGAGGACCTCGGCCGACTTCGTGGCGCTCGGGTCAACGGATCTGATGATGCTCACCCTCGAACCGGTCAGATGGATTTCACTCTCGCTGTACCGCGCCATTGGAGATGCCCTCAAGCCCACGGCCCGGTCAGCGAATCACGTGTTTTGAGCGTTCAGGATTCTCGGATCGAACGGCACTCCTTTCTTCCAGACAGCGAGGACGATCGAAGCGATCTTTCGGGCGATGGTCAGCCGCGCGAGCTCTGGACGCATTCCTCTCGCGAGCAGTCGCTGGTAGCAGTCGTGCAGCGGTCCGGGCGAGTAGACGGCTGAAGCAGCCGCTTCCTTGAAGACCTTCTTCAGCGTCCGATTGAAGTTCCGGTTGAGACCTCGATTGATTGTTTTTCCGTTGCGTACCGCAGTGCCACGATCGAAACGGTGATCGGCACTTGATCGTGTGGTCACTGCCAGCCCAGCGTATGGCCACAGTTGCCGCCGTGTTCGAAAGCGTTCAGGAGTAACCATGATGGCCACGATCTCCGCCGCTCGGACTGGGCCGATGAACGGAATGGAACGGAGCAGACGCACGGCCGGATGACGCTTCGCTTCCTCGAGCATCTGATGTCGCGCCCGTGCGCGCACCGCGAGCAGGCCATCGAGCGCAGCGTAGAAGTGTTCAGCTCGCAGCCGCGCGCCGCGATCGGACAGTGCAGCCAAGAATCGGAGGCGGTTCTTGGGGTGATAGACCGCGATGCCGCTGCAGTCAATCCCGCGAGCGCGGAAAATCGCCTTGACCCGCAGCATCATGCGGGTGGAGTCTTCCACGAGCGTGTTGTAACTGCGGACCAGCTCGCGAAGAGCGGCCACCGCACTGCGCTCGTGATACACCGCACGAAGAGCGCCGAGACGCAGTAGATCCGAGAGCTTGTCGGCATCGATTCGATCGCTCTTGTTGCCGGCCGCGAGCAAGCGGTTGTGCCGCGGATCGCAAACGATCACTCGCGCCACGCGCGAGACCAGCTGATCGTAGATCCACTGCGACAGGGTTCCTTCCTCGAAGGTCACGTGAATCGTGCCGCCGGCGGAGTCGATCGCCTCGACGATCCGGGCCGCCGAGGTCGGAACAACCTCACGTCGGATTACTCGTCCGCGAGCGTCACGAATAGAGATACTGGTGCTTGCCTGGTGAAGACCGAGAGCTACATACTTAACAGCCATGAAAGCGCGCTCCTTTCTCCGAGTCCCTTGAAGTCGGTCAACTCCAAGCTACTCGCCAGGGGCGTGCTTTCATAATGCGTTAGGCCGGCATGACGATGGCATTTCCGCAAGACGAAGTCGAGAAGCTTCTTGTTGCCGTGCATCGCCGCTGCTGTGTGTGTCACCGATTCTGCGGCGTCAAGATGGAGACTGACCACATCGTGCCGAAAGGCGAAGGTGGACCCGATACCATCGACAACGCAATTCCGCTGTGCTTCGAGTGTCATGCTGAGGTACACGCTTACAACGACAAACATCCTCGCGGTCGGAAGTTCAGGCCCGACGAACTTCGCATACACAAAGAGCAATGGCTCGAGGTCTGCAAGAACCGGCCGGACATTTTCGCCGCTCCTCCTCCGGCGTCCGACGTAGGGCCACTCCAATCGCTAATCGACGAGCTCGAATTCGATGAGGAAGTGGCCAAGCACGCCACGCATGATGTGCAGGGGTGTCTTTTCCTCGAGGATCAATTCAAGAGGGCCATCTCGGAAAGCGCCATCGCATTGGTCAAGGACGAACTGAAAACGAAGTTAATCGAAGCGTATGCCGCGATCGGCCGAGCCAACCAGCACATTCTCGCGGTCATGCCGCATGCCAAAGACGGCAACGCGTGGGCCGGCGCGGTTAATCGGGCCAAGAAAAGTATTGATGAAGCGGCGCCGAAAATCACCACCGCGAAGAAAGCACTCCTCGAATTTCTCGGGACCGAGAGTGCGGCCTAACTCCGCGTAGCAGCCGGCGAGCGGCCGCACGCTGGCCCGGCTGAAGCGCCTCGTTCATACCAACTTGCACGGCGTCACGGCGGCTGCAGATCGCTCCTTCCGATATCATCATCGTAGTCGCGGCAGCCGCCGTGCCGCTCAGGCTTCGCCACCAGGGGGCCGCTCGCGGCTGAGCGCGTGGTCCGTTGGGCTGACGCAACTTCGATTACGTCGTGCGTTAGCATACGGGCGTGGCAATTCCCACCTCCGACATGCCTGGACACCGGGCGCTGCACGAGCGCGTCTACGGTGCGCTCGATACGTGCATCGAATCGCAAAGCATTGAGTTCAAGGAATCTTCGCCCTGGCCAACTCTTCAATACAAAATCATTAAGACCGCCCTCGCTATGGCCAACCTGCGGGACGGTGGCGTAATCGTTATCGGAGCGAGCGAAAGGGAAAAGCGTTGGGATCTCACCGGAATTTCGGCGGAGGACCTGGCCTCGTACGACGTAGATGACGTTATTGATGGCATACACCGATTTGCCTCGCCTGCCATCAAGACCGAGATCGTCCTCGTGCCGTACCGGAACGATCAGACATTCCTCGCAATCAACGTTCACGAATTCGATGAAACGCCAATTGTTTGCCGACGCGACGGACCATCTCAAACAAACCTCAAGCAAGGAGTTGTTTACATCCGTCCTGCTGGTCGTGCACGTACGTCTGAGGTGAGATCCGCCGAAGAGATGCACGATCTCCTCGAACTAGCGGCCGAGAAACGAGCGCGGCGCTTTCTGGAGACGTCGCGGCGAATCGGTTTGGAAGCACCTTCACGAAAGAGCTTCGACGAAGAGCTTCAAGGTTTGTGAATGGAAGCCGAGAAAGAATTGCCAGTTCCGGTCAAAGCCCACCCGCACTGGCGGGTCAACTTTCGACCAGCGGTATATGAAGAGAATCGCATCAAGACGCTGACCGAATGTCTTGATTTGTTGCGGAAGACGCGTGTGCGGCTTCGCGGCTGGGACTTTCCTCATATTCCTCCTCGCGAAGATGAACTTGAATTTGGCGAAAGATGGATCGCCGCATGGAGCGACTTCATGGGGCATCTGGAGTACTGGCGTTTCTACCTGAGCACACAGTTTCTGTACCTCGGAAGTGTACGAGAGGTGACCGAGACCGAGTGGTTGGCCAAACTGCGAAAGACCATGGAATGGCACGCGCACGCGAGGCACGACATCCAGTCCGTACCTGGTTTCCTCTCGATTACGAATTTCACATACAACGTCACCGAGATATTCGAGTTCGCTGCTCGCCTCTCGCAAGCAGAAATTTATGTTGACCCGGTAGCGATCAACATCCGAATTACCGGGATCTACGGTTTCATGCTTGCTGCTGACGAGAACCGCATGTGGTCGAGCGACTACGTCACATCACAGAACGAGCTCACATATGCGGTAACGCTCGCCCCCGCTGAACTCGTTGCGACTGCTGCCGAGCAAGCGATTAGCTGTGTCGTTTGGTTTTTCGAACGTTTTGGTTGGCTCAGACCAAACATCGACGCAATCCGAACCGACCAACAGAGGTTGCTCACACGGCAGATCTAGTCCGGCGCAGCCCAACTCGGCTTAGCAGCCGACGGGGCTCGCTTCGTGGCCCGGCGCTTCCGCGCCTCGTGCGAGCTAACTTGCCCGATACACGTGCTAATCTCTGGGGCCGGGCCGCACAGCTGAATGCCAGGCCCGTTAGGCGCACCGGAGAACTACTGACCACGATCAGACCGTCATGGCGCTGGCGCTAGAAAGCGCAAAAGCAAAGCTTACGCGCGCTGAAGAAACGGCGGGGACACTCGTCGCGGAAGTGGATGCATTCGTCCGCGCAAATCCGAATCCGTATCGCGTTACTGGCGAACTAAGGAACGGAAACCGCGAATACGTATTCACCGCTTTCGGCGAACTCGACATCCCAATTCGGTTCAGCGTGCTCGTGGGCGAGGTCATGTATCAGTTGAGAACAGCGCTCGACCACGTGCTCGCAGCGCTCGTTGTGGCAAACGGTAATGTCCCGAGCGACAGACATCAGTTTCCCATCTGTTCGGCGCCCGAGAAATTCGCCGAAGCGTCAAAACGTGGAGACATAGCTGGCGTGTCCACGACAGCCAGCAAGTTGATCGAGCTCTTCCAACCGTATCAAGCGGATCATCCCGCTCCGCGCCTGCTCGATCTGCTGAGAGAGTGGAACAACGCAGACAAGCACAGACTCTTGGTCGTTGTAGGTGGCGCTGCCGCAATCGGCAACGAATTGAGAATTCAGGAGGTAGACAGCAACTTTTCAATCGCAGGGCTCTCGCCGCCGCACATCAAGAGAGTTACGAACTCTGGCGCGGACATCTTCACAATTTTTCTCGGAGAGCCGCATTCAAAGTTCGTAGCAACGGCGAAATTCCAGACACACGTGGCTGTCGAAAACGTCGGCCACGTAGAATGTGCCGGAGTGGATGAAGTGGTCACCAAGATGATCGGCTTCGTTCGGCACATCCTCAGCACATTCGAGAATCAAGCAACGTAAACGTCGAGCCAGAAGCCGGGCGCCTGCCGCCGCGCGAACTCCCGCCGAGGTTCGGCTTGTGTTGAACTGCTCCGAGCCGTGAGAAAGCAAACAGAAGGGCCACTTTCACGCTGGAAGTCGCTCAAACGGCGGTCGTCTTCGTAACCACGGTCGTTAACGGTGGCATGTCAGCGACGAAGTCCACGGTGTCCGTAGTGAATCGGAGATGCAGATCCAACCGTCGCTCTCGCTGCTCGGCTGTCAGCAGTGAGTCGGTCCCGCTAATCAATTGTTGGAGAACGCGTCGCGAAAAAATTGGCGGGGCTAAGTTTAGCGCTGCCCGCCGCAACATCGTGTCGCACCAGGGCGCGAACCGCGTCGCGAATGTACCAAGTGCGGAATTTTTTTTTGGGCCAAGCTTACCGGCGCATTTTTCAAGCCCGTCGATCGAGCATTGACACCCCTCCCGCCCCGGGAGTAAGTTCGCCGCCTCCATCGCGTTCCCTCCAACCCTACGGAGGTTCACATGAAGCATGCCGTCTCCCTCACCGTCAACGGCGCGAAGCACACCGCAGAAGTCGAGCCCCGCCTCCTGCTCGTTCATTTCCTCCGCGAGACGTTGGCTCTGACCGGCACGAACGTCGGCTGTGACACCAGTCAATGCGGCGCGTGCACCGTGATCATCGACGGCCAGGCGGTCAAGTCATGCACCGTCCTCACAGTGCAGGCCGACGGCGCCAAGATCACCACCATTGAAGGACTGGCCACCGACGGCAAGCTGCATCCGATTCAGCAGGCGTTCTGGGAAAAGCACGGCCTGCAGTGCGGCTACTGCACGCCGGGCATGATCCTGACCGCCTTCGACCTGCTGCAGCGCAATCCCCGTCCGAGTGAAGCCGACGTGCGGCACGGCATCGACGGGAACCTGTGCCGCTGCACCGGCTACCAGAACATTGTGGCGGCGGTCCAGGAAGCGGCCGCGCGTCTCAAAGCCTGAGAGGTCATCCGATGGCATCGCGAATTTTTGGATCGGGCATCAAGCGCCGCGAAGATCCGCGGCTCCTCACCGGGCAGGCCCGCTACACCGACGACTTCGTCCTGCCCAACATGGTCCACATGGCGGTGGTTCGCTCGCCGTACGCGCACGCAAAGATCAAGAGTATTGATACGAAAAAAGCGGCATCGATGCCGGGCGTGGTCGGCGTGTTCACCGGCAAGCAGATGAAAGAAGCCGGCTTCGGACCGATTCCATGTGCCTGGGTCGTTCCAGGCTCCGATACCAAGACGCCGCCTTATCCTCCGATCGCAATCGATACCGTTCGCTACGTCGGCAATGCGGTGGCCATCGTCGTGGCCATGGATCGCTACCAGGCTCGCGATGCCGTTGATGCCGTCGACGTCGACTACCAGGCACTTCCGGTGACAGTGGATGCCTTCAAAGCGACCCAAAAGGGTGCGCCACAACTGCACTCCGACGTTCCCAACAACGTCTGCTTCCACTGGCACGTCACCGGCGGCGATGTCGAATCGGCATTCAAGAGCGCCGACGTGGTGGTGAAAGACAAGATCATCAATCAGCGGCTGATCCCCAACGCCATGGAGCCGCGAGCCTCGCTCGCGCAATACGGCTCCGCCTCAGGCGAAGTGACGCTGTGGACCACGACGCAGAATCCACACATCGTCCGCTTCCTCCTTTCGCTCGACACCGGCATTCCTGAGCACAAGATTCGCGTGATTGCTCCGGAGGTGGGGGGAGGATTCGGAAGCAAGATTCCACACTATCCGGAAGAGTCGATGGTCATCTTCGCCTCCAAAGCTCTCAATCGGCCGGTGAAGTGGACGGAGAGCCGCAGCGAAAATTACCGCGCCACCATCCACGGCCGCGATCACATCCAGGAAGTGGAGATCGCTGCCAGGAAAGACGGCACCATCGTCGGGCTGCGCGGAAAAGTGTGGGCCAACCTCGGCGCGTATCTATCGACGGCATCGACCGGCATTCCGACCATCCTTCACGGTCTGATGCTGTCCGGCGCCTACAAGATCCCCAACATCCACGAGGATGTCTACGGCGTCTTTACCAACACGACTCCGGTCGACGCCTATCGTGGAGCGGGGAGGCCGGAAGCGACCTTCATCGTCGAGCGGCTGGTCGATCTGCTCGCGCGCAAGCTGAAGATGGATCCGGCCGAGCTGCGCCGCAAAAATCTCATCCCGCCCTTCAAGGACGGATACACCGTCGCCACCGGGCTGGCCTACGACACCGGAAACTACGAAGCGGCGCTCGACAAGGCCCTCGAGATGGCGGACTACAAGGGCCTGCGCAAGCAACAGTCCGACATGCGAGCCAGGGGTCAATACCTCGGCATCGGGCTGTGCACCTACGCCGAAATCTGCGGGCTCGGTCCATCGCAGGTGGCAGGGGCAGTCGGATTCGGAGGCGGATTGTGGGAGAGCGCCATCGTGCGCTTCTATCCCAGCGGCAAGGTCAACGTCTTCGTCGGCGTTTCGCCGCACGGTCAGGGGGAGGAGACGACCTTTGCGCAGATTGTCGCCAGCGAGCTGGGTGTCTCGGTCGATGATGTGGAGGTGCTGCACGGCGATACCGATCAGACGCCGATGGGATGGGGAACCTACGGCAGCCGCACCACTGCCGTCGGCAGCGGCGCGCTGATGGGCGCGATCAAGAAAATCAAGGACAAAGCAAAAATCGTCACCGCGCATCTGCTGGAAGCCTCGCCCGATGACATCGACTACGCCGACGGAAAATTCTTCGTCAAGGGCTCACCCGACAAGTTCAAGACCATCCAGGACGTCGCGCTGATGGCCAACGTCGCGTGGAATTACCCGAAGGGACTCGAGCCGGGACTGGAAGCCTCGGCATTCTTCGATCCGCCCAACTTCGTCTATCCCTTCGGCGCACACATTGCGGTGGTGCAGGTTGACGCCGAGACCGGCGAGGTGACGCTCGAGCGCTACATCGCAGTCGACGATTGCGGGAAAGTGATCAACCCGATGATCGTGGAGGGGCAGGTGCACGGCGGGATCGCCCAGGGCGTCGGGCAGGCGCTTTGGGAGGGAGCTGTCTACGATGAGGACGGTCAGTTGCTGACCGGGTCGATGATGGACTATGCCGTTCCAAAGGCAGCCTACTTCCCGAAGTTCGAGCTGGCCATGACCGAGACTCCCACCAGCGTCAATCCGCTGGGCGTGAAGGGCATCGGCGAAACCGGCACGATCGCATCGGCTGCGGCGGTCTACAACGCCGTCGCCGATGCCCTGGCGTCGTTAGGCGTCGAGCGGATCAACATGCCGCTCACTCCGGAGCGAGTCTGGCGCGCCATCCGCGACCAGAGGAGGGCCTGATCATGTTTCCGGCACCATTCGAATATCACCGACCGAAGAACGTCAACGAAGCGCTGAAGCTGCTGCGCACCGTCAAGGGCGCCCGACTTCTCGCCGGCGGGCACAGTCTCCTTCCCGCCATGAAGCTTCGCCTTGCAGCGCCGGCGGCGCTGGTCGACATCGCGCGCATCAAGGAACTGAGCGGAATCAAGTCCGTGAAAGGCGGCCTGCAGATCGGGGCCATGACCACGCACGCCGCGATCGCGACGTCGGGCCTCGTCCGCAAGAGCTGCCCCGTTCTGGCCGAGACCGCCGGAAACATCGGCGACCTGCAGGTGAGAAATCGGGGAACAATCGGAGGCTCGATTGCGCACGCCGATCCGGCCGCGGACTATCCCACTCTGATGCTTCTCCTCGGCGCAACGTTCAGCGTGACCGGTCCGAAGAAGAAGCGTGAAATCGATGCCGAGGACTTTTTCGTCGATCTGTTCACAACGGCGCTCAAGCCGGGCGAGATTCTGACCTCGGTCTTTGTGCCGGCCGCATCATCCGCCGTCTACCTCAAGCATCGCCATCCTGCCTCGAGCTTCGCCGTCGTCGGTGTTGCCGCGCTGGTGGCAGTGAAGAACGGCAAGTGCGACCGCGTGGCCGTTGCCGTCGGCGGCGCGACGGCGGTTCCCGTTCGCGCAGACGCGGCAGAGAAAGCGCTCACCGGCAAGGAGCCGAATAGTTCCAACATCGAGCGCGCCGCCGCGGCGGTCGGGCAGGCGATCGAGAACCCTCTGAGCGATTCGTACGCCTCCGGCGAGTTTCGAACGCATCTGGCGACCGTCATGGCCAAACGCGCCTTGACACAGGCGGCGGCGAAGGCGTCGTCGTGAGACCCCTCGCCCCGCGAAGCGGGGAGAGGGTGGCCGAAGGCCGGGTGAGGGGCTGTGTATTTTTGTGAGGAGCCCCTCATCCGCCCCTTCGCTACGCTCAGGGGCACCTTCTCCCCGCTGGCGCGGGGCGAAGGATCTCGAGCAACTGAACGTCGTGAGACCCCTCGCCCCGCGGAGCGGGGCCGGGTGAGGGGCCGGTTCTTCAAATCGTAGACTCGAATCGCCGAACCGATATCCTCGGCTGGATGCGAGTGACGAGGAATTTGCGCGGCAATGCAAAGTCGATGCGGCATTGGCCGACGCGCAGCGAAGGTCGATTGTGGACCTGGCTACGTAATCGTGAGTTTCACGGCGTCAAGTTTCGACGCCAAGTTCCAATCGGCCGATACATCGTGGACTTCTATTGTCCGGAACTAAAGTTGGCGATCGAGATAGACGGGCGGCAGCATGACGCCGTGTGGATGTCGGAACACGAGAGTGAGAGGACGGTCGAAATCGAAAGGCATGGAATCGAGATCGTTCGAATCGAGAACGAGTTGCTCATTCGCGATCCACGCACAGTTGAGGACATCCTCGAGCTGGCGATTTCGCGACGGCGCAAGAGGTAGTTGCCCCTCACCCGGTCCCGCTCCGCGGGACCACCCTCTCCCCGCTCCGCGGGGCGAGGGGTCTCGAGTGGCATTGAGTGGTCTAATTCGCTCGTATGTTCGCCTCCATCGACGAACTCCAGGCTGCGCTTCGCGGCAAGCGCTACTTCGCGAGCCGCGGGCTGGCGACCACCATGTTCCTTTCGCTCAAACTGCGCCGCCCGCTTTTTCTGGAAGGGGAAGCGGGCGTGGGCAAAACGGAAG
The DNA here is from genome assembly GCA_035636095.1 of Thermoanaerobaculia bacterium. Taxonomy (GTDB): domain Bacteria; phylum Acidobacteriota; class Thermoanaerobaculia; order Gp7-AA8; family Gp7-AA8; genus Gp7-AA10. The sequence goes on from DASPZU010000094.1 coordinate 13,847, forward strand.
TCGGCAAAGTTCTCGCCGATCTTCTCGAGACGGAATTGATCCGGTTGCAATGCTACGAGGGACTCGATGTGCATCACGCCGTCTACGAATGGAACTACACGCGGCAGATGATGCACATCCGCTTGCTGGAAGCGCGGGGCGAGGCGCCGGCGGAATCGGAGCTGTTCGGTCCCGAATTTCTGTTGCGCCGTCCGCTGCTGCAGGCCATCGAGAACTCGCGCAAGAAGCCGCCGGTCCTGCTGATCGACGAGATCGACCGCAGCGACGAAGAGTTCGAAGCCTTTCTTCTCGAGATCCTCTCCGATTTCCAGATCACCATTCCGGAGATCGGGACCATCAAAGCCGCGCAGCCGCCGGTGGTGATCGTGACGTCGAACCGCACCCGCGAAGTTCACGATGCGCTCAAGCGCCGATGCCTCTACTACTGGATCGACTATCCGTCCTTCGAGAGCGAATTGCAGATCGTGCTGGCGAAAGTTCCCGACGCGCCTCAACAGCTCGCGCGGCAGGTCACCGGCTTCGTGCAGGAGTTGCGTCGGGCCGAGCTGTACAAGGTTCCCGGCATCGCGGAGACCCTCGAGTGGACCGCGGCGCTGGTGGCGCTCGATCGCGACGCGCTCGATGAAACGGTCGTCGAAGAGACTCTCGGCGTCGTTCTCAAGTATCAGGACGACGTCGAGAAGGTGCAGGGAGAAGCGGTCACCAACATGCTCAACCGCGTCCGAGCGGGGATATGAACGGCGCCCCTCATCCGCCGCTTCGCGGGGAGAGGGAGTCTCGCCCCGCGAAGCGGGACCGCACAGCCCCTCATCCGCCGCTTCGCGGCACCTTCTCCCCGCAAGCGGGGCGAAGGACTCTCGCGCGAGATCCCTCGCCCCGCGAAGCGGGGAGAGGGTGGCCGAAGGCCGGGTGAGGGGTTCTTCCACAAAATGCACAGCCCCTCATCCGCCGCTTCGCGGCACCTTCTCCCCGCAAGCGGGGCGAAGGACTCTCGCGCGAGGTCCCTCGCCCCGCGAAGCGGGGAGAGGGTGGCCGAAGGCCGGGTGAGGGGATGAACGGCGCCTTTCTCCGCAACCTGCTCCTGTTCGGCCGTGTGCTGCGCGCGCTGGGCCTCGACGTCAACCCGGGCCGCATGATCGATCTGGTGACGGCGCTCGGATGCATCTCGATCGGCAGCCGTTCCGATTTCTACCATGCCGCGCGCGGACTGCTCGTCCATCGCCGTGAAGACATTCCGATCTTCGATGAGGCCTTCGAGGTTTTCTGGCGGAGTCGAGGCCGAAAATTGACCTCGCTCGATCTGCGCGCTCTCGGCGAACGGAGGAGATTTCGCAAGCCGCGCTTCGTCCCACCGTCGCTCGGAGAAGAATCGGCTGCCGGCAGCGCGCTGTCATCGCTGCAGAGCGACGAGCCCCCTGTCATTCAAGCGACGCTCACGTACAGCGAACGCGAGGTTCTGCGCCAGAAAGATTTTTCCGATCTGACTGCCGACGAGTTGAGAGCCGTGCAGTGGCTGATGGCGGAGATCGTGTGGCGCGTTCGCGAGCGGCGTACGCGGCGCCGTCGGCCGGGACACGGCCGGCTGATCGATCTTCGGCGTACGGTACGCCTCAATTTGCGATACGGGGGCGAGCTGCTCGACTGGGCGGAGCGCGAACCGAAGTCGAAAGCGCGGCCTCTGGTCATCATCGCCGACGTCAGCGGCTCGATGGAGCGCTACACGCGGCTGCTGCTGCTGTTCACGTACGGTCTCGCAAAAGCGCTCGAGCAGAAAGTGGAAGCGTTCGTGTTCAGCACGCGCTTGACCCGTATCACCCGACAGCTCCGGGAAAGAAATCTCGATCGCGCCTTGCGCGAGGTGTCGCGCACCGTTCCCGACTGGTCGGGAGGCACGCGCATCGGCGAAGCGCTGCGGACGTTCAACTTCGAGTGGGGCCGCCGCGTGCTGGGCAGTGGAGCGCTGACGCTGGTGATCAGCGATGGCTGGGACTGCGGCGACATCGGCGTGCTGCGCGATGAGATCGCGCGCCTGCAGCGGAGCAGCCGTCGTTTGATCTGGCTCAATCCGCTCCTCGGCTCGCCGGAGTATGAGCCGCTGACGCGCGGCATTCAGGCATCTCTGCCATTCATCGACGATTTCCTCCCGGTGCACAACCTGGCCAGCCTGGAAGATCTTGCGGAACATCTCGCGAATCTCACCGAGCATCGTCCGGAGCGCCGGCAGATTCGGGTTTCCCGCTCGATGCCAACGCCGCTGGAAGCATCTCCGTATTCTCAATCGTGAAGCTCTTCGTTGCGCTGGCGACCGTCGCGGTCGGAGGCGTTGCATCCGCACAGTTGACGCAGCCGGTCGCGTTTGGCCATGCCGTGATTGTCGAGGCCAGCAGCCCCGGCCTCGTTCCATCGATGAAGTTCAACTACATCAACTTGTACGGACCCGATCTGGAATACGTGCGAACTCTGGCCAGCGCTCCGCTCCTGCGCTCTTTCGGAGCGATCGCGTTTTCCTCATCCGGCGACATTTTTCTGGTCGAGCCTTGCGACCCACTGTGCGTACAAATCAAACGCTACCAACAGTCGGGTTCCGTCACAGACTTCGGCGCCCCCTACAACGATTCGATTCATGCGATGCAGTTCGTCGCTTCCGGTGAGCTGATTGTGGCGTTCAGCGTCGTGTTCGCGCGATTCGACGCCAATGGCGGATTGATCCAGACCACAGCTTTGCCGGAGCGCACCTTGTTCGGCTTCGACGTCGACCGCGATCAATGCACTGTGATCTTCTCCTCGGTGCACGTTCTGGTGGCCACCAACATTTGCACGGCCGGCCATGATGTGCGCCTGCCCGGCGATTTTTCAGGTGTGCGCTTTCTCCCCAATGGCAACATCCTGGCGAGCTCGCGTGGAGTGGTCTACGAGCTCGACCGGCGTGGAGCGATCGTGCGGCGGTTCATCACTTCGTATATCGATTCCGGCGAAGTGGCGGTCGATCCTGATGAAAAGTCCTTCTGGGCCACCAGCGGCAACCGATTGTTTCGGTTCGACCTGACGACTGGCAACGTCATCGCCGGTCCGGTCTGGCTTCGTACCGCCGCCTACGGCGCGCGTTCGATGGCCATTCGCGGCGAGTGGCGCGCGGCGATGCATCCGGTGTCGCGTCGCCGGTCAGTCACGCGCTGATTTTCTCTGCGCGCTTCTGCATCCAGATCATGAGCGCGTACAGCGCGCCGATCACCAGCGCGAATCCGATCAGCCAATAAGACTTCGACTCGAGCGCGTGACGCAGCGCTGCAGGGTCCTTCATCAGCGCGGGCTGATCGCCCAGAACCTTGATGCCGAACCACGCCAGCGCGCCGTTAAAAACGCCCGCGCCGACGATCGTCATCACCGAGAACGTTCGGAAGTTCATTTTGAACAAGCCGGCCGGAATCGAGATCAGGTGACGAATTCCCGGAAGCAGGCGCGCGACGAAGATGCCGCCCGCTCCGTAGGCATCGAACCAGCGATCGGCGCCTTCGATCTTCTTCTTCGACAACAGTACGAAGCGTCCGTAACGCTCGACGAGTGGCCGGCCGAGTTTCGTCGCAACCCAGTAACTCGATGCCGATCCGGCCCACGATCCAGCGGTGGCCGCGACGACGATCAACGCGACGTTGAAGCGCCCCTGCGCCGCCCAGTACGCTGCCGGCGGGATCACGACTTCGGCCGGAATTGGAACGGCGGTGCTCTCGAAAAACATCATCACGAAAACGCCGAGGTAGCCCCAGTCGAGGACGAACTGCATCCAGACGGCGAGGAGGTGGTGCAGGGTGCCTTCCATGGGACGGCGGAGTCGATCACATCACCACATGATTGACAACACGCGAAGCGCCGCCATACGATCAATGGTAAGACCATTGATTTGCATGTCCGACCTCGTTCCGCGCTTGTCGTCGGGTGAGATGCCGCATGATCTCGCGGAGTATCTGCGGCCGCGTGTCGAGCGTCTCGGCTACCTGGGGGAGTTTTTCCAGTGCGCGGCCCATCAGCCCAAAGCGCTCCTGGCGTTCATGACCTTCACCGAGGAGCTGCGCAAGGCGCTTCCCGAGAATCTGACGGAAACCGTCGCGCTTTCGGTCTCGAATCTGATGGATAACGCGTACGAACGCGTGCAGCACGAGCGGCTGTGTCTCAAGCTCGGCTTCGACCAGGAGTGGATTCGCGAGGTCAACGCCATCGCTCCATCGAAGGCCGGGAGAATGACGGAGCAGGAGCAACGCGTACAGACACTCGTGACGGCAGCCATCGATCGCGATGGTCACGATTGCCAGAAAGAATTCGAATCGGTGATCGACGCCATCGGCCACCAGCAGGCCATGGCGGTGCTCCTCCTCATCGGCCGCTATATGACGCATGCCTTGACGGTGAACTGTCTGGCGCTACAACCGCCGGTCGCGTCGCCGCTGGAGAATCGATGAGCGAATTTCTCTGGATCAGCGAAGCGGATGTCGTGTCGGTCATGGACCTCGCCGACGCCATCCACACCATTGAAGTCGCGCTGCCGGCCGAGGCGCGCGGCGAGGCGAAAAATCTGGAGAAGACAGTCGTGGCGTGGGAAGGCGGAACTCTTCACGCCCTCGGCGGAATCGCTCCCGGATCGGCGGCCACAAAAACATGGGCGCACACCGACGCCGGTGCGACGCCGCTGCTCGTGCTCTTCGACAGCACCAACGGATCGCTCAAAGCCGTCATCGAAGCCCTGGCCCTCGGACAGCTCCGCACCGGCGCGATCTCGGGCGTCGCGACCCGGTGGCTTTCCAAGCCGGATGCCGAGGTCGCGGCCGTCATCGGCACCGGGAGGCAGGCGCTTCCGCAGGCGGCGGCCATCGCGGCCGTCCGTCCTCTGAAACAGATTCGAGTTTTCGGCCGCAATGAGGAAAAACGCCGGGCAGTCGCGACGCGCATCCGCGAGGAGCTCGGGATCGAGGCCATCGCGACGCGCACCGTCGAGGAAGCAGTCAAAGACGCGGCGGTGATCACGACGGCCACGCGGGCGCGGGCACCGTTTCTCACTTCGCGGGCGGTTGCCGATGGGGCGCACATCAACGCCATCGGCGCGATCATTCGCACCGGCGCCGAGCTGATGCCCGACATCGTGGCGCGGAGTGCACGCGTCGTCGTCGACAGCGTCAGTCAGGCGCAGAAGTTATCGCGCGAGCTTGAGGGCGTGGAGTGGGATCGCGTGCAGACGCTTTCGCGGCTGCTCGTTTCTCCATCGCCGCGGAAAGCGAGCGACGTCACGCTTTTCAAGTCTCTCGGCATCGGCGTGGCCGACCTCGCCCTGGCGTCCGAGATTTATCGCCGCTCCGTGGAGCTGGGTCTCGGACGGCCGCTTCCGCATCCGCAGAAGGCATCGCCGCGACTGCGCATCGGAACGCCGCCAAAACCGCGTCGGGCATACTCCTTCGTCGATCAAAGCGGCGCTCCGGCGCCGAAGCACAGACCGCAGGATCCGGTCGTTATCACGCGCGAAGAAATCGAAGCGGAAACGGCGCGCCTGGCGGGCATTCCGCAGCCTGCGAACGGCCGTCGCATGTCGCTGATCGTCAATCCGAATGCCGGAGTCGGGAACGGACTCGCGCCGGGGACGGCGGTCTCGCTGTCGGTTCTCAAGCCCGGCGAGCGCACCAAGCCGATCCGCCACAACGTGTCGCTGATGAATTTCTGCATCGGCGGCCGCGGCACGGCCATCGTCGATGGCAAGCGCATTCAATTCTCGCAATACGACGCTTGGAACATTCCGCCGTGGTCGATTTATCAGCATGTCAATGATGGGAACGAGCTGCAGGTCCGGTTGACGTACAGCAACTCCGCGCTCCTCGAGAAGCTCAATGTCCATGTGATCGACGAAGAACCGAAAGAGACTTCGGCCGGAGTCTCCGAGGGCGACGACGAGCGGCAGCCGAATCCATACGGTACACAGCGCCTCACCGACGAAGGCGCTTACATCATGCCGTACGAGAAGTTGATCAACCCCGACGTGGTGCACATGGACGCGCTCCACTGGCCGTGGGTCAAGGTCAAAGAGCAGCTTGACAAACTGGTCGCGTTAGGCAGCTCTTATGTCGGCCGGCGCTTATATCTTCTCTACAATCCGGCGACCGGACGCACAAACGGCACATCGCACACATTTTTCGCAACAATCTGTCTGCGCCCCGCCAATATTGTCGACAAACCGCATCGACATACTGCATCGGCCATCAACTATTTCTTCAAGGGCAGCGGCTGGAGCGTCATTGAAGGAAAACGGTACGAGTGGAAAGCCGGCGATCTGATGCTGACCGCGCCCGGATGGGCCATCCACAATCACGCCTCGCATGGCGAAGACGTCTATGAGCTGACGATTCAAGACAGCCCGCTGCATATCGCGATGGGATCGCTCTTGTGGCAGGAGGACCTAACCAAGCCTCCCCAAGTCCTCGGCACAACGGGCGGATTCGCGACGAACCGCGACGCCCAGGAGGTCGCGCGGCGATGAAGCTCGACCCCACCTTCCTTCGCGGGTCGTACACGCCGGTGGTGACGCCGTTCCGCAACGGGAAAGTGGATCTCGATCGATTCGCTGCACTCATCGAAGGGCAGATCGAGGGCGGCTCGCACGGAATCGTCGTGGCGGGGACGACCGGTGAATCGACAAGCCTGTCGTTGAAAGAGCGCGCGGAGCTGTTCAAGGCGGCAGTCGGCGCGAGCAAGAAACGCATTCCGGTCGTCGCGGGAACGGGCTCCGGCTCTTACGAGGAGACAGCCGAGCTCTCCGACGCCGCGGAAAAAGCAGGGGTTGACGCGCTGCTGGTCGTGACGCCCTACTACAGCCGGCCACCGCAAGGCGGCCTGGTGGAGTATTTCGTTCAGATCGCGAAGCGCACTTCGCTCCCGGTGCTCATCTACCACATCCCCGGTCGCGCAGCGGTTTCGGTGACCTCGCAGACGGTCGCGCAGATCGTCGATCGATCGCCGAACGTCGTCGGCATCAAGCACGCCGTCCACGAGCTCGATCTCGTCAGCGAGCTTCTCGTGCTTCTCGGCAAGGATTTCCGCGTCTTCTGCGGACTGGAATCATTGAGCCTGCCCATGCTGGCACTCGGTGCGGCGGGCGTCATGAACGCAGTCGGGAATCTCGATCCGAAACGCGTGGCGCGATTGTGTGATGCCGCGTTAGGCGGAAGGTGGGACGAGGCTCGCCGGCTTCACTTCGAATTGTTCGCGCTCTCGCAGGCGATTTTCCTCGACACCAATCCCATCCCCCTCAAGTACATGATGACCCGGCTCGGGCTGCTGGCAACGCCGGAAGTTCGTCTGCCGCTCGTGCCACTGAACTCGGGACGCGAAAAAGCTCTCGACGAGGTCCTTCGCAAGGCAGGCCTGCTTGACCACTGACACAATGACTGAAAGCGCGCCCGCCGCAGCCTTCGAGCTCCGGCCGCCCATGTCGGTGGTGGTGTGGGGGAGAGTGCTTTGCGTCCTCGTGCCGTTGGCGGTCTGGTTTGCGCCGCTGCAGCTCGAGCCGCGCGCGAAACACGCCCTCGCAATCACGTTGGGCGTTGTCATCGCGTGGATCACGCAGGCGTTCGATCATGCGCTGGCCGGTCTGATGGGCTGCTATTTGTATTGGGCGCTGGGCGTCGTCAAGTTCGAAGTCGCGTTCTACGGCTTCTCAAACTCGACGCCATGGTTTCTCTTCGGTGCGCTGCTCTTCGGAGTGATGGCGACCAAGTCGGGGATCGCGCGCCGCCTGGCCTACCTCGTCATGCGCAGCGTGGGCCACAGTTACACCCGCCTGCTTCTCGGCCTGATCCTCTCCGATTTCATTCTGACCTTCCTCGTTCCGTCGGGCATCGCACGCGTGGTATTGATGGCCGCGGTCGCGCTCGGGCTGATCGAAGCGTTCGGGGTCGGTCCCGGCAGCAACATCGGCCGAGGGATGTTCATCATCCTGACGTACACCGCGACGGTCTTCGACAAGATGGTCATCGCCGGCGCCGCGTCCATTACAGCGCGCGGAATCATTGAGAGGATCGGACAGGTGCCGGTCCTGTGGAGTCAGTGGTTTCTCGCGTACCTGCCGTGCAACTTATTGACGATCCTCATCGCGTGGCTGCTCGTTCTCAAGCTCTATCCACCCGAAAAACCCGATTTGCCCGGAGGGGCCGAGCACCTCGATGAGGAACTGCGGCAGATGGGACCGTGGTCGACGCTGGAGAAAAAATCTGCAGCGCTGATGTTGATTGCGGTCGCCTTATGGATGACCGACTTTTGGCATCACATCCCCGCACCCCTCATTGGCCTGGGCATCGGTCTTATCGCGACTCTGCCGAAAATCGGCGTCCTCGACGTCAACGACGTGAAGCGCGTCAACTATCTCGCGATTTTCTTTGTAGCGGCCGCGTTGAGCACGGGCGAGGTCTTGCGCAATACGAAGGCCCTCGACTTCCTCACCGGCATCATGGTCGCCTGGATTCAGCCCTTTATGACGAACCTCTTCACCGGCAGTCTCGCGCTGTATGTGACGGCTTTCGTCTATCACATCTTCCTCGGCGATGAAGTAGGAATGCTCGCGACATCGCTTCCGCCATTGCTCAATTTTGCACATGCGCACGCACTCAATCCGCTGGTCATCGGAATGATCTGGACGTTCGCGGTCGGCGGAAAGATCTTTATCTATCAGTCTGCGGTTCTGGTGGTGGGCTATTCCTACGGCTATTTCGACGCCCGCGACATGCTGCGCGTGGGCGCGTGGCTCACCGTCGCGCAGGCAATCATTCTCGTCATTATGGTTCCACTGTATTGGCCGCTGATCGGCCTGACATGAGCAGGGGAGAAGGGATAACGCATTGATGAATGGATTGATCTGGAGCGCGGGCGGAATCGGATTTTTGCTCGGGATAAGGCATGCACTCGATCCCGATCATGTGGTTGCCGTCTCGACGATTGCCACTGAACAGCGAAATCTGCTGCGCTCTTCGCTGATTGGCGGGTTCTGGGGTCTCGGCCACGCGCTGGCGTTGATGATTGCCTGCAGCGCGGTGCTGGCGCTCAAGCTGAATGTCAGCGGCGCGGTGGCAGTGTGGCTGGAGAGCGGCGTGGCGTTGATGCTGATCGTGTTAGGCGTCCGGGCCATTCGGCTTGGATTTCGTGACTGGACCGTTCACGCCCATCGTCACAATCACGACGGCCAGGAGCACGTGCACCTCCATCAGCACCACAAGCAGGAGGCCCACAGCAATCATCAACATCGCCACATTCTCGGATTCGGCTTGCGGCCTTTCTCGGTCGGCTTAGCGCACGGACTGGCAGGCAGCGCGGCACTCGCGATCGTGGCGGCGGCAACGACGTCCTCGCTCGCGGCCGGGCTCTTCTACATCGGGATGCTCGGCATCGGCTCGGCAGCCGGAATGATGATGCTGACCGCGGTCATGAGTCTGCCGCTGGTCGTTCTCACCACGCGATTTCGAACCTTCCGCGCCGGAGCGCAGCTGGCGGCCGGCATCGGCAGCATCGCGTTCGGCCTGTGGTGGATGTGGGTGGCCCATGCCTGAGAGAGGGATGAAGGATTGGATGGGCAGCTACCGCGCCGGACGCATCTCGCGCCGCGAGTTCGTCGAACGGGCGTCGGCGGCGGGATTCGGACTCCTCGCGACCGAAGCCGTGCTCGCATCGGTCGATGGCAAAAAGCTCGCGCCCCACCATCACGATCACGGCGTCGAGAAGCACGACAATCCGAATCAGACCAACGTCAATCCGTACATCGAATGGCGCAAGGGCGAAGGAATTCCGATCATCACCGATTACTCGATCGCGAATCTGCGAGCAGTCGAGGTCAGGCCCTGGAAGCGGATGAGCGCCAGCGGCGCATACATCGATCTCAAGGGCGGCGAAGGCGTCAATGACGGCTATGTGTGCGAGATTGCGCCAAACAGCAAGACATCCTCACAGCGTTATCTGTTCGAGGAGGTCGTTTACATCCTCAGCGGCGAGGGCGAGACGATCATACGCAGCGGCAATCATCGCCAGACTCTCAAATGGAGAGCCGGATCGGTCATTGGGCCGCCGCTCAACGCATGGCGGCAGCATGTAAACACAGGCAACAAACCGGCTCGCTTTCTTGCCATTACAAATGCCCCGGTAGTCATCGATCTTTTTCACAATACCGACTTTGTCTTCAATAACGATTACGCCTTCCGCGATCGCTATGACGGCGATCCGTCGTTCTTTGGCGCCAGCGGCGACAAACTCCATCACAAGCAGACCTCTGTGGAGGAGAGCGAACAGTCGGGCGGAGTGTATACGTGGGACAGCGGATTTGTGCCCGACGCGCGCGCGATCGGTCTCAAAGTCAGCAAGGAGCGCGGGGCGGCGAACTCGCGCATCGAGCTGCAGCTCTCAGACAATACCATGCAGGCGCATATCTCGGAATTCGAGGTCGGGACGTACAAGAAAGCACATCGGCATGGCCCCGGCTCGCACGTGGTCATGCTCAATGGCACCGGCTACACCCTGATGTGGAAAGGATCGCCGAAATTTTCGGACGCCCCCGAACACGTGCGCGTCGACTTCACCGAAGCGAGCCTGTTTGTCCCGCCGGACGGATGGTTCCATCAGCATTTCAACACCGGCCGCGATCCGGCGCGCTATCTCGCCGCTACCTGGGGTGGCGACGGCAAATGGTTCATGCGCGCGTTGGGCGGCGGCGGGCGTACCCATCGCCTTGGCAAGACCAGCATTCGCAAGGGCGGAAATCTGATCGAGTACGAAGACGAGGATCCGGCCATTCGCGAGATTTTCGAATCCGAGCTGCGGAAGAACGGCGTCGAAAGCCGCATGAAACCGAAGGGAGCTTGAACGTGGCAGACATCAACTTCATCGACGAGTTGTGCATCGGGACGGTTTCCCGGCGGGCGTTCATGGAAAAAATCGCCGCCGCCGGCGCGGGAGTTTCGCTGCTGGCGGCATCGGCGTTCGGGCAGGAAAAGCCGCAGCCCGACGCCGACAATCCGAAGTACAGCCCCGAGAACATCGGCGGCGGCGGCCGGCTCGAGCGCAATTTCTATCGCGACTGGATCCGCAAGAGCAAAGTGCCGATGGTCGAGGGTTACTCGATCTACGACGCCCGCGACCAGGAAGCGCTGCCGTGGCCGGAGATCGGCGGCAAGGGTCTCTATCTCAATTTCTCGGGCAATGTCCACATGGACGGCGTGATCGTCGAGATCCCGCCCGGCAAAGCGCTCGTGCCGCGTCGACACTTATACGAACAATTGCTGTACGTACTGAAAGGGCGCGGCCACACGCGTCTCGGCGAGACCAAGAACGGTCCGAAAGTGTCGTGGGGGGAGGGGAGTCTTTTCACCGTACCGCTCAATGTCGTGCACCGTCACTTCAATGACGACACGTCGCATCCGGCGCGAATTCTGGCGGTGACGACCTTCCCCTTCATGATCCAGGTCTTCGGCAGCCTCGGCTTCATTGAAAACTCCAAAGCCGAATTTCCGGAGCGCTTCAGCGGCCAATCCGATTTCTATTCAGCGTCGGCGCAGACCCACAAGCGATGGTGGAAGACGAATTACGTGCCCGATCTCCGAAGCACGAAAGTGATTCCGTGGGAAGAGCGCGGCAAGGGGAACGAGAGCGTGTTCTGGGAAATGGCGGGTAACAGCATTCTCGAGCCGCACGTCTCGGAATTTCCTGTCGCGACGTACAAGCTCGGCCATCGCCATCCTTATGAAGCGATCATCCTTACGCTCAATGGGAAGGGATTCTCGCTCTTCGGCAGGAACGGCCTGCGAGAGACTGACAGTCCGGGGAAGATTGATTGGAAAGCCGGCTCGATCATTTCGCCACCCTACTTCTGGTATCACCAGCACTTCAATACCGGCGATTCGAAGGTGCGTTACTGGGCCATTACAGAAGGCGATTTTCCGAAGCGGCTCGGCATTCCACTCGATGTCGAGCAGATCGAGGCCCCGCAGGAAGATCCCGGAATCAAGAAACGATTCGAGCGCGAGTTAGGCCGTCAAATGGTCGGTGCCATACTGCCGAATCCCGGCCTGCATCACCATCATCATCACGATCACGATCACCATCATGGAGACGATCATCGCCATGCCTGATGCCTTAGAGGGCCTGCGGGTGGTCGAGTTCGGCGCTTACGCCGCCGGACCGGCGATTGGGAAATACCTGGCCAACTTCGGTGCGCAGGTCGTCCACGTCGAGTCGCATGAGCGTCCGGACGGATTCCGTTTGCAATACCCGCCGTTCAAGGACGGCGTCGTCGGAATCAATCGTTCGGCATGCTTCTCATACTTCAACGATTCCAAGTACGGCGTGACTGTCAATCTCAAGACAAAAGAGGGGACCGACGTTGCGCGCCGGCTGTGCGACTGGACCGATATCATCATTGAGAACATGCGGCCCGGCGTGATGGAGCGCCTCGGCCTCGCATACGATGCGCTCAGCCGCAGCAATCCCGGTCTGATCATGCTCAGCACGAGCAACATGGGCAAGACCGGACCGCAGGCAGGACATCCTGGATTCGGCTCGCAACTCTCGTCATTGAGCGGCTTCACTGAGCTCATTGGCGAACCGGAAGGCGCGCCCAATCTGCTTTATGGCCCTTACATCGATTTGATTGCAGTGGCCTATGGCGGTACGGCGGTGCTGGCGGCTCTCGATTATCGACGACGCACCGGCAAGGGCGTTTACATCGATCTCTCTCAGTACGAGACCGGCCTGCAATTCCTGAGTCCATCCTTGCTCGATTACGCGGCCAACGGCGTCATTGCAGCGCGGAGCGGCAACCACGATTCGTCGGCGGAGCCACACGGCTGCTATCCATGTCGGGATGGTGAATGGATTGCCATCAGTTGCTGGGACCCGGCCGAGCGCAAACGCCTCGAGCAGTTGACCGTGGGCCACACCCTCGCCGCCTGGACCCGCAATCGTGACGCACGCGAGTTGATGGATCGACTGCAGAGTGCCGGCGTGCACGCGGCCATCGTCAACACGATGAAGGATCTTTTCTCGGATCCGCAGTTGAGCGCCCGCGATATCTGGCAATCGATGGATCATGGCGAGATCGGCGCGCAGCACTACCGAATGACCTCTTATCAATTGAGCGAGACGCCCGGACGCATCCGACGTCCCGCCCCGCTCCTCGGCCAGGACAATGACGAAGTCCTCACGAATTGGCTCGACTCCGACACCAAGGAATACCGGGAGATGACGCGATGACGACACTGGTGGAAGAAAAAGAAACAACTGCGCGTGCGACGCGGGATGTGACCTCGCTGCGCAAGGCGCTCGACTTCCTGCAGTCGCAGGGCGACGTTCTGACGACCGATGTCGAGGTCGACCCGGACCTCGAGATCACCGGACTGCAGAAGCATCTCGACGGTGGTCCGGTCCTTCTGTTCAATCGCGTGAAAGGCAAGCCGAATACGCGTGCGATCACGAACCTCTTCGCCGACATCAACGTCGTGGACAAGATGTTCGGCTTCGAGAGCCCTACCGACCGCGTAAAGAAGATTGCTTACGCACTGACGCATCCGTTGAAGCCCGCCGAGGTGCCACAGAGCAGCGCGCCATGCCAGGAAGAGGTCATTACAGACGACCTGGATGTCAACAAGTACATCACCGCCATAAGACACACAGCGTTAGAGACCGAGCTCACTGTCGGAAGCGGCATCAGCTGTGTCGTCGGTGAGTACTTCAAGGGCGGCAGCCACATCGGTTACAACCGCATGAACTTCCGCTGGGGCAATGTGGGGACGTTCCAGGCTTCGCCCGGGTCACACATGTGGCAGATCATCACGGAGCACTATCGCGATGAGAAGCCGATCCCGCTCACGATGTGTTTTGGCGTTCCTCCGGCCTGCACGCTCCTCGCGGGCGGCGGTTTCGACTATGTGATCCTGCCCAAGGGCTGCGATGAAATCGGATGCGCCGGCGCGGTCCAGGGTCAGCCCATCAGCATCGTCAAGGCCCGGACCGTCGAGGCATGGGCGATTGCCGAGTCGGAATACGTTCTCGAAGGCCTGCTATATCCGCGCGATAAACGCTTTGAGACCGCCGAATCTGAAAAGGCCGGCGTTCAGGGTAAGTACGCGTTTCATCCGGAGTGGGCCGGATACATGGGCAAAGCGTACAAAGCACCGACGCTCCACGTCACCGCGATCACGATGCGCAAGCGCTCCTCCCGGCCGATCATCTACCCGTTAGGCGTGCATACCGCCGACGACAGCAACATCGATACGACCGTTCGAGAAGCCGCCATTTACGAGCTGTGCGAGCGCCTGCAGCCGGGCATCATTCAGGATGTTCACATCCCGTACTGCCTCACCGATTGGGGCGGTGTCATCATCCAGGTCAAGAAGCGCAACCGGATTGAAGAGGGATGGCAGCGTAATTTCCTGGCCGCAATTCTCTCGTGCAATCAGGGCATGCGACTGGCGATCGCGGTCAGCCCCGACGTCGACATCCGCAGCATGGACGACATCATGTGGTGCCTGACCACGCGCGTGAATCCGCACACCGATATTCTCAACCCCCTTCCTGGCGGAATCGGTCAGACGTTCCAACCCGCGGAGCGCATGACCGCCGGCGAAAAGGAGTGGACTGCGTCTAACACGCGATTCGAGGGCGGAATGGGGATCGACGCCACTGTGCCGTTCGGCTATGAACAGGATTTTCAGCGGCCGGTCTATCCGGTCGACAGAGTGGATCTATTCAAATTCTTTACATCTGCACAAGTCTCAAAAGCCAAGGAAAGGATGCGAGGTTGGGTAGAGGTGCTGGCCCGTACCGGGCGGTAGGACGAGCCGACGATCACGGTACCGCAAACACAAAATCCAAGGAGGTCAAGAATGTCTCGAGTATCAGGGGTTCTCGTCGCGATCATGGCTCTGCTTTGCATCGCGCCCCTCGCACATGTCTGCGATGCCCAGGTCATCACCGGCACCATTCTGGGCACAGTCATGGACGAGTCCAAGGCGACACTGCCTGGAGCGACGGTCACTCTGAAGAACGTCGACACCGGCCAGACGCGCACGCTGATCACCGATCAGGGGGGCGTCTACCGCGCGCCTGGACTGAGCCTCGGGCAGTACGAAATCCGTGTCGAGCTGTCCGGCTTTCAACCCAGGATGCGCAAGGGCATCAACCTGACTGTGGGCCGGGAGGCGGTCGTCGATTTCCGCCTCAATCTGGCCTCGGTTGCCGAGACCATCGTGGTGCAGGGAGAAGCATCGACCGTGAACACAACGGAATCGACGGTCAGCTATCTGGTCGATGAGAAGAAGATCCGCGACCTCCCTCTCAATGGCCGCGATTACTCGCAACTCATCCTTCTGCAGCCGGGCGTCGTTCAGAGCCGCGCCAGCGTCGGCTCGTCGGACGTGGGATACGGAACGAAGATCTCGGTGGCCGGCTCGCGTCCGAATCAAAACCTTTTCACGCTCGACGGCACTGATTACAACGATGCGCTGAACAACACTCCTGCCAGCGCGCAGGGTTACATGACGGGCGTCGAGACGATCAAGGAATTCCAGGTCCTGACCAACACCATGAGCGCCGAATACGGCCGCGCATCAGGCGGCGTGTTCAACGTCGTCACCAAATCAGGCACCAACGATTTCCATGGATCGGTCTTCGAGTTTCACCGCGACAACAATCTCGACTCGAAGAATTTCTTCGCCGATGAGAAGCCGGAGTTTCGCCGCAATCAGTTCGGCCTCTCGTTCGGCGGACCGATCGCACGCGACCGCACCTTCTTCTTCGGCAGCTACGAAGGACTGCGCGAGTTGAAAGACATCACCAGCGTCGCGACAGTTCCTGACGAGAACGCGCGCCAGGGCATCCTTCCCGGCACGGCGCAATTCACCGTCAACCCCCTCATTCAGCCATATCTCGCGCTCTTTCCCCATGCCAACGGACCGCTGATCCTCGACAGCAAAGGCCAGCCCACCGGCGTGGCGCAGTTCACGGGCGTCAATGCCCGCAATTCGACACAGAACTTCGGCGTGATGCGACTCGATCAGAATTTTTCGGAGCGCGACACCGCCTTCGTCCGGTGGCTGATGGACAAATCGAACATCGACCAGCCGGTGTTTTATCCGCTATTCCCGAACATCGTCCGCAACAACAAGACGGTTGGGACACTAGAAGAACGGCACATGTTCTCATCCTCGATTCTCAACGAGGCGCGCATCGGCATCAATCGCTCCAGGCCGCTGGAGGACGTCAATCCGGCCGATCCGCATACCGATCTGGCCTTCGTGCCCGGCAAGTCGATGGGGTCGATCAACGTCTCCGGCCTGACCGAGATCGGAACCGATCGCACGAACCCGAAACAGTTCGCGGCCAATGAATTCCAGGTCACCGACACCGTCTCGTTCGTCTCGGCGCGCAACCAGATCAAGACCGGGTTCAACTTCGCGCATTTCAGCTACAACGGATTCTCTGAATCGCGAAGCCGCGGGCGTCTCAATTTCAGAAATCTCTCTGACTTTCTGCGCGGCCGCGTGCGGACATTCGAGATTGCCAAGCCGGGATCCGATTTCGTGCGCAACTACCGTCAGAACCTGATCGGCACATTCGTGCAGGATGACTTCAACCTGACGCCGCGGCTGACGGTCAACGCCGGCGTTCGATGGGAATTCGTGACCGATCCCACCGAGGCCAACGGCAAGATCTCGAATCTGCGCAATCCGCAGACTGACAAGACGGTCACGGTCGGTGGGCCGCTGTTCAAGAATTCGACCAAGAAGAACATTGCGCCGCGACTCGGCTTCGTCTGGAACATGACCGGCGACGGCCGGACGGCGCTGCATGGCGGATACGGCATCTTTTACGATCAGCCGCTCTTTTCGACGTGGCGCAATCCGATTTTCCGCAGCCTGCCGTATGTCGACCGCGCGACCATCAGCAGCCCGTCGCTGCCCATCGATATCAGCAGAGTGGCGACGACCGGCGTTTCGGACACCGAGGCGTTCGTCTATGACCTGCATCCGGTGTACACCGAGCATTACAACTTGAACATTCAGCGCGAGCTCGGCATCGCGAACACCGTACTGCTGGTGGGCTACTTCGGATCGCGCGGCCGCAACCTGCTGGGCCAGGGGGACGTCAACATCGCGATCCCGCAGGTCGCTGCCGATGGCAGCGAGTTTTTCCCAGCCGGGTCGACGCGTCGCAATCCGAATTTCGGCACGGTCCGCATGATCATGCAGGGATTCAGCTCGAAATATAACGGCGTGCATGTCGGCCTGCAGGAGCGGCGTACCCGCGGCTTCCAGTTCCAGATCGCTTACACCTACGGAAAGTCGGAAGACAATCGTTCGGGGTCGGGTGGAAGGCAGGAGTACGAGAACGGGCAGGCGCGAACGTTCGATCCGTACCACATCAATCTCGATTGGGGTCCTTCGGATTTTGATGTCCGGCACAATTTCGTCGCCAATGCCTCTTACGACCTGCCGTTAGGCAAAGGACGTCTGCGTGAGGGCTGGCAGCTCAACATGATCAGCACTTACGCCAGTGGCGTGCCGTTCAGCCCCGTGCTCGCCGGCGATCCTGATCGCGACGGCTCGACCGACAACATTGGCCGGCCTAACATCGTCGCCGGTTGCAATCCGAACAGTGTTCCCGGTGGACGCAGTGTCAATCACTGGTTCAATGAGCAGTGCTACACCTTCCCCGCCCTTGGAACGCGCGGCAATGCAAAACGCAATAGTCTGCGCGGGCCAGACCTGCGATTGATCGACATGGCTCTTGTGAAGACCACGCCGATTGCCGCCGGTTATCAGGCCCAGCTGCGATTCGAGATCTTCAATCTTCTCAACAGAGCCAACTTCGACCTTCCGAGCAATACGACCGACGGCGAAACAGTTTTTGACGAGGCTGGAAATCGGCTGCCGGACGCTGGAAAGATCTTCAACACGATCACGGACGGTCGTTCGTTCCAGCTGGCAGTGAGGATCATGTTCTGATGCGGAATCTGATCGCCCGGCTGTTTCGAGGTCGCATCGCGTCTCGCGATTTTTCAAATCGCCTTTCGGAGATGGACTACGGCCGGGCGACATCAGAATCCATTCAGGATTCGCTTTCGAATTTCAGGGCCGAGCCGTACAGCGAAAAAACACCGTACCGTCAGTGGATCGAGAGCGAAGGCGTTCCGATTCATACCGGTTACCACATGTCCGATGTACGGACTCTTGCGCTCGGCAAGTGGGACCGCCTTGGTGCCGAAGGAGCGCATGTCGTTCTCGAGGGCGCCGAGGGCACCGACGGCGCGTATGTCTTTGAAATGCCGGTCGGCGGAAAGACGAAGCCGCAGCGCTATCTGTTCGAGGAAGTCATCTATGTTCTCGAGGGAGAGGGAGAGACAACGGTCTGGCACGAGCGAGAAAACAAATACGCCTTCCGCTGGAGCAAGGGGGCGTTGTTCTCTCCCCCTCTAAATGTATGGCGCGAGCATGTGAATCGCGGTCGGGTCCCTGCGCGCCTGATTTCTGTGACGGATCTGCCCATTGTGATGGATCTTTTTCACAATGCGCGCTTCATCTTCAATAACGACTTCGTCTTCACGGACCGCTACAACGGCCAAAAGGACTTTTTTGAGTGCGGACCTCACAAGATTCGCAAGGGTGGAAGCGCGCCCGGCGTTACTGGCGCCGCCAAGACACGCGATAGTTACGAGTGCAGCCTGATCCCCGATGCCCGGACGCTCACTCTGTTCGACGCGCCGGCACGAGGCCGCAAGAATCGCAACGCGGAGATTCAGCTCGCGGATAACACGCTGCAATGCCACGTCTCCGAGTTTCCGGTCGGGACGTACAAACGCGCACATCGACATGGCCCAGGCTCACATGTTCTCGTGATCGGCGGTCGGGGATACACGCTCTTATGGAAGGACACGCCGCGTTTTTCTGACTCACGAATTCAGATGCGCCTCGATTGGGGCGACGGAAGCATGTTCGTTCCGCCCGACCACTGGTTTCATCAGCACTTCAACGGCGGCGCCGACCCGGCGCGCTACATGGCGTCGACCTGGATCGGCGGAAAGTATTTCGCGGAAGGGTTGGGCGGCGGGGGGAGGACGCACCGGTTGGGCACGGTGTCGGTGCACCACGGCGGCAACATGATCGACTATCCCGAAGAGGATCCCGCTATCCGGCAGTTGTACGAGGAAGAGTTGAAGAAATCCGGCATCGAGATCGAGATGCCATGAAGACGATCGCGGCGGCTCTCCTATTGTGGGGTGGTCTAAATCCCGGGCCGGGGAAAGATCTCGTTCTCACCGCATGTGTTCAATGCCACGATCTCCGCTGGGTCGTCTCGCAGCAAAAAAGCGAGGCCGCGTGGCGGCGGACCGTCAATGAAATGATCTGGCGCGGCGCGCCTCTGATGCCGGGCGACGTCGATGTCATTACGCGGTATTTGTCTCAGCCGCGGGCCGCCGAGGTCGGCGGCGCCTCCACTGCCACAACCCTTCCACCCGGTGCCGGCCGCAACCTGGTCATCGCAACGTGTGTGCAATGTCATGGCCTCGAGACCACGACATCGCAGCGCAAGACCCCGAAGGAATGGCATCAATCGGTCGAGCGCATGGCGCATCTCGGCGCAAAGCTCAATGGGCGAGAGATCGAGACCGTCGCGCAATACCTCGCCAAGGAATTCGGCCGATGAGAGAGCTCGCGCGCGAATTCCTGAACGGCCAGCTGTCGCGCCGCGATTTCGTGCGGCTGTCGACGGCGGCCGGATTCAGCGTGGCGGCCGCGCGATCGGCAGCCGGCGCGCTCGAATCAGTCGTGGGCAGCACCGCCCCGTCAACCCGAACATTTCAGGGAACGGGCGGCGAGCTTGTCGCCGAACAACTCCGGGCATTGGGCACGCGATTCGTGTTCGTCTCCAACAGCTCCGGCATGGGAGCGCTGGCCGACGCGCTTGTCGACCGCGCCGATCTGCAGTTCATCCAATCGCCGTCCGAGCACCAGACGATCGCGATCGCCGATGGATATGCGAAAGCGACCGGACAGCCGTCGTTCGCAGGGTTCAGCCGCGTTGGCGGACCGCTCGCCAGCGCGAACATGTTCAACGCCATGAAGGATCGGACGCCGCTGGTGGTGATGACCGATCACACCGATACGGGGGCCGACGGTCGCGATGGCGCCGAGGACATCGACGACTGGCTGGAGGCCTTCAAGCAGTACACCAAGTGGCGATGGATCGCGAAGGAAGGCAATCGCATTCCGGAGTGGCTGGCGCACGCCTTCAAAATCGCGTCGACGCCGCCCGGAGGCCCATCGTTCCTGCGCGTGCCGAGAAACGTTCTCTATCAAAAGGACATCAGCGGCGAGATTTTTTCGAAGGAGAGCGTTTCCGTTCCGATGAATCTCGTCCCCAACCCGCGCCTGGTCGAAGAAGCGGCGCGGATGTTGATCGAATCCGAAAGTCCGATTCTGTTTCTCGGCTCGGAAGTGTCGAGCTCCGGCGGCCGCGCCGAGGTCGTCGAGCTGGCGGAGCTGCTGGCAATTCCGGTGACGCAGGGCTGGAGCTGGACGGCCGATTTTCCAACCGATCATCCCCTCTACCTGGGCGGCTATGTCTACCCACTCCGTTATCCGAAGGAGATCGATGTCTTCGTCAACCTCGGCGTCAAGATGCCCGATCAGGGAAGCGGTCCGCCGCTGGTGCCGCGCAGCGCGAAGATCATTCACGGCCGCATCGAGAGCAGTCAGATCGGCATCAACTATCCGACCGACGTCGCCATCGTCGCCGATGTCAGGGAGACGGCGCGATCGATCGTTCAGGCCATCAAGTCGATGGCCACTGCCGAGCGACTGGCGTCGATCAAAAAGCGTCGATGGGACGAGGCAACCCGCGCCATCGCGGCCATGCGCAAGGCGTACATCGATTCGGCACACGAGGAATGGGATTCAACGCCGGTCACCTGGCCGCGATTGTTGCTGACACTCAATGACATGCTGGATGAGGATGCCGTGATCGTCGAGGAGGTCGGCACCGAAGATTGGATCCTGCGCTCGTTCAGCTTCGGGGACGGCAAGAAGATGAAGATCGGGCGCACGTTAGGCCGCGCGTTAGGCTGGGGCGTCGGCGCTGCCGTGGGCGTGAAGCTGGCCATGCCCGATCGTCAGGTGGTCGCGCTGCAGGGCGACGGCGGGTTTCTTTTCGGACAGTCGGAAGCTCTCTGGTCGATGTCGCGCTACGACGTTCCGATCATCACCGTCATCGGCAACAATCGCAGCTACGACGAGCCGCGCAACAACATCTTCATGCGCGGCGGCGCGTCGCAACAGCAGAAGAAAGACATGATCTGCTATCTCGGAAGTCCCGATGTCGAGTTCAGCGACATCGCGCGGGCGTACGGGATCCGCGGCGAGCGCGTGAACAATCCGGGCGAGCTCGCGCCTGCCATGCAGCGCGCCATCAACACCACTCGCGACGGCCGTCCGTATCTGCTCGACGTTCGCGTCGCGCGAACCGGCATGGGCGCGGACTCGACCTGGTATCCGCATTATTCGGTCGCGGCCATGAGAAAGCGAAAGGTCTGAGATGCTGCTGGCACCCTACCGCGTTCTCGATCTCACCGGCCCGCTGGGCTACGTCTGCGGCAAGGTCATGGCGGACCTGGGGGCCGACGTCGTGAAGATCGAGCCACCCGGCGGCGACGCTCGCGATCTGTATTGGGTGGCATCGAATGCCGGCAAGCGCTCGGTGGTAGTCGATCTCGATTCCGAGGGCGGACGCGCGACGCTCCGGCGCCTGGTCGCCAAGGCGGATTTCCTGATCGAGAGTTTCAAACCGGGGACGCTCGATGAGGCCGAGCTGCGCAAATTGAATCCGCGGCTGATCGTGGTGTCGATCACGCCGTTCGGACAAACAGGACCGTACGCAAATTACAAGGCATCCGACCTCGAGATCATGGCGCTCAGCGGCGCGATGTCGCTGGCCGGTGAAGAAAACGGCGAGCCGATGCGCGTCTCGGCGCCGCAATCGGCGTGGTGGGTGGGGGTGGAGGCGGCCATGGGCGCACTGACCGCCCTGGAGTGGCGGGCCCACAGCGGAAAAGGTCAACATGTTGACGTTTCTGCCCAGGTGGCGGTGTTGTCGGCGATCGCCCATGCGCCGGCGTTCTGGGACATCAATCGCATCAATCCATTGCGGGCCGGCATCTACGTGACCGGCCGCAGCGTCACCGGCGCGAAGATGACCGCGCTTTGGCCGTGTCGCGACGGCTGGATCAACTTCATCATCTACGGCGGCACCGCCGGACGTCACACCAATCAACAGCTCGTGGCGTGGATGGATGAAAAGGGATTCGCGTCCGACTGGTTGAAAGCAATCGACTGGTCGACATTCACCGTCACGTCGCTGACGCAGGAAGAGGTCGATCGTCTCGAGAAGCCGATCGGCGCGTTCCTGGCCACGATGACCAAACAGCAATTCCTCGAGGCCGCGCTGCAGAGAGAGATGCTCGGCTATCCGGTTTCCACAGTCGCCGATATCTTCCATGACCGGCAACTGGCCGCTCGAGCCTTCTGGAGTGAAGTGCTCGATGCGACCTCCGGGAGGACGATCAAGGCACCCGGCGGATTCGCGATCGTCAATGGATCGCGAATCCCCGCCGGCCGGAGAGCACCGCGCGCGGGCGAGCACAATGATGAGATCCTGATGGGGAAGGAAGGTGGCGTATGAAAGCCCGAAACAAGAAAACATCGGCGGCGGCGGTCGCGACGGCCGGCGACGAATCGTCCGGTCCGGAGCAGGCCGTCAAGGCAGCGGTGGAAGTGCAGCCGGCCGAGCCTGGCGCTTCACGCCATCAGTTCCGTTATCGCGACCTCCGAGAATGGATCGCCGAGGCCGACAAGCTCGGTGAAGTTCGGATTGTGAAGGGGGCGACCTGGCAGGAAGAGATCGGCATGTGTGCCGACATCGTGATGCATTCCGACGCCGCCCCTTGCGTCATCTTCGATGAAGTTCCGGGCTGCAGGAAGGGTTTCCGCGTTCTAACAAACTTTTTCGGCGGCAAACGCAAGAACATGACCCTTGGATATCCATTGGAATTGAACAAGCTCGAATTGAGCGAGGCGTTCTTACAGGACTCGCTCAAGGAGATGAAGACAATTCCATACCAGGAAGTCGACGACGGTCCGATCCTCGAGAACATCATGATGGGTGATGATGTCGACGTCACCAGGTTTCCGACGCCGGTCTGGCATGAAGGCGATGGTGGTCGTTACATCGGCACCGGCAGCTTCAACGTCACCCGCGATCCCGAGGAGAACTGGGTGAACCTGGGCACGTATCGCGTCATGATTCACGACCAGAAGTCGGTCGGCTTTTACATTTCGCCCGGAAAGCACGGGCGCATGCATCGCGACAAGTATCAGGCGCGCAACGAGCCGATGCCGACCGTCATTGTGTTAGGCGGCGATCCGCTCACCTTTCTAATGGCGTGCAGTGAGACGCCTTATGGCATCTGCGAATATGACATTGTGGGCGGATTGCGCGGCGAGCCGGTCCGCGTCGTTCGCGGCAAAATCACCGGATTGCCGATTCCCGCCAATGCCGAGATCGTGCTGGAGGGTTTTGTCGATCCCCAGAAGCGGAAGAAAGAGGGACCGTTCGGCGAATGGACCGGCTATTACGGCAGCGACATTCGCGAAGAGCCGGTCCTCGACATCAAGGCCATCTATCACCGCAACGATCCCATACTCCACGGCTGCCCGCCCCTCCGCCCGCCCGACGAGCTGGCGCGGTATCGCGCCATCACGCGATCGGCGCTGATCCGCCACAACGTCGAGAGCGCCGGCGTGCCCGATGTCAAAGCGGTGTGGGCCCACGAAGTCGGATCGTCGCGGATGCTGGTCGGCATCGCGATCAAGCAGCGGTATGCCGGACACTCGAAGCAGGCGGGGCACGTGACCTCGCAATGCCACGCCGGCGCGTACTGCGGCAAATACGTGGTGGTGGTCGATGAGGACATCGACGTCACCAACCTGGAAGAGCTGATGTGGGCGATGTTGACGCGCTCCGATCCCGCCACTTCGATCGATTTCATCACCAACGCCTGGAGCACGCCGCTCGATCCGCGCATCACTCCGGAGGAGAAGGCCAAAGGGAATTACACCAACTCGCGCGCCATCATCGACGCCTGCCGCCCGTTCCACTGGCGTGACAAATTCCCCAAGGTCAACATGCTGAGTGCGGAGGCGGCGCGCAAGGGGATGAAGAAGTTCGGGTATCTGCTGCGCTGACGCGTTAGCCAGCCGCTGATACGAGCAACGTCGCTTTTTGAAGAACTTCGCGGATTACCGCCGGTGGAAGCACGCCGATGCGGACAGCTTTTCTCGCACGCCAGTCGAGACTCTTCATCTGATCGGCGAGAACGGCGCCGCCGACATCCAGACCAGCCGGAAGAAGAACCTCGAACGGGTAACCCTTCACGCGACTGGTGACTGGCGCAAATACAGCGAGGCCAGACCGGACGTTGTAATTTGCGGGCGAGAGAACGACAGCAGGACGGCGGCCTGCTTGCTCGTGACCGGCTTGTGGGTCGAAGGTCAGCCAAACCAGATCGCCACGACCCGGGGTGTACGTTCGGCTACCAGACTTCGTTGCCAATGGGACCGCCGGTTTCGGTTTCGCGGTGACGATTTCTCGGAGTGATCTTGCGGACGAGTTCCTCGAGCGTTGGCGTCGGGTCGGCCACCGGCACGACGATGAGTTTGCCGTTATGCAGCGACACATCGACCGTGCAGTCCTCGTGCAGGTTGGTTTCCTCAGCGAAAGGTCGCGGAATGCGAACGGCAAGACTGTTGCCCCACTTCTGGATTCGCGTTTTCATCGTGTCTACAAAGTATACACGAAGGCGTGGTATTCCCGAGGTGAGAAATCCGGTCCGGCGAAGGAATCATTCGCTTAGCCCGCGTGGCCGGTTCCGAGTGGCGAAGCCGGCAGTCATCTTTAGCGTGCGACCTGGTCGGCTGCGGCGCGTTAGCCGGCGCTTTTTAGCGCTCGTCCGGAACGAGCAGTTCTGTCAAATCGACTTTGCAGGTGACGCCGAATTCGCGCGCGGCGGCACGCCACGAAGGGACTTTGCGCCTTGTAGTCCGGGTTTCGCGCTCCACAAAACGCGAACCGTTCCAGCGCAGCGTGGTTACGGTGAAGTAGTGTGGCGAGTAATGCGCTTCATCAGTCCATGAGAACGTCAAGACAAGGATTTCCGTTGAGTCAGCGCTCGCATCCGACCCCCCGTGAGATCCAACTGTAGCGACGACCAGTGGCGTGTTAAGACCGCGGACCCGTACGACTGCGAACCGGGCTGGAAATGGAGCATCCATAATATCTTCCGGCGCGACGTCGTTGCCCATTTCAAATTGAAAGCGGGCCACCTTTCCATCGGGCCGCTGAAACTCGAGAAATGCCAACGGCGTATGGTCGTATTTCGGCGAGCGCACTCGGACGGTGACCTGGCCAACGGCCGGGAATCTGGCGTGCGCGTTTGTTCTCGCCTGACCGATGCTGAGTGACAGCAATGTCAAAAGAAGGGGCAGCAACTACTTCCGCGCCTCGCGCTCCGGCAACTGCCGCTCGAAGGCTTTTCCCAGTCGCGACTGCACGTCGTGGACGTGCCGCAGCATCTCGTCGTAGGCCGCCTGGCCGTCGCGACGCCGGATGGCATCGAGGACGCGCTGATGAAAGTCGACCACGTGGCGCTTGACGTCGCGGGTGATATCGATTTTCGCGAACGCTTCCAGGGCCAAATCGGCGAGCGAATTCATCATGATGATCAGCGGAAGGTTCTTGGTGCAACTGGCAACCAGGCGGTGGAACTGCAGGTCGTAGCGCCGCGGATCGCCGTCGCCCTTGATGGCCGCTTCCTGTTTGTTGACCAGGTCCTCGATGCGGCGGATGTCGTCAGCATTGGCGCGCAAAGCCGCCAGCCGCGCGATGGGCGGCTCGAGCATCACCCGGGCCTCGGTCAGCTCCCCATGCGATGTGCGGCCGAGTCGCAACATGAGTGACAGAGATCGCGTGACGGGCTCGTGGTCGACGTCCGCGATGAACGCCCCCCCCTCCGCGCCGCGCTTCACGCTCAGCAGTCCGATCTCGGCCAGCGAGCGATAGGCTTCCCGGACCGAAACGCGGCTGACGCTGAGCTTTTTGGCGAGATCGCGCTCGGCGGGCAGCTTTTCGCCCGGTTCCAGCCTGCCGCTCGAGATCGCGCGTTGAATGCGTCGCGCGATCGTTTCGGAGACGCGTCGAGGCTTCATTTTTTCTTTGCTCCCCAGCGCCGGAACAGGTGATGTGGAATCCGAAACTGATCGAGGATTTTGCCGACGGTCTGATTGATGATGTCGTCGACTGTCTTGGGCGCGTGATAGAAAGCGGGCATGGGCGGAAGGATCACAGCGCCGATCTCGGAGGCCCGCTCCATGTTGCGCAGATGGCCGAGGTGCAGCGGAGTCTCGCGCGGCACAAGGACGAGTTTGCGCCGCTCCTTCAAGGTGACATCGGCGGCGCGCACGAGGAGATCGTCGCTGAACGAATGTGCGATCGCCGCCAGCGTCTTCATCGAACAGGGCGCGACCACCATCCCGTCGGTCATGAAGGATCCGCTGCTGACGGCTGCCGCAAGGTCGTGATTGTCATAGACGACCGAGGCGAGTTTCTCGACATCTTTGACTTTGCGCCGGGCCTCGATCGGAATCGTCCGCCGCGCTCCGTCGCTGATGATGAGGTGGGTCTCCACGCCCGCTTCGTGCAGGACCTCCAGCGTACGAATGCCGTAGATCGGGCTCGACGACCCGGCCAGACCCACCACGATTCGCACGGTCATAGATTATCGCGCCACCTTTTTGATGGCGTCGGCCGCTTTGCGCGCCGCGTCGGCGGATTGGAATCCGTAGACCGATGCGTATCTCTTTCCGATCACCTGCGTGACGTCGAAGCTGATGCTGACGCCCTGGTCGGCGATCGCTTTCGCGATCTCGAATCCGAGTCCCGGTCGATCATCGCCTTCGATGAACAACGTCGGCTTCGTTGACGCCGCGAATCCCGCCTTGGTCGCGGCGTCGGCGAACTTGCCGGCCAGAGGACCGACTTCGATGAATCCGCGCTCCTTCTCAGCGTAGGCCATGATCACTTTGAGATCGGCTCCCGCCTTCGCGAGCGGCTCGAGCGCTCGCGCCAGCTCGCCTGCCTTGTGGGGTACTTCCTTGCGCCAAATGGTGACGTTTTCCACAGTGACGGCCATAAGCACCTCCGTTAGATACACTTGAATGGTCAGACCATTGGAGAGTAGCACAACGCAGCGGGGGGGTTACAGCTCGGCCAGCGCCGATCGGGTGATCTTCCCGCGGTCGTCGACCGGCATCGACTCGATCAGCTTCACGATGCGTGGCACCTTGTGAGACGAGAGCCGCTCCTGGCAAAACGCGCGGACCTCTTCGCGCGTGACGTTCGGATTCGCGACGATTGCCGCCGCCACGACTTCCCCGCGCGCCCCCGCCGGCTCTCCGTAGACTTTCACCTGGCGGACGCCCTCGATCTGCAGAATGACCTGCTCGACCTCGCGCGGATTGACCTTCTTCCCGGCGATATTGATCAGATCGCTCACCCGGCCGGTGAGAGCGATTTCGCCATCGCGCACTTCGACCAGATCGTCGGTGACGAATTTTCCGTGCTCGAAGGGCTCGAAATTCGAGGCGTCGTTGAGGTAGCCGAGGGCGGCGGCGGGGCTGTGGACGACGAGGCGGGCGGTGTGCGTCGAGAGGCGGACGCCTTCCATGGCGCGTCCGACGGTTCCACGCTCGACAGCCGCCCCTTCGCGATCGTAGGTGATGCCGCCGCATTCGCTGCAGCCGTAAAAGGAGTGAATCGATTTGCCGAAGCGCTCGCGGAAGTGACGCGAAGTCACGGCGGGCAGCGGCGCGCCGGCAGAAATGAGAAGACGGACAGTATCGAAGCTGCCGTCCTGCCGGTCCGTCGACGCGAGATGATCGAACATCATCGGAATTCCCGGCAGCACGGTGCACCGATGCCGATTGCAGAAATCGATGATCGTCTGCGGCAGGTAGCTGTTGGAGATCACCAGCGCCGTTCCCTGCGTGATCAGCGGCGTGACGAGATTCGAAAAACCGTACGAGTGCGAAAGCGGAATCGCGCCGAAATTCACATCCTCCGCGCCGATGCCCATCGACCGGCAGATGTTCTCGCAATCGGCGAGCAGATTCTCCTCGGTCGTGACGATTCCCCTTGGATTGCCGGTCGATCCGGAGGTCAATTTGATGATGCGTGCCCCTTCGGGCAGCCTGGGCCGTCGCCCGAAGTGGGCCGTGATGCGCGCGACTTCGGCGTCCGATGCGTCGCGATCGATCAGCATCGCGATGGCGCGCTTGCGCATGACCGCCAGAATGGTCGCGACGAAGTCGACGGAATTCGGGAGCTGGAGCGGCACCAGCTCGCCGGCGTGCAGTCCGGCCGCAACTTCCAGCCCGCGCGCCAGCAATTCGCCGCGCGTCGTGACCGTCCCGCTGGTGGCCTCGATGATGGCGGGCGTGCCGGGCGCTTCCGCCGCCAGGGTCTCGAATCTCTGGAACATCAGACCATTGTGAGAATAGCATGGCACCTTACATGCGCGATGTGGTCGTCATCGGCGGCGGCCCGGCCGGGTCGACCGCGGCTACGCTGCTGCGTCAGCGCGGATTCGACGTGCTGCTGGCCGAGCGCGAGAAGT
>DASPZU010000095.1:0-14160 GCA_035636095.1 Thermoanaerobaculia bacterium
ACCCGCAAGCACTCGCGATCGTCGTCTTCACGTCGGTCGGAGCTGATCGCAAAGGACAAAACAAAAAAACGATCAGCAAAGAAGAGACCCGTCCTTGACGATCTCTCTCATGGAACTCATCACTAAGTTGCATTGGGCTGCCGCAGCATATTCATCCGCAAGGCAGCCTATCGCATCGTGGCACGGCGCGCGGCGGCGGTGCAAGCGCCGCGGCACACGAGAGTTACGCAGACGCGGTCGCGAATGGGCGGGTGTGATGCGCTGCTCAGTTCGCAGCGTATCAGTCGGGAGATGGGCTGCTGCGGTCGCAGCGCATCACGCGGTTTCTGCAGCGGTCTTCCTTTTGGACTCCTGCGATCGTTGGCTCGGCAGCTTCATCCCTGAAGCATCCCTCGGCTCAACGCGCGACGCAAGTTTCTCTACCTGTCGTGGACGAGATCCTTCGCCGTCTGCGCGGCTCGGGATGACGAAGCGTCAGTTTGCGATCAGGTCGACGTCCTTCGGCGCGGCCATCAGCACGATCTCGTCGCCGTTCATCGTGAAGTCGATCCGCTCGGGGACGCTGTCCTTGTGCCGGATCATGTACTCCGACAGTTCGTCTTCGATGTGACGCTGGATGGCGCGGCGCAGCGGACGCGCGCCGGAATTGGCCTCTTCCTCGGCCTTCTTGAGCAGCCAATCGATGACCGTGTCGTCGACCGCGATCTGGATGTTGCGGTGGATCAGGGCCTGATTGACGTCGTCCACCAGCAGGCGGCAGATCTGGCGCAGCTCGGTCTGGGAGAGCGGATTGAAGATGATGATGTCGTCGATGCGGTTGATGAACTCGGGCGAGAACTCTTTCTTGAGCTCCTGATGGATCATTTGCTCGGCGCTCTTCTGATCGCCCTCGACCGTCTTCTCGTGGAAGCCCATGTGGCCTTTGGTGGCCAGGAACCGCGTGCCGAGGTTGGAGGTCATGATGATGAGGGTGTTGCGGAAGTCGACCTGGTTGCCCAGCGAGTCGGTCAGGATGCCGTCCTCGAGGATCTGCAACAGTATGTTGGCGATGTCGGGATGGGCCTTCTCGATTTCGTCGAGCAGCACCACCGAGTACGGATTGCGCCTGACGCGCTCGGTGAGCTGGCCGCCTTCTTCGTGACCGACGTACCCCGGCGGCGATCCGATCAGCTTGGACACCGCGTGTTTCTCCATGTACTCCGACATGTCGAAGCGGATGAGGTGCTTCATCGATCCGAAGAGGAACTCGGCCAGCCGACGCGCGACTTCGGTCTTTCCGACGCCGGACGATCCCAGGAAGATGAAGGATCCCATGGGTCTGTTAGGCGATGCCACGCCCAGACGCGAGCGGCGAATCGCGCGCGAGATGGCGCGGATCGCTTTATCCTGACCGACGATGCGCCGCATCAGGCTCTCTTCCATGTTGATCAGCTTGGCCGCCTCATCGGCTTCGATCGAGGTGACCGGAATGTCGGTCCAGGAGCTGATGATCTCCTCGACATCCTTCTTGGTCACCTCCATCAGCTCTTCGCCGATGTTCTCGCGCTCCTGCTTGAAGCGCTCCACTTCTTCCTTCAGCTCGATCTCGCGCTCGCGCAGGAAGACGGCCTTTTCGAAGTCCTTGTCGGAGATGGCCTTCTTCATCTCCTTGACGATCGATCGGATCTCGGATTCCAGCCGCCGCAGATTCTGCGTGTCGGCCACGCGGCGCAGCTTCACCTTCGCGCCCGCTTCGTCCAGGATGTCGATCGCTTTGTCGGGGAAGAAGCGATCGGTGATGTAGCGGTTCGATTGATAGACCGCCGACCGAATGGCGTGATCCGAATACTTCACCTTGTGGAAGTTTTCGTAGCGCTCCTTGACGCCCTCCAGGATCTGCAGCGTCTCGTCTTCGGTGGGCGGGTTGACCGTGATGGCCTGGAACCGGCGCAGCAGCGAGCGGTCTTTCTCGATGTATCGGCGGTATTCGCGAATGGTCGTCGCGCCGATGCACGAGATCTCGCCGCGTGAAAGCGCCGGTTTCAGGATGTTGGCGGCATCGAGAGATCCTTCGGCGGACCCTGCGCCGATGAGCGAGTGGATCTCATCGATGAAGATGATGATGTCTGGGTTTTCCTTCAGCTCCTTGATGATGCCCTTGAGCCGCTCTTCGAACTGACCGCGGTACTTCGTTCCTGCCACGATGAGCGAGAGATCGAGCGACAGGATGCGCTTGTTGGCGATGAACAGCGGCACGTTGCCATCGACGATGCGCTGCGCCAGGCCTTCCACGATGGCGGTCTTGCCGACGCCCGGCTCGCCTAACAGGATCGGATTGTTCTTGGTGCGGCGCGACAGGATCTGGATGATGCGCTCGACTTCCTTCTCGCGTCCGATCAGCGGATCGAACTGCGCCTGATGCGCCATCTGCGTCAGATCGCGCGCGTATTCGGCCAGGAAGGGGAGCTCTTTTTTCTGCTTGTCGGCCTCGCGCTCCTTGAGAATCGAGATGGTCTCCTCGCGAACGCCGTAGACGTTGAGGCCCTTGGCGGTCAGGATGCGCGCGGCGGTCGACGACTCGACGCGCAGGATTCCGATCAGCAGATGTTCGGTGCCGACGTACTGATGCAGCATCGACTCCGCTTCGTGGGCCGCGTAGGCCAGGATTTTTTTCGACTCTTCGGACAAGGGAAGCTCGGCCGACGATGAGATACGGTCGACGAAGAGGCGGTCCCCTTCGACTTCGCGGCGGATCTGCTCCGGCTTCACGTTGAAGCGGGAGAAGATCTCCTTGATGATTTCCTCCCCTTCGCGGAGCACGCCCAGCAGAATGTGCTCCGATTCGATGACCCGCGATCCGAGTTTCGACGCTTCATAACGGGCGAAGAAGAGGGCGCGGCGAGCTTTTTCGTTGTATTTCTCGAACATGGGTCGAGATAATTCTAACGCCGGTCGCTAGAACGTTGCGCGATCAGTAAATCTTTCCGATCGTCAGCGACGGAGGGGCATCAGCCGCAACGCAAAATCTTTCGAGATCTCGTAAGACATCGAGGTTGACCAGCGAGATTTCGATGGTCTCGCCGATCGACGGGATGGGAGGTTTTTGCCCGGCCGTCGCCAGCAAGGTCAGGAGCAAAAGTAATGGGGTCAGGCACTCGCTTTTCGCATTTTTCACTGCACGGAGAATTTCGCCACAAACCGCAGAAAAAAGCCCATTACTTCATCTCGAACACTCGGTCACAGCGGGCGGCCAGGTGCGGATTGTGTGTCACGATGACCGAGGTCAGGCCGCGCTTGGAATGGCAGGCGCGCATCAAATCGAAAACTCGGGCGCTGGTATCGAGGTCGAGATTGCCGGTCGGCTCGTCGGCGAGAAAGATTTGCGGATCGGTCAGCAGCGCGCGCGCAATGGCCACGCGCTGTTGCTCCCCGCCGGAAAGCTGATTCGGAAAGTGCCGCCGTCGCGCTTCCAATCCGAGCTCTGACAGCAGCGCAGCCGCTTTGTTCAACGCCGCCTGCCTCCCCATCCTTCCGATCCAACCGGGCATGGCAACGTTCTCGGCGGCCGTGAACTCCGGAAGCAGATGATGAAATTGAAAGACGAATCCGACCTTGCGATTTCTGAACTTCGCGAGATCGTCGTTCGACATGGCAGTCACGCTCACGTCTTCGACTCGAATTGTGCCTGAATCGGGTCGATCGAGTCCGCCTAACAGATGTAACAATGTCGACTTGCCGATCCCCGAAGGTCCGACGATGGCCAGCATCTCGCCGCGCTGCACCTCGAGATTCAGGCTTTCGAAGACCCGGACGGGGACCTCAGCGTCGCGGTAGGTCTTTGACAGTCCGCTTGCCTCGAGAAATGCCATGCCCCGCGCATTGTAAGTTGATGTGCCTCGCAGTCTTTCCTTCGATCATGCCCACCATGACCGGCAGTTTGAATCGCCGGGGACCGGCGCTGCCGGGATTGAACAAGAGCACGCCCTCGGCGACTTCGTTGTGCGGATGGTGGCTATGGCCGAACACGATGACATCAACGTCTTCGTGCACAAGCTCCGGCCGAAAGATGTGCGTCAACAGAATCCGCAGGTCGCCAATGTTCACGCGCGCGATCTCGTAACCGTCGGAGTCGTCGTTGTTGCCGCGGACGAACGTGACAGGCGCGATCTCGCGCAGCGCGTCGATGACATGATCGCCGCCGATGTCGCCGGCGTGAAGGATCGCATCGACACCTGCCAGCGCCTGCAGCGCTTCCGGACGGATCAGACCGTGCGTGTCGGAGATGACGCCAATGCGCGGTTGCGAGGTCTCGCGGTTGCGAGGTCTCGCGGTGCTGCGCTCCGAGACCGCGAGACCCCGAGACTTCTCAACCCCAGATGCTCGCTTTCTTGGCCCAGATGGAATTCTGGTACCGATCCTTGAACGCCTGTGCCGTGGCTTTGAGCGCGCTGGCATCGTTGCTTGCTTTGTAGCGCGAAACGCCGGCCCAGTACATCGCTTCGGCGGCGGCGTCGGTTCCCGGCAGTTTTTCGCAGACGTCGCGGAATTGCCGCTCGGCGTCGGCGAAAGCCTTGCGGTTGAATTGCGCGTGGCCGAAGCCGAGCTGCAATTGACCGAGGAATTCGAGGGTGGGGAGGAAGCCCTCGATTCGATGATGCTCCTTCCCCTCACCGTCGGAGATGAGAACAGTCGGCGTCCAGTTCACGCCGAAGCGCTCCATGGCCTCCGGATGTTTTTTGGCGTGCAGGCGCACAGGAATGAAGTTGTGGACGATGAAGGTGGTGACCTGCGGATCGGGGTAAACCTCGGCTTCCAGCCGAGCGCATCCGCTTCACATCGGTGCGGCGGTGAAATCGAGAAGAAGCGGCTTGCCCGTCTTCTTCGCTTCCACCAGCGCCTTGTCGACGTCCTCACTCCATTGGATCGAAGTTGCAGTCTCGGTCGCCATTTTCTGCCTCCACTCCAATGGCATGCATCACCGTTGCCGATCTCTCGCGATGCCGAGCTCAAATGACAGCCGGATCATGCGCTGCGTCTCGGGATCGGCGACTTCGAATGTCCTGCAAAACGCGTCAATCTCGTCTTCCGAGTCGGGAGCGATCATCGTGAATCCCTGCATCGGTTGCTTGGGGTCACGCGTTCGCTCCTTGACCCACCGCTCCTCCACCCACGTGCATTTGACGTACGGCATCACCTCGGCCTCGGCGCCGATCTCTTCGACTTCGTCATCGATGTTGGGAAGAAAGGGAGCCGGCGCCGTCGAGATTTTCGGTGCCGGCCCCGGCTTTTGCCGGGGCGGTGGAGCGGGAGGAGGCGAGGCGGGTTCCGGAAGCGGCAGCGACTCGGGCTCGATGAAGCTGGCCACGATCCGCTGCAGGATCACCGGCGACTCCTCGGGTTTCGTGGCAAAATCGACCCCGGAGCTGTATCCCGGCTTACCGCCGATCGGGCGCATCTCGGTGCGCGAGATCTTCCCTTTCAACTTGACGTTTTCGTTTTGCCAGCGAAACTGCAGCGTCACGTTGGAATTCATGTTGAGACGGCCGACGTGTTCGATGCGCCCGCCAATGAGGCTGATTTCGACGATTCGGACTTCCATGTCGGCGATCATGGCCGTGATCGGTTGTTTCAGCGTGATCCGTTCGGCGTTGCGACGCTGTTCGTCCGGCATTGCAGGAATCGCGGCATTCTACAATGTGCCGATGCAGCGAATTGTGATGGCCCTTCTGATGATCGCGTTTCCGGCGTTTGTGCAAGGCGACGACATCGCCGACGCGCGGGCGGTCTTCGACGCCAACATCAACGCGATCAAACAGCGCAATCTGGACGCATATCTTTCGTACTACCTGCATTCACCGCTGCTGGTGCGCGGAGGTCCGACGGGATTCACAACCGGCTATGACGCATTCGCGAAGGCGCGAGGACCGTGGCCCGATGCCATCGAAGCCAGCGACATCCACCTCACGCAACTGCAACCCGGCCTGGTTTACGGAACTTATCGCTATCGCGTTCGCTACTCGGGCGCCGACGAGCACCTGGGAATCTCGGAGCGGCTGTTCGTCAAAACGCCCGACGGATGGAAGATCGCCGTCACGGGCGCGATCGACGCCCCGCCCGGCACGCCCGCCCCGCCGCGCGCGCTCACCGGCGCGACGCTGATCGACGGTCGCGGCGGTGCGCCCATCGCGAATGCCAACGTCATCTTGCGCGACGGCAAGATCGATTGCGCCGGAACGGCGGTGCAGTGTCGTGTCCCGGAGGGCATCGACGTCACGCCTGTGGGCGGAATGTGGATCGCGCCCGGTCTGATCGACGCGCACGTTCACTTTTCGCAGACAGGGTGGGCGGATGGGCGGCCCGATTCGCTCGATGTGCGCGGAAAGCATCCGTACGAGGACCTCGAAGCGGATTTGAAGGCCCATCCCGAACGCTACGGAGAGTCGTACCTCTGCTCGGGCGTCACTTCGGTCTTCGATGTCGGCGGGTATCCGTGGACGCTGCGGCTGCACGATCGCTTCGAGAACGACACGCGCGTGCCGCACGCCGTGGCGGCGGGACCGCTGCTATCGACGCTCGATCACCGGCTGAATCTTCCCGCCGAGCGTCAATTCATCGTCCTGAAAGATGCGGAAACGGCCCGGAATGGCGTCCACTACCTCGCCACGCAAGGCTCGAAAGCAGTGAAGATCTGGTTCATCGTCCGGCCGGACCTGACCATCGAGTCTTCGACGCCTGCAGTGATGACCGCCGGCGAGGAAGCTCGGAAATATAAGCTTCCGCTCATCGTTCATGCGACTGGTCTGGGGGAGGCGAAGGCTGCGCTGCGGGCAGGGGCGAATGTGCTCGTTCACAGCGTCGAGGATGTTCCTGTCGATCAGGAGTTCCTCGACCTCGCCAGGAAAAACGGCACCATCCTCATTCCAACGCTGACGGTCATCGACGGTTACGTCCGGATGTATCGCGGCGTTGTCGATCACCAAGCGCCGGCAGTCGATGATCCGAATGGCTGCGTCGATCGCGAGACGTTAGCGAAGGTCGCTGAGACCGCGACGGTCGATCCATCGCTGGTCGACGCGAACCGCCTGGCCACGCGGCTCCAGCGTGCGGAACGATTCACGCGCGTCACGCGCGCAAACTTGAAAACGCTCGTGGCCGCCGGCATTCCGATCGCGACCGGCACCGACGCCGGCAATCCCCTCACCCTGCATGGGCCCGCCATTTACGCCGAGATGGAGGCCATGCAGGCCTCGGGGATGACGCCGATGCAGGTCATCGTGGCATCGACCGCGACCGCCAGCCGCGCCATGGGACTCGAAAAACAAGTTGGAACAATCGAGAAGGGGAAGGATGCCGACCTGGTCATCACCACAGGTGACCCATCGCTCGACGTCGCGAACTTCCGTAAAATCCGGTACGTTGTTCGCTCCGGAGTCGTCCGAAACATGACCGATCTGCACGCGCTGGCGCAACCATGACCGACGAAAAATCCGACGAACGATCCGAGGAGGCGCGGCAGAACTTCGAGTTTTTCAGCAACGAATACGCACAGGCCCTGCACGCGTTCAAGGCCATCGAAGATCAATCGACCACGCTCATGTTGTTAGGCGTGGCGGATGATCTGCGCGGGTTCGTCGATCAATTCCTGGAGATGGCGACCCGCACCCGGAAGTTGGCGGAAGAAAAGAACGAGCCGCACTTCGCGGAATGGTTCGGCGAGCTGATCGAGAAGGCCGAGGCGCTTCGCGGAGCGATCCCGAAACGATGATCCTCATGGCTGTCGCGATCAGCACGACCCTCGACCAGCGCATCGACGACGCGGCCCGCAGCGTCGAGTCGAAAGTGATCGAATGCCGCCGCGACATCCATCAGCATCCCGAGCTCGGCAACCGCGAATTCCGGACCTCGAAGCTGATCGCCGATCGCCTCCGCCAGCTGGGTATTGAAGTGCGCACTCCCATCGCGCACACCGGCGTGGTCGGGGTTCTTCGCGGAGGCAAGCCGGGACGGGTGGTCGGACTGCGAGCGGACATGGATGCGCTTCCGGTGGTCGAGCAGGTCGACGTCCCGTTCAAGTCGACGGTGCGCACGACGTACAACGGCCAGGAGGTCGGCGTGATGCATGCCTGCGGTCATGACGCGCACGTCGCCATTCTGTTAGGCGTCGCGGAAGTTCTGTCGTCAGTCCGCAACGATGTGCCCGGAACGATCGTGTTTCTCTTCCAACCGGCAGAGGAAGGCGCGCCGCAGGGCGAGGAGGGCGGCGCCGCGCTGATGGTGAAGGAAGGGGCGCTCGACAATCCCAAAGTCGACGCCGTTTTCGGGCTGCACGTCACTTCGCGATATCCGGTCGGAGAGATCGCCTATCGCCCCGGGCCGGAGCTGGCGGCTGTCGACTCGTTCCGCATCAAGGTCCACGGCAAGCAGACCCACGGCGCCTATCCGTGGCTGGGTGTCGATCCGATCGTGGTGGCATCGCAGATTGTGCTCGCGCTCCAGTTGATCCCGAGCCGCCAGCTCGACGTTTCGCTGGCACCGGCGGTCGTCACGGTCGGCGCGATTCACGGCGGCGTGCGCAACAACATCATCCCCGACGAAGTCGAGATGATCGGAACGATCCGCTCGCTCGACGAAAAAATGCGCAGCGACATCCATCAGCGGATCAGGCGGACGGCCGAGGATCTCGCCGCCAGCGCGGGGGCGAAGGCGGATGTCACGATTGAAACCGGCTACCCGGTCACGTACAACGATCCGGCGCTGACCGAGAAGATGGCGCCGACATTTCGCAAAATCACCAACGACGTCATCCTCGTGAACGCCACGCTTGGCGCGGAGGATTTTTCGTTTTATCAGCAGAAAGTTCCGGGCCTTTTCTTCTGGCTCGGGACGCGGCCCAAAAATCAGACCGCCGAGGACGCGGCGTCGAATCACTCGCCGCTGTTCTACGTCGACGAAAGCGGCCTCGGGCTCGGCGTCCGCGCGATGTCGCGCGTGGCGCTCGACTACCTGCGACAGTAGCACTTTGGAGTGCGGCGGCTTGTTTGATGGGGTCAGATCTTTGATTATGGCTACACTCCACTAGTTGTGGAACTGCTTCGGAAGGTTGAGGATGCAGCGTTGTCGATCTTTTCTCGACTGCGCATCTCACTGAAACGAGAGGCTCTTCACTGTGTAGAACGTAGCGAGAATCAAAGACCTGACCCCATAACCTCTCTAGCGCGGCGCCATCGCCTTGATGCGGCCCCAGTAGTCTGCGCCGCTCAGCCACTGTCCCCCGTCGATCACAAATGCTTCACCGGTGACGTAGCTCGCGTAATCCGAAAGGAGATACGCGGCAGCGTTGGCGATTTCATCGAGCGTCGCGAAACGGCGCAGCGGAATCGTGCGTCGGATGCCTTCCTCGACCGCGGGATCAGGAAAAAGCCTCGCTGAGGCGCCTTCGGTGTGCACCGGCCCGGGCGCGATGGCGTTGACGCGAATTTTGTGTCGCGCCCATTCGACCGCCAGCGTCTGCGTCATCGCGAGCACGCCTGCTTTCGCGCTGGCGGAATGGACCACGCCCGGCGCGCCCGTCCAGGCGTAATTCGCGATGACGTTGAGAATCGCGCCGCCGCGCTTCGATTCGATCATTCGCTTGCCGATGGCGCTGGTGCAGTAAAACGTTCCGTTCAGCACGATGCCGATCACCGAGTTCCAACCGTTGGTGGTGAGCTGATCCGACGGGACGATGAAGTTTCCGGCGGCGTTGTTGACCAGAAAATCGACCGCGCCGATTTTCGCGGCCATCGCCTCCACCGCCTCCGCATCGCGAACGTCGAGAACGTGATAGGACGCACGCTGTCCGAGCTCCGCCACGGCCTTCTTCAGGTTTTCTTCTTTCCGGCTGGCGATGATGACGCGCGCGCCGAGGCGCGAGAGCTCTTTCGCGACGCCGAAACCGATACCGGTGGCGCCGCCGGTGATCACGCCGGAACGCCCTTCAAATGTTTTTTCGGGCAGCATAATGGCGCCCGATCATATGCGAAGGTGCGCGCTCCTCCTTCTGTTCCTCGCTGCTTGCAGCCGCGAGCCCGCGTTCCAGAACGCGCCGGTGATCCTGATCTCGGTCGATACGCTCCGATCGGATCACCTGCCGGCGTACGGATACCGCGGCGTCGTAACGCCGAATCTCGACGCGCTGCGCCGCGACTCGATCCTCTTCCGGCGCGCGTACAGCCATTGCCCGATGACGCTGCCCTCGCACCTTTCGATCCTCACCGGCCTCCTTCCGACCCAGCACGAGGTGCGCAACAACATCGGCTATCGCTTCACGGGAAAATATCCGACGCTCGCGAAGATCCTGCACGATCACGGCTACCAGACGGGCGCCGCGGTCTCATCGTACGTGCTTCGCGGCGAGACAGGGATCAAGAACGGTTTCGATTTCTACGACGACGGCATCGCGGTAGCTGCCGCCGGTGCGCTGAGCGAGCATCAGCGGTCGGGCTTTGAGACGGTGAAGATCGCCAACGCCTGGATCGAAAGAACTGCGGCGAATGCAGGCACGCAGTGGGTGCCGTTCTTTTTCTTTTTTCACATCTACGAGCCGCATGCGCCTTACGAGCCGTCGTACGACGGCGAGATCGCGAAGTCGGACGCCATCGTCGGTACGCTGATTGCGAAACTGAAGTCCCTCGGCGTCTACCATCGCTCGCTGATCATCTTTCTGTCCGATCACGGCGAGGGTCTCATGGACCACGGGGAGGATCAGCACGGAATCCTGCTCTATCGCGAATCGCTGCAAGTTCCGCTGTTCATCAAACTGCCGCAGTCTGCCCAGCAGGGGCAATCGATCTCGCGGCCGGTGCAGCTCGCCGATGTTTTCCCGACCGTGCTCGATCTTCTGGGAATCGAACGGTCCGATCGCTCTCTGCTGAAGGGATCGTCGAAACCGATCTACGCTGAAACTCTCTACCCGCGCATTCACCTCGGCTGGAGCGAGCTGCGATCGCTCATCGCCGATCGCGATCAATACATCGAAGGTCCGCGGCCCGAGCTGTACGACCTTGTCGGCGATCCGGGCGAAACACACGATCTCGCATCGACCGATCGACGCACCGCCGCCGCGCTTCGCGAGAAATTGCACACAATACCATTAGCAATTAATCCGCTTCAGGCCATTGATCCTGAAGAAGCGAGAAAGCTGGCGGCGCTCGGCTACATCGGCAGGCCGCGCAATCGCAGCGGTCCGCTGCCGAATCCGCGCGACGAAATCGGCCATTTGCCGGAGATCAAGGCGGCCTTCCATCTCGCCGATGAGCGACGCGACGACGAAGCGGTTACCGCATTTCGCGCGCTGCTCGCAAAAAATCCGCATGTGCAGGACGTGTGGTCGAAGCTGGGCGAGGTCCTGGTCGACTCCGGCCGCTACGACGAAGCGATCGCGACATACAAATCGGCGATCGCGCAATCCGAGATTTTTTCTCCCGACCTCGCCCTCGGGCTCGGATTCGCGTACCTGAAAGCCGGGAAACCGAAGGAGACCATTCCGCACGCCGAGCTGGCGATGTCGACCAACCCGCGCGAGGCGCATGAGCTGCTCGCGCGCGCGTACATCGAGCAACGCGATTTCGCGAAGGCGGAGCAGCACGGGCAGGCCGCGATCGACAGCGGCGGCCGGCAGCCGACCTCAATTCTGCTGCTTGCGGAAGTGCAACGCGCCGAAGGGAAGTTGCAAGAGGCGCTGCAGACCATTGATGCTGCCAACGCTCGCGCCCGCGCGATGGGCGCGCAACATCTGTATGCCTCCGACTATCTGCGCGGCGATGTGCTGGCGCGACTCGATCGTCCGGAAGAAGCGGTGGCCGCGTTTCGTTCCGAGATCGCTAACTCACCGCAGCATCTGCAGTCGTACGCCAACCTGGCGCTGATCTACTTCATCGAGGAAAACCCGCGGGCGGGCGAGGATGTCCTTCGCGAGATGGTGCGGAAAAATCCGCATGTGGGCGCGCGGGCATTGGCGGCGAAAACACGTGGGGCGTTTGGACGCCCCTCACTCTAGGAAATCGGCGAGGCCCCTCGCCCCGCGTGAGCGGGGAGAGGGTGGTCCCGCGGAGCGGGACCGGGTGAGGGGATTAAAACTTCAAACCCACTGAGAAGCGATAGGTCCGTGGCGACTGGTACGCGCCTTTTGCTATCGGCTGTCCGAACGTTGCGCTTAACTGATAGTTCACGCCTCGTTGCGGCGTATCGGTGAACGGGTTGAACGCCAGACAGCGCGAGCTCGATCCACTCTGCAGACACGTGGCCTGCCGGCGGGAGAGCACGATCTGATTCACGAAATCAGGGTCCTCCACGCCCTGCTGATTGAAAAGATTCAGCAGATCGGTGTCGATGAATGGTCGCACGCCCCCAATCGCAGGCAGATACCAGCGCATGCCCAGGTCGGTGGCGGAAATGTCGTCGAGGCGGAACGCGCCGCGCTCGCTGAAGAAGTACGTCACGCTCGCGGGAGGCTGAGCGTAGCCAGGATTCACGACTCCGTTTGCAGGACCATTCGCCGCGCCTTTGCGGACGTCAATGGTGCCAATCGCGGAATAGGAAAGCGCCGAGTGGTAATGCTCCAAAAGAGAAAAATTCAACACGCCGGCACGCGTTTGCAGGTCGACCTGCAACCAGACGTTGCCGCGATGACGCATGTCGGGCAGGAGGTATCCCACCGGTTTATTCTGCGTGAAGGCTGTGTACTCGGGATAACTCTCAGGGTTTGTGAATCCGTTGGCGCCGCTTTGTGATTCGCCCTCGACGTTGCCGCGCAGTTTTGAGTAGGTGTAATTACCGCCGACACTCAACGCCTTCATCAACTTGT
Organism: Thermoanaerobaculia bacterium; assembly: GCA_035636095.1. Classification (GTDB taxonomy): domain Bacteria; phylum Acidobacteriota; class Thermoanaerobaculia; order Gp7-AA8; family Gp7-AA8; genus Gp7-AA10. Next base: position 12,824 of record DASPZU010000095.1, read on the forward strand.
AGTTCCCTTGCAGTTGAATGGCTTGATAGCGGCGGCTCAAGCCATTCGAGGCATTTTCGATGACCCCCTGGTCGACCGTGATGCCGTTGGGATCGACCGCCTTGCCGGTTTCGAGCGTGGTGCGGATGGAGTAGAACGCCGCCCAGTTGCGATGCATGTAATCCGCACGCACAAAACCTCGGCTTCCAAAGGCCAGTCCATATCCTGCCGTCCACTCGTCCATGATGGGAGCCCGCACAGAGTGATCGAATCGGGTTGTCGTCCCTGGAATGGAGGCTCCCGCGAGGTACGACGAGTTTTTCGTACCGCCGACCGAGTTGAACCAATCGAAGACGCGCTGGATGACCTGGTCGGTGGAAACGAGCTGAGAGATCGGCGTGCCGGGCGTGTTGATGACCGGACCTTTGTAGTCCCAGTCATACGACGCATTACGGCCGGCGGTGGCAGTGATATCGCCGGCGGCCTGGTCGACTTTCGAGACGTAACGGCCGTAGCTGACGCTGATGCGATGCTGTCCATCGCCTTTCGGGTCGAAATTCGCAGCCAGCCGCGGGCTGGTCGCGCTGTCATCGACCGTCTTGTGCCCGGCCTGATCGCTGCCGAATGCTTTGTCGTACCGGCCGCCGACATTGAAGCTCCAATGCGGATTGAGCTCCCACTTGTCGTTGATGAACAGCGACCGGACCGCGAAGTCGGATGTCTTCGAAAGCGACGGCACCGGGTCGTATTCGATCTCGCCCGCGCTGGTGTCCGTGCCAAAGTAAACGTTTGTCGACGTCAGCTGCGAGGACGAGGTCGACGAGCAAGCCACCGCGATTCCGCCTTTGTCGCACAGGATGATGCCGTGGATGAGGAAGTCGCTGCCCGATTGGAAATTGTTCTCGTTGCGAAGCTGGTGAAATTCGTCGTACCCGCCGACGACGCTGTGATTTCCGACGGCTCTGGTGCTCAGAAAGTACGATGCTCTCCCGAGATACTCTTTGTTGTTTCGCTGTTTGGCCGGGCATGGCGAACCGCAGAACGCCGATGACCACATCCGATTGCCTGAGGACGTGTCGAGCAGCAGCGTTCCCTGCAGCAGATCGCGCGTCTCCGCACCGTTCGTGAAGCGCTCGCGCATGCGGCTGAACTGTCCTTCCAGCAGCAGGTTCTCCGAAACGATCCCGTTGTAGTGAAGGGAGAGCAGTGATCGCGGCCGAGCATGTCCCTTCGGCAGTTGAAATCTGAGAGGCGATTCCTGTCCATTGTGGCTTAAGCCGTGTTCGCGAGCGACTGTTTAGCATCGATCGCTCGATCAAGAATGTCGATCAGGCGTTTCATCTGTTTGTGACCTTTCA
>DASPZU010000096.1:0-62843 GCA_035636095.1 Thermoanaerobaculia bacterium
CTCCCCGAGCTGCGCCGGGCCGGCGCTCCGCTGTTCGCGGCGGTCATGAAACGATGGAACGACGTCCAGACGGCCCTGGCAGCGAGTTCGAAGGAGCTGGAAGGCGCAGGCTACGTTCCGCAGGTCGTGCCACGCGAGGACGATGCCTACACGCTGTTCTATCGCCTCGATTCAAAAGGCAATCGGGAGCTGATTCGGAAGCCGGTATCCATCGACGCGCCGGAGACGATCTCGACATCTGCGATGACCCGGCCGCTGCTTCAGGATTTTGTCCTTCGACCGGACATGTTCGTCGGCGGCCCGGCGGAAGTCGCCTACTACGCGCAAGTCGCACCGCTGTATCGGCTCCTCGACGTTGCGCTGCCGCGCGTTGCGCTTCGGGGACACCTGGTGGTCGCGCCGCGTCGTGTCGTTCGATCGATCGCGCGTTACGAAATCGCGCCGGCCGATGTTTTCAAGAGCGCCGATGCGCTAGCGGCTTCTGGCGAAGCAAAAGGCGTCGCTGAAGTGCAATCGATTGCCGCGGAGGCCGAGAGCGAGCTGCAATCGCGCATCGAACGCATCCGCGAGATCGCACTGCCGGCTGACCACGCTGTTGCGCGCTCGATCAATCGTTCCATCGGCCACATTCAATACCACTTCCGCAAATTGACGGAACGCGCAATTCGAGGCCTCGTTCGCAAGGACAAAGAACGATTCACGGCGCTGCGAGAGCTCGTCTCCACCGTTTATCCCGATGGTCACGTTCAGGACCGCGTGGTCGCGTGGCTCCCCTATTGGTCCGAGCACCGCAAACAACTCGTTGAGCGCGTCGTCAGCGAAGTGGAGCCGGACACGCCGGCGTTCAAAATCGTGAGCTTGTGATGGCGAAGGCGAAAACGGTCGACGCGATCTTCTTCGCGGCGCATGCCGACGACATCGAGCTCGCCTGCGGCGGCACGATCGCGAAGATGGCGGGCCAGGGCCGCCGAGCCGGAATCGTCGATCTGACTCGAGGCGAGATGGGAACCCGCGGCACACCCGAAACGCGCAAGCGGGAATCGAAGGCTGCGGCGGCCATGCTGGGCGCGACATTTCGCGAGCAGCTCGACCTCGGCGACGGCGGCCTGCGCACCGGACGCGATGAGGAATTAGAAGTCATCGAGACGGTCAGGCGGTGGCGACCCCAGGTGATCTTCGCGCCCTGGCCCGACGAGCGCCATCCCGATCATTCGCGCTCCGGCCGGCTGGTCACCGAAGCCTCCTTTTACGCCGGCCTCCGGAAAATCGAAACGCAGTTGCCGGCCCACCGGCCGCAGGTTGTCGTTTACTACCTGCAGAACTACCTCCCGCCGCTGAGCTTCGTCATCGATGTCTCGGACAGGTGGGAAACGAAAATGAAGGCGATTCACTGCTACAAGTCGCAGTTTTTTGACCGGAAATCGAAGGAACCGCGAACGTTCATCGCGGAAGAGAAGTTTCTGGAGATGATCGAGGCGCGCGGCAAACATTTCGGAGCGCTGATCGGAGCCCGTTACGGCGAGGCGTACGTGACCAAACAGCCGCCCAGGGTGGATGATGTATTTTCAGCGTATCGAGGACGGGAGGTGTAGTCCTGAGTGCTGAGTCCTGAGTCCTGAGACCCACCCACTCAGGACTCAGGACTCAGGACTGGTATGCGAATCGGTATCACGTGCTATCCGACTTTCGGCGGCTCGGGCGTGGTGGCCACCGAGCTTGGCATCGCGCTGGCGCGCGGCGGCGACGACGTTCACTTCATCAGCTACGCGCTTCCGTCGCGGCTCCGAATCCTGCACGAGCGCGTGCACTTTCATGAAGTGACGGTGACGTCCTATCCGCTCTTCGATCCTTATCCGCCGTACACCCTCGCGCTCGCGACCAAGATGGCCGAGGTCGCCGATTACGAAAAGCTCGACATTCTGCACGTTCACTACGCCATTCCCCATGCCATCAGCGCGCATCTCGCCAAACAGATCCTCGGATCGACGAGGCTGAAAGTCATCACTACCCTGCACGGAACCGACATCACGCTGGTCGGCCGTGATGCCAGCTATCTTCCCATCACGAAATTCGGCATTGAAGTGTCGGACGGCGTGACATCTGTCTCGCGATGGCTGCGCGATGAAACGATCAGAAACTTCGAGACCAGGAAATCGATCGAGATCATTCCGAACTTCGTCGATCCTTCGCGGTTCCGGCGCGATCGATCGGCCTGCAGCCTCTTCGGCGTTACCAACGAAAAGCTGATCTGCCACGTTTCGAACTTCCGTCCGGTCAAGCGCGTCATGGACGTCCTCGGCATTTTCGAACGCGTCACGCGTGTGGTGCGCAGCCGCCTGGTGATGATCGGCGATGGTCCCGATCGATCGCGGGCGGAAGCGTTTTGCCGCGAGCACCACCTTCGCGAAGAGGTGTTTTTCCTCGGCAACGTTCCCAATCTCGAGGAGATCGTCGGCGCCAGCGACCTCTTTCTGCTGCCGTCGGAACAGGAGTCGTTCGGGATGGCGGCCCTGGAAGCGATGGCGTCGGAGGTGCCGGTGATCGCGACGCAAGCGGGCGGCTTGCCGGAAGTGATCCTCGACGGCGAAAACGGATTCCTGCTTCCGGTCGGTGACGTCGACGCGATGGCCGCACGCTCGATCGAGATCCTTTCCAATCCCGAATTGCAGCGGCGCCTGGGCCGAAAAGGCCGCGAGGCCGCCGAGCACCAGTTCAACGAGGCGCGCGTCGTGCCGATTTATCGCAAGTTCTACGAGCAGGTGCTGGCGGGCGTCAAGGCTCCATCCTGATCCCGCCCTGCGGTCCGGCGTTGCCGTAGATCTCCAGATAGCGTTTGTACGAATTCATCACCTTGCGGACGTACTGTTTCGTCTCGTCGAAGCTGATCGATGAGAGAAAGAAATCATCGCCCTGCGCCGGCGACAATCGCGACCACAGCGCGACCTGGTGTGGCCCGGCGTTGTAGGCAGCGGTGGTCGCGTATGAATCATTTCCGAATTGCTTCGAAAGGGTGCTGACGTACCTGGCGCCGAGGCGGATGATGATGCGGGGGTCGTAGAGGTCTTCGGCCGTGACGTCGACGAGCCCGACTTCGCGGCCGATCTCGCGCGCTGTCATGATGATGAACTGCAACAGACCGCGCGCGGCCGCTTGCGATTTCGCGCGCGGATCGAAGCGCGATTCTTCGCGCATGATCGCGAGCACCAGCGTTGGATCGGTGTGGAAGTGCTTCGAGTCGGCGACGATATGGTCGTAGAAATAGCGTGGATACAGAAGCTGCCGCACAGCCATGGGGAGCAACTCAGGCAGGTAATCGTTCGGTACAGATTGCATCAGGACTTCCACGGCGAAGATCGATTCGCGCGACGCGTTGCCGCGATTGAGCGCCAGAGACTGCGTGAGCGCCGATGCCAGCGGACGCAAGGGATAGCGTTTCGGAATTTCGTCCGCCGCTTCATCGAACAATCCCATCGCCATCAGAAGCGAAAGCCGGTCGGCGTTATCCGGCTGCGGAAAGCGCGGAAACTGCCCCGGCTCGAGATCGAGCACCGCGCGATATCGCGGCACTTGACGATAGATGTCCGCCAATCGCTTCAACTCTTGGGCGTGGTTGGATGACGACAGCAGAATGCGGTCGGTTTCGACAACGCGCGCCAGATCGAACTTTCCCGCCTTGACCAGGGCTTTGACTTGCGCGTCGCGCACTTCCAGTTCCTTTGCCAGCTTGGGCGCCATGGCGCCCGAATCGAGCCGCTGCCGCGCGAAATAAGCGAAGTGCGAAGGCAAGGGAGCGCGCAGGACAGTGAGATACGCGGCAAAAGAAGCGGGCGGATTTGCATTTTCGAGAGCGCGCGCACGCCAGTATTCGATTTCGTAAGGCTCGAACTTGTCGAGGAGATTTCGGGGGATGGCGTTCAGAGTCACGATGGTGGCACCGCTGTTGCCCGCGCCCAGCATCCCGATCGCGTAGCCCAGCGACGCTTCGACCAGGGCGTGATCGTGCGGCCAATTCTTTCGAATGAAGGCCAGATCGCCGGCGGCCTCCGCGAACCGATGCCGTTTCAAACGCGTCCGCATCCGCTGCGTGAGCGCCGCGCTCGTGGCAGGAAAGCGTCCGGGCACAGCGATGGCGGCCGTCATCTGCTTCTCGGCTTTGGCGTCATCGCCCTGCAATTGCGCGGCACGCGATGCGTGGAAGAGAAAGGTGGCCTTCCATTTCGCGTCGCGCGTGCGGTTCGCGCCCGCCATGTATGCCTGCTGCGCCTGCGGATATTGTTCGCTGCCGAAATAGCAGCGGCCGATCGCGAACTGCAGATCGTCATTCCTCTGGGGCATGGCACGGATCGCGAGCGAAAGCACCGCCACCGCTCGGTCGAAGTGGCGGTGATTCTGAAAAGCCTCGCCCAGCATCACCTGCTGATCGGCGGTCATACGGCGGATGAGGTCGGGCCGGTCGAGCGCACGGCTGACACGCTCGGCAGGATCATCGAGCGTCCCGCCGCGAAGCAATGCCATGCCCTTCTGGAGCGCTCCGGCCGCCTCTCCGCGCCGGACCAGCAATTCAACGAGATGGGCGTCGAGATCACGACGGCGTACGGTGGATGCGGACGCGTAAATCCGTAACCCGAAGCTCATGAATTCCCGAAGGTCAGCGCGCTGCCACAGATACTCGGTTTCGTCGTCGATGGCCTGATCGCGATACAGCGAATTCGCGAATTCGAAGATCAACGCCTGACGATCGCGGCTGGCCGCTTCGCGCGCGCTCAGCGCCTGGTCGATTTCAGCCTGGTGAAAAAGCGCCAGATCGCGAAAACGATTTCCACTGATGAGGAACGGCGCGAGCTTGTGCATCGCGTCGCGCGGCTCGTTGTTCTCGATCAGCGCTCGCGCGTGCAGATATCCCAGCTGGTATCGCGCATACAAATCGGGATTCGATTTTTCGAGATCGTCGAGCAATTCTTCGAGCCGTCCCCACTGGCCGAGCGTCTCCAGCGCGCGAAATTGATCCGTCCATTGCTGCGGAGCGCCGAGCTTCGCGACCGCCCTGGCGCGCTCCGCCGGCGCCGCGCGAAAGTACCGGCGACGGCTGAGGCGCTGACGCGCGAGGATGAAAACGAATAGACCTGCCAGAACGAGCAGTGCCGCCAGTGCGACGACGATTCCACGACGCTTCAAGCATCTCTGGCGAGAGTCCCGGACACGATCGCATGCGGCGCCCGCCTGAGAATTTCGCTTCGTGCAATCGCGTAGCCAAGGATCGCGTCGACCAGAACGCGTCGGCCATCGTGTGACAGAAGAATCAGAACCTTCCGCTTGATCTCACGGACTTCGACGACATCCTCCCATCGCAGCCACCGCGCCCGCTTTCCGAAGAGCGACAAAACACGGTTCTCGTACAGCACCCCGTCGTCGCTGACGTAAATGTGATCGCCGTACTGGATCACGGCCGCGGCCAGCGTGCCAAGGAAAAGAAGAACAAGTCCTGCCAACGGGAAAAACTCGACTTCCTTCCATCCCTGCGACAGATATTTGAAGAGCAGCGCCGCCGATCCGAAGACTGCCGCGCAGGAGACGAGTTGAGCGATGGGCGTGCGGTTGAACTTCAGGATGCGACCGGTCGCCATCGCGCTCAGTATAATTCGCCTCTTTTATGCGCTGGTCGCAGTATTTTCTCTACACCCTTCGGGAAGATCCCGCCGACGCCGACGTCATCAGTCACAAGCTGATGATGCGCGCGGGGATGCTGCGCAAAGTCGCCGCCGGCATCTACACCTACCTTCCGCTGGGCCTTCGGTCGGTGAAGAAAACCGAATCGATCGTGCGCGAGGAAATGAACCGCGCCGGGGCGGTCGAGCTTCTGATGCCGACCATTCAGCCCGGCGAGCTATGGAGGGAATCGGGTCGTTGGAAACTTTACGGACGCGAGCTGCTGCGCATCAAAGATCGCGGCGATCGCGATTTCGTTTATGCCCCCACGGCCGAGGAAGTCATCACCGACACCGTGCGCGATTCGCTGAATTCGTACCGGCAGCTCCCCATCAACCTCTATCAGATTCAGACCAAGTTTCGCGACGAGCTCCGTCCGCGTTTCGGATTGATGCGCGGACGCGAATTCACGATGAAGGACGCCTATTCGTTTCACACATCGACGGAGTCGCTGGGCGAGACTTACGAGAAGATGCGCCAGGCGTACCGCCGCGTTTTCACACGCTGCGCGCTCGATCACGTGGCGGTGGAGGCCGACACCGGAAACATCGGCGGCTCGGCCTCGCACGAGTTCATGGTGCTGGCGCACTCGGGCGAAGACGCAGTGGTGAGCTGCCCGAACTGCAAATACGGCGCGAACATCGAGAAGGCCACCTCGAAATTCTTCGCCGATGAACCCGAGCCCGCGCCGATGACGGAGCTCGCGCCGCTGCATACGCCCGGCACGCAGTCGATTGACGACGTCGGCCGCTTTCTGAAGAAAAAGACCTCCGAGCTCGTGAAGACGCTCGTCTTCGACAGCAACCTCGGATGCGTGATGGTGCTGGTTCGCGGCGACCGCGAAGGAAATCTCATCAAGATCAAGAACTACCTCGGCGCGGAGTGGCTGGAGATGCTTCCCGACTCACGATTCCAGGACGAAACCGGCGGGCCGGTCGGCTACTGCGGTCCGGTTGGTACGAAGGCCAGCCGTGTCCTGGCCGATGTCTCGCTCAAACCGCACAAGAACTGGATCGTCGGCGGCAACAAACCCGATACGCACCTCGGCGGCGCCAATCCTGGCCGCGATTTTGCCGAGCCGGAGTACGGCGACTTCACCACCGTTTTTGCCGGAGATCCGTGCCCGCGCTGCGGCACGGCCCTCGAAATCTACCGGGGCATCGAGGTCGGCCATGTCTTCAAACTCGGAACGAAGTACTCCGAAAAGATGAACTGCACCTACCTCGACGAAAGCGGCCAACGGCAGCTCATGGTCATGGGCTGCTACGGCCTCGGCATCGGACGCACGGTCGCTGCGGCCATCGAACAGAGTCACGACGACGCCGGCATCATCTGGCCGATTCCGATCGCGCCCTTCGAAGTCGTGATCACGCAAGTCGGCCGCGAAGAGAATGTCCGCGCGACCGCGGAAGACGTTTACGGCAAACTTCTCGATGCCGGCGTCGACGTTTTCCTGGACGATCGCGACGAGCGGCCCGGCGTCAAATTCAAGGATGCAGACCTGATCGGCTTCCCGCTGCGGATCGCCGTCGGCGCGAAGAGCCTCGCCAACGGGCAGATCGAATGGAGCTGGCGCAAGGACCGCGCGAAACAGCTCGGCGCGCCGGCCGAGGTCATCGATCGCGTCACCCGTGAAGTGACCAGCGCGCGCGCTCTCTCGTCATCCTGACAGCGAAGGATCTCAGATCGCAGCACCGGAGACCCTTCGCTTCGCTCAGGGTGACGTGAACTGCTATTCTTGAGCATGCGTAAAATTTGTTTATTCGCCGCCATCAGTGTTGCCGCCGCTCTTCCGGTGGCGGCGCAAAACACCGACATCGAATCGCTTTCCGGTTTGACCTTCAATTTCGGCAATCCTGGCGCGCGATCGCTGGGCATGGGCGGCGCGTTCCTTGGCCTGGCTGACGATGCCTCGGCATCCGAGGCGAATCCGGCAGGTCTGACAGTGCTGCGAAGACCGGAAGTCTCTCTCGAAGTGCGCAACTATCAGGAACAACAGCTTTTCACGACCAGCGGAACATTTCCAGACCTCCAGCGGACGGCCTTTAGTCACTATAGCCAGCGCGTCGAGCCAACGTTCGCCAGTTTCGTTTATCCGATCAAGAACTGGACGCTGGGTCTGTACTACCACGAGCCGTTGCGCAATGAAGGCTCGGGGCAGGTGGTGCCGGAGCGCAACAACGTCACTGGAGCGATCAAGACCAACGTTCCGAATTTTTACCTGCCCAAGGGCGGAACTCCGGTGAGCAAGAGCCAGTGCGAGGACATTCGCAAGCAGAAGAACGATTTCTTCGCGTGCCTGGAGTACACCATCCTTCCCTTCCTCAGCGCGCTCACGGTTCAGGAAAGAACGTTTGGTGTCGCCGGCGCCTATAAGATCGGAAAAGTCTCCGTCGGGGGAACGGTCCGATATCACCGATTCAACGAAGCAGCGTTCACGTTCCGCGTGACGCCAACGTTCGATTTCTCGAGTATTTCAGTTCAAGCGACCAGCGATGTCACCGATCAGACATCAAAAGCGAAGGACAAGACTGATTGGACCGTCGCTGCAGGCGTGAAGTGGGAGCCCAGCGACAAATTCAGCGCCGGCGCAGTCTACAAACAAGGAGCGAAATTCGTCACGCCGACTTTCGCCGCGAACTCCGACACGAAGTTCGCGTTCGTGAAGGTTGCCGATACGACGTTCCACGTTCCCGATGTTTACGGCATCGGCTTCTCGGTGAGTCCGATACCCGTTTTGAAGGTCAATGCCGATGCGGTGCACGTCACCTACTCGAATCTCGTCGACAACTTCACTTCGATCAATGAAGACATCCGTTCAATCGACAAGGCCTATAAAGCGAATGACGTCACCGAAGTCCACCTCGGTGCGGAATACTTTTTCTTTCTGAACAAGCTTCCGGTCGCGGTGCGCGCCGGAGTCTGGAAAGATCCCGCGCACGCCATCGAGTATCGCGGTCCGCTAACGGCACCAGATGCGGTGGCTGCGGCGATTCTGTATCCCAAGAGCAACAATCAGCACCATATTTCGATCGGCTTCGGTCTGGCGTGGCCGAAGTTTCAGGTCGACGCGGCCTATGACCGCTCGCCGCGCTACCGCGTGGGTTCGATCTCCGCGATTCGCAGGTTCTGACCGTGCGCAAAATCTCGCTGGCCGCTGCTCTCGGGGCGATGGTGGCCTTGCCACTCGCTGCGCAGAACACCGATATCGAGTCGGTCTCCGGACTGCAATTCAACTTCGGAAATCCCGGCGCGCGTTCACTCGGTATGGGGGGAGCGTTTCTGGGTCTGGCCGATGATGCTTCGGCAGCAGAGGCCAACCCGGCCGGCTTGACCATCCTCCGCAAACCAGAAGTCTCTCTCGAGCTCCGCGATTATCAGGAGCAGCAGATCTTTACGACCAGTGGAACCTTTCCCGATATTCAACGGACGGCATTCAAGCACTACAACCATCGGCTCACATTTGCCAGTGTCGTCATTCCGATCAGGAACTTCACGGTTGGCGCGTACTATCACGAGCCGTTGCACAATCAGGGCGCCGGAGCGGTCGTCCCGGTTCGGAACAAACTCACCGGCGCGATCGTCACGGACGTCCCCCATTTCTTCCTGCCAAAGGGTGGCACGCCCGTCAGCAAGAGCGAGTGCGAAGACATCCGCAAGCAGAAGAATGATTTCTTTGCGTGCCTGGAATACTCGATCCTTCCGTTCCTCAGCGCCCTGACCGTGCAGGAGCGAACTTTCGGTCTCGCTGCCGGCTACAAGATCGGCAAAGTCTCACTCGGCGTCACAGCCCGGCGTCAAAAGCTCAACGAGTCTGCGTTTACGTTCCGCGTCGATCCGTTCGGCAATGTTTCCAGCATCCTGATCCAAGCGACCAGCGACATCACCCAGGCGAATGAAAAGGCGAAAGATCGGAGCGACCTCACCTTCGCGGGCGGAGTCAAGTGGAGTATCAACGACAACGTCAGCGTCGGTGCGGTGTACAAGCAAGGCGCGAAATTCGTCGCGCCGACCGTGGCAGCAAACGCGGACACAAACTACCAGTTCGTCAAGCTCCCCGGCGCAGATACGACATTTCACATCCCCGACGTTTACGGCGTTGGTGTTTCGGTGAGCCCGATTCCCGTGCTGAAGGTCAACGCGGACGCGATCAGAGTGACCTACTCAAATCTCGTTGACAATTTTGTCTCGTCGAATGACGACGTTCGCGCTCTGGGCGACGTGTACCGGGCGAACGACGTCATCGAAATCCATCTCGGCGCGGAGTATTTCTTCTTGTGGAAGGTGCCCATTGGCGTTCGCGCCGGAGTCTGGCGGGATCCGGCGCACTCCGTCGAATACCGCGGTCCGCTCAACAACTCCAGCGGCGTTGCCGAGGCCATCCTCCACCCGAAAGGGGCGGCGCAGAACCACGTTTCGATCGGCGGAGGGCTGGCCTGGCAGCGATTCCAGATCGATGCGGCTTACGATCGATCCCAGCGCTACAGCGTGGTCTCGATCTCCACGGTAGCGCGGTTCTAGCCGCTCGATCGCGGTGTTAGTGTTACCGGCGCGGTGGAATTCGACATCTTCTTCTCGATCTGTCAGACCGAAGTGCATGGCTACCTGCCCTCGGAGAAGGTGATGTTCGAGAACTTCTTCGAGCAGGGCGATCTGGCCGACGGCCTCGGATTCGGAACGGGCTGGGTGGCGGAAAGCCACCTGTCCACCGAAGTTCAGAAGACGAATCCGGGCGCGGTCATCCCGCATTTTGTCGGCGAGATCGGGCTGAACACCGACATCCTGCAGCTCGCGCATCGCATCTTCGCGCGCACCAAACGGATCGGCGTCGGCTCCGCAATCATGAACATCCTCTGCAATGGTGGACCGATCGCCGCCGCGGAGCGGATCAAGACATTCCTCGCGCTGCACGGACTCGATCCGAACGAGCAGCGGACCCTGACGGTCGGTTTCGCTTCCGGACGCTTTCCCTACATCAACATTCCTTACGGCATCGTGCCGCGCGACGCGTTCGAAGAAGCGAACTGGCCGGCAGTGAAAAACAAGATCTTCGAAGAGGCCACCGAAATTTTCCTGCGTTTGCTGAAGGGCGAGACGCTGAACTCATCGATGATTGCGAAACGATCCATCGGAGACACACCGGTCGAGCCGCGCTGGATCTTCCCGAATCTCAAGATCATTCCGCACGACGTGCGCATGGACCTGCTGCATCTGTCCATCGGGTCCCACGATCCGCACATGCAGGTCTTCGCGAACACCATCCTTCCCGTCGGCGTTTTCAATCTGTCGATTACGCCCGGCGACGAGATCGAGAAGACCAACCAGCGAATGGCGACCGGATATCAGGGCAGGTGGCACCGGCGTCTGATGCCGCGGACCGTTCTGGTCTTCATCAATGACGACGCGGCGCAGGCTGCCGAGGAGGCACGCGACGCGTTGAGCAACTACTGGCGCGCGCTGGAAGGAACGCTCGACCCCGAGAAGGTGCGGCGCGCAACGAACAACGCCCTGGTCGGCGACGCCAAGGCGATCGTGAAACAGGCAAAACAGCGGTTTCACCCCGAAGACCGCTTGATGCTGTGGTTCGACTTCAATAATCATGATTCAAAAAGAGTGATGAAAAATATGGATGATTTCATGACGCGAGTTGCGCCGGCACTACAATGACATCCATGTTCGACGAATCCCGCGCCGTCAACTTCGCCCGTCCGATGCCCAATTGGCAGCCGCTGGTCGAATATCGCCGCAACGGCATCGCGGAGAACACGATTCACGGTGCGGTGTCGTGGGTGTCGGGGCGGAATGTCATCTACTCATTCGGCGGAAACGTCGAGGTCTACGGGCGCTCGATGGCCAAGCCGATCATGATGAAGGTCTTCGCCGACGAATTTCGAAGCGCGTTGAATTCGGAACAGCGGGCCATCGCGGTCGCATCGCACAACGGCGACACCGAGCACGTCAGAGTGGCGCGGTCGCTTCTGCTGCAAAGCGAGTGGGGCATGATGCAGACGCCGCTGGACGTGCCGCTGGTGCAATTCGGGCGTCAGGTGCGCCGGCCCCGCCGCTGGTATCACTGCTGCTCCGGCGAGCACGCCGCGATCCTGCGCGGCTGCAGGCTCAAAGGATGGTCCCGCATCGGCTACGTGTGGCCGCACCATCCGTTTTTTCGGGAGTATCTCGCCTACATTCGCCACGTTCTGGGATCGGACTGGAAAGTCGGAACGATTGCCAAAGATGGCTGCGGACTGCCGACCATCAGCATGACCGTCACCGACCTGGCGCGCCTCTTCGCGAATCTCGTCACCGAAAAAGATGAGGACTGGATCTGGAACGCGATGGTGGCACATCCCGATCTCATCGGCGGCTTCAATCGCCTCGACTCAACGATCCTCAAAGCGTGCCACGGCCACGTGATCGCGAAGGAAGGCGCCGACGGTCTCCTCGGCCTTTCCATTCAGCATCCCGAATATCCGGACGGACTGGGAGTGGTGGTCAAGATCGCGCATGGATGGAATCCTCAAGCCACCTGGTACGTCGCCCGCTACATCCTGGGAGTCCTCGGATTCGAATTTCGCAATCCGTATAAGCTGCGCCGCCAGAAACCGTTCATCGTTCCGGAAGTGATTCCGCCGAATCTTCGCGATCGCATGGCCGCCATTCAGCCGTGGGACTCGTGGGATCCCGACATCGATCGCTGGGAGTTCGAGCCGGAGGAATTCCTTGCCACGGCTCGCTAACTTCATCGGCGGCGAGTTCGTTGCGCCGGCCAGCGGCGCGTACATCGACGACATCAATCCGGCCACCGCGGAGCGGATCGCGGAGATTCCGGACAGCGACGCACGCGACATCGATGGTGCGGTCGCGGCCGGACGCGCCGCGTTCCGGTCGTGGTCGAACACTCCGGCGGGCGAGCGCTCGAAGCTGCTGCTGCGGCTGGCGGACCTCATCGAGAGAAATTTCGACGAGCTGGCGCGACTCGAGAGTTGCGACAACGGAAAAGCGATCGCGCTGGCGCGGCAGCTCGACATTCCGCGTGCCATCCAGAATTTTCGGTTCTTCGCGACGGCGATCCTCCATCAGACCTCCGACGCGCACATCACCGACGCCACCGCGCTGAACTACACGCTGCGGCAGCCGCTGGGCGTGGTGGGGCTGATCTCGCCGTGGAATCTGCCGCTTTACCTTTTGTCGTGGAAAATCGCGCCCGCGATCGCGGTCGGAAACACCTGCGTGGCGAAACCTTCCGAGATGACACCGCTGACCGCGAACCGGCTGGCGGAGTTGTCGCTCGGCGCGGGCATTCCGGCGGGCGTGATCAACATCGTGCACGGCCTCGGCAACAAGGCCGGCCGGGCGCTGACATCGCACGACGGCGTCGCGGCGATTTCGTTCACCGGCGGAACGGTGACCGGCGCTGCGGTCGCTGCCAATGCCGCCCCGCGCTTCAAAAAGATCTCGCTGGAGCTCGGCGGAAAGAATCCGACCATCATTTTCGCGGATGCAGATCTGGACCAAGCGATTCCAACTTCGCTGCGCGCGGCATTCTGGAATCAGGGTGAGATCTGCCTTTGCGGATCGCGAGTATTCGCGCAGCGTGCCGTTTACGAGAAGGTCGTTGACGGCTTTTTGCACGGAGCAAAGGGCCTTCGCATCGGCGATCCGCTCGATGACCAGACCCAGATCGGTGCCCTGATCAGCGACGCGCACCTCGAAAAGGTCCTCGGCTACATTGAGCTCGCGAAGAAAGAGGGGGGCACCATCGTCACCGGCGGTCGCCGCGTCGATCGCCCCGGCTATTTCGTCGAGCCAACCGTGATCACGGGACTCGGATGCGAATGTCAGGTGCTGCAGGAGGAGATCTTCGGTCCTGTCGCGACCATCACCCCCTTCGACGACGAGGCCGAGGCGATCGCGTTCGCGAATTCAACGCGATACGGATTGGCGTCGAGTGTGTGGACGCGAGATCTGCAGCGCGCGCATCGCGTCGCGGCGGCCATCGACAGCGGCACGGTGTGGATCAACTGCTGGCTGCTGCGCGACCTGCGGGTGCCCTTCGGCGGTATGAAAGAGAGCGGCGTGGGACGCGAAGGGGGCTTCGATTCGCTACAATTCTTCACTGAAGCGAAAAACGTCTGCGTAAAACTGTAGCCAGATGTCATTCCGAGCGTAGCGAGGAATGACAAGAACGTAAGCTATGGCCAAAGGCGAAATCGTCGGCGGCGTCCTCGCCCCCCACCCGCCCCACATCGTGTACGGCGAGAATCACTGGCGCAACGAGCCGCGCTCGGAGTGCGGATGGGAAGTGCTGCGATGGGGCTACCAGCGCGCGCGAAAGCACTTCCTCGCGAAGAAACCCGACGTCCTGCTGGTGCACTCGCCGCACTGGCAAACCGTGATCGGCCATCACTTCCTGGGCATGCCCGAGTTTCACGGGCTGTCGGTCGATCCGATCTTCCCGAATCTGTTTCGGTTCAAGTACGACATCAAAGTCGACGTGGAATTGGCGGAGATGATCGCCGAGGAAGGGCGGGCGGACGGGTTGATCACGAAAATGATGCGCAACCCCGATTTCCGTGTCGATTACGGGACGATCGTGTCATGCCACATGATGAATCCGGAGTGGGACATTCCGATCGTAGGCATTTCCAGCAATAATTCTCCTTACTATTTTTCCAATGAGATGGGCCAGGCGCAGATGATCAAGCTCGGCCAGGCGACGCGCCGCGCCATCGAGAAGAGCGGACGCCGTGCGGTGCTGTTGGCGTCTAACACGCTGTCGCATCGGCACTTCACGACCGAGCCGGAGATTCCCGAGGACATGTCGCGCGAACACGTGTACGAGCATCATGGCTACTTGTGGGACATGAAAGTGCTCGACATGATGCGCAAAGGACGTACGCGCGAGCTGGTCGCGATCCTTCCCGAATTCATGGACATGGCGCTGAGTGAAGTGAAAGCGGGCGGACTGGCGTGGATGCTCTCGGCGCTCAACTTCCCCGACTACCCCGGCGAGGTCTACGGCTACTGGACCGTGATCGGAACCGGCAATGCGGTCGTCGGTTGGGATCCCCAGCTCAAGGCGGCAGCCACAACGCAGGGAGTTGCATGATCGCCGTCGCGGCTCTTCTCTTCGCGACTGCCTTTCCATCGACGAGCAAGACCTCGTGGATGCGGCCCGAATCGTTCCATCTCGCCATCGGAATGCAACGCGAGGAGACTGTGAAACTGCTCGAAGACCGTGGCTGGAAGATGAAACAGGGTGACGACGACAATCATCTGGTCATCGACTACGACGACGACAAGGCCGTGACATTGGAGTTCAACCGCGACCGGCTCCGATCGATTCGCTTCGAGCTTTACCTCTTCCTGCCCGACGCCAAAACGGCGTTCAACGAAGAGAAGGCCTTCCTGCGGGAGTCATTTGGCGCACCGAAGAAGATGAAATCGAAGTCGGTGTTGCTCTACGACTCGATGCTGCCGAACGTCATGGTGGTCGTGCGCGCCGATCCCAAATCCGAAAACGGCCAGAAGGGACTTGGGATCCTGGTGGTGCGCTACTACGATCCGCGTTAGCGCTGCTCGTTGCCGGCGCCGCCGCCGACGACCTCAGCCGACTTCTTGGCCTCCCGGGGTCGCGCAACGCCTTCGTACACGAACAGCCCCTCGCGAAGCGTGCCGAAGTAGAGGCGATTGGAATCGAACGGATCGATTGCGACCGAAGTGACTTCCGCCGTTCGCGACGGAAGCGGCAGTGCGTTCCACGAAGTCTCGCGCGCGGAGCCGACCAGAATGTCGCGTTGCTGCCGAGAGGTGAGGAAGAGCGCGTCGTTTGTTCCAAATACCGATGCGAACTGAGCATCGGGCGCTTCCGCCTCGTGCCAGATGCGGTCGACATCGACGCGGCCCGCCTTTACGCCTTGCGAGCCGGCGATGAAGATGAGTTGCGAGCCCTCGACGTTGCGGACGGCAATGGTGCGCCCCCTGGCCGGTGAATCGGCGATCGGTTGCCATAGTTCGCCGTCGAAGACCATCACTCCGTTGGCGGTGAGGGCAAACAGCGCTTTCTTGTCCCCGAGAGTCCCAATGGTGAGGTCGACAGCGCGATCGGCGGAATCGGCGAGGCGATACCAGCTCTTGCCGCTGTTGCGGGTGGTGTAGACGCCATCGGAAGTCGCGGCGAAGAATCGCACGCGATTGAACCGGACCACGCGATCGACGCGGATCGGCGCGTACGCCGGCTCACCCTGCGTCCAATCGGATCCGTCGTTGCTCCAGAAGAAACCCTTCTCGCTTCCTGCGACAAATTTCACATCGGCATCGTTGCTCACCACCAACGACAACACCGAGGGCATTTTCGTGTCATTGAGTTTCTTCCATGACTCCCCGGCGTCCGATGATTCGTAGATCCCGCTCGAGACGCCACCGAACGCCACAGCGGCGTAGACATGATTCGACGCTCCCGGATCGGCGGCCACCGATGTCACGGTCAGATTTCGCAGGCCCTGACACGAGCGTGTGAACGTCTTGCCGTAGTCGTCGGAGACGTAGACGCCGTCGCTTTCGACGCCGAGGATGATGCGGCCCGGGCGCTGCGGATGGAGGGCGATCGTGTTGATGACCCATTCCTCGTCAGAAACGACGTACCACGTTTTTCCTGCATCATCGGAGCGATAGAGGCCGGCCACCGTGCCGGCAAAGAGCGCGTCGCGATCGCACGGATCGAGCTCGACGTCGTGGACGCGGCGATTATTGAACCCGTCACGGAAACGTGTCCAATTATCACCACTATTTTTCGTGTTATATACCCACCCGCAGGTCGCGACCCACATGTTGTCCGGGTTTTCGGGATCGAACGTGATCGAGAACATGTCGGTGTCGAGCACCATGCCGCTGTTGATGAGCGTCCACGACTTGCCGCCGTCGTTGCTGCGGTAGCCCTGGCGCCACGTGCCGACGAACAGACGATCGCGCGTGCGCGGATCGATGGCCACCGACTCGACATTCTCCTGATCCGAAATCTTTTCCCAATGGCAGCCCGCGTCGGTACTTCGGTAAACGCCCGTCAGGCCGCCGATGATGACGTAATCGGCATCATGCGGATCGACGGCGATGGCGCGGACGGAGAAATCTTCCAGGCCAGCGTCGCGCCGGCTCCATGATTTGCCGTCGTTGTCCGAAACCGCGATCACTCCCCCGCCCCACAACCCCCAACACGCCGCCCACAACCGCCCGTTGCGATCGAGCACCAGGCTGTCGACGACATAGCCGGGGAAGGGCACGCTGTAGCGCGGGTTCCGCCACGACTTGCCCGCGTCGTTCGAAACGTAGACCTCCCCGCCGCTGGTACCGAGAAAGAGGGTGTCCGGATTGGCGGGATCGATGATCAGCGCGCGGACGTCGGCGCCGTACAGCGCCGCCCGCCGCCACTGTCCGAAGACGGGGGCCGCCAAAGCGAGCATGGCGAGACAAGCGAGGACTTTACGCATCGCGTTCTACAAGGATCGGCCGAAAGCAACTTTGCAGCCAATCGACTACTGTTATCCTACCCGAACGATGCCCCTTCTCCGTACTTGCGTCTTTCCGTGTGCCGGTTTCGGCACTCGCTTCTTCCCGGCCACCAAGGTCATTCCGAAGGAGATGCTCCCCCTGGTCGATAAGCCGATCCTGCAGTATGGGATCGAGGAGGCCCGCGACTCCGGCTTCGACAAGCTGGTGATCGTGACCTCGAAGGGGAAGGACTCGATCCTGGACCATTTCGACGACACAGCCGAGCTGGAGCGGTCGCTCCGCGAGCGGCAGAAACTCGATCTTCTGGCAGAAGTCGAGGCGGTATCGCGGATGGTCGATCTCATCTCCGTCCGGCAGAAGGAAGCCCTGGGGCTGGGGCACGCAGTTCTGGTCTCGTCCGATGCCGTGGGCGGCGAGCCATTCGCGGTCGTGCTGCCGGATGACGTCATCCTCGCTGATGAGCCATGCCTCCGCCAGATGCGGCGCGTCTTCGAGGAGACCGGACGTCCGGTCGTGGCGTTGATGGAAGTTTCGCCTGAAGAGACGTCGCGATACGGAATCGTGGCTGGAACGAGTGCCGGCGGAAGGCGATTTCAAATCACCGACATGGTCGAGAAGCCGAAGACGAAGCCGCCGTCGAAATACGCAATCATCGGACGCTACATCCTGCCCCCCGAGATTTTTCCGATCCTCCGGAAAACGGGGCGCGGCGCGGGGGGAGAGATTCAACTCACCGACGCGCTGCGGCAACTGGTGCAGCAGGGAGACTTCTACGGTTACGTTTTCGACGGGCGCCGATACGACGCCGGTGAGAAAATCGGATACCTGAAGGCGACTGTCGACTATGCGCTGCGGCATCCGGCGCTGGCGGCCGAATTCCGCGCGTACCTGAAGAGCGTTTTCGACGATGGAAAAGCGACTCGAGCTCCTCGATCTGCCCCCCGACGTGCGTCAGCTCGTCGCTGAGTGCGAGGTCAGCGGAAAACGGACGATCTTCGCGCGCGATGGACGGCCGGTCGCGATCCTGATCTCCCACGACGAGTACCTCGCGCTCCGCGAAACCATCGACATCTCCAACAACGCTGACCTTCGCCGTCAGATCGAAACAGCGGAAGACGAGGTCAAACGCGGCGCACTGATGCTTCCGGAGGACCTGTTTGAGGGATGAGGGCAGAGGGATGAGGGATGACGCGACGCAATTCATCCCTCATCCCTCATCCCTCATCCCTTGTCGCTATGTGGAATGACCGTTTAAGAATCGCCGAGAGCGTCGCGCCGCAATGGCAGTCGCTCAGCGCCGACGAGCGCGCGGCGGTGCGGCGCACGCTCGAGACAATCGATGAAGATCCGATCATCGGAGCGCCCCTGTTCGATCCCTTGCGCGGCTACTGGAGCTTTCTGGTGGACGGATTGCGCATCATTTATCGCATCGCGGCCGACGCGCGCTTCGTGGTCATCCTCAGCATCACGCGGCGATGAGCGTTCGATTCATTCTCGCCTCCTCCTCGCCGCGACGGCGCGAATTGCTGGCATCGATCGGACTCCCGTTCGACGTCGTGCCCAGTCATATTCCCGAGCAGCGAGGCGACGGAGAAACTCCGGAGGAGTATGTGGCGCGCCTGTCTCGTGAGAAGGCGCGCGCGATCGCCGAACAACATCCGACCCGCTGGATCATCGCCGCCGACACCACCGTGGTCCTGGGCGATCAAGTGCTCGAAAAACCGATGGACGCCGATGACGCCAGACGCATGCTGACCGCCATCGCCGGCGACACGCACGTCGTCTTCACCGGCGTCACGCTGAAGCGCCTCCAGCCCGCCTACGCCGACACACACGTCACGGCCACCGAGGTCCGCATGCTTCCGATGGCGCCGCGCGAGATCGACTGGTACGTCAAGACCGGCGAGCCCCTCGACAAAGCGGGCGCGTATGCTGCCCAGGGCGTGGGCGGCATGTTCATCGATTCCATTCACGGCAGTTTCACGAATGTGGTTGGATTACCGCTGGCTTCCCTTTTTCAAATGCTGCGCAAAGCCGGCCTCGACCCGCTCTACAATCGGTCCAAGGGAGTGCTCTGATGTCATCCGCTGCAAAAGTCGGCATCTTCATGCTGATCATCCTGGCGATCCTCGGTTACTTCGTCCTCAAGATCGAAGACATTCATCCGAATCGCAAAGGCGTCCGGACCGTGACCGCGGTCTTCGATTCCGTGGCAGGCCTCGATAACAAATCGAAGGTGCGTGTGGCCGGCGTTCCGGTCGGAGAAGTGAAGGACATTCGCCTTCGCGAAGATGGAAAAGCAGAAGTGACGATGGAGATCGATAGCGCCGTGCAATTGCACGACGGCGCATTCGCGCGGGTCGTCAACCTTGGCCTGCTCGGCGAAAAATACATCGAGATCGTGCCAGGGCCGCCGAAGGCGCCGCCACTCGCCGAGGGAAAACAACTCCCCGGGACGCAGCCGGCGTCGATCGACGACGTGACCAATCAAATCTCCGCCATCGCAACTGACGTCAAGGCCATCACGGAATCGTTGCGCACCGTCATGGCCGGGCCGCAAGGCGAGCAGCGGCTGCAGGAGATCGTCGAAAACGTCCGCCAGATCACGTCACAGGTCCGCGATCTCGTGGCGGTGAACCGCACCAACGTCGATGCCACGCTTGCGAACGCGCGCGAGATCACGGCACAACTCCGAAACGAGATTCCGAAGCTCACCTCTTCAGTCGAGAAAGTCGCGAACTCGCTCAACAGCACGCTCGGCGAAAACCGCCAGGACGTTCGGCAGGTCGTCGAGAATCTGAGAAAGCTCTCCTCCGATCTCAAAACGACGACCGAGAATCTGAACGCCATCACCGGTCAGGTTCGCAGCGGCGAAGGGACGGTCGGAAAACTCCTTTACAGCGACGAAGCACATCAACGCCTGACAACGGCATTAACGGCGGTCGAAGGCGGCGTGAACGAGCTGAGGACGACGCTCGGGCGCGCCAACCGCATCGCCCTCGACCTCGGAATGAAGGCCGATTACTACGCCGGCTTGAGCAACAGCGACACGCAAGTCGGAAGCATCACCAGCAATTCGCGCGCGGCAGTCACCCTGCGCCTCATCCCGAATCCGGAGCGCAATCGCTTCTACAACGTCGAATTGGCCGACGATCCGGTGGGCAGACGTCGCGACAAGCTGACCCAATTCACGATCACCGATCCTGCCGGCCGGACCACCACCACCAGCGTCAAGGAGACGCGCTTCGAACGCGGCTTTGTGGTCTCGGCGCAGGCAGGATGGAATCTGCAGCCGCTGGCGGTCCGGGTCGGTCTCTTCGATTCGACCGGAGGAGGCGGCGTCGATTATCACGTCAACGATCGCGTCAACATCACCGGCGAGCTTTTCGATTTCGGCAAGCATCGCGACAACAATCCGCACCTGCGTTTATATGGCCAATACATCTTCCGGCACGAGAAACCGAACTTGCCCATGCTGTTCTTCACCAGCGGTGTCGATAACGTTTTCAACGACACGGCATTCACGTTTGGCGGTGGAATCCGCTGGCGGGATGACGATCTGAAATACCTTTTGGGAAGCATTCCAGCTACTCGATGATCCGAACCGTTCTCATTTTCGGTGGTTTGAGCGCCGAACATGAGGTGTCGATTCTTTCCGCGCGGTCCGTCGCCACGACGGCATCGAAGCAGCGCGTCGAGATCATTCCGGTGTGCATGGCGCGCGACGGCCGCTTCGTCGCGCCAGCGCGGAGCGCACGGATCCTGGAGGGCGGCGAGCGCAGCGATCGCGGCGACGACTCCTTCTCGTTCGAGACGTGGGCGCAGGCGCAGAAGCCCGACATCGCATTTCCGTTGATTCACGGCACAGGCGGCGAAGACGGCACGCTGCAGGGCTATCTCGAAACGATCGGTTTGCCGTACGTCGGCAGCGGCATCGCAGCCTCCGCGATCGGGATGGATAAAGCGACGATGAAGAGCGTCTTCGCGGTCGCGAAATTGCCGATCGTCGATTTCGTGCAAGTCCTCGAGCGCGATTGGCGCACCGAGCGCGATCGCATCGGACGCGCCGTCAACAACTCGCTGCGCCTTCCCTACTTCGTGAAACCGGCAAACGGCGGCTCGTCGGTCGGCGTCACGAAAGTGAAGAGCGACGACGCGCTGGAACCGGCGATCGAGAACGCGTTTCGATTCGACGACAAGGCGCTGGTCGAGCGCGGCGTCGATGCTCGTGAGATCGAAGTGTCGGTTCTCGGCAACCACAGTCCGGAGGCCTCGCTGCCGGGCGAAATCGTCGCGGGCAGAGAGTTTTACGACTACGAAGACAAATACATCGAGAACAAGGCGCAGCTCGTGATTCCGGCGAAACTGCCGAAGGAAAAGACGGAGGAATTCCGCCGCATGGCGGTGGCGGCGTTTCGCGCGATCGGCGGCGCGGGTTACGCGCGCGTCGACTTTTTTCTCGAGCGCGGAACGAATCGCATCCTGGTCAACGAAATCAACACCATTCCGGGCTTCACGAACATCTCGATGTATCCAAAATTGTGGGAGGCGACCGAAATCAAATATTCGCGCCTCATCGAGCGCCTCATCGAGCTCGGATTGGAAAGGTGGCGCGCCCGCGCCGCCCGCAGTGCCAACGCCATGAAGTGGTTTGAAGAAGTGCGGTCGCTGATGTGATGTGGCCGCTGCGCATCGCACTGGCGAAGCTGCGACCGTTCGACGCGTCCGCCATCGTCAAGCTCGGAATCACATCAATGATCGTCACTAGTTTTCTGTGCGGCGATTACGTCCTTTTTCGAC
The DNA here is from genome assembly GCA_035636095.1 of Thermoanaerobaculia bacterium. Classification (GTDB taxonomy): domain Bacteria; phylum Acidobacteriota; class Thermoanaerobaculia; order Gp7-AA8; family Gp7-AA8; genus Gp7-AA10. The sequence continues at coordinate 22,015 of DASPZU010000096.1, forward strand.
GACTATTCGGAGCGGTCGCCAAAATCGAGGCGACCTCGCCATTCTTCGCCCTCGGTCTTCTGCGCAACGTCCTGGCGCTCGCATTTCTGGTGGCGGTGGCGGTCTTGTTTTCGTCGTCGATGACCGCCGCCATCGGTGCATTCTTCACCGATCTCGATCTCGAGACCTATCACGCCGCTCCCTTGCCGAAGTGGCGGCTCGTCATCGGCCGCCTCGCAAAGACGCTCCTCCAGAGCGCGACCATCATCTACGTTTTTCTCATCCCGATGTTCGTGGCTTTCGCGCGGCAGTATCACGTCCAGTGGTGGTTCTTCCCGGTGGTGCTGATCGACCTCGCGCTCCTGCTGGCCATCCCGGTAATCTCAGGAACGGCGGTCATCGTCGCGCTGGTCAGATTTTTTCCGGTGCAGCGCGTGCATCAGATCGCCGCCTCGCTCGCCATTCTGGTGATGACGGTCGCCGTGATCGCGTTTCGCATGAGCCGCCCGGAGCGTTTCTTCATGCCCATCGGAACCGACGATCTCGCGCGAGCGCTGCAGGCGATCGAGCTGCCTTCGATGGAGCGTTATCCAGGGACTGCGCTGGCGGAGGTGATGGTGGCAGTGGCGGGCGGACAGAAGGCGGTTCTGTTTCCGGCGAAGATCGTCCTCTCGGCGATTGTCCTGCTGGCCGGTTTTGTCGCCATCGCGACGCCGTTGTACTTCCCGGCCTTCGTTCGGGCGCGCGAGAACATGGCGCCGGCTGCCATCGGTGCTACAGGCTTCACGCGAATTGCCGATTGGCTCCTCCGCCCTTTCGACAGACAGACGCGCGCGATGATCGGCAAGGAGGTCCGCACCCTGACGCGCGATGTCGCGCAGTGGTCGCAGCTATTTCTCATGGTCGCGCTGCTGTTTTTGTATCTGTACAACATTCGAATGTTGCCCCTGGGCGGCGACTCTCGTGCGCCAATCATCGCCTACGCGAACCTCGGCATGGCCGGCTTCATCATCTCCGCGATCTGCCTGCGATTCGCCTATCCCTCCATTTCGTCGGAAGGAAGAGCGTTCTGGATTCTCCAGGCGGCGCCGGTATCGTATCGGCGGCTTCTGATCTCGAAGGTGGTGGTGTACAGCATTCCGCTGACCGCGCTTTCGCTGATCCTGACCGTCTTCGCGAATCTGATCATGCACGCCAATGTCGTGGTCTGGCTCTTCACGCTGATCGGCGCGTCGATGCTGGCGGCAACTCTGGTCAGCCTTGGGGTCGGGCTGGGCGCGCTCTCGCCGAATTTCGCAGCCGAGAATCCGCTGCAGGTCGGGCTGTCGCTGGGCGGGTTCGGCTACATGGCAGCGGCGCTCGCCTACGTCGGCGCCATCATGACGTTGATGGCGCGGCCGCTGGTACAGTATTTTTTCTGGCGCATGTTTTCGCTCGATTACGGAAGCACGCTGGTATTCGTGATTCCGATCGCGGTCGCGATCGCTATTTCACTCGTATTGATGGTCGTTCCGCTGATTGCCGCTGAAAAACGCCTCGCGACACTTCGGGAAAGTCGGTAGAATCCCGCGCCGGAGGATGCAATGACCGAAACGCCCCATGTACCACCCCCCGGCGGATCGTATACCCCACCACCTCCGTCAGCCGGCGGCGGCGCGCCTGGCGCCAGCCGCGATACGGCAATGCTCGTGTTGTCGTACCTGTGGTTCCTTTCAATCATCCCCCTCGTCACCAAGAAAGAAGATCGCGAAGTGCAGTGGCACGCCAGGAACGGCCTCGTGTTCGCAATCGCCTACACCGCGATCGAAGCGGTTTTCTGGATCATCGGGCATTTCTTTCCGCTGGTCGGATGCCTGGTCGTGTGGATTCCGTGCCTGGCCGCCATCGGCTACATCATCGTCATTGTGATGGCCATCATGAAAGCCACCAGCGGTCAGCGGTTCCGCATCCCGATGCTCAGCGATTACGCCGACAAAATGTAGGAGATCGAAATGGACACACCTGGTGGTTCGTACACACCTCCCTCAACACCGTCGAGTGGCGCACCGAAGAGCGAAGAGCTGGTCCGCCCAACCCAGCCCCCCAAAGACCCAATCCTGATCCTCGTGCTCAATCTGCTGCTCTTCGGAGGCGTTGGGTACATCATCATGGGTCAGAAGATGAAGGGTTACGTGGCGATTGGAATCTGGATCGTCGGCCTGGCGAGCTGTGGAATCGTGTCGGGCATCGTGGCGATTGTCGCGGCCATCGACGGGATGATGCAGGCGCAGGCGCTACAGGCGGGGCATCCGGTCGGACAGTGGACGTTCTTCCAGGATCATCGGTAAGGCGTTACTGCAGATTGGTGCAATGCTCTGACAAGACTTCGGGCGTCAATCCAAGGGAAATCACAACGCTGCAGCGCTGATCGTCGAGGAAGGGCTTGCCTTCGTACGTTCCCTTTCCGCGCCAGCGCGTGCTGAGAATCGCTGTCGATTCCGTGACGAGAACGCGGACTTCGTCGCGGGAGCCGGATTCGATTTTGTAGTCGGGTGAAGCGAGCATCGCCAGCATCTCCTTCCGCTCCATCACCCGTCCGGATGAAGTGAAGTAGAGATACGAGGGCGACAGAAGCGCCTCAAACGCTTTGACGTTCTTGCTCAACCACGCCTGGTCGTACTTTTCCAGGACGACGCGGGCCGTGGTCTCCGGATACTGGTCGGGCAAGAAAAGGCCGCGGCAGCGAACAGAAAGAAGACAGGCCGCAGTCAGGAGGACTTGGCGCGCTACCACATCATTCCGAGCTGCAGCTTCGCGGCATCGGTCATCATGGTGCGATCCCACGCCGGATCGAATACGACTTCAACGTCGGCGCTCTTCACGCCCGGGAGCGATTCGACTTTCTGCTTGACGTCATGCGCCAGCACCGGCCCCATGCCGCAGCCGGGCGCGGTGAGCGTCATCTTGATCTTCACGTTCTTGCCGCCCTCGGCATCCTGCAACTCGCACAGATAAACGAGTCCGAGGTCGACGATGTTGACCGGGATCTCGGGATCGAAGCACGTCTTCAACTGATCCCAAACCATCTGCTCCAGCTTCTCGGCAGTGAGTTCTTCGCCCGCAGCGACCTCCGGAACGTTTTCGGGAGCTTTGCCGATCGCTTCGACTTCGCGGCCCGAGATGCGAATCATGAGACCGCGGTCAGTGATCAACGTGTACGAGCCGCCGAGGGACTGGGTGATGGTGGCGCGTGAGCCATTCGGAACGAGCACGCGCTCACCGCTCGGGATCATGACCGCATCTGCATTGCGGCTGAAGGTGACTTCCTCGCGCATGTTCATTCGGTGGTCACTACTTCCTGCTCGCCTTGCAACGCGCTATGCAGCGTGTGCCAGGCCAGCGTGGCGCATTTTACCCTCGCCGGGAACTCCGATACCCCTGAGAACGCCGCCAGGCGGCCCAATTCTGCCTCGCTGAGTCCGGCGGGTTGGCCGAGCACGAGCTTGTGAAAAATCTCGAACATCTTCTCGGCGTCATCGGTACGCTTTCCTTTGACGCTGGTGGTCATGACCGAGGCCGAAGATTTCGAGATTGCGCAGCCGTTACCGGTGAAACTGATGTCTTTGATGACGTCGCCATCGAGCTCGACAAACACCGTGTAGTGATCGCCGCACAGCGGGTTGTAGCCCTCCACTCTTTTCGTGGCTGCCGGCAGCTCTTTGAAGTTCCTGGGACTGCGATTGTGATCGAGAATCACCTGCTGATAGAGCTCGCGAAGATCCGTCATCCGCGAAAGACCTCGACCACCTTGTGCAGTCCTTCAACGAGCGCGTCGGCCTCTTCGCGAGTGTTGTAGAGGCCGAACGACGCCCGCCCGGTGGCCGGGACGTTGAATCGCATCATCAACGGCTGGGCGCAGTGATGCCCGGTGCGCACGGCAATCCCTTCCTGATCGAGGATGGTGCCGATGTCGTGCGGATGGACGCCTTCGAGCGTGAACGAAATCACGCTGGCTTTTTCAGCGGCCGTACCGATGATGCGAAGACCGCGGATTTCGTGGAGCTGCGCGGTCGCGTAGTGCAGAAGGTCCTGCTCGTGCGCGGCGATTTTTCCGAGTCCGATCGCGCCCACGTAGTCGAGCGCGCTCGCGAGTCCGATGGCGCCGCTGATGTTAGGCGTGCCGGCCTCGAATTTATACGGCAGCGCGTTGTAGGTCGTCTTCTCGAAGCTCACCGACAAGATCATGTCGCCGCCGCCCTGATAGGGCGGCATGGCATCGAGAAGCGCCTGCTTGCCATAGAGGACGCCGATGCCGGTCGGCCCATAGACCTTGTGTCCGGAGAACGCGTAGAAGTCGCAATCGAGATCCTGGACATCGACATCGAGATGCGGCACGCCCTGCGCGCCGTCGATCAGGACAAGGGAGCCGTTGGCATGCGCCATCGCGATCATCTTCTTGACCGGGTTGATCGTCCCCAGAGCATTGGAGGCGTGGCCGAAGGCGACGATCCTGGTGCGCCTGGTGAGCAGCTTCGCGAATTCGTCGACGGTCACTTCGCCGGCGTCGTTCACGGGGACGATGCGGAGCCTGGCATTCTTTTCTTCGCACAGCAGCTGCCAGGGCACGATGTTGGAGTGATGCTCAATGGCAGTGATGAGGACTTCGTCGCCGGCGCCGACGTTGCGCCTTCCCCACGCGCTCATCACGAGATTGATCCCCTCGGTCGTCCCGCGCGTGAAGACGATCTCTTTCTCATCGCGGGCATTGATGAATTTCTTCACGGTCGTGCGCGCGGATTCGTAAGCTGCGGTCGCGACTTCGCTCAGATAGTGCACACCGCGATGGACATTGGAGTTCTCTTCCGAGTAGTACTTCACAAGCCGGTCGATGACCGCCTGCGGCTTTTGGGTCGTGGCGGCGTTGTCGAGATAGACGAGCTTCTTCTCGCGAATTGTGCGATGCAGGATCGGGAAATCGCGGCGGATTCGCTCGACGTCGTAGTCGGTCTGCCGCTCGGGAAGGACGGCCGTCATCGCGCCGCGCTCCTTCTCTCCGGCAATCCCTTCGGAATGCGACGGAGCATTGCGGCGCGGATGTTTTCCTTCACCGCGTCGATCTTCATGCGGTCGACGATCTCGCTTGCGAAGGCATAGATCAGAAGACTTCGGGCCTCTGACTCGCTGATTCCGCGGGCGCGAAGGTAGAACATCGCTTCCTGGTCGAGCTGTCCGATGGTCGAGCCGTGACTGCACTTCACATCGTCGTTTTGAATTTCCAGGGTGGGCTTGGAGTCGATGATGGCGTTCTCCGACAGCAGCAGATTCCGGTTCACCTGACGCGAATTCGTCTTCTGGGCGTCGGGACGCACGATGATGAGGCCGTCGAAGATGCCGCGCGACTTGCCGTCCAGGATTCCCTTGTACAGCTCGAGACTGTCGCAATGCGGCTTGACGTGGTCGATCACGGTGTGATTGTCAACATGTTGACTATCTGCCAGAACGAACAGCCCGTCCAGAGTCAGGTTGGCGCCCTCACCCGCCAGCGCCACGTTCACTTCGCTGCGAACCAGCCCGCCGCCCAGCGCCACGTTTCGCGACGTCACGGTGCTCGATCGCTCCTGATGAATCTGCACCGTCGCGATATGAAAGGCATCGGCCGACTCGCGCTCCAGACGGTAGTGATCGACGACCGAAGACTCGCCGGCGACGATCTCGGTCACGGCGTTGGTGAAGTAATTGCCGTCGCCGACGAACGTCTCCACCACCGCGGCCTGCGCGCCGCGTCCAAGGACGATCAGATTGCGGGGATGTGACCAGATTCCGTCGCCGGCGCCGATGAAGAGCAGGTGAATGAAGCCATCCAGGAAAATGCCGTCGCGAACGACGACCAAAGCGCCGTCCTGCGCTTTGGCCGTATTCAGCGCGGTCAAGGCGTGGCGCTGATAGTCGGCATAGCGCGCGTAGTGGCGATCGAACATCGGGTGGGAGGCCGCCCGCGAGATCGGCAGAATCTCGAGGCCCGCTCCACCGCCGGCAGAATCGACGAAGCGGCCGTTGACGAAGACGAGCTCCGCCAGGGCCTGACCGCGCATGGAAACGATGCCGGTTTTCTGCGAAGCGCGCGCCTCGCCGTTGTCCGCGCGCCACTTGACGCGCTCGATCGGCGCGAGGTTCGTGAATTTCCACTCCTCGAGCTCGGGCGTGGGCCAGCCCAGCTGCTGGAAGCGCTGCGCGGCCTGCTCGCGCAGGTCGGTCTGCACCGCGGTCGTCATCGCGCTGCCGCGACCTCCTGCTCGATCCACTCGTAGCCTCTTCGCTCGAGCTCTTCCGCCAGCTCCTTCCCGCCCGATTTCACGATCCGGCCGTCGGCCAGCACGTGGACGTAATCGGGAACGAGATACTTCAGCAGCCGCTGATAGTGCGTGATCACCAGCACCGAGTGCTTTTCGCTGCGCAGCGTGTTGACGCCGTGCGCGACGATCTTCAAGGCGTCGATGTCGAGGCCGGAATCGGTTTCATCGAGGACGGCCAGCTTCGGATCGAGCACCGCCATCTGGAAGATCTCGTTCCGCTTTTTCTCACCGCCCGAGAATCCCTCGTTGACGCCGCGATTCATGAACGCCTCGTCCAGATCGACCAGCTTCATCTTCTCGCGCGCCAGCTGGAGGAACTCCATGGCGTCGAGCTCTTCCTCACCGCGATGCTTGCGAATGGCGTTGAGCGCCGCTTTCAGAAAGTAAATGTTGTTCACACCCGGGATTTCGACGGGATACTGCATGGCAAGGAAGACCCCCTCGCGCGCCCGATCCTCCGGCGTCATCGAGAGCAGGTCCTTCCCTTCATACCTCACCGTCCCGGCAGTCACTGCGTATCGCGGCCGGCCGGCAAGAACATTGGCGAGCGTCGACTTCCCCGAGCCGTTCGGCCCCATGATGGCGTGCACTTCGCCTGTCCCGATGTGGAGATCGAGCCCGTGAAGGATCTCCTTCCCGTCGATTCCGGCGTGTAGGTTCTTGATGTCGAGCATTTCAGTCCTGAGTCCTGAGTCCTGAGTGCTGAGTCCCGTTACACCGCTCAGGACTCAGAACTCAGCACTCAGGACTTCATCCAACACTCCCCTCCAACGACACCCCGAGTAATTTCTGCGCCTCGACCGCGAACTCCATCGGCAGCTCACGGAAGACCTCGCGACAGAAGCCGCTCACGATCATCGACACCGCATCCTCGGGCTTGATGCCGCGCTGCTGGCAGTAGAAGAGCTGATCCTCGCCGATCTTCGATGTCGAGGCCTCGTGTTCCATCACGGCAGTGGAGTTGCGCACCTCGATGTACGGAAAGGTGTGCGCGCCGCACTTGTCGCCCAGGAGCAATGAGTCGCACTGCGAGTAATTGCGTGCGTTCTCGGCCGACTTCATGATCTTCACCAGGCCGCGATACGAATTCTGCCCGTGACCGGCCGAGATTCCCTTCGACACGATCGTCGATCGCGTGTTCTTTCCGATGTGAATCATCTTCGTGCCGGTGTCCGCCTGCTGATAGTTCGCGGTCACCGCCACGGAGTAGAACTCGCCGACCGAATTGTCGCCCTGCAGGATGCAGCTCGGATATTTCCACGTGATCGCGGAGCCTGTCTCGACCTGCGTCCACGAAACCTTCGAGTTCTTGAACGCTTTGCCGCGCTTCGTGACGAAGTTGAAGATCCCGCCCTTCCCTTCCTTGTCTCCGGGGTACCAGTTCTGCACCGTGGAGTACTTGATGGTGGCGTTGTCGAGCGCCACCAACTCGACCACGGCGGCGTGAAGCTGATTCTCATCGCGCATGGGCGCGGTGCAGCCTTCGAGATAGCTGACGTACGCGCCTTCGTCGGCGACGATCAACGTGCGCTCGAACTGTCCCGTGCCCGCCGTGTTGATGCGGAAGTAGGTCGACAGCTCCATCGGACAGCGAACGCCTTTCGGGATGTAGCAGAACGATCCGTCAGTGAATACAGCGGAGTTCAGCGTCGCGAAGAAATTGTCGGTGTACGGAACAACACTGCCCATGTACTTGCGCACCAGTTCGGGATGCTTTTGCACCGCTTCTGAGAACGAACAGAAGATGATTCCGAGCTTGGCGAGCTCGGCCTGAAATGTCGTCGCGACGGAAACGCTGTCAAAGACCGCGTCGACGGCCACGCCGCTCAGACGCTTCTGTTCTTCGAGCGAGATCCCGAGCTTGTCGAACGTCTTGCGCAGCTCGGGATCGACCTCATCCAGCGAATCGAGCTTCTTTTTCTGCTTCGGCGCGGAGTAGTAACGGATGGCCTGATAGTCGATGGGGTTGTAATGGACGTTGGCCCAGGTCGGCTCCTTCATGGTCAGCCAGTGCCGCAGCGCTTTCAGCCGCCACTCCAGCATCCACTCCGGCTCATTTTTCTTCGTCGAGATGAGTCGAACGATTTCCTCGTTGAGACCCGGCGGTGCGACATCGGCTTCGATGTCGGTGACAAAACCGTACTTGTATTCCTGATTGGCGAGTTGTTCGACGGTCGAGCTCATGAGACCCTCTGCGTCATCAGCGTCGACTTGTCGATCGCCGGAATGGGGAACGCGCCGCGCGTCAGATCGCCGAGCGTGATCTGCTCGAATGCGCCCTTGATCGCGCGATTAACGCCGAACATGAACCGCCGCGACGGGCAGCCCGCGCGGATCGAACAGGTCGCGGCTCCGTTCTCGTCGATCGTCTCGCACTCGACCAGATCCCACGGACCCTCCAGAAGCTCGAGCATCTGACCGAGCGTGAGGGTCTCGGGATCGCCTTCGAACGAATAGCCGCCCGAGACGCCCCGATGCGACGCGATCACGCCGCCCTGGTGCAGCGCCTTGAGCACCTTCGTCACCGTCGGAACGGGAAGGTGATAGAACTCCGCGATCTCGCGGGCAGCGATCGTCTCGCCATGCTTCCGGGCAAGGTAGATCGTCGCGAGAAGGCCGTAATCCGTGAGTCTTGAAATCTTTAGCATCGTCAGGCTCGAAACTGTACCAGAGCGGTACAGATTCCACAACAGCAACTTTGCGGCTTGTATGCCTTGGCATATAACGTGCGATTTTGAGGCCCAATGCATCCGAAGCAATTTGTGTCGATCCTTCTCGTCCTTGCGGCAGCCTCATGCAGTCGCAGCGGGAAAATGCAGCGCAATCAGCAGCAATACGACGCGGTGCAGGAGGGCTCTGCGCAAGGGGTGACCTCGACGATCAGCGGGCCCGGTGAAACGCCGCAGCCGCTCACGACCTCGACCGTGACCGGAACAAACGTCGACACGACGACTGCGTTCACCGTTCCGGGCACCGCCACAACGACCTCGACGCAACAGCCGGGGACGATCGCATCGACGTTGCCCGAATCGACGACCGGATTCCCATCGGGCTACACGCCGCCGCGACCGCGGCCGCGTCCTCGAACGCCGCCGCCTCAGACCGACACCGCGGCCCCGCCGACGACAACCGATACGAGCGGGCCACAGAAAAATAGAGACGATCAGAAACCGCCGCCGCCGACCCACACGACGGGAACGCAAGGGTAAGCGCGGCTGCGCACGCGCGCCGCGCGTTGTCGGTTATCGGTTGTCGGTGGGGTCGACGGAATTCTCGATGAATCGCCTGCGCACATTGGCTGTCGCAACGCTGATCTTTAGCGCGGTGGTGCTGGCGCTCGACATCTGGGCTGCGTGCCGACTGCCACAAACGGTCGGGCTTCTTCGGGACATGAAGCGACGGGGAGCGGACCTTCACGGCACCGATCCGGGCAGCCTGCGCGAGGGGCTGCAGTTTCAAATCGCCGTGACGACCATCCTCGCTGCAGGCTTCATTGCTGCTGCGATCGGGCTTTTCCGGACCCGTCGGTGGGCGCGCAGCACGTTTCTCTTGATGTCGATTTTCACGTTCTTCTACGTCGCTTCGGGTTTTCTCATCAGCATCACCACCGAACGGGTCGTCCATTTAGCAATCGCCGCTGCCCTTGTCTCGTTCGGCTGGTGGTTCCTCTACAGGTCTCGAACAGCCGCGCATTTTGTTCAGTACTCGGACAACCGATAACCGACGACCGACAACGCGCGCGAAGCGCGCCATATAATCCGCGCACATGGCGCGCATCTCATTTCAGGATCTCATCCTGCGCCTGCAGAATTTCTGGGCCGCGCGCGGCTGCATGATCGAGATGCCTGTGGACGTCGAGGTCGGCGCCGGAACAATGCACCCCGCGACTTTCCTTCGCGTTCTCGGCCCGGAGCCGTGGAATGTCGCGTACGTGCAGCCGTCGCGTCGCCCTGCCGACGGCCGTTACGGCGACAACCCGTTTCGCCTGGGCAAGCATTATCAATTTCAGGTCGTGCTCAAACCGTCGCCGACCGATGTGCAGGGCATCTATCTCGATTCCTTGCGCGCGATCGGACTCGATCTGACGCGTCACGACATTCGATTCGAGGAAGACAACTGGGAATCGCCGACTCTCGGCGCCTGGGGTGTGGGTTGGCAGGTTTTGCTCGACGGCATGGAGATCACGCAGTTCACGTACTTCCAGCAGGCGGGCGGAATCGATCTGTCGCCGGTTTCGGCGGAGATCACCTACGGCATCGAGCGCCTGACCATGTTTCTCTCGCGACAGAGCTCGGCATTCGACATCGAGTGGGGCGGTGGCTTCACGTATGGCGATGTCCGCAAACAGGATGAATACGAGTTCTCGAAGTACTACTTCGAAATCGCGGACATCGATCTGCATTGGAAGCTGCTCGAGCAATACGCATGCGAGGCCAGAAGGTGTCTCGAGAACAAGCTGGTGTTTCCGGCGTACGACTGGACGCTGAAGTGCTCGCACATTTTCAACACGCTCGACGCACGGGGCGCGGTGTCGGCCACCGAGCGGGTCGCGGTCATCAAACGCGTGCGCGACCTGGCGGTCCGCTGCGCGGAGCAGTATCTCGAAAGCCGCCGCGAGCTCGGCTTCCCACTCCTGCCTGCGCAGGAGCGCGTCTCTTAGATGTCCGAGTACTTCTTCGAGCTCCTCACCGAAGAGATCCCGGCATGGATGCACGATGGAGCGCAGACGATGTTGCGCCAGCAACTGTCAGAGTTGTTCGCCGGCGCCCAGATCTACGTCAGCAGCACGCCGCGCCGGATCATTTTCTTTCTGTCGAAGCTGCCCCCGCGCGAAAACGACCGCGAAGAAGAAGTGAAAGGCCCGCCCCGAACGGCCGGGGAACAGGCGCTGCAGGGATTTCTCAAAAAGAACAACGCTTCGCGCGAGGACATCATCGAAGGCGGCCAATACATTCGCATCCGCAAAAAGATCGCCGGACGGGGAACGGATTCGATTCTCCAGCAGCGCGTGCCGCCCATCGTTGAGGGTCTGCGGTGGCCGAAGATGATGCGCTGGAGCCGCGGCGACCGGCCGTACATTCGCCCGATCCACTCCGTGCTTTCGGTTTTCGACGGCAAGCACCTTCCTGTCGAAGTGCTCGGCGTCGCCTCAGGCACGACCACGGTCGGCCATCGCACGCTCGCTCCCGGGCCGATCACCGTCAGCGGCTACAACGATTACGTCACCAAGCTCGAGCTGGCACGGGTGGTCATCGACTCGACGCGGCGGCGCCACGTCATGGCAGAGCGCGCACGCATCCTCGCCAATCAAATCGAGGGAACGCCGTCGCTCGACGCCACCATCTGGGGCCAGTGGCAATACCTCACCGAATACCCGGGCGTGCTGCGGGCGGAGTTTCGCCGCGAATACCTCGCGCTTCCGGAAGAAGTCCTGGTGACGGTGATGCGGGTGCATCAGAAGCAGCTCCCCATTCGCGGCCCGAACGACAAGCTGACGAATTCTTTTCTGGCAGTGCTCGACAATGAATCCGATCCCGACGGCAACGCCGCCTATGGCAATGCCTTCGTGACCAACGCCCGCTTCGCCGACGCGAAATTTTTCTACGACACCGACCGCCGCAAGCCGCTCGCCGAGCGCCTCGATCAACTCTCGCACCTGCAATTTCAGGAGAAGCTCGGCAACTACCTCGACAAGAGCAAGCGGATCGAAGCGATCGCTGGAGCGATCTGCACGCATGTCAAAGCCGACGCTGACGACACCCTGACCGCCGCGCGGCTGTGCAAAGCCGATCTGGTCACCGAGATGGTGAAGGAGTTCACCGATCTCCAAGGTCGCGTGGGCGGGATTTACGCGCGCGAGGAGGGCTATCCCGAAGCAGTCTGGCAGGCGATTTACGATCACTACCTGCCCGTCAACATCGAAGATGCTCTGCCGCGCACTTTATCGGGAGCGATCGTCTCGATTGCCGACAAGATCGACACGCTGGCGGGATTCTTCCGCATCGGCGTGCGTCCGACCGGTTCGAAAGATCCGTTTGCCCTCCGCCGCGCCGCGCAGGGAATCGTCCAGATTCTTCTCAATCGCGACAAACGTCAGGTTCGCCTGCCGATGGACGCGCTTTTCAACATTGCGCTGGAAGTACACAAGGCGCAGTCGGTGAAAGCCGATCTCGTCGAATTTTTCTCCGAACGCATCCAGACCGTGCTCGAATCGTCGGCCTACGGTTTCCGATACGACGAAATTCAGGCAGCCATGCAGGCGGGCTGGCAGGGCTTGCTCACCGATCTGGTCGATCGCATCGCGGCCGTGAAGACCATGCGCTCCGATCCGAATTTTCTCTCGATCCTCGACTCCGCCAAGCGCATTGCCAACATCACGGCCGATCACACCGACAGCAAGGTCGATCCGAAGAAACTCGAAAATGAAACGGAGCGGCGGCTCAACCAGCTCGCCGGCCAGGTCGGCGAGCAGATCGACGAGATGATCTCGGAGCGCGATTACAAACGCGCGCTCGAATCGTTTGCCGCCATGGCGCCGGAGCTGGAGACATTCTTCGACGAAGTCATGGTGATGGTCGAAGACCAGGCCCTCCGCAAGAATCGAATGTCGCTGCTGCGCAAAGTGGGGAACGCCGTCCTCAGGATCGCCGACGTCACCAAGATCGTCGTCGATCGCTCCGAGTATCGCGCGTGAAGCGGGCCGCCTCGATTCTCGTTTGCATCGGAGTGGCATGCGCCAGGCGTGAGGCGCCTCGGCCTGCAACACCTGCCATCGAGTCGGCCATCGCCGACACCGATGAACGCACCAGCATCCTCGACATCGCGCATGGCGCAACGGTCGTCTCGCGAACCGGCGAGGCCTTCCTGGGCGCTTCGGCGCTGCGCGCGACCGACGGCCATCCCGGAACATTCTGGATGACGCCGCTGGCCGATCTGCCGCAATCGATGGTGGTGGCGCTGCCTTCACGAAGCCGCATCGACAGAGTCGGAATTCGGACGTTCATCGAAGGCGGCTTCGCCGCGAATCGCGTTGCATTTGAGGGATCGAGCGATGGCAAAACCTTCTTGCCCATCATCGCGATCAAATCGGCCTCCACCAATGACGCGCAGTGGTTCGACGTCAAGCCGATCGAGTTGTCGTCCATTCGTGTCACGATGATCGACGGCGCAGTCGAGAATCACGACCTGCGCCTGTACTCGATTCTCGCGACGGGCAAAGAGCTCGAGCCTGCCCGTCCGGGCGACATCGCCGGCTGCTGGACCATCAACGGCGAACAGGCGCGATTCCAGCGCCACGGTTCCTACGTGATCGGGGTCCTGCAAACGGGAAAAGAGCCGATGCGTTTCGATGGCGCTTTCGATGGACGCATCTATCGATTGAGCTGGATCCGCGGCAACGATTACGGCATGGCGCTGATCACGGTGTCGCCCGACGGACAGCATCTCAGCGGCCTCAACTGGCACGAGGAAGCGATTCCGATGTTCTTCGACACGTCTTGGTTCGGAGAGCGCTCAAAATGCGCGCTTCCGATCCGCGAGCCGGCAGCCGCGATTCTGCAGCGCACCGGCAGATTGTCGCTCTACGGACGCACTGAGCTTCCGATCACGCCATCGGCGCAGTTCCGATTCGTGGCGCACGAATTTCGTTTTCCGACCGCCAAGGAAAATCACGATGCCGCCGAGCGTGCGTGCGAGCCGTGGGCAAAGCGCGGCTTCGCATGCATCGCGGCCGGCAGCGACAATCCGCGCCAGGATCCGGTGACCGAATCGATGCGCGCGCTGTACAGCACTGTCGATGTGGAGATTCGGAGATAATCGCGCCCGCGATGCCGCAAAAGTACGTCTATGACTTCGGCGAGGGTCACGCCGAAGGCAACGCGAAGATGAAGGACATCCTGGGCGGCAAGGGCGCCGGCCTGGCCGAGATGACGAACATCGGCGTCCCGGTTCCACCCGGCTTCACGATCTCGACCGAGGTATGCACGTATTTTTATGCCAACGGAAAGAAATATCCCCCCGAGCTGAAAAAAACTGTCGAGGAAAACCTCGGACGCGTGGAGAAATCGGTCGGCAAAAAATTCGGCGATCCGAAGCAGCCGCTTCTGGTGTCCGTTCGCTCCGGCGCGCGCGCGTCCATGCCCGGCATGATGGACACCATCCTCAACCTGGGCCTCAACGACGAGACGGTGAAAGGACTGGCGGCCTCGGCCAACGAACGCTTCGCCTACGACTCCTATCGTCGATTCATTCAGATGTACTCCGACGTCGTCCTCAACATCGATCGCGAGCATTTCGAGCACGAGCTCTTGGCCGCGCGCGATCGTGCCGGAGTCAGGACCGATGCCGAGATTCCGGCTGCCGATCTGATGAAGCTCGTAGAAACATATAAGAATATCGTAGCTAATAACAACAACAAATTCCCTCAAGATGTCGGCGACCAGCTGTGGGGCGCGGTGGGCGCCGTCTTTCTATCGTGGAACAACCAACGCGCGATCACCTATCGCAAGTTGAACGGAATTCCCGACGACTGGGGCACGGCCGTCAACGTGCAGTCGATGGTCTTCGGCAACATGGGCGAAGACTCCGCCACCGGGGTGGCGTTCACTCGCAATCCCTCCACCGGCGAAAAGAAGTTCTTCGGCGAATATCTCCCCAACGCGCAGGGTGAGGATGTCGTGGCCGGAATTCGCACGCCCCTTCCGATCTCGAAAGCACAAGTAGTCGGCAATGAAAAGTCGCTGGAAGAGACGATGCCGGCGGTCTACAAACAACTCCAGGACGTCTACAAGAGGCTCGAGGACCACTACCGCGACATGCAGGACATCGAGTTCACCATCGAGAAGGGGAAGCTCTATCTCCTGCAGACGCGCACCGGAAAGCGCACCGGGTTCGCAGCCGTGAAGATCGCGTGCGACATGGTCGATGAGAAGCGGATCGCGCCGCGCGACGCCGTCTCGCGCGTCGAGGCTAATCAGATCACGCAGCTTCTCGCGCCGGTGTTCGACGCCGCCGAAAAACAAAAAGCGCTCAAAGGTGGCCGCCTCCTCGGCCGCGGTCTTCCGGCCGGTCCGGGGGCGGCGGCGGGGCGGGTGGCCTTCAACCCCGAACACGCGGTCGCGATGGCGAAGGACGGCCCGGTCGTCCTGGTGCGCATCGAGACCTCACCCGAGGACATCGCGGGCATGCACAGCGCAGTCGGGATTCTCACCACGCGAGGAGGTTTGACCTCGCATGCCGCCGTGGTCGCACGCGGCATGGGACGGCCGTGCGTCGTCGGTGGAGGATCGCTGCGCGTCGATTACTCGCGCGGCGAGCTGCGATCGGAGGGCCACGAGCCGCTCGAGGAAGGCGATTGGATCTCCATCGACGGCAGCACTGGCGAAGTAATCAGCGGGCAACTCGCGACGCGTCCGTCGGAAATCATCCAGGTGCTGCTGGAAGGAACGATGAAGCCGGCGCAGTCGGAAGTTTTTCGCAACTTCGATCGGCTCCTCAAATGGGCCGACGAAATCCGCAGCCTAGGCGTTCGTACCAATGCCGACACGCCGCAGGATGCGCGCGTTGCCCGCCTCTTCGGTGCACACGGAATCGGTCTCTGCCGCACCGAGCACATGTTTTTCGCGGAAGAGCGCATCCTCCGCATTCGGGAGATGATCCTCGCGCGCAATGAGGACGGACGGCGCAAAGCGATCGATCAGCTCCTGCCCTATCAGAAAGGGGATTTCGAAGGCATCTTTCGCGAGCTGGCCGGCATGCCGGTCACGATCCGCCTCCTCGATCCCCCGCTCCACGAATTTCTCCCTCACACCGAGAGTCAGATCTCGACAGTTGCGCGCGACATGGAATGGGGATTCGTCGAGCTGCGCGCAAAGGTCAATCAGCTGCACGAAACGAATCCGATGCTCGGCCATCGCGGCTGCCGGCTGGCGATCACGTTCCCCGAGATTTACGAAATGCAGGTGCGCGCGATCTACCAGGCTGCCTGCGAAGTGAAAGGCGACGGCGTCGACGCGAAACCGGAAGTGATGATTCCGCTGGTCGGGACCGTCAAAGAGTTGACGATCCTGACCGACATGGTTCGCCGCGTTGCCGCGGAAGTGATCAAGGATCGGGGAGTCGATATCCCGATCATCGTCGGAACGATGATCGAGATTCCACGTGCCGCGTTGATCGCCGACAAGCTCGCCGAGACTGCAGAGTTCTTCTCCTTCGGGACGAATGATCTGACGCAAATGACCTTCGGATACTCGCGCGACGATGCCGGCACGTTCCTGCCCGAATACGTCGACAAGAAAATTCTGCCGAAGGACCCCTTCGAGTCACTCGATCAGGAAGGAGTCGGTCAGCTCGTGCGCGTGGGCACCGAGCGCGGGCGGAGCGCAAACAAGAAGCTGAAGGTCGGCGTGTGCGGGGAACACGGCGGCGATCCCGATTCGATTCGCTTCTTCCGCTCGTGCAATCTCGATTACGTTTCGTGCTCGCCCTATCGCGTCCCTGTTGCGCGTTTGGCCGCTGCACAGGCAGAGCTCGAATTCAAGCACTACGAAGGCTGACCGGCAGAAGGCAGAACGATGCTACATTTCGTTACTTCTGCCTTCTGCCTTCTGCCTTCTGACTTCTGCCCGATCCCGCCATTGATGCCACGCCCAGATCGCGACGCCGACGACGATCAGGATCAGCAGTCCCCACTTCTCGATGTGGGCGGCGCGACCGAGGATGCGTTCAACCGCGCGGCCGAAGTAGAACCCCGCCGTCGCGATGACGATCGCCCACACGATGCAAGTGATCGCTTCGTAGATCAGAAACTTGATCATCGAAATACGCGAGATGCCGATGATCACGGCACATGTGACGCGCAGGCCATAAAGCCACTGCGTGATGAAAATCGCCGGAGCGCCGTAGCGCTCGAAGATGCGAATGCCCTTTCCGAAGTGCCTCTTCATCTTCGGAAACCGGTCGAGCAGCTGCACTCCTTTGGTGCGACCGAGCCAGAACCAGAAAACATGGCCGACATAGGCGCCGGAAGCGGCCACCGCGATCACCCCCATCAGCTCCAGGTATCCCCGCTGGGCAAAGAAGCCGGCCATGACCAGGATCGTCTCGCCCTCGAGAAACGTCCCGACGAAAACGGCGATGTACCCGAACTTGTGGAGGAGAAGCTCTGGCGACATTCAGGGCCGAAAATGCAAGATCCGGGACTTGTTGAAATAAATGACCCGCAGGGAGCGTAACATTTAGCCATAGGAGAAGGTCCAATGAAGGCGCAAACCGTCGCGATAGCCATCGCTGTACTCGCACTGCCGGTCTACGCTGCTGACCAGCAGCAATCGAAGAAGACAACGAGCTCCACGCAAACGCAGATCTCTGCCCCTGCCACGGAGTCGAATGACTCGCCCCTTGTCGCGGCCGCCAAGGCCACCGGCCGCCTGGGCAAGAAGCCGGGATACGTCATCACGAACGAGACGCTCCTCCGCGTCGGCACCAGCCGCCTCGGCATGGCGTCGACGCAGCCGGCAGCGCTGCCGCCCTCGACCCCTGCCGCCAAAACTCCGGTCGCAACGCCCAAGCCGCAGCCTGCTGCGAAGCCGAAAGCCGATGCGGACGTTCGCCCGCGCGCGGTACGGCAAGCGCAGGCGAAATCGGATTACACGGGCGAGGAAGCCGAAGCGCGTCATGACGATCCCGCGCAGCAGGAGCGCCAGATGCAACAGACGACATCGCAGAAGCCGCCGCAGTAACGTCATCCTGAGTCGCGCAGACGGCGAAGGATCTCGCTGGAGAGATCCTTCGCTTCGCTAAGGATGGCAAAGTCACGCGTGTCGGCGCATGTATTTGTAGCCGCCGAACGCCGTCTCCCGACTCGAAACCCTCACTGAATACTCTCGGCTTTTAGCGAACGCGACATCAGCCGCAGGATGGCCTTCGCCGGCGGCTCTTCCTCGTACAAAACCCGGTACATCTCGGCCGTGATCGGCATGTCGATCGAATGCCGGTCCGCCAACTGTTTCGCGGCCTTGGCGGTCTTCACGCCCTCGGCCACAAACTTCGCGTCGTCGAGGATCTCGTTCAGCTTCTTTCCCTGTCCCAGAGCGACGCCGACCGAGCGATTGCGCGACAGAGATCCGGTACATGTCAGCACCAGATCGCCCATTCCGGCCAGTCCGGCAAAAGTCTCCGGCCGGCCGCCCAGCGCGATTCCGAGCTTGCTGATCTCATAGAGGCCGCGCGTGATGAGGGCGGCATTGGTATTGAAGCCGAGTCCGAGACCTTCGACGACGCCGGCGGCGATGGCGATGACGTTCTTCAACGAGCCCGCCAGCTCGACCCCGACGACATCGTTGGCGTGATAGAGCCGCAGCGTGCGGCACGACAGCGCGCGCTGCATTTGTTGCGAGAAATCGGCATCGCTCGACGCAACCACGGCCGCAGTCGGATCGCCGCGGGCCGTTTCGAGAGCGAAGGTCGGTCCCGACAGAACCGCGAACGCTCGCAGCGAATCGCCCAGGACATCGGCGGTGATTTGCGACATCCGCTCCAGTGTGTCGTTCTCGATACCCTTCGTTCCCGACAGCACGTTCACCGGCGATTGCAGATGCGCCTCGAGCTCGGAAAGCACGCGGCGATAGTGATGGCTCGGAACGATCATGAATACCGTGTCGCTGAACGAGGCTGCCTGCGCCAGCGAGTGCGTCGCGTGGATGTTGCGATCGAGCGGCAGTCCGGCCAGATACGACGGATTGCTTCGGCGCTTCTCGATTCCTTCGGCAACTTCAGGATCGTGGGCCCACAGCAGGACCTCGTGACCGCAACGCGCCGCGATCATGGCCATGGCAGTCCCGAACGTTCCCGCTCCGACGATCGAAAGCTTCACTCTTTCCTCTCGCCCATTCGCCGTTCGCGCCCCTGGGCAAGGCGCGCGATGTTGGAATGGTGCTTCACGATGATTGCGATCGCGATGACGATGCTGATGATGATCGACCAGAACGGCGCCTGAGTGAGGAATCGCAGGAAGATCGGAATGGAAGCGGCGCTGACGATCGATCCGAGCGAAACGAATCGCGTCGAAATCACGACGATCGCAAAGACGATCGCGCCTGCGGCAAGAGCGATCGGATCGAGCGCCAGAAATGCCCCCGCTGCCGTTGCGACCCCTTTCCCTCCGTGAAATCCGAGCCACACCGGAAACATGTGCGCCAGAACGGCGATCAGCGCGCACAGCGAAATCCAGAACGCGCGGGAGTGCAGAGGCGACATGTCAACGCCGACCGGCAGCGGCCAGCCAGGGTTGGCCGTCACCCATTTGGCCAACGCCACTGCCGCGTAACCCTTGGCCATGTCCAGCAGCAGCGCGATGATGCCTGGCAATTTGCCGGACGATCGCGCAACGTTGGTCGCGCCGACGTTGTGGCTGCCGACTTTGCGAATGTCGGCGCCCGTCGTGAGCTTGACGATCAGGAAGCTGAACGGAGTCGATCCGATCAGATAGGCCGCCACCAGGAGTCCGGCTAAGCGCACGAACGCATTCTAGCCGCGACCCCCAAACCGCTCGCGATTGACGAGTCCGTGGCGGACCATGGCGTCGACGTCGATCAAATCCTTACCATGACCGCGCTCCAACTTGGAGAGAGCCTGGGAATAGAAATCGTAGTGATGAAAAGACAAGATGAATGGACTGCGCTCCGGCCATCCGGGGAGTTCCGGGACAAAGTCGGCAGGAGACGCACGTTCAATATTGATTTGCAGTTTCTCTTTGAGTTAGGGCAGAGCGCGAAGGTAAATCCTGCCGCTGTCGCGCGCGTGCGCGGCCACCGCTTTCATGAACTCTCGCAGTCGCGGCTCAGTTATGGGCGAACGCATTCCGCCGCGCGCTCGAAGCTAACCAGAGTTCGGATCCGCGAACAGTCTAGATCCCCTCGAAGGCGTTCTCCAGATCGGCGATGAGGTCCTCGACGTCCTCGATGCCGACCGAGATCCGTACCAGGCCGGGGGTGATGCCGAGGCGCTGGCGTTGGTCGATGGGGACCGAGGCGTGGGTCATGGTCTCCGGATGCGAGATCAATGTTTCGACGCCGCCTAACGACTCGCCGAGCGAGCAGAGGCGAACGCGATTCAGAAACTTGGCGGCATTGTCTTTCGATCCGAGCTCGAACGAGATCAGAGCCCCAAAGCCGTTCATCTGGCGCCTGGCCAGCGCGTGCTGCGGGTGGTTCGGAAGTCCGGGATAGTAAAGCTTTTTCACCTTGGGATGATGGCTGAGGTAGCTCGCGATCGCGATTCCATTTTCCTCGTGACGCTTCATCCGCACCGCGAGGGTCTTGACGCCGCGAAGCACGAGCCAGGAATCAAACGGTGACAAGATCGCCCCGATGGCGTTCTGCAGAAATCCGATCTGCTCCGCGATGGCGTCGGAATTCGAGATCACTGCACCGCCGACGGAGTCGGAATGACCATTCAAGAACTTGGTTGTCGAGTGAACGACGATGTCGGCGCCCAGCTCGATCGGCCGCTGCAGGTACGGCGAGCAGAACGTGTTGTCGACAACCACCAGCGCCCCGCGCTTGTGGGCCACTTCGGCACACGCGGCGATGTCGGTCAAGGTCATCATCGGGTTGGTGGGGGTCTCGAGGTACACGATCTTTGTGTTAGGCCGTATCGCGTCGCGCACCGCCTCCACCCGCGATGTGTCGACGTACGTGAACTGCAGGCCGAATTTTTCCAGCACGCGATTGAACAGACGGTACGAGCCGCCATACATGTTCTCGCCGGCGATGACGTGATCGCCGGACTTCAACATCCGGAAGACGACATCGATCGCCGACATGCCCGACGCGAAGCAGTGGCCGTGTTTCCCCCGCTCCAGCGCGGCCAGATTGGCCTCCAGCACGCTGCGCGTTGGATTTTTTGTGCGCGCGTACTCGTAGCCTTTGTTCTCCCCCAGTCGCGGCTGGACGTAGGTGGAGGTGGCGAAGATCGGATAGGTGACCGCGCCGGTGACCGGCTCCGGCTCCTGGCCCGCATGAACGCATTCGGTTGAAAAACCCATGGCGGTGGCCCTCATGACTTCCATTGCGAAAAAATTCCTTTCGAGATGTAACGCTCGGCGGCGTCAGGGATCAATGTGACAACCCGTTTGCCCTTGCCGAGTTTTCGCGCGACCTGCAACGAAGCGGCGACATTCGCTCCCGACGATGATGCACCGAGAATCCCTTCCTCTGCTGCCAGACGCTTCACCATCGCGAAGGCCGGCTCGTCGACGATCTGAATGATTTCATCCGCGAGCGACATGTCCAGGACCGGCGGAATGAACGACGACGCGCCGATGCCTTCCACCTCGTGTGGGCCGGCCTCGCCGCCCTTGAGGATCGATCCCTGCGGCTCGACGATCACGCAGTAGACGTTCGGAATCCGCTCGCGCAGATATTTTGCGACGCCCGTGAAGGTACCACCCGTTCCGGCGCCGGTCACGAAAGCGTCGATGCGGCCTTCCATCTGCTCGTAGATTTCCGCGCCGGTGGTCTGGTAGTGCGACTCGGTGTTGTACGGATTCGCGAACTGCTGCGGGATGTACGCATTCGGAATGTTCTTCGCGAGCTCTTCTGCGCGGGCGATGGCACCCTTCATTCCGTCGTCCTTGGGCGTCAATTCAACTTGGCCGCCGAGGGCCTTCATGACTTCGCGTTTTTCGATGGAGAAGTTTTCCGGCACACACAGGATGACACGGTACCCCATCCGCACACCCACCAGCGCCAGAGCGATGCCGGTGTTCCCGGCAGTCGGCTCGATGATCGTTCCCCCTTTTTTCAGGACCCCGTCCCGCTCCGCGCGCGCGATCATCCCGACGCCGATGCGGTCCTTGACCGAGCCGCCCGGCGTCAGAAACTCGAGCTTGGCGAAAATCGCCGCGTCGTTTGGGCCGGGAATGCTGGTGAGCTGCACCATGGGTGTATTTCCGATCAGGTCGAGGACATTGGTGAGGGGCGGAAGGAGGGGGCGCGGCAAAGCGCGCGGATTCTAGCAGGGTGCCCGGAAATGAGAACGGCGGGCTGCGAGCCCGCCGTTCAGGAAGTCGATGCTGTCAGCGTCAGGCCCAGCTGGTCGAGCGGGATTGTGAACGCCTCTGGTTGTAGCAATCGCGGCAGTAGACCGGTTTGCCACTCACAGGGGTAAACGGAACTTCGGTGGCCACGCCACAGCTGTCGCAGGTGACGCTAACCATCGTGCGCTCGCGGGAGCCGCCATTGCCCTCGCGCGCCATTTTCCGTTTGTCGCGGCAGTTCTTGCAGCGCTTCGGTTCGTTTGTGAAACCACGTTCCGCGTAAAACGCCTGTTCATTCTTGCTGAACACGAACTCCTGTCCGCAGTCAGCACAGGTCAGATTTTTGTCATTAAACGTATCCATGAAGCTTTGATCTCCTAAGTTTCCAACGATTGATTGATGCCGCAGCGCAGAACATTTGCGGGGTGCCGCGACTCTCGCCCCCGCGAAAGGATTTCACAACCAACGATCTGGCGACCAGCCCCCTTCCGAACAAATACACACGAACCCTAGCGGCGCGCCTGCTCGAGGTGAAGCGTTTCACTTGGGTTCGTTCAGCCGCTTTTAACATAGATGTCTAGTGAACGCAATGAAATGCGATAAGCTCAAAATAAGATTGTCAAG
The DNA here is from genome assembly GCA_035636095.1 of Thermoanaerobaculia bacterium. Lineage (GTDB taxonomy): Bacteria > Acidobacteriota > Thermoanaerobaculia > Gp7-AA8 > Gp7-AA8 > Gp7-AA10. The sequence continues at coordinate 44,986 of DASPZU010000096.1, forward strand.
CTGTTGACGAACGCTGCCGCACACACGATCCGCGTTGGCCCTGCCGGCTGGAGTTACACCGATTGGGAGGGGACGGTCTATCCGCCGCACGGATCGCGATTCGATCCGCTGGCCTATCTGGCGTCTTTTTTCGACACCATCGAGATCAATTCGCCGTTCTATCGCATTCCTCCGCCGACGCATCCAAAGAGCTGGATGCGTCGCGTCGCGAGTAATCCAACACTTAAATTTACTACGAAAATATATCGTGGTTTTACGCACGAATCTGCGAAGCCGTCGAAGGAGGACGTCAAAAGCTTTCGTAATTATCTCGATCCCTTCAAAGAATCCGATCGACTCGGCGCTGTTCTTCTCCAATACCCGTGGAGTTTCAAGAACACGCCCGAGAGCATCGAAAAGCTCGAAAGAGTCTTCGCGGACTTCAACGGTTATCCGCTGGCGCTGGAAGTCCGGCACGGCTCGTTTCAGAACGACGACTTCCTCCGCTTCCTCGAGCAGCACAACGTCTCGTGGGTTAACGTCGATCAGCCCATGTTCAGCGATTCGGTCAAACCTTCAGATACCGTGACCGGTCCGGTGGCGTACGTGCGGCTGCATGGACGCAATTACGAAAAATGGTTCGCGCATTCGGAATCGTGGGAGCGCTACAACTACCTTTACTCGAAAGAGGAGTTGAAGCCGTGGGTCGATCGGATCGAAAGAATGGTGCGATCGAAAGAGACCTACGTGATCACGAACAATCATTTTCGCGGTCAGGCCATCGTCAACGCCGCTGAATTGAAAGAGGCGCTGGGGCAGGACGCAAAGTTGCCCCCCCAGCTCAAAGAGGTGTACGGAGAGCGGGCGTGACGCGCAAGAAACGGGTCGTCGGCACCGCCGGCCACATCGATCACGGGAAGACCGCGCTCGTCAAGGCGCTCACCGGAATCGATACCGATCGTCTGCCGGAAGAGAAACGACGCGGCATCACCATCGACCTCGGCTTCGCGAGCTGGTTCACCGACAACTATCAGATTGGTTTCGTCGACGTGCCCGGGCACGAGCGCTTCGTCAAGAACATGCTGGCAGGCGTCGGTGGCATCGACAGCGTCCTGCTGGTGGTGGCGGCAGATGCATCGATCAAGCCGCAGACCCGCGAGCACTTCGCGATCTGCAAGCTCCTCGGCATCCGCACCGGCGTGGTGGCGATCACGAAGAGCGATCTTGTCGAGGGCGACATCATCGAGCTGGTGCGTCTGGAGATCGAGGACCTCGTCGCCGGAAGTTTTCTCTCCCGCAAGCCCATCGTGCCCGTCAGCAGCGTCACCGGCGCCGGTCTCGATGATCTCCGCCAGGCGTTGCTCGAGTCGGTGGCGTCGATCGACGATCGCGACGCCACCACGCGTGTCTTTCGCCTTCCCATCGACCGCGTCTTCACGATGAAAGGCTTCGGCTCGGTGATCACAGGCACCACCTTTTCGGGACGCCTCAACGTCGAAAACGAAATCGAAGTCCTGCCGGGCGCGCTGCGCAGTCGTGCGCGATCGATTCAGGTTCACGGCCAGTCGCGCGATTACGCCTCGGCCGGCGAGCGGACTTCCGTCAATCTTCCCGACCTCGAGCTGGAGCGACTGCATCGCGGCCAGCAGGTGCTGGCGCCGAACACACTGCGGCCATCGCACATCATCACGGCGCGACTCGATCTCCTCGACGACGCCAAGCCGCTGAAGGAACAGACACGCATTCGTTTCCATCACCTCGCCGACGAGCTTCTGGGAAGTGTTCGTTTTGTCGACGACACCACCGAACTGAAGCCCGGCCGGAGCGCCTTCGTGCAGATCCGCCTCGAATCGCCGGTGGTGGCGGTCAGCGGCGATCGCTTCGTGATCCGGCGCTATTCGCCGTCATTCACGATCGGCGGTGGCACGATCATCGATGCGCACCTGCCCAAGCTCCGCCGCAACACGCGGTCAGAGCTTCTCCAGACGCTCGCCGAAGGCTCGCTGATCGATCGCGTCGAGCTGATGGCGAAGCTGGAAGGCCTGCGCGGGCTGACGATCCGCGAAGTCCAGGCGCGCACCGGAATCCGTATCGAAACTCTGGTGAAGGAGCTGAAGCCGCTGCCGCGCCTCGCCGACAGCGGGGACCGACGATGGATCCACGTCGACACGCTGGCAGAGTTTCGACGAGACGCGATGGAGTTCCTCGATCGCTACTTCAAGGAAAACCGCATCGCCGTTAACGTCCCCAAGGGCGAGTTCGTGCAGCAGCTCATTCCGCACGGCGCTGATCCGCCATTGATCAACTTTCTGCTGCAGGATCTGGCGCGCGAGAAGATCATCAGCGTCGAAGCGGATGCCATCGACATCCCCGGCCGCTCGAAGAAACTCGGCGGGGCGGAGGGCGAGCTGGCGCGGATGATCGAGACGCGATACTCCGACGCCGGCCTGCAGCCGCCGCCCGTCTCGGAGCTCATCAACACCATCCCGCAGAAGCCGAAGGTCATCGAGGGCGTGGTCGGATTTCTCGTGAAGCAGGGAACGCTGGTCCGTCTGGCCGACGGCGTTTACGTGCACCACGACATCCTCAGCGCGGCGCGACAGAAGATCGAGACGCGACGCGGCGAAACGATCGACGTCGGTCAGTTCAAGGAATTCTTCGGCTTGTCGCGAAAAATCGCTATCCCGCTACTCGAGTACTTTGACCGCCAGGGGGTGACGAAGCGGGTGGGCGACGCGCGCCAGGTGCTGTGACTTCCTGGTAGTCGGACGGAATGGTCAGCGAATCCTGTGGCACGTCTCGCTGCTCGATCTTCAGGACGGTCCGATCGACGACCAGCTTCGTCGTCCCGTACGGCAGCTCGGCATGATCGACCAGTGGAAATCCGGGAATCTTCGCGAAATTGTTGTCGACCATTCCGTAGAGATTCTGCGGAATCTGCTGGGGCGAACCCATCCACAACTCCCGCTGAAATGCGCCCAGGCGGATCACGTACTGTGTCGCCTCAACGCCAAGGATCGGCTTTTTCGCGCCGGTGGCAATGATCTGTGGAGCGCCGGCGACCTCGGCGGCCTTGTCGATTTTGGTGGTGTAATAGGTCTTCGACAGATCGTCGACGACCCTCACGCGATTCTGCGCCAGATCGAAAAGCCGCCAGCGATCGACCTCATCGCTGCTGCGGGCCTGACCATCGGCGATGACGATCGAGGTCAGAAACGTTTTGTTCTGAGGTTGAAGACTCGTCTGCAAGGTGATGACCGTCGCGGACGTTTTTGGCTCGATCACGCCAATGACTTTCTTCTCCACGACCCTCGCTGGTTTGCACGCCAGAACGAGAGCGCACGCCCAGACCATCACTCCTTGGCTTCGTACCAACTCTTGCCCCAGTGCGTGTCGACAGCCAGCGGAACGGCGAGTGGATAGATGTTCTCCATCGTCTCCTTCACGATGCCGGCGACTTTTTTGGCCTTGCTCTCCGGCACCTCGATGACGATTTCATCGTGGACCGTCAACAGCATGGAAGCATGGTCGCCGAGGTTGGCGTCAAGCGCAATCATGGCGAGTTTGAGGATGTCGGCGGCTGTGCCCTGAATGGGGGCATTGGTCGCCATGCGTTCCGCATTTCCGCGAACGGTGAATGATCGATTGTGGATCTCGGGAATGTATCGAACGCGCCCGAAGAGTGTCGTGACTTTTCCGGTCCCTCGCGCCTCCTCCAGCGTCCGATCGAGATACTCCTGAATCTTGGGATAGCGCGCGAAGTAGGCCTCGATGAAATCCTTGGCCTGCGAGCCCGAGATGTTCAACTCGTTGGACAGGCGAAACGCGGACATGCCGTACAACACCCCGAAGTTGATCGTCTTCATCGCACGACGCTGGTCAACCGTCACCTGGCTCTCCGGCACGTTGAAAATCTTCGAGGCGGTGGCACGATGAATGTCGGCGCCGCGGCGAAAGGTCTCGATGAGCGATTCGTCCTGTGTGATGTGCGCCAGAATCCGAAGCTCGACCTGCGAGTAGTCGGTGGCCAGGAGCACGTTACCCTCGTCGGCGATGAACGCTTTGCGGATCTCGCGGCCCAACTCCGTTCGGATCGGGATGTTCTGCAGATTCGGATCCGATGACGAAAGACGCCCGGTTGCCGCGACAGCCTGGTTGAATGAGGTGTGGACGCGGCCGTCCTTGCGCACGAGCTGCGGCAGGGCGTCGACGTACGTCGATTTCAGCTTGTGCAACTCGCGATGCTGCAGGATCAATTGCGGCACGGCGAATCCATGGCCGGCCAGCTCCTGCAGGACGTCCACCGAGGTCGAGTAGGCCTTGGTGCCCTTGGTCTTCTTGATGACCGGATAGTTGAGCTTCTCGAACAACACGTGGGCGAGCTGCTGCGGCGAGTTGATGTTGAACTCGGTGCCCGCTTCGGCGTAGACCCTTTTCTCGAGATCCGCGAGCTGCGCGCCCATGGTGTTCGACATCTGGCGCAGCAGCGGGACGTCGATGCGGATGCCGCGCTCCTCCATGCGCGCCAGCACCGGGATGAGGGGCACCTCGATCGTTTCGTAAATGTTGACCAGCGCCGGATCGCGTCGCAGCTCCGGCTCCAGCACTTCCTTCAGCGAAAAGGTGATGTCGGATTTTTCGCCGAGGTACCGGTGGTAGGGACCAACGGAGGAGGATCCGATCTCGTGATCGAGCGCAAACAGCGGCGCTGTCTTCGCGACGTCCTTGCGCGATTCCACGCCCAGCTTGAGGCGGTCGCGTGCGATGTTTCCCAGCTCATGGCTCGGCAAGCCGGGATTGATGACGTACGACATGATCATGGTGTCCGCCCACCGCTTCGGCACCGGCCATCCGTTGGCGGCCAGGCGGCGCATCTGCAATTTTGCATCGTGCGCAACGAACTGACGGTCCGATTCGAGCAGCTTGCGCAGCTCGCGAGTCAAGTTGTCGTTTCCGCCCAGCGATTTCGCAATCGGAACGATGAGCGAATCGGTCGGCTTGATCGACACGGATGCCGCCAGCAGATCATCGAAGCCATCGGCGGTGGTGGGCTCAAACCAGATCGCGACCGGCGCATCGCCGCTCACCTGCGAGCGGACATCCTCAGCCGACGTCGCCGTCCGATAGTCGCGTGGGATTGGCGGCGCTTCCGGCAGGTACTCCTGCATCAGCGACGCGAATTCGAGGCGTGAAAAGACCTCGTGCAACCTCGCCCGATCGGGCTCGACACGTTTGTACTTCTCAAAATCGACGTCCACGTCGAGATCGCACTTGATCTTGGCAAGGTCGAGCGACATGAACGCCTTGTCGCGATGCTCTTCCAGTTTCTTACGCTGCGCCGGCTTGACCTGATCGAGATGTTCGTACACGCCATCGAGCGAGCCGAATTGCTGGATGAGCGACTTGGCCCCCTTTTCGCCGATGCCGGGAACGCCGGGAATGTTGTCGATCGCGTCGCCCCAGATCGCCATCACCTCCACCACCTTTTCCGGCGGCAAGCCGAACGCTTCTTCGACACCCTTGGCGTCGTACATCACCTCGCGGCCGGTGTGAAAGAACCGTATACCGTCGCCGACAAGCTGAAAAAAATCTTTATCGGAGGTCGCGATCACGACGTCGTAGCCGCGATCGCGCGCGGTGCACGCCAGTGAGCCGATCAGATCGTCCGCCTCCCAATCCTCCACGCCGATCACCGGGATGTGGAAGCCTTCCAGCACTTCGTTGACGAATGGGAGCTGTACCGACAGATCGTCGGGCATGGGACGGCGATCTTTTTTGTAGTCGGCGAACGCTTCATGGCGCGTCTTCGATGACCCGATGTCGAAGGCCACCGCGATCGAGTCTGGTTTGTGATCGTTGAGCAGCTTTTTCAGCGTCTGCGTGAAGCCGTACACCGCATTGGTTGCCAGTCCGGCCGAATTCGTGAGCCCGCGAATCGCGAAGTAGGAGCGGTAGACGTTGTTGGAGCCGTCGATGATGAAGAGCGTGGGCCGCTTGGCCATGGACGCGCGATTATAGAAGTCCTGAGTGCTGAGTCCTGAGTCCTGAGTCCTGAGTCCTGAGCGGGCGGGCGTGACTCAGGACTCAGGACTTGCCTCTAAACACTTACGGAGCCTTTCGGCTCCGTTCGTGGTACATCGTAAAAGGGGCTGGACCGCTGCGGCCAGTTGGCAGGATTCAAGGAAGCTAAGTGATTAATCGTCCAAAATCGGTCCAATAAGTTAGGAGGGAGCCCGCAGCGGTCACTGGGCGCGGGCAATCAAGAAGGGACCCGCGCAAACGAGGTCTCGTAACACTCGAAACCCTTTTCATGATGCCTTTCCGGTGCGAATCCTGAGCCAAGACAAATAATGTCACCGCTGAATGCTTCAGCCCGCCGAAGGACTTGCAGAAAACTGAGGTTCTACACGGCTTTCCGCATTTTTGCATTTCCTGCAAACGCCGGCACGCCTTCGGAAAATTTTTCCCCGCTGGCGCTGCCGTTGCAATTCTGACCGCCACCGTGCGGAAAACGTTTCTCGCGGTCGGCGCTGTCATTCTCACGTCTGCTTTCGCGCAGGCCGACTCGTGGAGTTTCGGCGCCGCGACCGGACCGTTCATCTTCGGACGCTTTGCGGAGCGCACAAACCCATTGATCACCGGGACGGGAATGGGAGCGACCACGACACGGCTCTCGGCGGCGACGCGGCCCGGCGCTGCGGTCGACATCGAACGCGACCTTGCCGACCGATGGGCAGTGCGCGTCGAAGCGACATGGGCGCGTGCTCCGCTGAAAATCAAGTCGGCCAGCGGAAACCAGGGCGTCACGCTCGATGCCGGTACCGTCAACGTGACGACGTTGGTCGTGCCGGTGATTTTTCGGATCAATCCGCGTGGCGCGCTTCGATTCGAGCTGCTGGGCGGACCGGCATACGCGCTGTACAACGTTCACCGCCGGGTGGGCGGCGGAGTCACCTCGCCGCTGTTCGAAGGGACGCGCGGGCGGTGGGGCGGCGCGGCGGGCGCGGGGGCGGCGTGGTGGTGGAGTCCGCACTTCGCGGTCGAGGGGCGCTTGCAGGACATCGTCACGTCCTCGCCGCTTCGCCGTAACGACATCACAGCCTCGGGCCAGGGCGTTCACATTCCGAAGCCGCAGAACGGACACACAAGCGTTGGAATCCGATATCGTTTCTGACTGTGAAGAAGACCCGCGATGACGCCATCGCGCTGCTGCATCAATACACGCAATCGGATTCGCTCCGGAAGCACGCCCTGGCGGTCGAACACGCCATGAAAGCGTGCGCTCACAAATACGCGCCGGGCGAGGATGCGGAACGTTGGGGCATGTGCGGACTGCTGCACGACTTCGACTACGAGCAATTTCCGAATGCCGATCAGCATCCGTACGTCGGCTCGAAGATTCTGGAAGAAGCGGGGTTCGATCCGGAGTTGCGTCACGCGATCATGGGTCATGCGCCTTACACCGGCGTTGCGCGCGAGACGTTGATGGCAAAGGCGCTCTTCGCGTGCGATGAGCTGTGCGGATTTCTGACCGCCTGCGCGCTGGTCCAGCCCAACAAGTCCATCGCGGACGTCAAACCCGCCTCGGTGAAAAAGAAACTGAAGGACAAGGCATTCGCGCGCAGCGTCAGCCGGGACGACATCATCAACGGCGCTGCCGAGCTGGGAGCCGATCTCGAGGAACACATTGCGTTCCTGCGCGGCGCACTCCTCGAAATCGCCGACCAGATCGGCCTGGCGGGAACGTCATGAAAGTGCGCCTGCTCTACTTCGCCGTCCTTCGCGACATCGCCGGCAAAGGTGAAGAGGTCGTCGAGCTGCCGGAAGGAACGCGGGCGGCTGATGTCTGGAACCGGCTTCGCGCACAACATCGCGCCCTCGCTGGATACGAACGCCCGCCCATGACCGCCATCAACGAGAGCTACGTTCCGCACGACCAGCTTCTGCGCGACGGCGACGAAGTCGCCTTTATCCCACCGGTGGCCGGCGGATGAGTCATTTGACCGAAGCTCCGATCGATTCCGATGATCTCGTCAAGCGCGTGATGCGTCCGTCGGATGGCGCGTGCGTCGTCTTTGAGGGCGTGGTCCGCAATCATGATGAGGGCAAGAAGGTCGAATCGATCTTCTATGACGCTTACCGGCCCATGGCCGAAAAAGAAATTACGAAAATATTAGATGATATTACAACACGTTTTCCGGAAGTCCGCATCGAAGTTCAACATCGCCTCGGCCTTCTGAGAGTCGGCGAGGCGTCGATCGTGATTGCCTGCTCGGCGCCGCATCGCGGCGAAGCGTTTGACGCCTGTCGCACCGTCATCGATCGCTTCAAGCAGACGGTCCCGATCTGGAAAAAAGAGCGCGGGCCGGGCGGGGAGGAGTGGGTGGGATGGCAGAAGTAGAGCCGATTCCCGCCGCCAGCGTGCTGCTGCTGCGCGACGATCCCCTGGAAGTGCTGATGATTCGCCGTCCGGAGAAAAGCAGTTTCGCGCCGGACGTGTGGGCGTTCCCCGGCGGCATGGTCGAGGAGGAGGATTCCGTCCGCGGCGGCGGCGACCCGCTCAACACCATGCGCTTTGCTGCGTCACGTGAGCTCTTCGAGGAGACCGGCATCCAGCTGGTCGATCTCGAAAAATTCGTCTGGACGGCGCATTGGATCACGCCCGTCGGCATGCCCAAGCGTTTCGACACCTATTTTTTTCTGGCGTGCACCGATCGCATGACGGTCGCCGCGCCAAGTGACGGCGAGATCGCCGACGCGACGTGGATCGCACCGGCCGAGGCGGTGGAGCGGCACATGCGCGGCGAATTTCCGCTGGTCTTCCCGACGCTCAAGAATCTCGAGGCCATCGTCGGCTTTCGCACCTCGGGAGAACTGATCGAGTCGCGACGCAAAGCGGAAATCGGAACGACGCGCCCGATGATCGTCGTGGAAGACGGCAGGAAGAAGATCGTCCTGCCGTGATGATCCGCGACATCGTTGCGCCGAATCCCGGACCATTCACGCTCAATGGAACGCGAACGTATCTGTTAGGCGAAACGGCAGTCATCGATCCCGGCCCAACCATCGAGTCGCACATCGATGCCATCCGCAACGCCATGCCGCGATTGAAGACCATCTTCATCACGCATCGTCATGGCGATCATGCTCCGGCCGCTGTGCCGCTCAAGCGAGTGACCGGAGCGCGCATCGTCGCCCCCGCCGGCGCCGTCGATCATGCCGACGTCATCGTTCGAGGTGGCGAGATCGTCGAGGAGCTGGAAGTGATCGCCACACCCGGCCACACGCGGGAGCACGTCTGCTTTCTCACTCCTGCCCTAGACCTCTTCACCGGCGACACCATCCTGGGCGAAGGGACCACCGCGATCTTTCCGCCCGATGGCCATATGGGTCAGTACATTCGGTCGCTGCAGGCGCTGCGCGCGCGAAACCCGAAACGCATCTTCCCGGGACACGGGCCGACGCGCGATGACGCCGTCGCGCTGATCGACGAATACATCGCGCACCGGCTGCAGCGCGAACAACAGGTCATCGATGCCCTGGCCGCCGGAGCGCATACGATTCCGGAGATGCGCCGTCGAATCTATTCCGGGCTCGACCCGCGCCTGGAGGGGGCGGCCGAGGTGCAGATCGGGGCGCACTTGATAAAGTTGCAGGAAGAAGGACGGGTCGATGCGCGCGCGGGCGGCTATTTTCTTCTTCCTCTTGTGTGAGGCAATTTTGGCGCAGGAACTACCAAAGACAATCGCTGAATCGAGCAACTACCAATCGACGTCGCGATACGAAGACGTGATGGGCTTCGTGGCCGCGATTCAACGGGCCGATCCCGACATTCGCGTCGAGATTTTTGCGACCACGAACGAGCGCCGCGCGCTGCCGCTTGTGATCGCAGGTCCGCCCGGCGTGATCGATCCGCGCAGCGCGCAGGCCTCAGGCCTGCCGGTGGTCTTCATCATGGCCAACATTCACGCCGGCGAGGTGGAAGGAAAAGAAGCGGCCCAGATGCTGCTGCGCGATCTGGTCTCTTCATCGCGCAAATTGCGCAGCGAGATGACGGTCCTCATCGCGCCGATCTACAACGCCGACGGCAACGAGAAAATCTCGACCGAGAATCGCAAGACGCAAAACGGCCCGCCCCATGGCGTCGGCGTTCGCGAGAACGCCCAGGGCCTCGATCTCAACCGCGACTACATGAAGCTCGAATCGCCGGAAGCGCGCGGTCTGGTCGCCAATGTGCTCAATCGCTGGGACCCGCTGCTGACCGTCGATCTGCACACCACCAACGGCTCGTATCACGGCTACGCCCTGACCTACAGCCCGATGCTGAATCCGAATGCCTCCCGCGACCTGATCGACTTCGAACGCGAGACGCTGCTTCCTCACATTCGCGAGCAGATGCGATCAAAGCATCATCACGAGACGTACTACTACGGCAATTTTCTGTCGCAGCTCACACCCGAGAAAGGGTGGTACACCTTCGATTCGCGTCCCCGCTTCGGAAACAACTACGTCGGCCTGCGCAACCGCTTCACGATCCTGTCCGAGGCGTACAGCTACATCGATTTTCGGGCCAGGGTGGAGGTGACCTATCACTTTCTCCACGAGATTTTAAATGCTACTGATAAATATGGACGTAAAATGATACGAATTGCGAACCGCGCCGACGAGCAGATCCGGCGCGCCAAGCTGCGCAAGGGAGGCGTTCGTTTCGAGATCAAGCCGTGGAAAGACACCGAGATCCTGTGGGAACGTTCCTTCCCCGCTGATCCCGGAAAGGGCGTGCCGGAACCCGAACACCCCGGCGAGACGCCGCAGCACATCCGCCGAACCGGCGAAATCGTCCCAGTGAAGATGACGGACTACGGCGTCTTTGCGGCCACCGAGCGCAGCGACATTCCGTACGCCTATTTGATCGATGCCACGGCCATCAACGCCGTCGCGAATGTGCGGACGCACGGCATCGTGGTCGAGAAGGTGTCGCATGACACGGTGCTGGAGATCGAGCAATTCGACATCCGCGGCGCAAAAATGTCGGAGCATGCATTTCAGGGACATCACGAGGTGATGTGGAGCGGCAAGTGGAAGAAGCGCAGTGAAAACATCAAAGCGGAAACGTTTCTGGTCCGCATGAATCAGCCGCTGGCCAGGCTGGCGTTCTACCTTCTGGAGCCGCGCAGCGACGACGGTCTGTTCGACTGGAACTTCTTCGACGCCAGCCTGGAGGCAGAAATCGCGCCGGTGCGGCGGATCATGAAGCCTGTCGCGATCGATGCGACCATCATCAAATGAAACGTAAGGACTTCATCGAAATCCACGACTACACCGCCGCGGAAGTGCAGCGGATCTTCACGCTGGCGCGGCAAGTCAAGAAGAGTCCGAAGAAGTTTCGTGACGCGCTGAAAGGGCAGACGCTGGCGATGATTTTCGAGAAGTCGTCGACGCGGACGCGCGTGTCATTCGAGGTCGGCATGTTCCAGCTGGGCGGTCACGCGCTGTTTCTTTCTTCGCGCGACATCCAGCTCGGCCGCGGCGAGCCGATCGCCGATACCGCCAAGGTGCTCTCGCGCTACGTCAACGGCATCATGGCGCGCACGTTCGCACACAAAACCGTCACGGATTTAGCCGAAAACGCGACCGTCCCGGTTATCAACGGCCTCACAGATTTGTCTCACCCATGTCAGGCCATGACCGACTACTTCACCGCCTGGGAACACCTCGGCAAGCTCAAAAAGAAAAAGATCGCCTGGGTCGGCGACGGCAACAACATGTCGCATTCGCTGATGTTCGGCGCGCCGAAGGTCGGCATGGACATCGCCGTTGCCACCCCCCGCGGCTACGAGCCGGATCCGAAAATCGTGGCGAGTGCGACCGCCGACGCCAAAGCCGCCGGCACGAGGATCTTCCTCACCCACTCGATCGAAGAGGCGGTCGCCGCCGCCGACGTCGTCGAGACCGACGTGTGGGCGTCGATGGGGCAGGAAGAAGAAGCGGATAAACGGCGCCGCGATTTCGAGGGTTGGCAGGTGACGCAGGGTGTGATGTCGCTGGCGCGCAAAAACGCGATCTTCCTGCACTGTCTGCCGGCACATCGAGGCGAGGAAGTCGCCGCCGACGTCATCGATTCGAAGCAATCGGTGATTTTCGACGAGGCGGAGAATCGCTTGCATGTCCAGAAGGCGATCCTGCTCACGCTGATGAAGAACCGATGACCTCTGCGCAGGTGCGCCATCGACGCGGCCTCCTCGTCGTCATTTTGTTAGGCGCCATTTTTGTGACGCTTCTGTCGGCGCTCATCCTCACCACCGGCCGCCGTCCCGACCTCACCGCGGCGGCGCAATCGGAGTCGCTGTCGGTGCTGCCGCTTCGAATCCGGCTTCGAACGGAGCCGAGCACGAAGGCGCCCGTGGTCGCCACGGAAACCGAGGGCACGCGCCTTCGCGTGGTGGAGGACCGCGGGGCGTGGGTGCGCGTGCAGGACAGCGAAGGGATCGGCGGCTGGACGGAACGCAACAGCCTCGAGCGCACGTCCGAGCGCGACCGGCGACTCGCGCGTTACGAGGCCATCAAGAAGCTTCCCTCGCTGGCAGCAATGGTAACCGAGCGAACGCCGCTCTACGCCGGTCCTGGAATTTTTTATCCGATCATCGGCGAGTTGTCGCCCGAAAATCAGGTCCGCGTCTTCACGCGCGATCACGACTTCTACGCCATCGATCGCAACGGCCAAATCGCCTACGCCGATGTCGACGCCATCGACGTCTCATCAGCCGGTACGCGACAGCTCGATGTCAGCACCGAAACTCCGCAGCCGACCGAAACCACAGCATCTGCTGCGCCGCCACCGCCACCGGTTCCCACACCGGAACCGCTCGCGCCAACCCTTCCTGAAGTTCCGGCCGATGCCGGCGTCTATACCGCGGTCCCGCTCGGCGGAACACAACCGCAGGAAATCGATCGCGTGCTGCCCAACTATCCATCGGCCGCGCGGCACGCGGGCGTGCAGGGACCGGTGGTCGTGCGCGGCATCGTGCGCCGTGACGGCACCATCGACAACGTCGAAGTGATCAAGGATTTGCCCTATGGTCTCGGCGACGCTGCGCGCAACGCTGTGAGTCGCTGGCGATTCCGCCCCGCGACGTATCGCGGCGATCCCATCGACGTCTATTACACCGTGACGGTGAATTTTCGCCTGACGCCCTAGGTTCCTAGGTTGCTCGGTTGCTTGGTTTCTGAGCAACCCAGCAACCCAGTAACCTAGCAACCATGTCGCGTTTCCGTTACTCACCAAAACATGGCGATCTCATCGGCGCGCACCTCTCCACGAAGGGCGGACTGCACACGGCCTTCGACCGCGCGACAGAGATCAACGCAACGGCGGTCGCGATCTTCGCGAAGAATTCGAATCAGTGGAAAGGCAAAGAGCTGACCGATGAGGATTGCGCGCTCTTCGCCAGGAAGCGATGCGTCAAGCCCGTCTTCACGCACGCGTCGTATTTGATCAACCTCGCCACGATCAACAAGGGGTTTCATAAGAAATCGATCGCTGCCATGATCGACGAGCTCGATCGCGCCGAACGGCTCGGCATCCGCGGGGTGGTGCTGCATCCGGGCGCGCACATGGGCGCAGGATCGGACGCCGGAATCGAAAAGATCGCGCGTTCGCTCGATCGCGTTCACGCCGCGATCCCGCATCACAAGGTCGTCACGCTCCTCGAAACCTCGGCCGGACAAGGATCGTGCGTCGGCTGCTCGTTCGTGGAGCTGGGGAAGATCATCAAGTCGGTCGATGATCCGAAGCGCGTTGGCATCTGCTTCGACACTTGCCACGTCTTCGCGTCGGGCTACGACCTTCGAACTCGTGACGCGTACGAGCGCACAGTCGAGGAGCTCGATCGCCACGTCGGCGTTCGGAATGTCGGACTCTTTCACCTCAACGACTCCAGGAAGGACCTCGGATCTCGCGTCGATCGGCACGAGCACATCGGCTCCGGCCACCTCGGTCTCGATGCTTTCCGCTTCCTGTTGAACGACGAGCGATTCCGCGGCATCCCCAAGCTGCTGGAGACGCCCAAGAAAATCGAGCACGAATCCGATCGCCGCAATTTGGCCACGCTTCGATCGCTGATTGCCGGTTAGCTATTCCGCGCGCAGAGCTTCGACGGGCTCCATCCGCGCGGCTTGCCGGGCGGGCAAAACACCGGCGGCCAGGCCGACGCTGATCGCCATTCCCTCCGCCAGCAGGGCGAACCACCACGGCGTACTGACCGGCAGAGCAGGGAAGACGAGCGTGAGCAGTCGCGCAACGATGACGCCCATCGCCAGGCCTGCTGCGCCACCCACCGCTGCCAACAACGCGGCCTCACCGAGGAACAGGCTGAGGATTTGTCCGCGCCGGCCTCCGAGCGCCCGAAGCAGCCCGATCTCCGAGGTCCGCTCGGCCACCGAGATGGTCATGATTGTGAGAATGCCGACGCCGCCGACAAAGAGAGAGATGCTTCCCAGAGCACCAACCGCGAAACTCAGCACGCCAAGCACGGATCCGAGAACCTCGATCATCTGATCCTGTGTAATGGTCGTGATGTCATCGCGACCGTGTCTGGCAGCAATGATTTTCCGAATGCCGTCCACGACCTTGTCCGGCGGGGCTCCGGGGTCATAGTTGACATGAAACCCGACCAGGCTGTCACGATTGAACAACACTTGCGCCCGCGCAACCGGAATGACGACGGTGTCATCGAGGTCCATGCCGAGGAACTGTCCTTTCGATTCCATCACGCCGATCACGCGAAAACGATAGCCGCCGATCTCGACGCGTTTGCCGAGAGGATTAGCAGCGCCAAACAGCTCCGTCCTGGCCTTCGATCCGAGGACTGCCAGGGCGCGCGGCGCGTGCAGGTCCTCGCGGGGGAGGAACACGCCGATGCGCATGCTCATGTGTCCGACCTGAAGCCAGTCGGGACCAAAACCGTAGACGGTGATGCGCCGGCGTTTGCCCATGGCGGCAATCTCGGCATTGCCGTCGATGCTCGGATTGGTCACTTGCACATATGGGGCGCGTCGAGCCGCAACGGCATCATCGATCGTGAGAGGCTTCACCGTTCCGAAAATGCCGATCGACATGCCGGCCGTCTGCACTCGGCCGGGCGTAACGATGATCAAATTCGTTCCGAACTGGCTGAACTCCGACAGCACAAATCTGCGAAGCCCTTCGCCGATGGAAGTCAACAGAATTACCGATGCGATCCCCACTGCGATGCCTAACGCAGCCAGGAACGTCCGCAGCCGATGCGATCGCAACGCACCAAAAGTCAGGCGAGCAAAATCAGGCGAAAGCACGATCAACGCCTCGCCAACGCCAGGGCGGCATCGAGCCGGGACGCTCGCCGGGCAGGAAGCATGCTGAACGCGATTCCATTGACGAGCGCGATCACGACCGCTGCGACCAGCGCCCACGGCGGCGCGAAAGCCGGGACGGAGGGATAGAGCTGACGGATGACCAGACTTCCGAGTTGGCCTAACACCGAGCCAGCCGCGGCGCCGAAAGCCGACAGGAGACCCGCCTCGGCGAAAAAGAGAAATCGAATCTGCCCCGGCGAGGCGCCGATCGCTTTCAGAAGGCCGATTTCGCTGGTGCGTTGCGATACGGCAATCAGCATGACGTTCATGATCAGAATTCCGGCAACTCCCAGGCTGATGGCGGCGATCCCGCCCAGAGCAAATGTCAGCGCCAGCAGGATGCGGTCAAAGGCCGCCGAAACGGCATCCTCGGAGAGGATCGTGACGTCCTCTTCTCCGTTATGACGTTCGCGAAGTACGCGTCGGATCTCCGACCGTACCCGCTGGGCTTCCTCGCGGCGGGGGACAGTCACTCCGATGCGGAGGAGCGAGGGAAGATTGAACAGCATCTGTGCAGAGGCCACCGGGATGATGACGAGATCGTCCATGTTGAGTCCGACGAATTCACCTTTGGGAGCGAGCACGCCGACTACCCGGAATCGGCGGTCTCCGATGCGGATCCATTCGCCGAGAGGGGACACCGTGCCGAAAAGCTCGCGTTGTACTTTCGATCCCAGCACACAGACGGGGGCGGCGCGGCGGGGATCCTGCGGCGGAAGAAAACGGCCGTGACCGACGCTCAGACTCCAAATCTCGGCGAGTTCGGTGGTTGACCCGGCTACCGGCGCGTCGCGCCGGCGGCCCCTCCACCACACCTCGCCCGACACGAGGTTTAACGGAGCAACGGACTTCACGGCCCGGATGCGACGCAACGCCAGCGCGTCGTCGAGTGTCAGGTCGCGAGGAGTTCTGCCCGACATCAGTCCGCCTCCGCCGCTGAGCGTTTCCGCACGCCCAGGCAGGACAACGATCAAGTTCGTTCCCAGCGATTCAAATTCGTTTCGGACATATCCGCGCGCGCCCTGACCGAGCGACGTGAGCACCACCACCGCTGCCACGCCGATCGACATTGCCAGCACCATCAGGAATGTCCGGGCGCGGTAACCCGCCAGTGAGCGCCAGGCGAAACGTGCCACGTCAGAGAATCTCATGCCGATGCAGAATCCGAGTCGATCCGGCCGTCGAGCATGCGGATGCGGCGGCGCGCCCGGTCGCCAAGGGCTGGATCGTGCGTCACGAGAATCAGGGCGACTCCGCGGTCATTCAACTGCTCGAGTAGATGGATGACTTCTTTGCCGGTGGCCTGATCGAGGTTGCCGGTCGGCTCGTCGGCCAGGAGGGCCGCCGGCTGCATCACCATCGCGCGCGCGATTGCGACGCGTTGCCGCTCGCCGCCGGACAGCTGCGCCGGTCGATGCCGCGCGCGCTGTGCGATGCCGAACTCGCGCAGCAACCGCTCCACCACCGGCGCGCGATCCTCGGCCGGCACGCCGGCCAGCATCAGCGGCAACTCGACGTTCTCGGCCGCCGAGAGGCGCGGCACGAGATGGAAAAACTGGAACACGAAGCCGATTTTCTCGCGACGCACGTATGACTGGCGCTCCTCGCTGAGCGCCGTCACGTCGTCACCGCCGAGTCGATACACGCCCGCGGTCGGACGATCGAGCAGCCCGATGATGTTCATCAGGGTGGATTTCCCGGAACCGGACGGTCCCATCACCGACACATACTCGCCTGTCTCGACATCCAGGGTGATCTCGCGCAGCGCGTGCACCTGCTCCTCGCCGACAGGAAAGACGCGGCGAATCCGATCGAGATGGATCATTGTTTTTCAGGGATCGCTCGCGCTCCAGCAACGACGCCTTTCCTCTCGATCGAGAGAACGACGCGATCGCCCTTGCGCAGGCCAGATCGCACCTCGCTGTACTTCCAGTTCGAGAGTCCGGTCGTGACCTGTCGCTCCTCCAGAATTCCCGGATTTTCGCCGTAGACGAGAACGCGATTCCCCTCCAGCAGCGCTTGCGTCGGAATGCGGAGGGCATCGTTACGCGCGTCCAGGATGATCTCCGCGTCGGCGCTATAGCCGACCAGCAGCGCTTTCGAGTCCGCCCGATCCGCGAATTCCACTTCCACATCGACAGTCCGGGCCTGCTTCTCTACGTCGAGCACGTAAGGCGCAACGCGCCTCACGCGACCTGAAAAGCGCCGATCGGGAAGGGCTTGGATGGTGATGTAGGCAGGCTGGCCGACGCGAACGTTGGCCACGTCCACCTCATCGATCGGAGCCGTCACGTAGAGGCAACTATCGTCGATGAGGTCGATGACCGGCGGCGTCGGGATACCGGGCGGCGAGGGCGTGCTGAACTCACCGAGCTCACCGGTCAGTTTCGCGATCACGCCATTGAAGGGCGCGCGTAAAACCGTGCGCGTCAGAGTCGCACGTGCCGCCTCGACGCGTGCATGACTCTGCTGCGCATCCGCCCGTG
>DASPZU010000097.1:0-10294 GCA_035636095.1 Thermoanaerobaculia bacterium
ACCCACAGCATGCGCTGCAGGTGGATGCCGGCTGCTTCGCCGATGTGCGGATCGAATGCGTCGCCGATGTCGATGAGCGCGGCCGCTTCACCAATCGAAGTTGCCGAGGCGAGTGTCGCGACCACGACCGGAAATCGGGCGCCGCGGCCGCTGATCTCGGTCATCTTTCCGCGCGATAAGCCCCCGTCGAGGAGGATGTCGACGGCGGCCAGGGTGGTGGGGACGCTTCTGTCGCGGCGGCGGCGCTCGAGCGCTTCGATCAGCTCACTGCCGCTGGTGAGGCGATGCGCCTTCTTGAGCGCTTCTACAGCCTCAGAAACGCCCGAATCTACAGGCGGTAGAGGCGGCACCAGCACCGGAATCGCAGGTTGTGGGAGCCGAAACTGCGATTCGAGACGCCTTGCTATGGCCGCCATGGGGAGTCGCCGCGAGACAATATATGGCGGTAATGAAGCGTAAGCAAGAGGTCGGGGTATTAACAGACTTTGCTCACCCAAGACGGATTTTTCGCTGGCACGCGCTGAGAATCGCAATAACTCATGAGCTACACGCGCGCGATGTATGTCCGCTTTCACTGCGCCAAATTCGAATGCGATTGCGATGTCGAGGTTCTGGTGCACGCGTGTATCACGCGCGACGGCGGTCGCCTTTACGAGTACTCAACCTCGAATTGTCCGAAGTGCGGTCACAAACTTTTCGGTGACCACGATCTGCTCGGCGAAGTCGCACGAGACTCCGGCGCAAGAATCGCATGATTATTTAGCATGATCGAACGATGCAAATGCGGTCACGAGAAGTCGCGACACGAGCTCGGCAGTGGCCGATGCGGTTATGGAATCGGCATGTCCGCTGACAGCGGCCTGGCGCCGTGCAACTGCCAGGCATTCCGGCCCGTTGAGAAGCCGAAGCAGAAATAGCGATATTCTCGCGGCGTGAATCGAGTCCTCTTCGGAATCATCGCCGGCGTCATTTTCGGCGCCGCCGACGTTGCACTCATGATTCCGATGAAGCACCCCGACAAAGCCACGGCGATGATGGGTGCGTTCGCGAGCCGTTTCGCGATTGGATTCTTGATCGGGGTGACGCGCATGCCGCTCCCCGGATGGGTGAGCGGCATCATCGTCGGCGTGCTGATCAGCATTCCGGACGCAATCGTCACCAGGGCCTATGTTCCGATTATGGCGACCGGGATCATCGGCGGCGCGATCATCGGCGCACTTTCCGGTAAGTTCGCCGCTTGAGAAGATCGATCTGCGTTGTGCTGCTGATTATCGCGTGCGGTGAGCGCGACATCACTGTCGGTCCCGACAAGGACACAAGCGGAAACTACTGGGGACGCAACGTCTCCAAGCAATTTGGTGAGTCGCAGCTCCGATCGCTCTACACAGCGATGAATTCCCCGAGCACAGATGCGGAGATCACCGCGCTCAACTGCTCGAAGAAGCTCCCGCTTCACGAATATTCGGTAACGCTGTGGACCGAAGGCGAGTACCGCGAGCGAATCGTTCGCCTGCAGATGACGCCGCGACTTTACGAGAGCGACGAGTGCCTGCAGCAAGCTGTGAACTACGTTTTTCAGAAAACCGTGAAGGCCATCGATACCGGTCCACCGATCGACTACGGCTACAAAGATCCGCACACCGGCAAGCATCTCGACACATCCGAGATCATGACTGCGCTTCCCGATAAGCCGCAGTGCGCGTGCGCCAAATGAGTTGGGACTCCCACCCATTCCAACATCTCAACATCCCATCCGGGCGGGCGGGGGCTGTTATAATGCCCCCGTTCTTGGTAATTTTTGCCGATGGACGCAAGTGACTCGACAACGGTCGAGATCTTTGGACAAACGTATAACGTTCGTGGAGAAGGAGACCCGAACTATTTAGCGGAGCTCGCGCGGTTTGTAGACTCCAGGATGCGCGAGGTCGCGGCCGAGGTCGCGACCGTTGACCCAGTCAAGATCGCCATCCTGGCGGCTTTGAACATCGCCGATGAGTTTTCTCGATTCCGGAAGCAGCGTGGTTCCTGGGCCGAGAAGACGGAGGAGTTATCAGACCGGCTCAGCAAAGTCATCGGCTGAGCCGCATTGAAGTTGACATTCAAGTTTTCGGAGTCCCTGCAGAGTACGTGATGAGTCAATCAAACGCTTGAACCGTATTTCTTACCCGGGTGCTCGGGTCTCAACGGCCGCGTGCACGCCTTCGCCCCGCTAAGCGGGACATGAAGGTAGCTAAACGGTCGGAGTAGGGCGCCCACCTGTTTTTTACGGGTTCAAGTAAGAATTTACTCACACGGCTCAGGCGGGGTTCTCCGAATTTGACTCCTCCAACTGCGCGAGCCTCCCGACAGGGGAGGAGCAGTTGTGCATATCACCGACATCGTAGTGATCGTCGCGGGCGCGCTGATCGGCGCGGTCATCCTGGCGGCGCTGTGGAGAATCGTCTACCGCAAGCGGGCCGAGGTGCATCTGGAAGAGGCGCGCCGCAACGCGCAGCGTGTTGGCGACGACGCCCGCAAGGCTGCCGAATCGAAACTGAAGGAAGCCGATCTGGAGGTGAAGGAGAAGCTGCTGCAGATGCGCAGCGACTTCGATCGCCAGGCGCAGCAGCGTCGCGAGGAGATGAAGAATTCCGAGCGCCGCCTGCAGCAGAAAGAGGAGAACCTCGATCGCAAGACCCAGCAGATCGAAGCGCGCATCGCGGAAGTCGAGCATCGCGACCATGCCATCGGCGAGCGCGAGAAAGGCGTTGAGATCCGCGAGGGCGAGCTCAACGCTCTGATCGAGGATCAGCGACGCAAGCTCGAGCAGATCTCGGGTCTGACGGTCGAGCAGGCCAAGCTGGAGCTGATCCGCGGCATCGAGAACGAGGCGAAACTCGAAGCGGCCAACATCATCAAGCGGATCGAGACGGAAGCGGTCGAGCTCGGCAACCAGAAAGCCCGCAAGATCCTGGGGATGGCCATCCAGCGGATGGCGTCGGATTACGTGGCAGAAAACACCGTCTCGGTCGTCGATCTCCCGTCCGAGGACATGAAGGGCCGCATCATCGGGCGCGAGGGACGCAACATTCGCGCGCTGGAGCTGGCCACGGGCGTCGATCTGATCGTCGACGACACGCCGGAAGCCGTGATCTTGTCAGGGTTCGATCCGATTCGCCGCGAGATTGCGCGCATTTCGCTCGAGCGTCTGATGCAGGACGGCCGCATCCATCCCGCGCGCATCGAGGAGCTGGTCGAAAAGGTCCGTCAGGAGCTGGATCAGAAATTGTTCGAGGAAGGTGAGGCGGCGGCGTTCTCCCTCGGCCTGACAGACGTGCATCCCGAAGTTCTCAAGCTTTTGGGACGCCTGCGCTATCGCACGTCGTACGGACAGAATGTTCTGGTGCACTCGCTGGAGGTGGCGCAGCTGGCGGCGCTGATGGCAGTGGAGCTGGGCGTCAACGACACCATCGCCAAGCGCGGCGGCCTGCTGCACGACATCGGAAAAGCGATCGATCGCGAGATGGAAGGAACGCATCTCGAGCTGGGACGTCAAGTGCTCGAAAAATACGGCGAGAAACGCGATGTCATTCACGCCATGGAATGCCATCACGGCGACTACGATCCCACCACCGTCGAGGCGGTGCTGGTCAATGCCGCCGACGCGCTGTCGGCAGCACGTCCCGGCGCCCGGCGCGAGATCCTGGAAAATTACGTGCATCGCCTCGAGCGGCTCGAGTCGATTGCCAACGCCATGGACGGAGTGTCGAAGAGCTTCGCCATTCAGGCCGGGCGCGAGCTTCGCATCATCGTCAACGCCGAAAAGATCGGCGACGAGCAGGCCATCTGGCTGTCGAAGGATGTCGCCCGCAAGATCGAATCGGAGCTGCAATACCCCGGGCAAATCAAGGTGACTGTGATCCGAGAGATGCGGGCGGTTGATTATGCGAAGTAGGTTGCGAGGTCTCAGGGTCGCGGGGTCTCGCGGTCCCGCCCACCTCGAGACCGCGCAACCGCGAGACTGCGCAACCGCATGATCCGCGTCCTCTACATCGGCGACGTCGTCGGCCAACCCGGCCGGCGGGCCTTGCATGAGAAGCTGGAGCACGTCATCGATCGCGAGAAGATCGACTTCACGATCGTCAACATCGAGAACGCCGCCGGCGGCTTTGGAGTGACCGAGGCCATCATGGAGGAGCTGGGGGAGCTGCCCATCAACGCCTTCACCTCCGGAAATCACATCTGGGACAAGAAGGAATTCGTCGACAACTACGATCGATACGAGCATGTCATTCGGCCGGCGAACTATCCAGCCGGAAATCCTGGCAAGGGAAAGGTCGTCCGCCAGACCGCGGGCGGGGTGAGCGTGGCGGTGCTGCAGTTCATGGGCAACGTCTTCATGCCCCCGTGCGAGAACCCGTTTCATAGCGCGGATCGCGAGCTGCACGACGTCGACGCCAGGGTCGTCATCGTCGACATCCACTGTGAAGCCACGTCCGAGAAGCAGGCCATGGGTCGCTATCTCGACGGCCGCGTCTCGGCCGTCCTGGGCACGCACACGCATGTGCCGACCGCTGATGAGCGCATCCTGCCCAAAGGCACGGCCTTTCAGACCGATGTCGGGATGACCGGGGCGTACGACTCGGTGATCGGATTTCGTCCCGACGAGGCGCTGCATCGCTTTCTGATGAACACGCCCCGCAAGCTCGAAGTCGCGAAGCGCGACGTCCGCATGGCGGGCGCGATGATCGAGATCGACGAAGCCAGCGGACGCGCATCGAGCATCACGCGCATTCACGAGCGGCTGGATGAATGAGCTGAGCATCATCGCGTTAGGCCACATTCACACTGACGCCATCGAATCGCTCACGCCCCATTTCAGCCGCATCGAGCAACTGGTCACCGATCTCGGTCCCCGCGTCGCATTCGCCGAGAAGCGCGCCGAATTGAATCGCGCCATCGACGCCGCAACGCCGGATTGGATCCTGGTGTTGCGCGAGCGCGAACATGTCGATCGTGCGTTAGGCGAGGAGATCGCGCGCGTGATCGGCGCCGCGGACGCCTGGGGCTTTCGCATTCGCGTAACGCCGATCTACGCCGGCAAGCCCCTCCGGCTCGGCCGTGACGCCGGCGAGCTGCGACTGTTTCATCGGCGCCATGTGCTGCGGCGCGGCGAGCTCGCGGTCCAGGGAACAGTCATCCGGCTGCACAACCCCCTGCAGACGCGAACGTTCGATTCCCCGGAGGAGCATCGCGAATATCTGGAGAAGCGCGGAGTCCCTCACTCGTCGGTGCGACGCGCGCTTTTGTTTTTGCGAAATGCCCGGACGCTCGACAAAAACACACTGCAGTATCTGTGGATCGAGGCGGGATTCGACCAGGGCTAAACGAGAAGGTTCGCGCCGAAATCCGGATCGGAGCCCAGCTTCACCTGCGTCGACCACAGTTTCAGCCGGACGCTGCCCGATTGCCAGAATTTTGCGCACAACGCAAAGTAAACGAGCACTTTTTCGCGCTCGCCCTTCTCGAGGAGCTCCTTTGCCAGAAGCATATTCGGACCGAGACGATTGAGCTGCGGCGATCCCGGCGTGCGACCGGCCATCAGCAGGAATTGTCCTGCCTCATCGATTTTTCCTTCGCGCAGCGCGAGGCGCCCAAGGGTCAGGTTGCCCTTGTGAATTGCGTTTCCGTAGTTCCAGTCTTTCGAGAACTTCGGCGCCGTTGCCAGAACTTCGTTGGCGTGCGAGCGCACGATGGAAGCGGGCTCGGAATCGACCTCCGCCAGCGACAACTGCGTCAGCGCCAGCCATCGTTCATACTCGCTGTGCGCTGCGGCCAGATGCCGCTGGGCATCGACCCTTTGCCGTTTCTGCAGTCGTGTCGTTACGACATTCGAAACGCCTCGGCGCATCACGGGCCGCAAAAGGAACCCTGCGGCCGCAACCAGCGCGCCGACTCCGATGATCAAGTACCAATTGGGTCGATTCGATTCGGTCACGAAGGAGGTTCTACGCCACCTGCGGCCGGCGGATCATCCGTAGACGGCCGTTGGAGCGGAATTGGCGAGGCGACATGCCGAACCGCTCCCGGAACTGCTGGCGAAAGTAGTTTTCGGAATCGAATCCGCATCGGCGCGCGATCTGCGACACGCGCAGGTTGCCGGCCTTGAGCAGCCGGGCCGCCTTTTCGAGGCGTTTCTCTTTCAGGAAGTGACTGAGCAGCCGGCCGGTGACACGATGAAAGCGTCCGGAGACATATTGCCGCGTATATCCGAGCTCTTTGGTCACCGCTTCAACCGTGATTTCCTGGTCATCGCGGATTCGTCGGCGGACACACTTGATGAGGGAGCGAAGAAGGCCGTCCATACTGCAAGTCGATTTCCGAGTTCCACAATTCTATCCTAAAAACGTCCTAACTCCTCCACCGCTGGTTCTCTGTGTCTCTGTGCCTCTGTGGTGATTTTGAGGTTCACCACAGAGGCGCAGAGAGCACAGAGAACGGGATGACACGTGCTAACATCGTCGAGAGTCCAATGCGCTTCACCGCCGTCGGCGTCGCCCTGCTCATCGCATTTCCTGCGGCTGCGCAGGTGCGGCTCACCGTTCGGGGCGACGGCAAGAAAGTCATCTCGAACGTGGGCGGGATCGGCGGCGGCCATACCGGAAATTACGTATGGCTGGCGAAGCAGCGCAACAAAAAATCGAAATATGACCGGTGGATCGAGTTTTACAGCGACCGCTACGACGTCGATCCCATTCTGGTGCGGGCTGTCATTCAGGTCGAATCGTCGTTCGATCCCAAATGCGTTTCCCGCCGCGGCGCACGGGGACTGATGCAGCTCATGCCGGAGACCGCGAAACAGTACGGCGTGACGCACATCTTCGATCCCAACGAAAACATTCAGGGCGGGGTGCACTATCTCGCCGATCTGCTGAAGCTGTTTCCGCGTGATTTGCCCCGCGCGCTGGCGGCGTACAACGCAGGCGAGAACGCAGTTTTCAAATACGCCGGCATTCCGCCTTACGACGAGACGATGACGTACGTGAAGCGCGCGCTGACCGTGTATTACGGCTCGCCCTACGGTCAGGCCACATGGTTCCCGGCCGGACGCGGAGAGCGAAAGCTCGCCGGCGGATTCCGCTCCGAGCTTCTGCAGCCGGTGTCCGTGATGCCGGGCATGCGCTATCTCGGCACGCACTGAAATACAATCCCGACCTCATGCCTGATTTCGATCCGGCGGTGAATCTCCATGCGCCTTTTGACCAGGGCGTCTTCCTGCTGCACTACAACCGCGGCCGCGAGGGGTTTCAGGAAGGACGCTATGCCGAGGCCCGCAGGGAGCTGGAGAGCGCACAGAAGCTGCGCCCCGATGATCCCGACGTCCTGAATCTTCTGGGACTGGTTTACTTCAAGACCAATGCCTTCCCTGAGGCCGAGGTGATTTACCGGCGGCTGGCCAAGGAAAATCCCAATGTCTTCATCCTCCATTCGAACCTCGGGCTGATCCTCTTCAAGCAGGGAAAACTCGACGAAGCGGAACAGTACCTCCTTCGGGCCGTGGAGCTGCGGCCTAACTACGCAAAATCGCATCTCTATCTCGGTCTGCTGTACCGCCAGCGCAAGAAACTCGGACTGGCCGTGGATCATCTTCGCTTCGCCGGCGCCGACAAACTGGTGCGCGAAGTGGAAGTGGAGATGCGGCCGCCATTGCGACAGACGATCCCCGATCCCTCGAAAGCGACCACCGAGAGAATGCTGGCGGTGCAGGCGCCACGGACGACTCAGCCGCAGCCGGCGCTGACAACGCAGCCTGGAAATGTCGCGGCTGCCCGCAAGTTGCAGGAGGCCGTCGATGACACCAGTCTCGTCGAAGAGAAACACATCGATCTCGGCAAAGGGCGCAAAGTCGAGGGGGCGTCGCGCACGTTTGTGCTCCACGAAAACGGATTTCTCGAGATCAACTTCGCGAACAGCGTGTACGTGAAGAAGGGGACGGTCTCGAGCTACTCCGGCAACCTCAAATTCGCCGCCGAATCGGGACTCCTCGGCACCACTGCACAAACGCTCGTGAAAGCGGCGGGGCAGGGGAAGATTTTCATCTATGAGAAAGGGCGCAAGGCCTTTCTGCTCGATCTGAGCGAGGAGTTCATCTACGTCGAGGGGGGCAACCTGCTGGCACTGGAGGAGACGCTGACCTACCGCGTCGAGCCGATCTACGACAGCGCTTATCAACGGAAGATCGACACGCTCAAAATCTTCGGGAAGGGATCGCTCGCGATCTCGACCGACATCGAGCCGCTGACGCTGCGCGTGACACGCGATCTCCCCCTTTCGATCTCGTCGACCGCCCTGGTCGCGTGGACTGGCAGTCTGATCCCGATGGTCGTCGACGACAAGTCGCTCGAGAACATCATGATCGAGAGCGGCGGCGACGGCGGGTTCAAGATTCGTTTCGAGGGCGACGGCGTCGTGGTATCAGAGCAATAAGCCCCAGCGCACTCACCGCGGCGCTCCATCCCACCAGCGGATTGCGATAGCGGACCTCGACGCGATGCCGGCCCGGCGGCACGCTGAGCGACTGATACGCGATATTGGCAGGCATCAACTCTGCCGGACGGCCGTCGATGGTCGCGTGCCAATATTTGTGACGAGTAATCGTGATGATCAATAGTGATGTTTCTGTCGCTTCGACATCCAGCGTTGCGGTGCTCGAGGCCTCGGCAATGCCGACGATCTTGCCGGTCCGTTTCGCGAACCAGTAGCGACCATTGTTTGCGACGCGCGTGACGATCAGCGGATTGTCGATGGATGCTCCGGCGTAATCGAGCACCTCACGCACATTCGAGATTCTCACGAACGGCTCGCTCCAATGCGGATCGCCGGCGTTCCCGCGCTTCAGCATGGCGTCGAGAAGGTCGTAGGTCGGCAGCAGGTCGGTGCCGTCGATGTCGGGTTCCAGCGCGCTGCGGAATCCCCACAGCGCCGGCGTGTGCCCGCGAAGTCCGTTGCGCATCGCCAGCGGCTGGTTTGCCCGCTCGAACTGCCGCTCGAGCTTCTCTTGCGTCCACTCTCCGCGATGGAAGATCGTCGATCCCGGCTCGAGTGAGCGGGCAATCGGCGGCGGCGTAAGAAAGCGTCGTGGCATTCGCGGAAGGATCTCGTTCGACAGCGAGCCGAAATCGATCAGCAGAAGCAGCGCGGCGATCCACGCATAGATCCTCGACGTGCCGAACTTCCAGATGACGATCGCCCACATCGTCGCGATGCAGGCGGAGAAGATCAGCTCTCCGCGGGCCAGCGGCTCCAAGTAGTCCGGAGCGTGCCAGAACCCGCTGAAGTTGATCGACATGACCGGCGCGAGCAACCACAGCACTGCCGCCACGACAACCGCAACGACAATCGCAGTGCGTCGCATCTCTACGATGCGATCGAGCACGATGCTCGCAAAAACAATCAACGTCACCAGCGCGGCGCCGATGAACTTTTCCGGATATCGGATCGAATGCCGACTCGCTGCCCACACCCAATCGAACAGCGGCGATCCGATCGCGAGCAGGTAGGAGGTTGCGCAGATCGCGAGAACGAGGGTCCATCCGCGCATTCGCTTCGCGAAAGCAGCCAGCGCCAGCATCGCAACCGCCACGCCGCAGTAGATGCTCATCAAGTACGGCGTTCCGCGATGACCAAAGAGCCGATAGCCCCACCAGGTGCGAATGTCGGGAAGGACGCCGAAGATGCGGGGGGCGACCAGCTCCAGGGGCCGCGCCGCCGGCATGCTGTAGTCGATCGCGAGATCGTGCGAGAAGCCGCGCGACCGGACGGAATCGTGCGCGTGATCGATTGCCGGAACGATCACCACCGCGCTGATGGCGATGGCGAGCCCGATCGCGCCGAAAACGCGCGGCAGCGAGCGTCGATCGGCGTACGCGGCGCCGGCGATCACCAGCGCCAGCATCTGCGCCAGCGCCATGGGCTCGAAGATCAGCATCGGCATCGCCAGCGCCAGCGCCGCCATCGCGATTGCGCCGGTGCGAATCAATCGCAATACCGCCCAACCCACCACGCCCGCCCACGCCCACACGAAGAATGTCGGCAGGTTGGTCATGGTGCCGAAGAAAAATCCGCTCAGCCCGAACGACAGCGCGCCGAACATCGCCGCCTCGACGCGAAGTGGAATCGACCGCAAAAAGGCATACATGCCGCACAGCGCGATGGCCACGTGCGCGACGATGTGCAGCGCGAAGCCGAACGGGTACGACCCCACCAAAATGAGCCACTGCGGCGGATAGAAAATCTCGTAGGCCGGATTCGCGAT
>DASPZU010000098.1:0-15369 GCA_035636095.1 Thermoanaerobaculia bacterium
ACCGCGCCAACATCTTCGGATTCAAACTCCTCGGCGTTCACACCATCATCTCCGCCAGTGCGGTCGGATCGATGAATTGATCCGGAAAGACGATGTCGGTCGGGTGATACGTCTCTTTCATCGATCCGACCGCACTGGCGGAGATGATGGTGTGAACGCCGAGGAGTTTGAATCCGAAGATGTTGGCGCGGTAGTTGATTTCCGACGGGATCACGCGATGCCCCCGACCGTGCCGCGAAAGAAACGCGACGCGCACACGATCGATCTCGCCGATGACGTAGACGTCCGACGGCGCGCCGAAGGGGGTCTCGATGGCACGCTCCTCCACGACTTTCAATCCCTCCATCTGATAGAGGCCGGAGCCGCCGATGATTCCGATCGGAACGTTCATCGGAATGCGCGCCCCTCATCCGCCCTTCGGGCACCTTCTCCCTGCACGCGGGGCGAAGGACTTCGATCGGGGGTGACGAAACTCTTCATCTTTTCCATTTCTTCATCGAGGCATCGATGGCGGCCGCGACCTCCTTCGCCAGCGCGACGGCCGCGACTCCATCCTCGCCGCTCACCAGCGGGCGTTTGCGCTCGCGCACGCATTGCAGGAACGACGCGAGCTCCGCGCGCAGCGGCTCCTGTTTCTCGACCTCGATCGTGATCGGCTCGATGGTGCGATTTCCCAATCGAAATCCTTTCACTTCCTGCTCTTTGGTGTCGACAGAGATGTAGGCCTCGCTGCTGAAGAATCGCACTTTGCGCACGCGTTCCTGCGACACGCGGCTGGCGGTGAGATTCGCGACCGCCCCGTTTTCGAGCTCGAGGCGCACATTGGTGATGTCGACTTTTTCAGTGAGAACGGGCACGCCCACCGCCCGGACCTCGGTGACCCTGGTATGCAGCAGCGACAACACCAGATTGAGATCGTGAATCATCAGATCGAGCAGGACGTCGATGTCGAGCGAACGCCCGACGAAGACGCCCAGGCGCTCGGCTTCGAGGTAGCGGATATCGCGCAGCAGCGGCGCGACCGCAACGATGGCGGGATTGTAGCGTTCGACGTGTCCGACCTGCAGGATGCGATCGCGTTTCGCGGCCAGCGCGACCAGCCGCTGGCCCTCATCGACTTCCGCAGCGATCGGCTTCTCGACCAGGACGTCGCGACCGGCTTCGATCAGCTCACGCGCGACGTCGAAGTGCGTGACGGTGGGAGTGGCAACCACGGCGCACTCGACCTCGCGCGCCAGCGCCGCCACGGAGTCGAATCGCCGGAGATGCAATGTCTCGACGATTTCTGTGGCGATCGAATCGCTGACTTCGACGAAGCCGGCGATGTCCGCTTCCGGCATCTCGGTCAGAACGCGTGCATGCAGGCGGCCGAGGTAGCCGGTGCCGACGACGCCGATGCGGGTCTTCATCGAATGAATCCGCGCTTGGATGTGCCGCGAATGAACTCGACCAGATATCGCGCTTCAGGATGGAACCCGAGCTCGCTCTCGATTCTCTGCAGAGCATCCTGCAGCTTGAGCTTCGAACGGATGAGAATGCGGTAGGCGCGATCGAGCGCGTCCAGCGTTTCCTGCGAGAAACCTTTGCGCTGCAGGCCGATGGTGTTGATGCCGTAAGTCTTGGCCGGACGATCGCCGACAGTCTTGACGTACGGCAGTGCGTCCTGCGTCACCACCGTGAATCCGCCGATGAAGGCATGATCCCCGACCCGGCAGAACTGATGGACCGCCGAGAATGCGCCGATGGTCGAGTGATCGCCGATGTCGACGTGCCCGGCCAGGGTGGCGTTGTTGGCGAAGATGGTGTTCGAGCCGACATGACAGTCATGCGCGACGTGCGAGTAAGCCATGAAGAAATTGTTCGACTCGATGGTGGTGCGTCCGCCGCCCCCCGCCGTCCCGCGATTAATCGTAACAAATTCTCGGAACACATTATCGTTACCAATTCTTAGTTCGGTCCGCTCGCCACGATATTTCATGTCCTGAGGCGGACTTCCGATCGAAGCCTGACCGTAAAAGACATTGCGCTCGCCGATGGTGGTCGGGCCTTCGATGCGCGAGGCTGCCCCGATTTTGGAGTGCGCCCCCACCGTGACGCTCGGCCCAATCACGACATAAGGTCCGATTTCGACTCCGTTTCCGATGACCGCTTCGCCGCTGACGATCGCGGTCGCGTGAACCTGCGCCACTACTTCGGCCTCTCTACCATCACGCTCAGCATCTCGGCCTCGGCCACCAGCTCGCCGTTGACGGTGGCCGTGCCGTGGATCTTCACGCTGTTGGACCGGCGCTGCACGATCTCGCATTCGAATCGAAGCTGATCGCCCGGGATGACCGGCTTGCGAAACCGCGCCTTGTCGACGCCGCCGAAGAGAAAGAGTTTTTCTTCGCGATTCGGAATGTCGCGCAGGATCAGCACCGCCGCGCACTGCGCCATCGCTTCCACGATCAAAACGCCCGGCATCACCGGCGCTCCCGGGAAATGCCCCTGAAAAAACTGCTCGTTGGCGGAGACGTTCTTGATGCCGACGATGCGCTTCCCGGCTTCGATCTCCAGGACGCGATCGACCAGCAGCATCGGGTAGCGATGCGGCAGGATCTTCATGATCTCGGTGATGGTCAGCATCACTCTCTCTTCTTGGCCAATCGTTTGACGGCCAGGTCGCGCCGAGCAAATTCGCGAAACTCGACTGCCGGATTGCCCATCACCTTCGTGCCCGCCGGCACGTCGTGGAACACGGCCGCAGCGCCGCCGATCTGCGCACCGTTGCCGATTTTCAGATGACCGGCCAGGCCGGCCTGTCCGGCGACGACGACGTCATCGCCGAGCTCCGTCGATCCCGCGATTCCGGCCTGCGAAACGATCAGGCAGTTTTTGCCGACCCGCACGTTGTGTCCGATCTGCACCAGATTGTCGATTTTCGTTCCTTCGCCGATCACGGTTTCGCCGAGGACGGCGCGGTCGACACAGGAGTTCGAGCCGATCTCGACATCATCTTCGACGCGCACGATTCCCACCTGCGGAATCTTGCGATGCTTTCCGCCGACGCTGACAAAGCCGTAGCCGTCCGATCCGATCACGACGCCGCTGTGAAAGATGCATCGACGTCCGACCTGTGTGCCGTCATAGATCGACACGTTCGGGTAGATCAGCGTGTCGTCGCCGATCACGACGTTCTCTCCGATCGAGCTGAATGCGCCGACGGTGACGTTGGCGCCGAGTTTCGCCGTCGATGCGATCGATGCCAGCGGCGAGATTCCGCGCGGAACCTTGCGGGTGTTGAACCAGCGATCGAGCACTTCCGCAAGCGCGGCGTGCGGTTTCGCAACCCGGATGAAGCGCGGATCGCTTGCCTCCAGCTCGTTGGGAACGAGGATGGCGGCAGCGCGCGACTCCGCGACCTGCGCAGCGTAGGATTGATTGCCGAGGAAGCTGAGATGATCTTCGGTGGCGTCTTTGAGTGCCGCGACGCCGCGGACACGGCGGTCGGGCGGCCCGTCGTACCGGCCGCCCACCAGCGCCACGATGTCCGAAATCGAAACCCCCGACATGGCGGGGAATTGTACCTGTGTGGTGGCGGGCGCCTTCGCCCGCCGCTGGGCCGGCGAGGGCGCCGGCCTCCACACTACTGCTTCTTCGCCGCTGCCGGCTGTGCGGCCGGCTGTGTGCCGCTTTCCGCGACGGTGGAGTCATTGAAACGCTTGATCACCGAGTCGGTGATGTCGATCGCGTCCGAGGCGTACACCAAGCCGGACTCGAACTTGTTGAAGATGGCCGCCAGTCCCATCTCTTTTCCGATCTGGTCGATCACCGGCTTGATCTTGTTCTCCAGCGCCAGCAGCTCCTTGTCGCGGGATTCACCCAGCTCTTTGTCAGCATCCTGGCCGAAGCGCTGCAGCGCGACCTGCTTGTCGGCCAGCTGCTTCTGCAGATCGGCGAGCTTGTCTTCGCTGAGCGAGAGCTTCTTGGTGTTGATCTCCGTGTCGAGCGCCTTCATGTCGTCCTGCATTTTGTTGGCGCGCACCATCTTGTCTTCCTGCATCTTCTTCAGCTTTTCCTGAGCCGCCTTGCCGGCAACCGACGTGTTCAGCACGCGCTGCACATCGATCACCGCCAGCCGTCCCGGAGCTGTGGCCTGCGCGAAGACGGGAAGAGCAAGAGCCGTCGCCGCGATCGCAATCAGAAGCTTCTTCATGAAATCTCCTTTAGAGATGGAACAGAGCGTAAATACCTCGGCGAATTAGTAGGTATTCCCGATGGTGAACTGGAAACTCTCGAATTTGTCGCCCTTTTTCCGTTGCGGATTGATGGCGTAGATGAACCGGATGGGGAACTGGAACACCGGCAGGAAAATCCGGAGCTCGGCCCCGGTGGAATAGCGGAGTTTCCCGAGCTCAACTTTGTCGTGATAACCCCATGCCCACCCCGAATCCGCAAACCATACCAGACGCAGCGGATCGTTGACTCGAAAGATGTACTCGCCGTTGAAGACCGCCTGCTTGTAACCGCCCGCGATCACGGTCTGACCGTTGAAGGTTTCGTTCGGCCCCAGCGTGCCGTATCCGAATCCGCGGACGGAGTACTCGCCGCCGACGAAGAAGCGCTGACCTTTCGGGATGCACAGCTCTTTGGTGGTGGCCTGCTGCTCGTCGAGCGTGTTCGAGCAGTTCTTGTTCAGCGGCAGCATGTATCCGAGATCGCTGTTGAAGCTGACTGAGCTGCGCCGCGACAGTTTGAAGAACTTCGTCATGCCCAGCGTCGGCCGGAAGGAGTGGATGCTCCCGCCCAGCGCACCGCCGGAGTATGACAAGCCCATCGTGAAGCGTCCGCCGCGAGTGGTGTCGAATGGATTGTCGCGCGAGTCGAAGCTGTACGACGGTCCGATCGACGACTGCGAATAGGTGAAGTCGGAGATCTGCGCGATGGGAACGTTGCCGTTCACGTCCGGCGCGACGTTGAACTCGTAATGGCTCTTGACGTGCTCCAATCCGTAAACCAGCGACAGGCTGTCGAATCGATGCAGTCGATATCCATACGCGATCGATCCGCCCTTGCTCAACTCCTGATATCCGAACGACAGCGGATAGTTCGTGGTGCGGTTGAACAGCGACACGCCCAGACTGTTCGGCGTATCGAGGAACCACGGATCGGCGTACGACAGCGAGAAGAAGTGGAGACGGTTGCCGGTCTGGAAGCTGAGCCCGAGGTTCTCGCCCTCCCCAAGGAAGTTGCGGGTCGAAAACTGCGTCTGCACGAAGAACCCGGTCCCTTCGGAGTAGCCTCCGCCGAACTGGATGTCGTTCTTCCCTTCTTCTGAGCCCTTGACCGTGATGTCGACGGTCTTCTTTTCCTGGTTGACCTTGAAGTCGGGATTGTCGGTGACCTTGAAGTACCCCAGCTGCCCCAGCTTGTAGAGACTCTGCTTGAAGGTCTCCATGTCCATGATGTCTCCCTCTTCGAGGAAGATCTCGCGGCGGAGGACCTTGTCCTTGGTGGTGTTGTTGCCCTGGAACTCGAGACGTCCGAGGCGGAACTGATCGCCTTCGAAGACCTGGATGTGAACGTCGGTGACGTTGTTGTCGCGCTCGACGTATTCCGGATTGATGTAGGAGTAGATGTAACCGCGGCCACGATAGGCGTCGCTGAATGCGTCGATGCGGTTCTGAATGCCCTTGCGGCGAATGATCTCGCCCTTCTTCAGCGGGAAGTTTCCAATGATCTGATCTTTCGTGAAGACGGTGTTGCCGGAGACCTCCACTTCTCCGAAGGTGTGCACCGTTCCCTCTTTCACGGGGATGGTGATGTTCACACGCGACTTCTTGCCCTTGCGAATCGTCGTGATCTGCGGCTCGCCGAAGGAGACGTTGGTGTAGCCGTAGTCCATGTAGTAGTTCTTGACGTTCTCGAGGTCCTCGTCGAGCTTGGACGGAATGTAAAGATTCTTTTTGCGGATCCAAGAGATGATGTTGTTCGGCTGGACCTCTTTCATCTGCCCGCGGAGGCGGCGGCTGGAAAAGCGCTTGTTGCCGACGAAGTCGATTCGCGAAACGGTCGCCTTCATGCCTTCGTTGACGTTGAAGACGATCTTTTTTTCGCCCGGCTCCAGCATGTTCTCGGTGGTTGGATCGACGGTCACGCCTTCGAACCCGTTTTCCGCGTAGGCCCGCTTGATGGCCTCAGCCGCCCGCTGCACCAGCGTCTGCTCGATGGTGTTGCCGACGTGAAGATCGATCTTTTCTTTCTCCAGCGCCTCGTTGATCTTGGCGGCGTTCAGCTCTTTGTTTCCGCGGTACTCCACCGATCCGATGCGCGGCCGCTCCTTGACGATCGCGCGCACGATGACGCCGCGCTCGCCGCGATCGGCTTCGATGCGGATATCGTCGAACAGGCCGGTCTGCCAGAGGTTCGGAAAGTTTTTCTGGATCAGGTCGGGGTTGTAGGGCTCGCCCGGAACGATGCCGAGGTAGACGCGGATGGTGTCGCTGGCGACCGAGGTGTTGCCGACGGCCTCGAATCGTTCGATCGCCTGGCCGGCCAGGGCGCCGGTGGCGGGCATGGTGGTCGCGGGAGTGGGCAGCGGTGTCGGTTCAGAAATGATTCGGCCGGAGTCAGGGCGCGGGACGATGGTTCCCGGCTTCGGCTTGGCGGGCGTCTGGGGCTCCGGCTGGGTTTGCGCGACCGCGGAACCGCTCAGCAGGAGCACAATGGCTAGAAATCGAGTCATCGGAAACGATGCCCTGCGGTTTGACGAGCGTGCCGCGGGAAAAGTCACGCGCTCAAAACACCGCTCGCGCGCGACGCATTCTAGCAGGGGGGGCGGTCGAGCCGCTTACGCTTTCTGCTCTTCCGCGGCCGCCTGAGCGGCTAGTTTGCGCTGGGCGCGCTTTTCGGCTTTGAGCTGTTGCCGTTCACGTCGTTTTTGTTCTCTTTGTTTCTTCGTCGCCGAAGGTCGTGCATGTGCCAAAGGGGGTACCGTCCTGGGGTCCATCCTAACACGTGGCAATTTCCTTGGGCCGTTCCACGTTCGGGTACGGGCTGCTTCCCTCTCTGCGTTTCATCGACTCGCTGTCGCCGTCCGCAAGCCAGAGTGAATCAACAATCTACTGACGAACGGAATACGACCGCATGCCATTTACTGCCCTCGGCCTCAGGCCACAAATCACCAAAGCTGTACGCGAGTCGGGCTATACCGAGCCGACTCCCATCCAAACGAAGGCCATTCCAGCCGTGCTGCACGGCCGCGATGTGATCGGAATCGCGCAAACCGGGACCGGAAAAACGGCCGCATTCGTCCTGCCCATCCTGGAGCGCCTCTCGGCGCACGGTTCGAGGATGGGCCGGGGCGGGGTGCGGGCCCTGATCGTCGCGCCGACGCGAGAGCTGGTCGTGCAGATCGAGGAGAACGTCCGCAAATATGCGCGGCATCTCCATCTGCGCAGCGTGACGATTTACGGCGGAGTGAGCGAGCGTCCACAGATCGCCGGTTTGCGTTCCGGCGCCGAGATCGCGATCGCAACGCCGGGCCGCCTGCTGGATCTGATGCAGCAGGGCCACGTCAACTTTTCGCAAGTCGAAGTTGCGGTGCTGGACGAAGCGGACCGCATGATGGACATGGGCTTTCTGCCTGCCGTCCGCCGGATCGTGCATGCGTTGCCGCGCGAACGGCAGACACTGCTCTTCTCAGCCTCGCTGTCGCGAGAGATCGAGAAAATCGCATCCGATTTTCTGACCGCACCGGAGGTCGTGCAGATCGGTCGCCGGGCCAATCCTGCCGATTCGGTTGCCCAGATGGTTTACGAAGTGCCGAAAAGCCGGAAGCTGGCGCTGTTGCAGCATCTGCTTCGCGACGCGTCGCTCGATTCCGTTCTGGTTTTCTCACGCACGAAGCACGGCGCCGACAAGATCGCGCGCAAGCTCGCGGCCTCGGGGATCCGCACCGCCACGCTGCATTCGAATCGCAGCCAGGGTCAGCGGCTTCAAGCGCTCCGCGGATTCAAGAGCGGCGCGGTGCGCGTGCTGGTGGCAACCGACATCGCAGCGCGCGGCATTGACGTCGAAGGAATCTCCCACGTCATCAATTTCGATTTTCCGCCGCAGCCGGAAGACTACGTGCATCGCATCGGTCGGACCGGAAGGGCGCACGCGATCGGAGACGCCATCAGCTTCGCGACTCCCGAAGATCGTGAGAGCCTGCGCGCCCTGGAGCGCTTCATCGCCCGGGGAATTCCGCGCAAGACCGCCGCGGGATTCGATTTGCGCGAGATCGCCGTTGAGACTCCGACCCGCATCGAGCGCTTCGTGCCGCAGGTGAATCGCCGGCCTGCACCGCGACCGGTATCACGACGGATTCGCCGGCGTACGTGGTGAAGGCCGCTCATCTTCGACCTAAGGAGATGTGAATGTTGCTCCTGAGACATCGTCGTGCTTATGGGCCGACATAAAAACGATCCGCCACTCGTGACTGAGCTTCCGCCACACGGCGACGTACCTGCCGCCCTCGGCGTTGGGATCGGTAGCCTCTTTGTATAAATACTTGCCATAAGTGATTCCGAGTTCGCCGGACGCCGCTGTCTCCACGGAATCAACCGACACGGGATGCGCCAGATTGCTCTTGAAGTAAACAGCCCATGCCGCCATGTTCGCGTCGCGCCCGATGATTGGCCGCGGATGCCTCGGGTACCACACGATCGCGTCGTCCGCGAAAAACTCGAGAATCTCGCTGGGATTCCGTGTTGTGAACGAATGAGCCCAGGCTAGTGCTGCCTGTTTGAGTGACGCTTGCGGCGAGACTTGGGACGTGCGGCCTGCGTGACTCGCGCAGCCGACCAGAAAAGCGGCGGCGCCGAAAAACATTGGGGCCAAGCGTCGAATCGAATACATGAAGCTCCTCCGTCAGGCTGAGATGATCCCTACGGCGCCACCTTGCTCACATGCGCCGAAACGAGTTTCCACGCTCCGCTTTCACGCGTCCACACGTGCGTTGCGCGGTACTGCTGGGAAGAGTTGACATCCACTCCGTGCCAGCTGGAGATGACATACGCCACCGCGGCGGCGTTGCTGAGGACTTGAACGCGAACGTCATCATTCGTGCTGGTCACGCGATTGCCAGCGCTGCCTCGAGCATCGCGGACACCTTTTAAGCGTTGTGCCTTCGTTGCTGCGTGGCCGTTGGTACCAACGAATACCAGACCGTCGTCCCATAGCGCGTCGAGCGCGGCATCGTCTAAAGCGTTGAGAGCATCGGCCAGCCGATTTTCCGCTTGCAAAATCTCGTGCTCGACCGCTGCCGTCGATTCGTTCGACAGGCGCTGGCTCTGCAGAGAGCACGCGGCAGCAAGCAAGAGAGCGGAAACGACGACCGAAATCCGCATGCCATACTTCTTTGTGGCGATCATATACTCGGAGTCGCTGATGGTCCCGACCCTGACAAACGGCAAGATCTGCTACATCGAGATGCCGGCGACGGACGTTCGCGCCTCGGCTGCCTTTTATGAAAGGGTATTCGGTTGGACGATCCGACAACGCTGTGACGGCAGCCTTGCTTTCGACGACACGACCGCTCAGGTCAGCGGCACATGGGTCAGCGGACGCGCCGTTGCCCAACCTCGCCTGCTGGTCTACATCATGGTCGACAGCGTTCCCAGGACCTGCGAGTCGGTCATCGCGAACGAAGGCCAAATCGTGCAACCGATCGGAGCGGACTTGCCGGAGATCACCGCGCGATTCCGCGATCCGGCAGGCAAGGTGATCGGCCTCTACCAGCAGCCGAGCGGGGAACGTTAGGCGGCGCTTCGCCGCCGTCGCCGCTCCCACCCTAACCCGATTGCTGCGAATAGCGCCCACCAGGAAGCCACCGTACTCACCACGGCCACGCGATTGGCGACGTGCAAGCCGCAGAGCTGGAGAAAAGACTTAACGGCACGGCCGGGAGCAAATACCGCAGGAGGGGCCACACCAAGAAGTAGCAACGTTGCAACAACCACTGCCGCTCCGAGGGGCGCGAGGACGAGGAGGAAGATCCACAGGAAGAGGGGTTGAGCGCGGACGATCACACGCCGCGACTCTAGCACGCGGAATCAGGATGCCAGCTCTCGACGCAATCCCACTCCGATGGAGCATGGTGGGTGCAGTCGCTGCCCCGACCCTACTCGGTGGCGTAGGTTGCCCGACCGCCGCCGAACGACCAATTCTCCTTCACGACTTCGAGGAGCACGATGACCACGTCGTCGGGGCGAACGTCCGCGCTCTCCTGCAGTCGCCGGACGATGTCGGCGTACAGATTCTTTTTGATCTCGACCGTTCGGCCGATGTTGAAGGTGATTTCGATCGTAACCACATCCTTCGAGCGATTGACGCCTCCGTAGCTCGGATGCGCGATCAGCGCGTTGTCCGCGAGCTCGTGGATGACCTGAAAGCGATCGTCGGGCGGAACGTTCGCTTGCGCGACCAGCGCTTCGTGCACGGCGTCGGCGACGCTGCGGAGATACTCCTGCGATTTCCCTTTGCGCAGATAGAACTTGACCAAGGGCACGGCGCGAGCATTCTAAATCGAATCGTAGGTAAGGCCGGCGACGGCAACGCACTCGGAAATCGGGCGACTGGATAGTTTGTCGGCACAGCCGATAAGGCTCGAAAGAACCTCGCGAGCCTTTCCTGGCCATTAAGTATCTCGGGTCAGTCTCGCGATGAGGTCGACGTCCTTCGGCCGCAAATAGCGGAATACAGAAATGTAATAGCCGGTGTTCGTGACACCGAGGCATTCAACGATCCCACTCGCCACGCGAATAACCCAGAATGGATGTAAAACCGCGACCGCAATGAGGAGCAGCGTCGCGAAGGCACAGGCGCCGATGCCCAAGGGTGCGATGTTACGCGCGATGTGCGCGCGGTCTTCAGTGGTCGATGGATCCAGACGTCGAATCATGTCTGCCCAACGCCTGAATTAAGCCGCGCCGCGAATCGGCGTCGGCTTGAATGAATTGTTAGAGCGCGCGAGCCTGTAAATTGACCATAAAAGAACTACCAACAGGAAGTGGCGACGGCGTTTTGGCCCGGGCCTCACCGGCGCTGGTGCCTCCACCAGCACGTATGCAGCAGTTCCTGTTGTCAGGTGCCTGGGGGCGGCATGGTGACGACGATCTTGCCCTTCGCGCGCCCCTGTTCCACATATGCGATCGCATCGAGCGTCTCGTCGAATGGGAACGTGCGGTCGAGCACCGGACGCAGCGTCCCCGCATCATAGAGAGCGGCCAGCGTCTTCAGTTGCGCGCCATCGGCCCGCATGAAGAAGAACGAATAGCGCACGCCTAGCTTCCTGGCCCGGGCCCGGACCTTGCGGCTCATCAGCGCCATCACGGGCTTCAGTAGCGGCCGGCCGACCTGCTCGGCGAACGCAGCGTCCGGCGGGCCTACGACGCTGATCGCCAGGCCACCAGGTCTTAGCACGGTCAGCGACTTCGCGAGGTTGTCGCCACCAAGGGAGTCGAGCACGACGTCGTAGTCGGAGAGCGACTCGGCGAAGTCTGCCTTCGTATAGTCGATGACTTCATTTGCGCCGAAGCCGCGCACCCTCTCCTCGTCGTTGCCGTGCGCAGTTGTGGCGACGTATGCGCCCAGGTGCTTGGCGAGCTGGACGACTGTCGAGCCCAGTCCGCCCGCGCCAGCGTGAACGAGGACCTTCTGCCCCGGCTTGACCTGTGCGAGGTCGACCAGCGCCTGCCACGCGGCCAGCGCTACCAGCGGGACCGCTGCAGACTCTTCCATCGTGAGTGAGTTCGGCTTGAGGGCGATGTCGGCATGGTCGATGGCGATGTACTCTGCGAAGGCCCCGATACGCAGGTCGCGGGGTCGGGAGTAGACCTGGTCGCCGACCTTGTAGTCCCGCACCTCGTCGCCGACCCGCGTCACGACGCCCGCGAGGTCGTGTCCGAGCACGAACGGCGTTTTGTACCTCAGGAGCAGCTTGAACTCGCCGTTGCGGACCATCTTGTCCAGCGGGTTGATGCTGGCAGCACTCACTCGGACTAGCACGTCACGCGGCCCGACGGTGGGCCCGGGCACGTGGGCGGCGCGGAGGCCGCTCTTGCCATATTTCTCGACCACGAATGCCTTCATGTCAGCCAGCCTGTTGTGTGGAGATCTAGCGTTCTTGGTGGTGGTCGACGCTGGGCTACCGATGGCCCTTCATGTGCGCTCTAACGGCATTGCTGGGCGTGATCTGCCGCAGGAAAGGTTCATGTGTCGCTCATCACCGAGGACGACCGAAGAACAAGACATAGCCGTCGGCGTCCTTGAGCTCGAAACCACGCAAACCGTCATCAGTGTCCTTCAGTGGCTCGGAAAACTCGACATTGCGCGACGCAAATTCGGCCGCCAGTGCATCAGGATCCGGGACGTAAAGGTAAGCGTCCCAGCGGGCGACGCCTTTTTTGACGTCTCGCTTGTAGTTCGGCAGTGGATCTACACCAACGTCCTTGAGCATGACCATCGCACCGCCTCTGCGAACGATGCCGAAGAAAATGTCGTCAGGAGCAGGCCCCTGGAAGGTGATCTCAAATCCAAGCCGGTCTCGGTAAAACGAAAGCGATGACGGTACATGGCTCACGATAAAAAAGGGTGAGATGCCGGAAATCTCTGCTTGTGTCATGTGGCTCCCTCCGCCCTATACGCCCAACGGTTAGAGCTGAGCGGCTTCGGCCCGCTCACGACTCGTTCAAGATAGCCTACCAGCGCGGCCCGCTCCAGCGAGGAGTTGGACGGCCCGAAATTTCAACGCGGACACAAGCGGGAATGAAGATTGTCGAAGCTACTTCCCCTTCTTGGATGACGAGCGACGCGAGCTTGGATAGCAGATCGGACACGGATCGGGGCCGCGATATTTGTGACCACGACGGCACGTTTTCCAGCCGCCAGCGTTTGGAATAGCCATGATGTTCGCTCCTTGTCCTACCCGAAGCACGAGGCGCGGAAGCGCCGGGCCACCAGCGCACGGCCGCGGGTCGGCTGCAGCGAAAAGTTAGGCCGCGCCGGCATAGACTCACGCTGGAGGGTGACCACACAACTAGGGTAATCAAGAAGACGTTCTGGGGGCTACTTCGATTAGCCGCCGTGGTGGGAGCCGGCGTGGAGGTTCGCGCCACTGGCACTTGATGTGCAGCCTCGATTCCTCTGCCGGCGTGCAGGAATTTTTCCGTCGGCGCGGTTCGGAGAATATTCATGTGCCGCACTCCTGCGACGTTTCTCATCGCGATTCTTTTCGTCGCCAGCCTCGCGGCGGCAACTCCCCAGCGAAAAGCAGGACCGGCGAAATTCACAGCATCAGCGTATTCGATTGAAGGAAAATCCGCCGACGGGTCGAAATCGTGCAAGGGAACCGTGGCTGCCGACCCGAACGTTCTGCCGCTCGGCTCGAAGATTCGTGTCAGCGGTGCCGGGACATACTCCGGCGAATACACGGTCGTCGACAGTGGAAGAAACGTCAAGGGAAACGTGATCGATATCTACATGTCTTCTGTTCGCGAGGCAAGGAAGTTCGGAAAGAAGAAGGTCGAGGTGGAAATCCTCGAAGAGAGTCACCCGCGCACGAACCGCGACGAATAAATACCAATTTGAATGTCGCACTACGCTGGATTTCTCGGCTGGATCGCGACGGCCTAACGTTCTTTGGCTGAGCCGCGCGGCGGCTCCTGCCAGGGCGGTGCTACGCTCTGCGCATGGGGCGGCTTCTCGTTGTCGCCGGCATGATTCTCTGGGCGTCTGATGGCTTTGCTGCTGCGCCCGCTCCGCTACCATTTGAAAAGCGTGGGTTGGAGGCTTTGGCCCGAAAAGACTACGGCACATGTGCGGCGATCTTTGCGCAGGCGGCACGTGAGCGACCGTTTGATGCCGACGCACCTTTCGCAGCGGCAAGCTGCTTCAGCCGGCTTGAGGAAAACGGGAAGGCAGAACGATATCTTAAGATCGCCTTCGAACGCGGCTACAGGGACTGTGCACGGTTCAAGTCGGCCGACGAGTTTGCGCGCTACCAAAAGATGTTCGCCGGCGAATGCGATGAGAACGAGGAAGTATTTCTCCGACACGTTAACGCGGAACTTCTATACGCGTTCGAGGATGACCAAGCTGAACGAGAGTCGCTTGAATCAAAGCCACAGTCGGAGTGGCCGATGTTGTTAGATCGAATTACGCGACATGATGTTTCAAGGCGGCACCTGGTGCAGCTCATGCTGGAGCGGAAGCTTGTGCGATCGGCCGACGATTACTACCACGCAGCCATGATCATGCAGCACGGCCGTGACAGCACCGATTATGCCGCTGCGCGGCGGTTGGCTCACCGCGCCGTGGAATTGCGGCCCTGGTTTGCTGATGCGCGTTGGCTTTATGCTGCAGCGACAGATCGTTACCTTCAGAGCACAGGAAAACCACAGATTTTTGGCAC
This sequence comes from Thermoanaerobaculia bacterium, assembly GCA_035636095.1. Lineage (GTDB taxonomy): Bacteria > Acidobacteriota > Thermoanaerobaculia > Gp7-AA8 > Gp7-AA8 > Gp7-AA10. The sequence continues at coordinate 14,435 of DASPZU010000098.1, forward strand.
TCAGTACGGTAAAAAAGGTACCGAGTGGACACTTGAACCGTTCGACCCAAAAGCGAGCACCGATGCGGAACGAGCTCGATGGCGTGTTCCGTCTCTGCGTGAGCGGTTGGACTTTATTGCGAACCTGAATAATCCGAAGCGGTAGCTCGGCCTAACGGACCCGCGCCTCAGCGGCGTGGCCCGCGACGCGGAATGGTAACGCACTCGGGACACCGCGACGCAGCGGGCCACGTCCGCTGCAGGCGCAAGTTAGGCGACGGTTCAATCACCGGCATCCTTCCGTCGAGGCCATGCCTTGCGCAGCCAAGCCGAATACAAGACGGTCTGGAAAGGAGGTGCAGGCGACCGACCTGCCGCCGAGTCGACCTTCGGAAGGAGTGTCGGGGACGTTGAGTCGAACGAGGAGAATGGTGGATTTCATCGACCGACCTCGTCACCCAACGGATTAGCGCTCACCGGCGACCCGCTCGCCCGAAAAACTTTCCGAGCTCATTCTTCCCGGTGACATGCCCGTGCCGATCGTTCCTGGCGCAAAAGCCACTGCAAGCTCCGACCACGCGTCACCGGTAATGTTGTCTATCGTGGAGGCGTACGCAATCCACGAAGTAAATGGCGAAGCGGTTGCCGTCGTGTCCTGAATAAGCACCTCGGCATTCGGTAACAAGTCGTTGCCAAGGGATACTTGCTCCATTGTCCGGGGCGGGAGAGTTACGACGTAGTGGTTCACGCCGAGCGGTCGTGCGTTCAAGGCCGCCGAAATATCAAATGTGTGCGCGTTGATGGGATCCATATTTAGAGGATGTCCCGAGCTTAGTTGAAAAGTGAGATGGCGGTTCCTTTCACCGGGTCGTACGATCCGGTTGTGAAAGAGAAAGGAGAACCGCCATGGAGAGAGCCTACCAGAAGAGAAGCGCCGGTAGATCGAGAGCAGGAAG
>DASPZU010000099.1:0-74451 GCA_035636095.1 Thermoanaerobaculia bacterium
GGTCGGCGAAGCGATTCGCGGCGCGGAAATCGAGGTCCCCACCATCCACGGACCTGTCCGCGCGCGCATTCCGAAGGGAACGCAGGGCGGGCAGACCTTTCGACTGACCGGAAAGGGCGTCAAGAAAAAGGGTGGAGGATACGGCGACGAGTACTATCGGATCGAGATTCACGCTCCGAAAGAGCCGCCTTCCGACGCGGTCGATAAAATCGAGTCAGCCTATCGCGAGAATCCGCGCGCGAATCTGAAGACCGCGCTCTGATCATGATTGCCGCCGGACAGATTTTCGTCATCGGAGACTCGCACATCGGTCTGGCAGCCGGCAGCGAAGCCAGGATCCTTGCGTGGGTTGATCGCCTCGAGGCCTTGCAGCCGCGCGCCCTCTATCTCAACGGCGATCTTTTCCATTATCTGATCGCGCATCCGAAATTTTTCACGTCCGCGATCGAGAAAGTGTTCGAGCGACTGCGCCGGCTGCGCGACTCCGGCATCGGAGTGCACTACGTGGAAGGGAACCGCGATTTTTTCCTCCGCGGATCGTTCGCGGAGAAATCGGTGACCGACGTTGCCGTGGAGTACGCGCTGCTGGCCGGCGGGCGGAAATATCTGATCGTCCACGGCGACATGATCAACGATCACGATTATCCATATCGTTTTTGGAGGATGGCGTCGAAGAATCCCGTTTCAAAGTTCTCGCTGAAGCTGATTCCGCAGAAGGCTGCCCGCCGCTTCGTCGAAAACGTGGAGAAAAAGCTCTCCAGGACCAATTTCAAGCACAAGAGCCGATTGCCGCTGGCGCAGATGGAAAACTATGCCCGGAGACGGCGCACGGAAGGTTTCACAAATGTGGTGTTCGGCCACTTTCACGAAAAGCTGGTGATGCCGGCCGGCGACGCCATCGTCACCATCGTCCCGCCGTGGTATGAGAATGGGGAGGCCATGGTCATCAACCCGGCGACCGGAGAGTTTGACTGGACTGTTGTATGAAATTTTGAATTTCGCTTTTTTATGATCGTTACCTTCCTCGGCTCGGGCACTTCCACCGGCGTCCCGGTCGTTGGCTGCCGCTGCGCTGTCTGCACGTCGAGCGATCCGCGGAATCAGCGTTTGCGGCAATCGGTGAAGATCGAGTCGGACGGAAAATATTTTCTGATCGACACCACGCCCGACCTGCGCATCCAGCTTCTCCGCGATCCGATTCCCCGTCTCGACTTTCTGCTGTTCACGCACTCGCATTCCGATCATCTGATGGGTCTCGACGACATTCGTCCCTTCAATTTCCGGCAGCGCGAGACGATTCACGCCTTTGCGAACGCGGCCACCGCCAAGGCGATTCGCCGCGCCTTCAGCTACATCTGGAACGACACGCAGCTCGGCGGCGGCAAGCCCCAACTCGATCTGCACGAAGTCGACGGTCCGTTTCGCCACCACGGAATCGACATCACGCCCCTTCCCGTCTGCCACGGCGACTGGACGATCCTCGGATATCGCTTGGGTCCGTTCGCGTACATCACCGACACCAACGGCATTCCGGACCGGACGGTCGAACTGCTTCGCGGCGTCGACACGCTCGCTCTCGATGGCCTCCGGCCGTCGCCGCCGCACCCGACGCACTTCACGATCGGCGAGGCGATCGAGGCCGCCGATCGCATCGGTGCACGAATGACATATCTCATCCATCTCACACACGACATCGAACACGCGTCGTTCGAAGCGACCCTGCCGGCCAATGTTCGGCTGGCCTACGACGGGCTGCGGCTCGAGTTCGAATGAAGTCGATTCCCAAGATCGGGCCCGTCGACGCGACCGTCACTGCCCCGCCGTCGAAGTCGTATTCCGTTCGCGCGCTGCTGCTGGGCGCGATGTCGGAAGGAACGACGGCCATCAGCAATTGCCTCGACGCCGACGACACGCGCTACGCCCTGGAGGCCATCCGCACGATCGGGTTCGAGGTCAGCGGCTCTTTCAAAGATGGTGTCCGCATCGGCGAGCGCAAGAGCATGTCCGCGAACGAGGTGCCCATCTTCGTGGGCAATGCCGGCACTGCGATGCGGTTCATGACCGGATGGCTGGCCTTTACGCCCGGACGCTTCCTCCTGCACGGCGAAAAACGGATGCACGAGCGTCCGATCGGCGATCTGGTCGATGTTCTGCTGCGCATCGGCGCGGAGGTGGAGTACGTCGAGCGGGAGGGATTTCCGCCACTGAAAATCCGCGGCAAGAGAATGCGGGGCGGATTCGATGTCGCGATCTCTGCGGAAACGTCGAGCCAATTCGTCTCGGCGCTGATGTTAGGCGGCGCGACGCTGCCCGATGGAATCACGTTGCGGATTGCATCGATCGCCTCTGCGCCATATATCGACATCACCGCTGCGGTGCTCGCTGACTTCGGCGCGATGGTGAAGAAAAGCGGCAACGTCGTACACATCACGCCTGCGCGTCTTCATCGCGACGAGTACAGGATCGAAGGCGATTACTCATCTGCAGCGTACTGGTTCGCTGCCGCCGCGGCGACGCGCGGCACGACGCACGTTCGCGGGCTGGCGCATCCCACGGCACAAGGCGACGCACGATTTCTCGAGATGCTCGGTGCGATGGGCTGTCAGGTCATCCGCGATGATGTGATCAGCGTCGTCGGCGCCGAATCGCTGCGGGGCGCGACGTTTGACTGCAACTCCACGCCCGACATCGTGCCGACGCTGGCGGCCATCGCGCCGCTGGCGGAGTCGCCGATCGAGATCGTCAATGTCGCGAACCTGCGCGTGAAGGAATCGGATCGATTGGCGACCGTGACGCAGGAATTGCAGCGCCTGGGGGTGCGCGTGCAGGAGCGGGCCGACGCTCTGCGCATCGAGCCGGGGTGGGCGAGCGGCAGCGCGACCGTCGACACCCACAACGACCATCGGATCGCCATGTCCTTTGCAATTGCTGGACTTGCGCGCGGCGGCGTAAGTATTGAAAACGAACAGGTTGTGTCGAAGTCTTACCCCAGGTTCTGGCGCACGCTGGATGAAGTTGTGGCGACGGCGCGCTTGATAGAATAGGCGCCCGCCTCCTGAAAAATGCCCACCTGGTATTTGCTGTTAGCCCTGGCGTTCATCATCGCGAACGGCGTATTCGTGGCTGCCGAATTTGCGATCGTGAAAGTGCGGCCCACGCAGCTGGCGGAGCTGGCCGCCGCCGGAAGCTCGCGCGCTCGCATGGCGCGCCGGATCGTCAAGAAGCTCGATACCTATCTATCTGCGACGCAGTTCGGAGTGACGCTGGCATCGCTGGCACTCGGCTGGATCGGTGAGCCCGTCTTTGAAAAACTCATCGAGCCCTCGGTGTCGATGTTCGGTTCCTACCGCGCCCCAGTCGCGCATTCGATTTCAGCGACGCTGGCCTTCCTGGCCATCTCGTGGCTGCACATCACCTTCGGCGAGCTGGGACCGAAATACATCGCGGTGGGACGAACCCTGGGCACGGCCTTGTCGCTGTCGCACTTTTTGCGCGGCTTCTACGTGGTCATGTTTCCGGTCATCTGGTTTTTGAACAGAACCTCGAACGCCGTCCTCAGCGTTCTCGGCATTCGTCCGTCGAGCGGCGACACGGCCCACTCGCAGGAGGAGCTGCGACTCATTCTAGCCAGCTCGGAAAAAGCGGGAATTCTCTCCGAAGAGAATCGCGAGATCATCGAAGGCGTTTTTCAATTCTCGAAACGCACCGCCCGCCAGATCATGGTGCCGCGCACCGATGTTGCTGTTCTTTCTACGGCGAAAACGATTGCCGAGAATCTCGAGATCATTCGCACGACGCGGCATACGCGATATCCGCTGTGTGAAGGAACGCTCGATCGTACGGTCGGGCTCGTCCACGTGAAGGACCTGCTTCTGGCGCAGCTCCGCGGTCCGGGCCGCTCGCTGGTCGAGCTCAAGCGCGACATCCTTTTCGTTCCCGAGAACAGCAACATCGAGGCGCTGCTGTCGCAGTTCATCGAGCACAAGACCCACATGGCGGTGGTGCTCGACGAATACGGCGGCGCGTCAGGAATCGTGTCGCTCGAAAACATCACCGAGGAATTGTTCGGGCAGATTCAGGACGAATTCGATCGCGAGCGTCCGGAGATCGAGCCGCTCGGCAATGGACGGTATCGCGTGCGCGGCGACTATCTCATCGAAGATCTGGCCGACCGCCTGAAGGTCGACCTGGGGGAGCCGGCCGAGGAGACCATCGGAGGTTATGTGGCGGCGCGTCTGGGGCGGGAGGTGGCGCCGGGCGACCGGACCACGCTGGGCGATCTGTCCATTGAGGTCGTTGACGCCGAAAAATTTCGCGTGCGCTGGGTCATCGTCCAGACGCAGATGCCGAAGACGGAAGAGGCCGAGGAAGAAGCCGAGACGATCTCGTAGCTACGGCGCCATGGCCTCGTCCTCGTTCTTGTTCGTCTTCAAGGCGCGATCGTGAAATTCCACGACGATGTCGCGAACCTGTTCCGGCTCGTCGACCAGATGGATGCTGTCGATGTCGGCTTGCGCGATGTTGTTGGCGCCCAGCACGCACTGGCGCAGCCAATCGATGAAGCCGCCCCAGTAATCCCGGCCGAAAAGAATGACGGGGAAATTACTAATCTTTTTTGTTTGTATTAATGTCAACGCTCCGAGGATCTCGTCGAGAGTACCGAAGCCGCCCGGAAAGGTGATGAACGCTTCCGAGTACTTGATGAACATCGTCTTGCGGACGAAGAAGTATCGAAACGTCAGGGCGCGATCGACGTACGCGTTGATCTTCTGTTCGAAGGGAAGCTCGATGTTGCAGCCCACCGAGAGCGCGCCCGCCAGGCGCGCCCCCTTGTTTGCTGCTTCCATGATTCCGGGACCGCCGCCGGTGATGATGGCGAATCCCGCTTTGCCGATCAGCTCGGCCGTACGAACAGTGGCTTTGTAGTACGCGTTGGACGGCCTGGTTCGCGCCGATCCGAAGATCGACACCGCCGGGTAGACGTCCACCAGGTGATCGAACCCAGCGACGAACTCACTGGTGATCCTCAGAACGCGCCACGACTCGCTCTGCAGTTTGTCGAGCGACGCGGGCCGATCGAGAAGCTTTCGATCTTCCAGCGCCGCTCGCGGCTTCGGCGGAATATGGATTTCGTGGGGTTTCCGCCGGTTGATCTCCATCCACAGGAGAGTTTATCGCTGCAGCGCGATGGTGGTCTTGCGGAACAGCTTGTCGCCAGGCAGGTCCTTCTGCCATGCCGTCACGCTGATCTGTCCCGTCTCTGAAAGCGTGCCGAACGCCGTTCGAGCATGGAACCGCAGGTTGGCGTCCTCGGCCGGATTCAGCTTCGGAATCCCGAAGTGATAGACCGACGAGCCGGGATCGTGCGTGACCGAGATTCCGCGGTCGTTGGTCTGATCGAGCACCAGGACCTGTGGCGGCAGCTCGACGTCGGCCAGGATGTCCTGGAGGTTGTTCACGCCTCGATTGCTGAGGACGACATCGATATTGCCTTCGGCGCCTTCAGCCAGCTTGTCAGGCGCGTAGATGTTGATCTTGAAAAGCTGACCCCGCGAGGTCATGGCCATGCCGGACGTCTTGCACGAAACCATCGTGAAGAGGCCGACCAGGATCAGCGCCATTGCCGAGATTGTCAGAATACGATTGCGATTCATCGCTTTGTCCTCCAAACCATTGATTGAGTGCAAATGGCGGTCCGAAGTCTCGTAAACTCACCTCGGTGACTTACTTTCTTGGCGTCGATGGCGGCGCCTCAAAAACGGCCGCGCTCGTCACCGACGACAGCGGCAAATCGCTCGGCGACGGCATCGCCGGTCCGTCGAACCATCTGCGCGTCGGGATCGAGACTGCCGCCCGCAATATCGAGCGCGCCGTCAACAAGGCGCTGGTGAATGCCGATGTCGCGAGCCGCGAGATCGTGTGGGCATATTGCGGCATCGCGGGGGCGGACCATCCCGCGCATCGGCAGGAGATCGTCGATTCGCTCAACATCTTTTTTCCGCGCGGCAACTTCACCGTCGACAACGATGCGCGAATCGCGCTGACCGGGGCGATCGGTTTCGGGGCGGGCGTGGTCGTGATCGCAGGGACGGGATCGGTCGCGTTCGGACGCAACGAGTCCGGCGAAGAAGCGCGGGCGGGCGGCTGGGGGCCGACCCTCGGGGACGAGGGGAGTGCCTACGGAATCGCGCGCGCCGCATTGAACGCCGTGTTGCGCGCCTACGACGGGCGAGGTCCGGCGACGGAGATGCTCGACATGATCGGGCGCGATTACCAGTTGGCGGCTTCGGAGATCCCGCGGTTCGTTTACGCCACCACCACGCACGCGGATGACATCGCGCGTTACAGCAAACTCGTCATCGAAGCGGCCGAGATGGGCGATCCGGTGGCCAGCGCAATTCTTCGCGACGCCGGACGCGAGCTCGGCGCCTGCGTTCTTGCAGTTGCCCAGCGACTCAAAATCGCCGATCGCGAGTTTCCGGTTGCCTACGTCGGAGGTGCGTTCAACGCCGGCGAGCCGCTGCTCGCGCCGATGCGAGAAACGGTGAAGGCGAAAGCGCCGCGCGCCGCCATCGCTCCGCCGCAGCGCACGCCCGTCGAAGGGGCAGCGTTGATGGCGATCCGCGCTGCGGCCGCCCCACGGCCGAGCCGGCGGGCCTTATGACCGTCGGAAGACATTGACTGTGATCTAGATCACATTCTTAGTGTCACGCAAAATTTGCAGCCGGCAATTTGCAAAAGCGGAAGTATTCTCCCCCGGACAAGAGGAGGAGATATGAGACGACGTGTTTTCTTCGTCAGCTTTGCAATTGGTCTGTTGTTCGCGGGCAGTATCTCCGCGCAGACTCTCGGCGCGGTGCTGACCGGGTTACAGGAAACACCCGGGCCCTGCGCTACGCCCGGTTCCGGGAACGCCACGGTGACGTTCGACTCGGCCCGACAGAACGTCAATGTGACGATCACCGTGTCGAACCTCGGCAGTCCCATCACAGCGTCGCACATTCATCGCGGCGCGGTAGGTGTCGGCGGCCCGGTCGTCCTCGGATTCACGCCGGCCGCGTCGTTCACGAACGGCACGCTGACCGGCACGTTTGCGATCACGTCGGATCTCGGGACCGAGATCCTGCAGAACCCCAGTAATTTCTACGTCAACGTGCACACCACTCAGTGCGGCGGCGGCGCCGTCCGCGGGCAGCTCGCCTTCGTGAGCGGCGGCCCGATCCTGTATGCGGCCTCCCTCCGCGGCGCCAATGAAAACCCGGCCAACAGCAGCACCGCATTCGGCAGCAGTCTGGTGACGTTCGATCCGGTTAACAGCACCATCGCCTTCGAGGTGAATACGAGCGGAATCGCGAGTCCGAGCGCTTCGCACATTCATCGCGGGGCCGCCGGAGCGAACGGTCCGGTGATCATCAATTTCGCAACCGGAGCTTCCGGGTTTCAAGGCGGAAGGGTCACCGGCTCCGGCTCGCTCACCAGCGGATCGATCCCTTCGTCTTCGCTCACGCCGGCCGATCTGACTGGCCTTTCGAGCGCCAGCACCGCCAATGGCTTCTACGTCAACGTCCACTCCGCGGCTTTCCCAGGCGGCGAAATTCGTGGCCAGGCCGTGCCGGCTCAGGAAGTCGATATCCCGATCGCCGGTCACGTGACCAACGGCATCGGTCAGACCTTCATCAGCGATGTGAGAGTTTTCAATCCGTCGTTCGATACGCCGACGACGGCGCTGGTCGAGTTTTTCACTGCGGGTACGACTGCCAACACCAATGCGGCTGCCTCGATGGCGATCAATCTCGCGGCGCGCGGGACAGCGGTGCTCAATGACATCGCCGGAACGTCAGGACTGAATACGACCGGGATCGGCGCGCTGCGAATCTCGAGCGCCGCTCCGATCGTTGCGACGTCGCGCATTTTCGTGAACACGAACAACGGCAGCTTCGGCCAGTTCGTGCCCGGCTTCAGCCGAGCCAGCGCGCTGCGCCGCGGTGTGATGCCGCAGGTGTCGAACACTTCCGCCGCCGGCGGGTTCCGCGCCAACGTCGGATTCTTCAATCCCAACACGTCGCCGGTGACCGTTCGCGTGGAGGCGCGCGGCTCCGACGGCTCCACGCTCGGATCGAACATCGTCACGCTGCAGGCGCTTTCGGAGCAGCAGAACGCGATCGGCGTTTACTTCCCGGGCGTCGACCTTTCAAACACGGCGGCCTTCAGTCTCAGCTTCGATGCCAGCGCGGGCATTTTCGCTTACGTGTCGGAGGTCGACAACACCTCCGGTGACTCGTTCCTGATTCCGGGGCAACCCGATCCGGGCGTGGCCGCTTCGCAGCAGTAGTGGTCGTGAAGGAGCGCCGGTGATCGCCGGCGCTCCACTACACTCCACAGCGTGCTTGCCTTCACGAAGCGTCACTGGTTGACGCTGGCGGCGGGTGCGCTCGCCGGCGCACTCCTGGCAACACGACGCGTGAGTTCGGCCGCCGCAGCGCGAGCGATCGATGTCGATCTCCTCCTCGTGCTTTTCGCACTGCTGACGGCCATTGAAATCCTTCGCGCTTCCGGCTATCTCGACCTGGCTGTCGACTCAACGTTGTTGCGTTTCCGGACCACGCGCGGATTCTCGCTGGCTCTGGTGTTGATGAGCGGCGTGCTGGCGTCGCTGATCACGAACGACGTCGCGCTATTCATCATCATTCCGTTCACGGTCGTCGCGAGCCGTTTTTCGGATTTCGATGTCGAGGATGCCGTCGTCCTCGAGATCATCGCGTCGAATCTGATCGGTTGTCTGACGCCGCTGGGCAATCCCCAAAACCTTTTCATCTTCCATCGGTCGGGCTGGTCGGCGGCCCACTTCGTCGTGGTCATGCTGCCATTGGTCGTTTGGAGCGTGGCGGGATTGCTGGCGGCGTTGTTTCTCCTCGGCCCTTCGCACCCCATGAAGCCCACCGAGGTCGTCCTTCCACCGCGAAACGCGATGGCCGCCATCGCCGGCGGCGCGTGCTTTGGGCTGGTGCTGCTGGAGATTGCACGGATCGCGAATGGCTGGCCGACCGCGATCGGGGCGCTGATGGCCGGTGTGATCTTTCTGAGGCGGCGGATTTTCGCGGTCGACTACTCGATCGTGGCTCTTTTCTTCTTCGCCTTCATCATCGTCGAGGCCGCGCGATCGATGCACATCTATCGCGAATCGGCGAATCTCTTTCTCACCTCGGTCGGACTCTCACAAATCATCTCGAACGTGCCCACGACGATTCTTCTTTCGCCGATCGCGGTCGACCGATGGCGCGAGCTGCTCTACGGCGTGAGTGCCGGAGGATGCGGCACCATCATCGCCTCGCTCGCCAATCTCCTGGGCTGGCGGATCTACGTCCGCGAATCGAATCGCGATCCACGGTTTTTCTGGCACCTGACCGCGCTCAATTTCGCGTTCCTGGCCTGGACCGCCGTCGGCGGCTGGTTGCTTCTTACTTCGAGCTTCGATCGCGCACCGCGCGGAATTCATCGCCCGGCTTCCAATTCGGCATCGACGCGGCATTAGCGGCTTCCCAGCCCAGCCAATATCCGAACTGCGCCATCTGCACGCCTTCCGACCAATTCCAATTCGGATCGAATTCATCGCTGGGCTGGTGATAGCGATGTTCTCGATAATCCGACGACATTTTGGCGCCCCACTCTTTTCCTTTGCCGATGACGTCGTGCCCCGGCTCGACCGAGAACGCCGGGATTCCGACTTTGCCGAGGCTGAAGTGATCGGAGCGATAGTAATGACCTTGCTCCGGCTCGGGATCGGGAGAGATGGTGAGATGCATGGCCTTCGCGACGCGCTCGGCGGTCGGGAAGAACGTCGTGCGCTCGGCCCCGTTCAGGACAACATCGCGAACGCGACCGAGCTCCGGGATCGCGTCGTAGTTCAGATTCAACGCCAGGCGACCGGCAGGAATCGGCGGATGCTGACCGAGATACGCGGATCCGAGCAGTCCTTGTTCCTCGGCGGCGACGGCGGCGAAGTACACCGAACGCTTGGGAGCGGGCCTGGTCATGGCCCACACGCGCGCGAGATCGAGCAGGAGCGCACAGCCGGAGGCATTGTCGATGGCACCGTTGTAGATCGTGTCGCCGCGATCGTCGGCCTTGCCGATGCCGAGGTGATCATGATGCGCGGTGTAAATGATGCCTTCCTGGCGCAGCTTCGGATCACCGCCGGCGAGTTTCGCGACGACGTTGGCGGTGTCGAAAGAACGAACCTTGCTGGCGATCGTTCCGGTGAGTTTGAATCCCAGCGCGACCGGTTTGAAATCGCGCGAAGCTGCCGCCCTGGTGAGCGTGTCGAGATCGTAGCCCGCCGCTTTGAAGAGATCGCCGGCGAGTTTTTCGGTGATCCACGACGCGATGTGCAGCGCCGGTTGTCCCGGCGCGAGACGCACGTATGACGTTTCGCCGCCCCACGAATTGCGGACGACCGACCACGGATATCCGGCCGCATCATTGGTGTGAATCAGAATCACGCCATCGGCGCCTTTGCTGGTGGCGATTTCGAATTTGTAAGTCCATCGTCCGTAATATGTCCGCGCCTTTCCCTTGAAGAGATCCGGCTCCTGCGCGTTTGCGGGTGGATCATCGACCAGCATGATGAGCGTCTTGCCATGCGCGTCGAGACCTTTGTAGTCATCCCATCGATATTCGGGAGCGACGACACCGTGTCCGACGAAGACGAGCTCGGAGCTCAACGTGCTGGACGCGCTCTGCGATTGATCGGTCGCGACAAATTCGTCGAGATGTTTCAGCGGACCGATGGTCGGCCCGCCATCTTTGGTGAAGGCGAGGCTGGTGCTGGCGGCGTCCATGCGAACGCCGAGAAGCGGGACGCGTTGGAAATACGTGCCGTTGTCGCCGGCCGGCTCGAGTCCTACCGCCTGGAATTGCGCCGCGATGTACTGCATGGCGAGATCGTCACCGCGCGTGCCGGGGCCGCGACCCTCGAGCAGATCGCTGGCCAGGAATTTGTCATGAGCCTTCATCGCGTCGGCGCTGAAGAGTTTCATGCCGCGCTCTACGACGGTTGGAACAGTGGACTTCTCGGCTGCCACCAGTGGCAGCGCTGCGCACAGCAACAAAGTGAACGAGCGGAAACGATTCATGAACAACATCCTTTCAAGTTAGGCGCGCGTGTGATCCAGCACACGTTTTCTCTCGGGAAATTGCAAAATCGAGGGTAGGGAATTGATGACGGAAATCACTCCTATACAGGTGCGATACAAAGCTGCTGAATTCTCGGAGAGCGAGCTTGTCGAGGCCATCGAAAGCGTCGCCTTTCTCGATGAGCCGATCTTCGAGGAAGGACAACTTCCACTGCAGCAACAGGTGGTCGACAAGTTGGCTGACATGCTTTTCGCGAGCGATATGGTGCTGGACATGCTGCGCGACGAACGCTATCGCGTGTCGCCGCATCTACTTGCAGTAGAACCGCAAGTTCGCCGACTCTACAACGAAGTCAACGATCTGATGAAGAAGCTCACCGACTAGCGGCACCAACCGGCTGGCCGGTCCGCGCGATTCCCGCCGCCCAATTCTCGTAGAACCCCGGCGCGTTCTGATTCAGATACTCGATGAATCCGTTCGCGACGTCTTCCATCTGCTTGTAGCGAAGCGGATCTTTGATGGCCGCGCGCTGCTCGGGCACGAAGCGCTTGATCTTTTCCCACACGAACAGCAGCTCCATATTGTTCGCGCGATAGAAAAGCTCGCGATTGAGAACACCGGTCTCAACAAACGATGCCGCCATTTCCCAGAAGGTGGTCACCATCCGGAAGTACGCGTTCTCTTCCGTGCCGACGGGGCAGATTTTGAGAAATTCTTCGCGCGTGTTCAGCGCCGGCATCGCTCCGAACCATTTTCGCGCCGCCCGCAATTTTTCTTCGCGCCGCAGGTCATAGAGTCGCAGGATCAGATTCGCATCGTCATACGTCGGTGTTGATTTCATCGTCCTCTCCATCCCGAAATCCTATCGATGTTGGTGATGCTGCGCACGCCGTTGGGGCGGGCCGACGCGATAATTTGGATATTGGCGGAAGTAAAGTGGCCGCACGGCCCATGCCGTGCAGTTGAAATCGCCTCATGGCGCGAAGCGTTCTCGACAACATGATGCGGCGCGTGGCTGCCGGACTGATCCTCATGGCCGGGCTGGCCTTCGGTCAGGAAGTGCCGAAGGTCGAGGAGAGCGTCTCGGTCGGCTACGTGATGATTCCCTTTACAGTCCTCAGCGAAAAGGGACTGCCGCTGACGGACTTGCGGAAGCACGAAGTCCATCTTCTGGTCGACGGAAAGTCGGTCCGGAGTGACATGTTCGAGAAGTCGGAGAACGCGCCGGTCTCGTTCACCATTTTACTCGATACGTCGGGATCGATGGAGCTGGCCGGAAAGATGGATTCGGCGCGAGCCGCCATCGGCGCGTTGCTGGCACATCGCCGTCCGGGCGATGACTTTTCGCTTTTCGTTTTTGCGGAGTCGGAGGCGATCGAGCTGGTCCCCTTCACGGAAAGGCCTGCCGCCATCACCAACGCCCTGGCGACCGTGAAACCATTCGGCAAGACGGCCTTCTTCGATGCGCTCTCGACCATGCCGGAGCGCAGCCGGCTCGGAAAGAATCCGAGTCGCGCCATCATTCTTCTCAGCGACGGAATCGACAATGCCTCGAAGCTGACCCGCAACGATCTCGCCCGCATGCTGCAGGGCGTAGCGGTTCCCATTTACCCGCTGGGCATTCGCGATCCGCACGAACAGCGCAAGACTGCGCATTCGGCGGAGGAGCTGTCGGATCTCGATCTGCTCGACGCCGTCGCCAATCTGACCGGCGGAAAACTTCACCTCGGAAGTCAGCCGCAGGAAATTGCACTGGCCGTCGCCAGCATTGAAAAAGACCTTCGCGCCCAGTACCTGATCGGGTTCACCCCCACCGGCCAGGGTGCGATAAAGTATCGCCACATTTCACTACGGCTGGCCGGGCGCGTGCACGATGTTCGCGTTCGGGCCGGCTACTTAGGCACCGAGCCCCCTCTGGTTGCACTCAATCGAGAAAGGAAGAGAAGTTAGATGAACAATGGATTGAAGTTCTTGAGCCTTGCGGTTGTCGCCGGCGCGCTGTCCGCGTGCGCCACATCGGGAGATGTGGATAAGAAGATCGCGGACGCGCAGGCGTCGACCACCAAGAAAATCGAGTCGGTCGAAGGTCAGATCGAAGACCTGCAACAGAAGCAGAAGTCGACCGATGCCAGTCTGGCGCAGACCAATGTCCGCGTCGATCAGCTCGGCAAGGAAGCGCAGGATGCGCTGAAGCGCGCGCAGGAAGCGGGCGTGCTCGCCAAGGGCAAAGTGGTGTTCCAGCAGACCTTCAGCGAGGACCGCGTGCGCTTCAAGCTGAGTTCGTATGAGTTGAACAAGGACGCGCAGTCCGCGCTCGACGAATTCGCGAACAAGGTCAAGGGCATCAACGAACAGTATTGGATCGAGGTCCAGGGCCACACCGACGACACCGGCGGCGCGAAGTACAACGATGACCTCGCCCAGCGCCGCGCCGATTCAGTCCGCCGCTACCTGTCGCGCCAGGACAACGTCCCTCTGAATCGCATGTCGACGATTTCATACGGCGATACGCTCCCGGTGGCGTCCAACAAGACCAAAAAGGGACGCTCCCAGAATCGCCGCGTCGTGCTGGTGGTGTTGGAGTAGGCGTTAGCCGTCATCCTGAGCCGCACAGACGGCGAAGGATCTCGCTGACGAGACCCTTCCCCTTCGCGTCGATCAGGTCAGGGTGACGAATCGAACGTCGCCACCACGGGCGCGTGATCGCTGGTTCCGACCTCACGGTATGACGGACACGCGATCGCGCGCTCGGCGATCGATTCACTCGCAATCACATAGTCGAGGCGCCAGCCGATGTTGCGCTGGCGCAGATTTCTCCACGGCGCCCACCACGTGAAGTAGTCCTCGTCGGCCGGATAAAGCTTGCGCGCGACGTCGACCAGCCCCTGCGCCAGAAGCGATTCGATCAACTCGCGCTCCTCCGGTCGCTGTCCGATGATGTTGGGCTTGCGCTCTTTCGGATGCACATCCATGTCCGAGCGCGCGATGTTCATATCGCCGCAGATGACGAGCTTCGTTCCGCTGTCGCGCATCAGGCGCGCGTAATCGATCAGCGCCTGCATGAACTGAAGTTTGGCCGGGTAGTCTTTTCCGCCGTTCGGAACGTAAACCGATGCGTAGACCGTATCGCCGGCGCGCACTTCGACGATGCGCGTCTCGCTGTCGAATGTCGGATGCGTGAATTGCGGTTGGTCAGGGAAAGTTTCGCGTCGGAGATGCAGACCGACTCCCGAATACGCGCCCGCGCCATGCCAGTAGCACCAGTAGCCGCCGATCTTGCAGATCTGTTCCGGAATTTGGGCCAGGGAAGCTTTCAGTTCCTGAAGGCAGACCACGTCCGGCTGCTCTTTTTCGATCCATTCCAGAAATTGGGCTTGGCGGGAGCGGATTCCGTTGACATTCCAGGTCGCAATCTTCATGGTCGCGAGGTCTCGCGGTTGCGAGGTCTCGCGGTGTATACACCACGCAACCGCGCAACTGCGAGACCGCCATACCGGTTTTGTCCACTTCCCATTCCACGCTGTCCTGCGCGGCGGACGCGGCGGCGCGCTGGTGACAAAAGTGTACCGTCAGAATAGCGGCTCTGCCCGGCGTCGTTCCTGCAAGACGACGACCGAAATTCGAGGGAGATTTTCATATGCGAAGGCTGCTTCTTCTGGTTGCAATTCTCTTCATTCCTGCTTCTTCGCTGCTGGCGCAGGACGAACCGTGGCGCAACCGGCCGAGCCGCTACGGCCGCACCGGCGCCGACAACTTCTTTGAGCTGATGCCGTTCCTCGGCTACCGATACGGCGGAACGATCTTCGCCGACCAGTCCAGGCTTTTCCGGCAGGACGTCGATGTCGAGAGCTCGACCAACTTCGGTGCCAATTTCGCAATCCCCATCACGGATGGCTGGAAGGTCGAGCTGCTCGTCGACCGCCAGAACACCCATTTCACGAACGGCGCCGGCGGTCTTTTCGCGCCCAATGATCGCCTGGGCGGATTTGACATCACGTACTTCCAGGCAGGCGCGGTGATTCCGTTCGCAGTGAGTCGTTCTGCTACTCCGTACATTGCGGTCGGCGCCGGAGTGGCCAATCTCGATCCCCGCGTCAGCGGAGCGAGCTCCGACACCCGGTTCGCGGCAAACGCCGCCATTGGCGTGAAGGTCCCCATCAATCGCAACCTTGGACTTCGTCTCGAGGAGCGAGGCTATTTCACTTCGCTCAACAACCGCGACAACTGCCGCAGCTGCTACTACAACTACAACCACGATCTGTATCAGGGCGAGACGAACTTCGGAGTGTTCTTCCGGTTCTGATCACTGCCAGCGGAAGATCTTCAATCCGATTGCAAAACTGACGATGCCCCACAGCGCGAGAACGGCGAGGTGGGGCAGTATTCTTGTCAGCGGCGCGGCGTCGTTCATGACAGCGCGCAGCGCATCGTTGAGCATCGTCAGCGGAAGGGCGCGGATGAACGGCTTCACGGAATTCGGGAATCGTTCGTAGGAAAAGAAGACGCCCGAGCAGAGCCACATCGGCATCATGATGAGGTTCATCAGCCCGCTGACGCCTTCGAGCGTGCGCGCGCGCGAGGCCGTGAGCAGTCCCAGCCCCGAGAAGGCGTAGCCGCCCACGATGCAAAGGATCGCGAGTACCAGGAGCGATCCGTTGACGCGCACTCCGAACACCAGCCAGCCGAAAGCGACCAGCACGATCACTTCAACAGTCAGGAAGATCAGCCGCGACAGAAATTGCGACGTCACGTACTGACTCTTGCGCATCGGTGTGGCGATGAGTCGTTTGAGCAGCTTCCGCATTCGCGCGTTGGCGATCGTAAATCCCATTCCCCACATGCCGGTCCCCATCAAGTTCATGCCCAGGAGACCGGGGATCAGGAAGTCGATGTAGCGGGCGCCCTGCTCGTGCACGAATTCGTCGTGAGCGGGCATGACATCGCGTCGTCCCGCGGCTGCTTGCAGCGCGTCATCGGCCTCGCGTCGCGCCGTGCGGCCATCGGGACTGGTCGGATCGTATCGGTAGGTCAGCGAATGCGAGCTGTCGATCACCAGCGATACTTTTCCGTGGCGCAGCGCATCGTGCGCCTCGGCCTCGCTCAAGACGCGGGGCGAGAGCGCCGGCGATTTGCTGAGTGCTGCGACTTCCTTTTGCGACGCCGGGCCCGCCAGCACTGCCACCGGAACTCGATCGGGCGGCTTCTCGCGAAATGCGAATCCCAGCGCCAGCGCCAGGAGCAACGGAAACCCGAAAACCCAGAAAATCGCTTCGGTCTCGCGCACGAACTCCTTGGTGCGCACGCTGGTGAGCTCGATGATGGCGGGACGGATTTTCTCAGGCATCGCGCAGCTCCCGTCCGGTCAGCGAGACGAACAGATCTTCCAGCGTGGCGGCGTGCGTGCTGAGCGTGAGGAGTTTCGCCCCCGACTTCTCCACCGCCGCGATCAATTGCGGCACAGCCTCGGCCAGCGAGTCGACGCGCAACTGCCAGGCGTTGCCGCGCGGACTGCAGCCGTGGCAGCCCGCAACGCTTTGAAACGTTTCGGGCGGCAGGGCTGGATCGCTCGTGAACTCGATGATGTTGGGCGCCTCGAGCTTGGCGATCAGCTCCTTGGGCGTCCCGAGCGCGATGAGATGACCGTGATCGACAATGGCGACGCGATCACATAAACGCTCCGCCTCTTCCATGTAGTGCGTGGTGAGGAGGACCGTTCCGCCCTTCGATCGAAATTTCGCGACCACCTCCCAAAGCTGCAGACGGCTCTGCGGATCGAGTCCGGTGGTCGGCTCGTCGAGAAAGAGGATGTCGGGATCGCCGACCAGAGCGCAGGCAGCCGCCAGACGCTGCTTCTGTCCGCCGGACAATTTGCCCACCCGCGAATTTCGCTTCTCGTCCAGCGACATTTCGTGAATCAGAGAGTCAGGATCGGGTCCCGACGGATAGAACGATCGGAACAGACGCACGGTCTCGTGCACGGTCAGCTTTTCGCTGAGCTGCGTCTCCTGCAGCGAGATGCCGATGCGCTCGCGCAATCGCTGTTCGTTCTGTTTCCAGTTCATGCCCAGGACCTCGACCTGGCCCTGGTCGGGGACGGTCAAACCTT
This sequence comes from Thermoanaerobaculia bacterium, assembly GCA_035636095.1. Taxonomy (GTDB): domain Bacteria; phylum Acidobacteriota; class Thermoanaerobaculia; order Gp7-AA8; family Gp7-AA8; genus Gp7-AA10. Next base: position 17,240 of record DASPZU010000099.1, read on the forward strand.
CCAGGATTTCGATGGTCGTCGTTTTGCCGGCGCCGTTCGGTCCCAGAAGTCCGAAGCATTCGCCGTTGCCGACGAAGAGATCGAGTCCGTCGACCGCTTTGACGTCGGCGTAGTACTTCTTGAGACCGCGACATGAAATTGCTTCGGCGGGCATCGGAGATGTGAAGATACACTAGGCCGCAAGTCATGCGCGCCATCGTCTTCGATCGATTCGGCGACGAGAGCGTTCTACACATTGCAGAAGTCGCCTCTCCACTGCTCGTAGACGGCGCCGTGCGGATGCGCGTGCGCGCGACTTCGGTCAATCGCGCCGATCTGCTGCAGCGCGAGGGCCACTACCCTCCGCCTCCCGGCGCCTCGCCCATCCTGGGCCTCGAATGCGCGGGCGAAATCGTGGAGATCGGGAAGGGCGTCGGCGGATGGCGCATCGGAGATCGCGCCATGGCACTGCTTCCCGGCGGCGGTTATGCCGAAGAGGTGGTGGCCGAAGCGGGATCGGTCATGCGAATTCCGGATGCGCTTTCATTCGAAGAGGCCGGCGCGATCCCTGAAGTTTTTCTCACTGCGTTTCTCACTATCTTCGATCTCGCGCGCGCCAAACGCGGCCACACGCTCCTGGTTCACGGCGGAGGAAGCGGTATCGGGACGGCGGCGATCACGCTGGGCAAACTCGCCGGTTTGCGCATCATCGTGACGGTCGGATCCGACCACAAGGGGCGGCGCTGCGTCGAGCATGGAGCCGACGACGCGATCAATTACAAAACCGAAGATTTCGCACAGCGCGCCCGCGGCGTCAACATCATCCTCGATCACATCGGTGCTCCGTACCTTGCGCGCGATCTTCAGGCGCTGGCTGTCGATGGCCGCGTGGTCATCATCGGATCGATGGGCGGCGGCGACAAAGTCGAGATCGATGTCGGGTCGGTCCTACGCAAGCGACAGCAGATCATCGGATCGACGCTGCGTGCGCGCGCGCAAGAGGAGAAGGCCTCGATCGTGGCCGCCTTCGTCGCCAGGTTTGGCGATGATCTGAATGCCGGACGCGTTCGGCCGGTCATTCATCGCGTTTTTCCGCTCGAGGAAGCGGCACGCGCGCATCTCGAGATGGCCGGCGACCACTTCGGCAAGATTGTCCTGACCGTGTCATCCTGACCCCGCGGAGCGGGGGAAGGATCTCATCGGCGAGATCCTTGGCCGTCTATGCGGCTCAGATGACGCTTCAAACGCGGCAGCGCTTCGCGCGTGCCCACATGAGAGCCCGCGGACCGACCGAGATCGAAGGGTCGGCATTGCGGAGAACGCGGACCGTCTCTTCCTGGCACTGGAAGAGCGTGAAGCGATCGATGTCGGCGACACCGGCGACTGCCAGATCGATGGGACGAACGCCGTCTGCGCCTGCGACGCGCGGGCTCGCGCCACGGCGGAGGAGGAGCTGGACGATGTCGGTGTAGCCGTAGCCGGCGGCCATCATCAGAGCTGTGAAGCCGTCGCCCGCGACGCGATTGACGTCGGCGCCGCCATCGAGAAGTGCTTCCACGGATTGGATCTGACCTTTATGAATCGCGTGCATCAGCGGAGTCCAGTTGTTTTGGCCCGCCATGGCGTTCGGATCGGCGCCGTTTCTGATGAGATTGCGGATGGTCGCGACGTCGCCGGCGCGGGCGGCGTCGGCAAGTGGCGTGAAATCGTTGTTGAAATGGGCTCCGCACCCGAAAAGAAGAAGAGTCAAAAGAGCAAGTCGTCGCATCGCACCTCCTGTCAAGTACTTTGCGACGCAAAGTGTAGGCCAACCCAGACCTTGACGTCAATGACGTTCCAGTCCAGCGCCATCTCCCTGAGCCACCGATCGATTCCATCGAGGGGCGTCACATGGACACGAATCTTCTCGCCATCAACTCCACCACCAGGCCCGATTTTGCGCACGCCTTTGGCCCGATAGAAGTGCACTATTTCGGAAGTGATCCCCGGTGAAGTTGCGCAACTTGTCAGAAGGACCGCTTCGTCGCAGGTGAAGCCAGTTTCCTCCTCCAATTCTCGCCTGGCCGTTTCTTCTGGGCCGTATTCTTCGATCAACCCCGCCGGCAGATCCACAACGCCATACTGGACCGGCGCGCGAAACTGCTCGGTCAGCACGATCTTTTTGTCATCGGTGATCGCGAGAATCGCCACCGCCTCCCTCGCCCTCTTCCGCTCCACGAATTCCCAACCGTGGCGCTCGAAGACGACGACATGTTTGCCCTCCAAGACCTTCATTCGCTGCGACGCTACCACAGCGACTGCTGCGCGGTCGGTCGGCGGAAATGCTCGGTGGTGAGATCGTACGATCGCTCGTTGAAGTGCAGCCTGCGACAGCTGACCTGGAAGATCGATGCGATCTGATCCGCGAAGATCCCTTCGCCCCGCCCTCGAATGCGCCATTGCGCGTCGTAGAGCTTTCCGCCGCGAAGATCGCGAATGCGATTCAAGACCTTCTCTTTCCGATCGGGAAAATGCTCCTCCAGCCAGCGTTCGAAAAGCGGAGCGACCGCCCACGGAAGGCGGAGGACGACGAAGCCCGCCGACGTCGCGCCGGCCTCGCGCGCGGCGGCCATGATCGCCGGCATTTCGTGGTCGGTGATTGCGGGGATCACCGGCGCGACCATCACTGCTGTCGGAATTCCCGCCGCTGACAGTTGCCGGATGGCGTCGAGCCGCAGCTCGGGCGTGGTCGTTCTCGGCTCCATGCTGCGCGCGAGATTCGCGTCGAGCGTGGTGACCGAGACGGCCACCGAGATGGCGTGGTAGCGCGCCAGCTCGGAGAGAACGTCGATGTCGCGTGTCACCAGGTGATTCTTCGTGATGATGGCCGTGGGATTTCGAAACTCCGCCAGCACTTGAAGACACCGCCGCGTGATTTCCAGCTTTCGTTCGATCGGCTGATACGGATCGGTGACGCCGCTGATGGCGATGACTTCCGGCTGCCACTTCGGCGACATCAACTCTTCGCGCAGCAGCTCGGGGGCGTCCTCTTTGACGATGATCTTGGTCTCGAAGTCGAGCCCCGCGGAAAATCCGAGGTATTCGTGGGTCGGGCGGGCGTAGCAGTAGATGCAGCCGTGCTCGCAACCGCGATAGGGATTGATGCTCGAGCTGAATCCGACGTCGGGGCTGTCGTTGTGCGCAATGACAGTGCGGATCGGGTCGCGCAGATACAACGTTCGCGGCGCGTTCTCGTCGAGCTCGGCCTCGTCATCGCGGACATAGGCCAGCTTTTCGAATCGATTGTGCGGATTCCACGATGCCCCGCGGCCTTTCATATCGTGATCACCGCAGTCCCCACGATCTCTCCCGCGCGTAGAGCGCTGAGCGCGTCATTCGCGCGTTCGAGCGCGAAGTTCGTGCGTTGCGTGACGATCTTCGACTTGCGCGCGATTGCGAAAAAATCGTCGCCGTCGCGGCGCGTGAGATTTGCCACCGATCGAATCGATCGTTCTTCCCACAGCAATTCGTAAGGAAAGGAGGGGATATCACTCATGTGAATTCCGGCGCAGACGACCACGCCACCCTTGGCGAGGTTGCGCAGAGCGGTCACGACCAGCGATCCGACCGGCGCGAAGATGATCGCGGCCTCCAGCTCCTCGGGCGGCGCCCCGCTCGATCCGCCGGCCCAAATTGCACCCATCTTTCGCGCGAATTCTTGTGCAGATTGATCGCCGTCGCGCGTGAAAGCGTAAACCTCGCGACCTTCTGCCGCCGCGACTTGCGCGGTCATCTGCGCCGAAGAACCGAATCCGTAGAAGCCGATGCGGCGCGCCTCGCCGGCCATGCGCAGAGCGCGAAAGCCGATCAGGCCCCCGCACAGCAACGGCGCGGCTTCGTCGAATGCGTAACCATCCGGTAAGGGATGGCAATAGCGCGCATCGGCGACACAGTACTCCGCGTACCCGCCGTCGATGGTGTAGCCGGTGAAGAGCGCTCGATCGCAGAGATTCTCGCGACTGGTCGTGCAATAGTGGCAGGTCTCGTCGCTCCATCCGAGCCATGGGACGCCCACGCGCTCTCCGCTCGACTCGATGACTCCCGCGATCTGATGGCCCGGAATGAGCGGCAGCTTCGGCTTCTCGAGCTCGCCGTCGACGATGTGAAGGTCGGTCCGGCAGACGGCACACGCTTCGATCCGGATCAGGACCTCGCTCTTCTTCGGCCGGGGCATCGGGACATCGACGAGCTGGAGCGGTTCGCGCTGCCGCCGCAGGATCATTGCGCGCACGAGGTGAGAGTAGCGCGGCGGTCAAGTAAATCTACACGCTGTGGATTTCTCGCATGCGGCGCAGCGGCGCCGACCCCGCCGCAACGACCGCGACGACGATGAGCGTCATCACGCCGCCGAAGACGACCGAGGGCACCGTGCCGAGGAGTCGCGCCGCGACGCCCGATTCGAAAGCGCCAATCTCGTTCGACGAACCGATGAAGATCTGATTGACGGCCGAGACCCGGCCGAGGAGCTCGGTCGGCGTCAGCGTCTGCAGAAGAGTTCCGCGAATGAGCACGCTGATGTTGTCGAAGACTCCGCTGAGCGTGAGCAGGGCGAATGACAGCCAGAAGTTTCGCGAGAGTGCAAACGCGATCATGCAGACGCCGAAGGCTGCCACTGTCGTGAACAGCGTCAGGCCCGCGCGACGAAACGGCGGCCGATGCGCGATGTAGATTCCGATGACCAGCGAGCCGATCGCGGGCGCGGCGCGCAGCACTCCGAGACCCTCCGGGCCAACGCCGAGAGTCTTGGCGAAGATCGGGAGCAACGCTGTCGCTCCGCCAAACAGAACGGAGAAAAGATCGAGCGTCATCGCGGAGAGGAGCACGGGCTGGCGCCACAGAAAGCGCAATCCGACCTGCAGGCTCTCTCCCAATCCGATGTCGGCCGTTGCTAAGGGCGGCGATCGGTGTGCAATCATCGCAAACGCGATGATCGAAGCGATCGTCAGCAGCAGCACGACCACGTAAGACCACGCCGGCCCGGCAAATCCGTAAAGGAGTCCGCCCAGGGCCGGGCCGAGGATGGCGGAGAATTGCCAGGTCGAGGAGCGCCAGGCGACCGCGCTCGGGTAGAGCTGGCGCGGAATGAGCTCGGCGGAAAGCGCACTCACCGCCGGCCGGGTGAAGCTGCGCGCGATGCCACTCGCGAAGATGACGGCGTACATCGGCCACACGCGGTGCGCCGCAAGCACGGACGGGATCAGCGTGAACGCCAGCAGCGCCGCCACGGAAATCGCGATCCCGATCGTGCCGACGATCGCGATCGCGCGCCGGTTGGCGCGGTCGGCGACATGGCCGGCATAGAGTGCCACCGCGATGAACGGCAGTGCCTCCGCCAATCCGATCAGCCCGAGCGACAGCGGATCATTGGTGATGGCGTAGATCTGCCAGCCGACCACCACGATCTGTGCTTCGCGCGCGATGGTGGTCGTGCTGTACGCCAGGATCAGGCGGCGGAAGTTCGCAAAGCGGAGCGCCGCATAGGGATCGTGACTGGGCAAACTAATCCGTCGGCACTCCCACCGGCGTCACGGCGGCGCGATCGAGCTCACCGGTGCGGATGCGATAAACGTGCTCGACCGGCACCACGAAGATCTTTCCGTCGCCGACCTCGCCGGTGCGCGCGCCTTCCATGATCGCTTTCACGGTCGGCTCGACAAAGTGATCCGACACGCCGATGTCGAGCCGCACTTTGTCGGTCAGCTCCATTTTCACGGTCGTCCCGCGATAGGTCTCCACGCGCTCGATCTCGCCGCCGTGGCCCTGCACGCGGCTGATGGTCAGTCCCGCGACCTTGGCGCGGAAGAGCGATTCGAGAACAGGATGCAAGCGCTCCGGTCGGATGATCGCGATCACGAGTTTCATTCAGTCCTCCCATCGGCGTTTGATCGACCCCTCATCCGCTTCGCGGGGCGAAGGATCTCACGCGTGAGCCCCTCTCCCCGCTGGCGGGGAGAGGGTGGCGCGCAGCGCCGGGTGAGGGGTTTCATTCGCTCCTCCCATCGAGCAGGAGAATCGCTCCCTCACCGCGGCTATAGGCCTCTTCGCCGTGCTGCGTGAAATCGAGTCCCAGTCCTTCCTCGCGCGGTTCGGTTCGCAGCGAGGTGACCAGCGCGAGAACTTTGACGATGACCCATGTTGCGACCACGCTGTAAATGATGGTGGCGATCACCGCGATGGTCTGGACGCCCAGTTGACGCACATCGCCGAACAGCGCGCCGTTTCCTGCGCCGCCATTCCAGGTCTTGTGCGCCAGGACGCCGGTGAGCAGCGCGCCGACGGTGCCGCCCACGCCATGCGCCGCGACGACGTCGAGCGAGTCATCGAGCCGCGTCTGCGCGCGGTACAGCAGCGCGAAATAACTCGGCACCGCCGCGATCGCTCCCAGCACGATGGAAGACATCGGGCTGATGAAGCCCGCCGCCGGCGTGATGGCGACGAGTCCGACCACAATGCCGGTGGCGGCGCCGACGGCCGTCGCTTTCTTGGTGCGGGTCAGGTCGAGCATGGTCCACACCACTAGGGTCGCGATCGGGGCCAGCATGGTGTTCACGAATGCCAGCGCCGCCGAGCGATTCGCCCCCAATGCGCTGCCGGCGTTGAATCCGAACCATCCCAGCCACAGCAGTCCGGCGCCGAGGAGCGTGAAGGGAACGTTTTGGGGAAGGATGGCCTGCCGGGCGTAGTCTTTTCGCGCGCCGACGACCACGGCGCAGACGATGGCGGCCGACGCCGCGTTGATGTGGACGACCGTGCCGCCGGCGAAATCGAGCGCGCCGAGTTTGCCCAGCCATCCGCCGCCCCACACCCAATGCGCGATGGGCGCGTACACGATCAGCGACCACAGCGAGATGAACGCAATGTAGGGACCGAAGCGCATGCGCTCCACGATCGCGCCGGAGATCAGCGCGGCCGTGATGATCGCGAACGTTCCCTGATAGGCGAAGAAGAGGACGTGCGGAATCGTTCCATTGGCGTCGAGTCCGACACCCCGCAGAAAGAAATATTCGCTGCCGCCGCACCATCGCGATGCGTGGCCGAATGCGATGGAGTAACCGAGGAATGCCCACACCAGGCCGACGAATCCGAGCGCAGAGAAGCTCATCATCAGCGTGTTGAGGGCGTTCTTGGCGCGGACCATCCCGCCGTAAAAAAATCCGAGGGCGGGCGTCATCATCAGGACCAAGGCGGTGGCGATCAGAAGCCAGGCGGTGTCGGCGGAACTGATTGAGGGAGGCATATGAGATTATAAATGAATTTCGAATTTCAAATTTCAAATGAAAAATTGAGAAGAAGAACGCTGCCTCATTCATTTGAAATTTGAAATTTGAAATTCTGATAGCCTCGCCCCGCATGGCCCGCCACAGCCGCTCCGAGCAAAGCCGCCGCCAGGTCCTCGATGCCGCGCTGCAGCTTTTCTCGCATCAGGGCTATCGGGCCACCACCGTGCGCGACATCGCCGACGGAGCCGGCACGTCGACCGGCAATGTCTACCATCATTTTCCCGACAAAGAAGCGATTTTTCGGACGCTTCTGGACGAGTTCTGGATGATCACGGAGAGCAAGCGCTACCCCTACACGCGCGCGCTGGCGGCGGGACGATTTCCGGAAAACCTGGAGCAGCTCGCGCTGGCCGCTCGCGACAGCGTGCAGGAGTTCCGCTCCTATATCGCACTGGTCTACGTCGACGTCATCGAATTCGATGGCACGCACATCCGGAAGTTTTACGCCGAGATGGGGAAGCGCTACGCCTCGCTGCTCGAGCTCGACGAGATCCGGGGCCGGTTGCGCCCGGGCGTCTCGCCGATTTCCGCGTTGCTAATAACATCACGTATTTTCTTTAACTATTTTTCACTAGAAATCTTGTTTAACGTCCCCGAGCCGTTCGGTAAGAAGTCGGTCGAGGTCGTGAAGGAGATTTCTGAAATCTTGAGAAACGGGATGATGGCATGAAGAAGCTCACGCTGATCGTATGGCTGGCCGCCTCGCTGCACGCCGCGGACGACCCTGAATACACGAAACAAATCCGGCAGTTCACCACCGGTCCGCAATTCACGACCGAGCTGGTCGATCACCTTCCGGCCTCCGCTCGCGTCCCCACGCCGCTGGGACTGCTCGGCTATATCGCGGGAGCGGAAAACCATCTGACCTATGCCGAAGATGTCTACCGATACATGCGGGCTCTCGAAGCGGCCACGCCGCGCGTGAAGGTTTTCAGCATCGGCAGGAGCGAGGAAGGCCGCGAGATGGTCCTGGTCGCGGTGTCGAGCGACCAGAACATCGCCAACCTCGACCATTACAAAGAGATCACGCGGCGCTTATCCGATCCGCGAAAAATCTCCGACGACGATGCCGCCCGCCTGGCCGCGGAAGGCAAGCCGATGTACTACGCCACCGGCGCGATGCATTCCCCCGAAACCGGCAGCCCCGAGATGCTGATGGAGCTGGTCTACCGGCTGGCGGTCGAAGACACACCGCTGGTGCGCAAGATCCGCGACAACGTGATCTTTTTAGCCACGCCGGTGCTGGAAGTCGACGGCCGCGACCGCCAGGTCGACCTCTCTCGCTACCGACTGCAGAATCCGAAAGTTCCGACTCCACCGCTGGTGTACTGGGGACACTATGTGGCGCATGACAACAATCGCGACAACATGGGCCTGGCGCTCGCTCTCAGCCGAAACGTCCTGAAAGCGTATTTCGATTTTCATCCGCAGGTCATCCACGATCTGCACGAATCGGTGCCGTTCATGTACGTCTCCACGGGCACCGGTCCGTACAACTCGTCGCTCGATCCGATCATGGTCGACGAGTGGCATCGCATGGCCTGGCACGAAGTGCAGGAGATGGCGCAACGCGGGGTCCCCGGTGTGTGGACGTGGGGTTTCTTCGACGGGTGGGCTCCGAACTACATGTTTTGGATCGGCATGGGCCACAACACCATCGGCCGGTTCTACGAGACGTTCGGCAACCGCTATCCGTCCACTGAAAACCGGGTCGTGCGCGGACAGAGCGATCGGGAGTGGTATCGCCCCAATCCGCCCCTTCCGACGGTCAAGTGGTCGCTGCGCAACAACGTCAACTATCAGCAGAGCGGATTGCTGCTTGCGCTCAGCGACATGGCGGATCGCCGCGCGCATTTCCTCGACCAGTTCTACCTGCTCGGAAAACGCTCGGTGGCCAAGGCGACTACCGAAGGACCTGCCGCGTGGGTTTTCGACGGCGCGCAAAAACGTCAGGGACAGCTTCGCGATCTGATGGCGCTTCTGCATGCGCACGGCGTCGAAGTCAACGTCGCAGACGCCGCCTTCACCATGAAAACGGATTGGCCGCCGAAGTCAGAGGAGAAAGCGGCCGCGTTCGCGAAGGGCTCGTTCATCGTGCGCATGGATCAGCCATACAGCCGCCTCGCCGACACGATGCTCGACATTCAGTATGTTCGCGGCGACGAGAAGGTCTACGACGACACCGGCTGGACCCTCGGCTACCTGAAAAACGTGGAGTTCAAGCGCGTCGTGAACCCGGAGGTGCTGAAAGTCGCGATGCACGCCTGGGATGGTGGAGCGCCGCCGACCTCGTCGGCCACTAACAACGCCGACACCGATTTTTTCCGGGCGTACTGGGCTGACCCCAACAGCAAGAAGCCACGCATCGCGATCATGCACACCTGGCTTCGCACGCAGGACGAAGGCTGGTGGCGCCTCGCGCTCGAAAGCATGGGGGTGCCGTACACGTACATCTCGACTCAGGACGCGTCGCGCACGCCGAATCTGCGCGAGAAATTCGATGTCATCCTCTTTCCGCCGACCGGCGGCAACAATTCGTCCCAGGAGATCGTCAATGGCTTTCCGCCGGGCCCGCCGCTGCCCTGGAAGAAAACAGAGCTGACGCCCAACCTGGGCGTCGATCAGACCGACGACATGCGTCCGGGCCTCGGCCTGACAGGAGTCGCGAACGTCACCCGATTCGTCGAGGAGGGCGGATTGCTCATCACCGCCCGCGATACGTCGGTGTGGGCCGCCGATTACGGTCTGGCGCGATGGGTTCGCGTCGTGCCATCTCAGAAGTTGCGTGCGCCGGGGACGATCCTCTCGGCGTCGATCGAGAACAAGAAGAGCCAAATCGTTACAGGATATGATGAAACAATACCATTATACTTTTCCAACTCGCCGATTTTTCGGGTTGGTCTGACGCCGGAACCGCCGGCCGAAACGCGGCCCAGCGGTCGGGGAAGCAAGAACGATCCCGATGTGCCGCAGGGGCGACCATTCGTTCCGCTGCCCGAGCGTCCCAAGCCCGCGCCGGGCGAAGAGGGGTTCCAGCAGCCCGAGGATCTGCCCGGAAACTCCGATTACGCGATGCCGCGTCCGGAAGATCGCCCGCGCGTCATCGTGTCATTCGCGAAGAAAGCCGATCAGCTTCTGATGTCGGGAATGCTCGAGGGCGGCGACGAGCTGGCCGGCAAGCCGGCGGTCATCGACGCGCCGCGCGGGCGGGGCCACGTGATTCTCTTCGCATGCAATCCGATGTGGCGTCAGAACACGCAGGGAAGTTACGCCCTGGTGATGAACGCCATCATCAATTGGGATCATCTGCGTTGAGCGCGTGGTCACCTGATCAATACGAAAAGTTCAAAGAAGAGCGCGCGCAGCCGTTCTGGGATCTGGTCGCGCTCATCGATCCTCGCCCCAACATGCGCATCCTCGACCTCGGGTGTGGCACCGGCGAGCTGACGCGCGCGCTGCATAAACAAGTGAAGGCGATGGAGACGCTCGGCATCGACAACTCCGCATCGATGCTCGAGAAGGCGCCGTCCGCTCCCGGCCTTCACTTCCAGAACACGAACATCGAATCGTTCGATGGAAAAGCATTCGATCTGATTTTCTCGAACGCCGCATTGCATTGGGTCCAGGATCACGAGCGTCTCTTCGCGCGGCTGGCGAAGATGCTCACACGCGACGGCCAGCTCGCGGTGCAGATGCCCGCAAACGATGGCCATTGGTCCCACATCACGGCGGCCCAGGTTGCGCGAGAGCTGGGATTGGAAGCGAAGGTGGCGCCGCTGCTGACGCCGGAGCGCTACGCCGAGCTGCTGTTCGAGCTCGGATTCAAGCGCCAGCACGTTCGAATGCAGATCTACGGACACGTGCTGCCATCGAGCGAAGATGTGATCGAGTGGGTGAAAGGCACGCTCCTGACGTTTTACGATCGCGGCGATCCGCGCTTCATGCCCCTGTATCGCGAACGGCTATTGCAGCGGATCGGAAGTCATCGACCGTACTTCTACACGTACAAGCGACTGCTGATTTGGGCGTCATTCTGAGCCGCGAAGACGGCGGAGAATCTCGTGATCGGAGATCCTTCCCCTTCGCTACGCTCAGGGTCAGGTTGACGTTATTCCTCGGCCAGGATGGTGTGGAACGCCAGCATCACAGTCACTGACGCCAGCGCGATCAGCATCATGAAGAACGTCAGCGACAGTGAGTTCGCGGCCGGCGCGCCGGCGGCGCCCAGGATGATGTGCGCGGGTTTGAAGCTGTTGAACCAGGCGCTGAGCGCGTTCCACTTCCATGTCAGGAGCGCAGCCCAGCTTCCGGCCACCAGCACATAGGCGGCAATCTGGATGCGGGTGATCGGTTTCGAGGCGCGTTCCATCGCGGCCGTCGACTGCATCAGCTTCGCTTTGACCCAAAGTGCACTGGCGTCCGGCAGCGGCCCGCGGCGATCCTCGATTCGCGCGAATTGCTTCATCCAGGCGTCGACTTCGGATTCAAAGTCAGACATGGCGAGTCTCCGGTGCAAGTCCGCGTTTCTCCAGGATGCCGGCCAGCCGCTTTCGCGCGCGAAAGAGCATCACGCGAACGCTCTTCGCCTTCACGCCCATCGCGTCGGCGATCTCTTCATGCGACGATCCCTCCACGTGCGCCAGCCACAGCATCGCCCGCTCCTGCGGCTTGAGCTCAGCGAAGACGCGCATCATGTCGTATCGCAGGTCGACGCTGGCCGAAGGAGCCGCCACCACGTCGAACGCGACTCCGTGATGGCGTTTGACTTCGCGGAAGTGATCGAACACCAGATTCGTGGCCGTCTTGAAGATGTAGTGACGAAGATGGTCTTCGTTCGCGATGGCCGGATTGCTTCGAAGGAAACGAAAAAAAGTCTTCTGCAGAAGATCGTCGGCGGTCGCGGCGTTGCCTGTCATTCGAAAGATATAGGACCACAGCCGTCCGGCTGTTTTTCGGTAGAAGGCTTCGAATTTCGCCTCGTCCATCGGCCTCTTCGGCGTTTTGCGAAAGGTCGCCGTTGCCAAGGCGAACGGCGACGCCAGAGTAAGAGCGTCGGCGGTCATGAGATCACGTACTTGCCGGCGGCTGTTGCGTGGGCTCCCATTTCTCAGTCAACTTCCACGAAATCGCTGCCGACACCAGGAATCCCACCCCCAACCCCCCCAGGATGAATGCCGGAATGAAGAAACCGGGATCGTGCTCCGCAACGTAGCCGAAAGCGAATGCACATCCGAGGAAAAGGAGGATGATGCCCGCCCGCACGCCGCCCAGAACGCGCTCGCGCGCGCTGCGCCTCGGCTCCTGCAAAAACTGTCGGCCGGCAGGCGACTCGAGAAAGTTCACGAATTCCGTTCCGCTTCCGAAGCGATCGATCATTTTCAACTGCACCTCGGCGCGGTACTGCGCCGCGCGCTGCTTTGCACGCGTGACCAGCCACACGACGGCCACGACCATCGCGAAGGAGCCGCCGATCGCGACGATCGGAATTAAGAAGATGACTGGCGATTCCATACTGCCCTCCAAGTCCCGCACTGCAGGACTGGACGCTAATACGGCTGGTGGACACTTTGGTTAACGCTATCTTTTGTAAATCTGGCCATCCTTCATCACGAAGCCGACCCGCTGCATGGCCGTGATGTCGTCGAGGGGATTGCCGGGGACCGCGACGATGTCGGCGAGCTTGCCGGTTTCGATCGTCCCGATCTGATCCGCCATTCCGACGAGCTCGGCCCCGACCCGCGTGGCTGATTGGATGGCCTGCATCGGCGTCATTCCGAATTTCGTCTCGTACTCGAATTCCGTGGCCTGACTGACCGCGTCCCACGCGAAGCCGCCGGCGTCGGTGCCGAAGGCGATCTTCACTCCCTTGCGCAGCGCGCGCTGGAAGCTGTCGCGGTGATACTGCGGGATCTTCGCCCATACGCCGCCCCGGCCCGGCGCGACGTACTCGGTGACGGTCAGAGTCGGGCAGAGGTACGTGCCCTTGGCGACCATCATGTCGATCAGATCGTCGGGAATCGCGATGCCGTGCTCGATCGAATCGACTCCCGCCAGCAGCGCATTCTCGATTCCGGGCCGCGCCATCGCGTGCGCCGCAACTTTGTGGCGCAGCCGGTGCGCTTCGTCGACGATCGCTTTCATCTCTTCCAGCGTGAAGGTCGGGACGCTCGAGAGCGTGCCGTCTTTCTGAACGAAGTAAGCGCGATCGGCGTAGACCTTGATCCAGTCGGCGCCGTGTCCGATCTGTTCGCGGACGGCTTTGCGGCCGTTCTCGACGCCATCGACGATCTGCACGCCCATCGGGTAGGTGATCTCGGGTGAATAGCCGCTGGGACCATATCCGCCCGTAACCGACATTGCGCGCGTGGCGACGACCATTCGCGGTCCCGGGATGACGCCGTTGTTGATGGCGCGTTTGACGTCGACGTCGGTATACATCGCGCCTTCGGTCTCGACGTCGCGCAACGTCGTGAATCCGTGCTCGAGCGCGATCTTGACGGCGCGACTGGCGCGCAAGGCGCGATAGGGGAGCGATTCGCGGAAGAGCTGGGTGTCGTAGTCGGCGGAGGTGATGTCTCCCTGCAGCAGAACGTGCGTATGCGCGTCGATCAGGCCGGGGAGCAGGGTCATGTCGCCGAGGTCGATGGTTTCGGCGTCGGAGGGGATCGAGCCGCCGATCGACTCGATGCGGTTGCCACGGACGACGATCACGGCGGGCGAAACCACATTTCCACCGCGGCCATCGATCAGCCGAGCCGCTCGAAGAACAATGGGTTTATCTGCGGCAAAAATTGAGGTAGCGAATAGAAATGCGAACAGCGTGCGTTTCATGTCGCAGATTCTATGCGGTTCAGCGTTCAGGAATACGTGCGATGGGAAGACATCGACGCGGCAGGTATCATCAACTATCAGGCTTACTTGCGGTTCTTCGGGTTGGCCGAGGTTGAGCTGTTCCGCTCATGCGGCCTTTCCTACCGCACGCTCTTTGAAGACCTCGGCATCTGGCTTCCGCGAGTGCATGTCGAGTGCGACTTTTTTCATCCGGTCACGCTCGATGAGCTCCTGGTGGTGGAAGCATTCTTTGGAAAGATCGGGAACAGCTCGATCCATCTCAACTTCGAGGTCCACCGTAAAGAAGATCCTGCTGTGATCGTGGCCACTGGAAAATATGTGCTGGTCACGGTAAAAAAGGGACAGCTCGCTCCGACGCCCGTCCCGAAGATGGTCCGGGAAAAATTGCAGCCCTACGTCGAAGAAAAAAGCAATGGAACCAGACGTCAAAGATCTGCGCGGTAGAGAACGATTTCGTGTCAAGCAAAGACTGGCCGGCAGCTTCGGCGCCGCCGAAGTGATGCTCGTCGATGTCGCGGAGGAAGGCGCGCAGGTGGAACACGCGCAGCCGCTGCGTCTCGCGACCAAGGGACGGCTGTGGTTCAAGCGCGCCGACATCTCCGTCAGCCTGCACGCCTTCGTGGTGTGGAGTCGTCTTTCCAAGACGCCCAACGAGTTCGGAAAGTATCTCTATCGATCGGGATTGCGTTTTGACGAAGGCGCCGGAAATTTCCAGCAGACGATGCAAATCCTCGCAGACTATGGCGTCATCGAGCGCGACGACGATTCGCTCAATCGAAAGAAGAAACGGCTGGAAGAGCGTGAGCAGGACAAGGCCGGCAAGCCGGTGGTGCGGCAAGTCGCGACCGAATCCGACATTTCGCCCGACCAGGTACTGCTGATTCAGCACGCCCGGGAACGACTGAAGGAAAATTTCGATGAGGCGCAGAAGTGGTACAGCCGTGCCTACTTCGCGCTGCGCGACGGCCGGACCGGCACCGCTCCCGAGTTGATGAAATATCCCGAAGACGTGCTGGCGGTGTGGGAGTACCTCGAGCGCAGCGTGCCGCTTACGATCATCAAGCGGGTGTTCGATCAGACGCACGGCGAACGTCGAAACCAATGAAGTTCGGCTCGGGCTGCAATTCCACGCCGAACTTTTCGCGCACGCGATCCTGAATCATTCCAACGAGCTCGAGGACTTCGCGAGCCGTGCCGCCGCCGCGATTGATGATGGCAAGAGTGTGCTTGGACGAGATGCCGACCTTCCCGTGGACGAAGCCTTTTTGAAATCCGGCGTGCTCGATCAGCCAAGCCGCCGAAAGTTTGATCTTTTCGCGGGCCGGGTAGTGCGGCATGTCGCCCAGTTGTGCGAACTTTTCGGCGGAAACGATCGGATTCATGAAAAACGATCCGTCGCTGCGCGTGTCGGGATCGGCGGGATCGATGACCATGCCCTTGCGGCGCCGGATCGCGATGACGGCATCGCGGACCTGCTGCAAATCGGCGTCGTCGCCCGCGAAGTCCTGCAGCTCCGGATAGCGCAGTAAAGGCGGGCCGCCCGGCCGCAGTTGGAAGGTCACCGAGAGAACGATGTAGCGATCTTTCGCTTCATGCTTGAAAACACTGTCGCGATATTCGAAACGGCATTCGGCGTTGCTCAGCGATGTGAGCCGGCCGGTCGGGCGATCGAAGACATCGACCCGCACGATGGTCTCGCTGACGTCCTGCCCATACGCGCCGACATTCTGAATCGGGGTCGCGCCCGTCGATCCCGGAATTCCCGAGAGGCATTCGACCCCCGCCCACCCTTTTGCGACCGCCATGGCGACAAGCTGGTCCCACGGCTCGGAGGCGGCGGCCGTCACCGTGCCGTTGGCTGCCTCGACACCGCGAAGATCGAGATGAAGGACGAGACCATGGAAGCCTTCATCGGCGATCAGCACATTGCTGCCGCCGGCCAGAACGAGCAACGGCTCACCATTCGACTTCGCCCATTCGACGGCGTCGCGCACTTCCTCGACGCTGCGCGCGTCCGCGAAGAGTTTCGCAGGTCCGCCGATGCCGAGGGTCGTGAGGGGGGCCAGGGCGACATTGCGCCGCATGCGCGCCAGCATGGAGGCACAAAATACTGCAGTATCGTTGCCGTATTGCGTCCAACTGCGATTTATGCCGCGCTGCTGGCGGCCACCTGCCTTGTCGTCTTTGCGCCGGCGTACAGCGCTGGAATCACGAATTGGGACGACGACGTCTACCTGCGCGCTCCAGCTTCACTCACCACATATGTGATGGGCAATTATCACCCGCTGACGATGCTGAGTTATGCGATTTCAGGTCGCAATCCGGCGGTGTTACACGCGACCAATGTCGCGTTGCACGCCATCACGGCAGTCCTGCTCTTTTTCCTTCTGCTGGAATTGACCGCATCGCAGTTCCCGGCCTTTGTCGGAGCTCTGATCTGGGCGATCCATCCGCTGCGCGTCGAATCTGTGGTGTGGATCTCCGAGCGCAAGGACGTTTTGTGTGGATTGTTCTATGTGGCGGCGCTGATTGCTTATGTCAGAAAGAAATTCTGGCTGACCTTGGCCTTCTTCATCCTGGCGTTGCTGTCAAAGGGCATGGCAGTCTCGTTTCCGCTGGCGCTGGTGGCAATCGACTTTCTCCAGCGCCGGCGCATCACGCTGCGCGACAAGATTCCCTTCTTCGCGCTCAGCATTCTTTTCGGTGCCATCGGTTATGCCGCGCAGCGTGTGACCACCGAATTTGCGGAAAAGCCGCTGCCATTGTCGGCGATCGAAAAAGCCCTCTTTTCCTTTCGCGCGATTTTTTTCTACCTCGGCAAGCTGGTTTTTCTGGTCAAGCTGTCGGCGTTCTATCGGTATCCGAACGCAATCACGCTCGCCGATTGGATCGCGCCGCTGCTGCTGGTGATTCTCGGCCTCTTCGCGATGCGAGTCCGAAGTCTCGCTTTTGCGTACTTTTTTTTCATCGCGACGATCGCCGTGACGCTGCCGATGTTTTCGGTCGGACGCACGATCGCCGCCGATCGCTACACCTACATCCCGTCGATCGCGTTCGCCGTCATCCTGAGCCGCGTAATCGGCGAAGGATCTCGTATGACGATGCTCATCGCGATCGTCGCCGCCGCACTCGGTGTCATGACGTTCGAGCGAAGCAAGGTGTGGCACGACAGCGTTTCGTTGTGGTCGAGCGTGATCGAATACGATCCGCACGTCGCGCTTCCATACAACGCTCGGGGAGTCGCACTCGCGCAGCAAGGCCACAATGCCGCCGCCCTCCGCGATCTGAATGCCGCCATCGAAATCGATTCCTGCTACGCCATGGCGCTTCGTAACCGAATCGTGGTCGAGAATCGGCTCGGCGACGCCGCCGGCGTCGCGCGTGATCGCGATAGACTGAGTCGATGTCAGAGATGAGTGCTGCTGCCGAGAAACAGTGGTTCGGCCATCCGCGCGGCCTGGCCACGCTGTTCTTCACCGAGATGTGGGAGCGCGCAAGCTACTACGGCATGCGTGCTCTGCTGACGCTGTACATGACCGGCTCCGTCCTTCAGCCGGGGCTCGGCTTTCCCGACAAGAAGGCCACTCAGATCTACGGCATCTACACGATGATGGTTTACCTGATGGGGATTCCGGGCGGCTTCATCGCCGACCGCTTCATCGGTCACTACCGCGCAGTGCTGATAGGCGGAATCGTCATCGCATCCGGCCACTTCACAATGGCCGTCCCCGGTTTGCCGTTTTTCTTCACCGGATTAGGACTCATCATCATCGGCACTGGGCTTCTCAAACCGAACGTCAGCACCATCGTCGGAACGCTGTACACGCGTGACGATCCACGGCGCGATGCCGGCTTCTCGCTCTTCTACATGGGCATCAACACCGGCGCATTCTTCGCGCCACTGGTGACCGGGTGGCTGGGTCAGAAAATCAACTGGCACATCGGGTTTGCTGCTGCAGGCGTTGGCATGGTCTTGGGGCTGATTCAATACGTCTACGGACGGAAGTACCTAACGCCGGTGACGGAGGCGAAGACAGCGCAGACTGTCGCGATCGAAACGACGTCCCCCGCGTCGAAAACGCCATTCACACGTCAGGATTGGGGCCGAATCGCTGCTGCCTCCATCCTCACCCTGTTCGCATTGATTTTCTGGGCCGGTTTCGAACAGGCCGGATCGAGTCTGACACTCTTCGCCGATCGCGCCACGCGACTGATCATCCTCGGCTTCACATATCCCTCCAGCTGGTTTCAGTCAGTCGAGCCGCTCTTCGTGATCATCTTCTCGCCGGTTTTCGCCTGGCTATGGTTTCGCCTCGGACGTCGCGAGCCTTCCAGCCCAGCCAAATTTACGCTCGGCCTGTTTTTCCTCAGCCTTTCTTTTCTGTTGATCGTTCCGGCCGCGCGCTACTTTCAGTTGCACGGTGAGCGCGTCAGCCCGATGTGGCTCATCGGACTCTATTTTCTGCAGATGCTCGGCGAGCTCTGTCTGAGCCCTGTCGGCTTGAGCATGGTAACCAAGCTCTCACCGGCGCGCATCGTGGGGTTCATGATGGGAGTCTGGTTCCTTGCTACTGCGTTGGGCAATTACGTTGCCGGCTGGGTGGCGGGCCTGGTTGGGAATCGCAGCTTCACGGAAGTCTTCATGATCGCCTTCGTGACAGCCGCGGTTGCGACGCTCATCCTCGCGATCCTGATTCCCGTGATCAAGCGCCTGATGGGCGGCGTGCGGTAGGAAGACGGCCTAACCGAGTTGGAGTGCTCGCGCCAGCGCGCGCCTGAGGGCGGCCTTGTTGTCATCGGACAACGTACCGACGAATGTAGTCAGTTTGCTTTTGAACATCAGCGTCAGAAAGTCGCAGCGAATCGAGCTCGTATGGGCGATCCTCTCATCACCCGCGACGACCACTTCGGTCTGCAGTCCGAGGACTTGGCTATAGACGGGAGCGCAGATCACTGTCGAGATATCATCGTTATCGGCAATGAAGTCGCGGGAGACGATGACGTAGAAGCCCGGCTTGTAACCGCGTTGGGCAACTTTCTCGCGGGTGCGATAGATCTCGCCCCATCTCACAGTTTCGCCTGCTGTTTCACGAGCGCCTGACCTTCTCGTTTCAGCCGATCGCGATGGCGGCGTACGATCGCTGCCTCACGTTCCCCTTCCGCCTTTTGCTCAGCAAGGGCAACGTAGTTGCGCACGGCCTCGCGGATGACGCGGGAGCGGTTTGAGCCAGGCCGACCGGCGACGCGCGCCAGACGATCGACGCGCTCGAGCATCTCCTCCTCAATAGTAATTGCAATAGTTTTCATATTGTGAATTGTATCACCACCTGGTTGGTGATCGCGCCATTAGCTGTGCGGTAGCATTTCCACACGCAGACAACACTCAGCCACTACCGCATCTTGGAGAAAATCGGCGTGGGCGGGATGGGGGAGGTCTATCGCGCTCACGATGAGCAACTCGGCCGCGACGTCGCGGTCAAGGTGCTGCCGGCCGAGCAATTAGGTGACGCCGTCGCCCGCGCGCGTCTGCTGCGCGAGGCGCGATCGGCGGCCGCGCTGAATCATCCGCACATCTGTACGATCCACGAAGTCGGCGAGAGCGACGGGCAGGCTTACATCGCGATGGAGCTGATCGAAGGAAGCGCGCTGAGTGCTCTCATCGAACAGCGCAGGCTGACCGCCGAGGAGATCGCTCGCTACGCCGTTCAGCTCTCGGACGCCGTCGCGCACGCGCACGACCGCGGAATCGTTCATCGAGATCTGAAGAGCGGCAACGTGATGGTGACCTCCGAGGGGCGGATCAAAGTCCTCGATTTCGGTCTGGCGAAAAAGGTGGTGGGTGAGTCGGATCCGAACGCGAGCACCGAGGCGCACACGACCACGCTGACGCGACCAGGCACGGTTCCTGGAACTTTGGCGTACATGGCGCCGGAGCAGCTTCGCGGCGCGCCGGGCGACGTGCGCAGCGACGTGTGGGCGATCGGCGTGATTCTTTACGAGATGGTGGCCGGCGAGCGCCCGTTTCACGGGCAAACGCAGTTCGAGCTCGTGTCGTCGATCCTCAACGATCCAACTCCGCCGCCGCCTCTTTTGAAGGGCGTCATTGAGCGCTGTCTGGCCAAAGATCCGGCACGGCGATACCAGCGTGCGGGCGAAGTGCGCGCGGCACTGGAAGCGGCGCCGTCGCGCCTGCGCGCTCCGCGGCGCTGGATCGGCGCGGCTCTGGTCGCGGCCGCCGTCGTTGCGACGATCAGCGTGGTGCTCGTCAAGTCGCCGTGGTCATCGTCGAAATCGCCGCACATTCAATCGCTGGCGGTGCTGCCTCTCGAGAATCTTTCCGGCGACAAAAATCAGGAGTATCTCGCCGACGGCATGACCGAGGCACTCATCACGGACCTCGGCAGCATGCCGGGAATCACGCGCGTCATCGGACGAACCTCCGTGATGCGCTACAAAGGCTCGAAGACTCCTCCGCAGGAGATCGCGCGCGAGCTGAACGTCGACGCGCTGATGACCGGTGCCGTCCTGCGATCCGGCGATCGTGTGCGGGTCACCGCTGCGCTGCTGAATCCGTCGACCGGAGAGGAACTATGGACCGGCCGCTACGAGCACGAGCTCCGCGACGTCTTACTTCTGCAGAACGAGCTCACGCGCGCGATCCTGACCGAGATCCGCGGAGCGCTGACCGCGGCCGATGCGGGACGACTGGCGAAGACGCGTCCGGTCGATCCGAGCGCCTACGAAGACTTTCTTAAAGGGAAGTTCTATTGGTATCGCTTCACGCCGGCGGATTTCGAAACGGCTCGCGTCTACTTCGAGCGCGCGTTGCAGAAAGACCCGAACTATGCCGCGGCGTACCTTGGGCTCGCCGACACGATCGGCACAGTCGCGCACATGGGCTTGGCACCGACGACAGAAGTCTTTCCACGCGCGAAAGCGCTCACGCAACGCGCGATGGCGCTCGATCCGTCGCTTGCCGCGGCGCACGACATGACCGCCAGATTGCTCTTCGCGTGGGATTGGGACTGGCCGGCTGCCGAGCGCGAATTCAAACGCGCCATCGATCTGAATCCGAACTATCCCGATGCGCACTGTATTTACTCGCAGCTCTTGCAGTCGACCAACCGTATGGACCAATCGATTGCCGAAGTGCGTCGCTCCGTCGAGATCGATCCGCAGAATCCCTTTTTCCAGGAGAACCTAGGCGTAGCGCTCTCCGGTGCCGGCCGTTATGACGAAGCGATCGCCGTTTTTCGAAAGATGTTCGTCGGCGATCCGAATTCGTGGTTGGCCCAGGACGGCTTGTGGGACACGCTGTTTCTCAAAGGCCAGCGCGATGAGGCGCTAAAACAGGCGAAGGTGAGTTTCGCTTCGCTCGGCCGCCCTGACGTCGCCGATGCAATGCAAGGTGACTACCGCGACGCGATGCGACACGGAGCTGAGGCAATCATCGCTGCTCGCCCGAAGACGTACATGGGGGCGATCTGGGTCGCGCGCTGCTACGCCCACGCCGGAATGAACGACAAAGTCCTGGAATGGCTACAAATAGGCGCCGAGGAGCGCGACACCCGCATGTGCTATGTCGTCGGCGATCCGCTGTACGCGTCCGCTCGCCGCGATCCGCGCTTTCAGCAGGTGCTCGCTACCGTCCGCGCCAAAGCGGCTTCCGCTTCTCGATGAACGCCTTCAGCCCCTCGGTGGCGTCCTGCGTCTTCATCAATTCTTCGAGATACAGGCGCTCGACGGCGGCCAGGCGCTCGTCGAAGTCTGCGTTCTGCGCCAATCGGAACGCGCGCTTTGCAAATCGGAGAGAAGAAGCGCTCTGTTTGTACAGCCGTTGCAACCACTCCTCGGCGCGCCGATCGAACTCCGCCGCCGGGAAGATCGCGTTTGCAATTCCGCTCCCGTCGACCACTTCGCCGGTCAAAAGAAGTTCGAGACCTTTTCGCGGCGGCATCTGACGCGAGAGTTGATAGGCAGCTACCGGCGGAAAGACGCCGAGGTTGATTTCGGGCTGACCGAATCGGGCGCGATCGGACGCGAGAACGAAATCGCACGCCAGCGCGAGCTCGCAGCCGCCGCCGAGCGCCGCGCCCTTCACCAGCGCGACCGTGACGATGTCGAGCTTCGCCAGAATCCGGAAGCATTCGTGAAATCGCTGCAGCATCGTGACGACACGATCGCCGATGTGGTCCTGCACGCTCGCGCCTGCGGAGAACGCTTTCTCGCCCGACGCGCTGATGATGAGGCAGTGGCGGTCGCTCTTAACTTTGCCGAGCGCGCCGCGCAGCTCCTCCAGAATCGCGATGTCGAGGATGTGCAGCGGCGGATCGTTGAGCGTGATGCGATAGGCGTTCGCGTCCGAGGCGAATTCGATTTTCGGCATGGCTGGGATGACATTATCGCGCCGGCGCACGGCGCGCCGGTTTCGGCAGCGCCTGGTCCGACCAGATCTCGAGCGAGTGGTCGGTCAGGATGTAAAACGTCCCCCCTTGTACAGCGACATTACGCGCGGGTGACGGCGAAGGGAATGACGTGGCATGCAAAATCTGCGGTGCGAACGAGCGGCCCGTGACGACCGTGCATGCGCCACTGATGCGAATGTGCTGATCGGCGAACGTCACCGAGCCGTCCGACGAGTACGCGCCGAGAACATCGGCGATCTTGGCAAGGTTCGTTTCGTCGTAGGTCGCCAGCGTGTTGCCGAGGACATCAATCGTCCCGCCGGAGTAGGCGATCGACCTCGGGGTCCCATCGGCAGCACGACTATTGATCGTCGATGGGTGAAACGGATCGGACACGTCGATCACGCGAAGCTCGGCGGGCAGGTCCGTGATGGCATAAGCGCGATTTCCGTTGACGGCGACATCCGTCACGCTGCCGGTCATGGTCACGGTCTGATTCAGACCGCTGCGGGCATCAAAAACGATCGTCTTCTTTTCGCAGGCGCCGGAGGTGCAGCCGCGCACGATCGACGCCCAAACCGCGCCATTCACGGAGTGGATCGAGACGGCCTGTGCATCGGTCTCGGTGATCGGGGCCGTCGATCGAAGGACGCCGTCGGGGGTGTAGGACGTGACGGTCATGTTGCCGCTGAGCGTGAAAAGTCCACGGTCGCCGGCAGCGAGGTCGACGACACCTGCGCTCTTCACCGATCCGATGTAGTGCAGCACGTTGCTGTAGATGTCGATGTTGCGGCCGTCGAAGAGATAGATGTGGCCGGCCGACGCGAGGACTTTCTTGTAAAACGCATTTCCGTTAGGCGCCGCGATTTCCGCCGGCATGCGCAGGATGCGATCGAGCGCAATCGTGACCACGCCGGTGGAGGTCACGACGTCGAGGGCGTTCGATTGCGGCGCGACATGCATGGCGATCGGTTGGGATGGCAGAGCAATCTCGGCGCTGATCTTCTGGGTCAGGACGTTCCAGATGCGAACGCTGGTATCGGTGAGCTGTAGCATCGACGAGCCGGCGAGGATGAGCTGACGCGCGATGTCGGCATTCGACTGTGGCAGCACGCCCGCGGTCAGGGTGTTGAAATCGATCAGCGAGATGCCGCGGAAGGTCTGCACGGCAGCAGTGGCATTCGAGAGTGCGACGCCGCTGGTGGCCAGGCCGGCAACGCTCACTGTTTTAGGGTCGGTCGAGAAATCGGGAGTGGGGTAGTAGGCAACCAGCGTGGTGGCGTCGCTCCGATTGTCCGCGATCGCGATCGAATTTCCGGAGCGGGCGATCGAAGAAGGCTTGATGTTGGGCGTCGCGATCGGCTGCGGAACCGGCTGCGCCGGGGAGAAATCGGCGGACCACAGGGTGCGATCGGTGAGTATGGCGTAGGCCGTAGTTCCGATCAGCACCGCATCGGCGACGCCGGCGCGGAAGGTGATGTTGCCAACCGGCTGCGGAATGGTGGAGGTCAATGTCCACAGCGTCATCGACGCGCCGGACGAGCTCAAAAGAAATCCCGTTGCGCCGTCCTGCACGACGTCGGCGCGGCTCCCGTCCCACGTGCGCATCGGGACGAGCGACTGCGAAAATTCTGCGATTCCGCTCGTGCGTCCGACGTAGAAGCTGGACCCGATCGACACAACCGACGAAGCATTCGCAAACAGCGAGCCGCGCATCGTAAACGGCGACGAGAAATTGCTGATGTCGTAGGTGACGATACCGCTGTCGCCCGAGCCGGCATACATCCGATTTCCGGCTGTGACGATCGCGATGACGCGATTGATGGTTCCGCTGCTCACCGGTACCTCGTCGCGAAACAGGTCGATGGGAGTCCCCGGAGTCGAAAAATCCATCGCACGCACGGTCCGATCGGTACTCGACATGAACAGAGCGTCACCTGCCACCGGCGCCAGCGATGTCGTCGAAAACGGGACGCTGCCGACGTTGTTCATGGCGGTGCCGCTTCCGACAAAGACGGTTGTATCGATGGCAGACGACACATACAGCTTTCCGTTTTGCGCGTGAACGGCGGTGGCATTCGACGGTGTCGCGATCGCACCGAGCCGTTGGATGACCGGGGAGGCGCTGAAGACTTCCACCGATGTGTCGCCGTCGACGGCGTAGAGAGTCGATCCGATCATCGCGAGCGATGTCACGGCATTCGGGAAAAACGTGGTGAGAACCGCGGGGTTCGACGGATCAGCCACGCTGTAGAGCGTGATGCCGTTCCGCGTCGCCACGTACAAGGAGAGTGTCGTGAACAGGATGTCGTTGACGGGTGCTCCGGCATCGACAGTGCGCAGCAGTTGCAGCGAGCGTCCGCTCTTGCGGATCACGGCGATCGTGTTTCCGCTGCCGGCGTACGCGACGCCGTTGCCGAGGCGAATGAGTCGCGTGGTGCCGGGGAGGGGAAGCGATGCCACCAGCCGCGGCGGATCGACGGCGCGGTCGTAGAGCGCAACGCCGTACGATGTTGCTGCCCACAGGTCATTTCCGTCGACAGCGAGATCGAGGATCGAGCTTCGAAATTGATCGCTGAGGACGGGGGCGATGTTGCAGGGCGGCGGGTTGGGTGGTGTGGCGACGACAACCGCAAGCACCGCCAGCACACCGAGAGGCATATGTCTTCCTGAGCGTAGCGAAGGATCTTCAGCTACGCAACGAGATCCTTCGAGTCTTCGCGGCTCAGGTTGACGCTGGGCGTCATTTGGCGGCCGCCCAGAGGTCGAGTCGCACCGGAACTTCGTCGTTGACGGTGACCAGAATATTTTTCGGAACGTGGATCCCGAAGTCGGGCATGTGGACCTGGAACAACGACGTCGCGTGAATGCGGCCGTCGGGAATCAGCACCACCCGGACCGGAATCGTCATCCGCTTCGTGACGCCGTGCAGCGAGAAGTCACCGGTGACTTTGATGTCGGCGGGCTGGTTCGGCGCGATCGAGGCCGGTGCCTCGACACTCACGGACTTGAAACTCGAGGTCGGATACTTTCTCGTTTCCAGATACAGCTCGCGCATTTCACGGTTGCGCAGGCTGTTGGCCGTGTCGAGTGACGCCATGTCGACCTTGATTTCGACGGTCGCGGCGGATGGATTCGCAGGATCAGCGACGATCGCGCCGGTCAGCTTGTTCGTCTTCCCGTCAAAGGCATCGTACGAATCCTCGGCATGAAACTCGGCCACGTTTTTGGCGTCGGGCTTGATTTCGTAGGAGCGCGACTCCGCAAAAAGAGAGGTAGCGGCCAGCAGCATCGCGCCGGCGAGTTGAAGTGCTTTCCGCACGAATGAAGGATGGGGGATGTTGTTCAGGTCTCTGGTGTCAATCCACGAACAGTTCGGGGTTTGTGGTTGACGATTGGCAGCAAAAACTTCGAACGTGATTCGTTGGTTCATGATCGTATGCCGAAAGGTACCAATGAAACGGCCTCGAACCGCGAGCCGGCGAACAAGAACAAACATCCCTCGCCGATCGCGCCGCATGAGAATTCGCCCCCGCCGATCGCGCAGGATGTACAACCGCCGTCGCAGCGTTCGTGATTCCGGTCGTTTGCGCGGCGCAAGCGCCGTTCGCCCCCGCGCGAAGGCGCGGCATTCGGTCCTCAGCGGGCAGCGATCACACCACGGATTTCTCGGGCGGCAGATCAGCGCGCCGATCTCCATGAGCGCCTGATTGAAAATCCGCGGCGAAGCTGACGCCCTCACCAGCGCCTCGGCGCGCCCCCACCGATTGCGATCGTTTCCGTAGAGCCGCGTGACGATGCGCGCGATGTTGCCGTCGACGATCGGAGCCACGCGGTTGTAGGCGATCGACGCGATCGCGCCGGCTGTGTAACGGCCTATGCCCGGAATGGTCATGAGCGACCCAACATCGTCCGGTAAGCGGCCCTCAAAGCGGTCCCGAACGGCGATCGCTCCGTCTCGAAGCATCCGCGCGCGACGGTAGTAGCCGAGGCCCGACCAGGCGGCCGTGACGTCATCGTGAGAGGCGGCAGCAAGATCCGCGATGGTAGGGAATCGGTCAAGGAATCTCTTGTAATAGCGCAGCACCACAGGCATTTGCGTCTGCTGCAACATCACTTCCGACAGCCAGACGCAATAGGGGTCGTAATGCGCGCGCCACGGGAGTTTGCGCTGATGTTTACGGAACCAGGCTTCCGATTTTCGAGCGATTTGCGCCGGAATTGGCAACGCGGTTGTATTGTAGTATTTCTGCCGCAGGGCGACACTCCATGGAAGATCAAGCGCAGTCGATCCAGCCGGACGTCGAGCAGGGCAAGTACGTCTACTGCATCATCAAGACCGATACCCCGCGGGAGTTCGGCTCGGTCGGCATCGGCGGACGTGGCGACCGCGTCTATACCGTTCACTATAAAGAGTTCGCGGCCGTCGTCTCGAACTGCCCCCTGATCGTGTTCGATCCAACGCGCGAAAACGCGCTGGCGCACGAACACGTGAACGAGGTGGTCATGAAGGATTTCACAGTCCTTCCGATGAGCTTCGGCACGGTCTTCCGCACCGAGAACGACATCAAAGAGTTTCTCAAGGGCACGTACGACGCGCTCAGCGACGTGCTGCAGAAGATGGACGGCAAGATCGAGTTCGGTCTCAAGGTCAACTGGGACAAAGATCAGGTCATCAAGGACATCGAAAATGAGAACGAGGAAATCCGGCGCCTGAAGGAAGAGATCCAGTCGAACACGTCGACCTCGACCTATTTCTCGCGCATGCAGCTCGGCCGGGTGGTGGAATCGGCGCTGCAGGCCAAGGCCGACGCCTACGTCAGCGAGATCTACGAGGCGCTGCGCGACGCCGCCATTGCGTCGCGTTCCAACAAGCCCATCGGCGACAAGATGATCATGAACGCCGCCTTCCTCGTGGAGCGCGAGAAGACCAAGGCCTTCGACGATCAGATCTCCGAAATCGCTAAGAAATATGAGAACAAATTATCGTTCTTATATACCGGCCCCTGGCCGCCGTATAACTTTGTCAACATTCGATTGAAGTTGGAGAGAGCGGAGCGGTAGCGCGGTTACGGGGTTGCGAGGTCTCGCAGTCCCGCCCCGCCGAGACCGCGTAACCGCGAGACCTCGCAACCATGTTTCTCATCGACGACATCCTCCTTCTTCCCATCAAGCTGCCGGTCGCGGGCTTCACGTGGGTCCTGCGTCAGATCCAGACGATGGCCGACGAGGAATTGCTCAACGATCAGCCCTGGAAAGAGCGGCTGATCGAATTGCAGATGATGTTGGAAGTCGGCGACATCACCGAGGAGCAGTACAAAGAGGAGGAGGCGAAGGTGTTCGCCGCGCTGCGCGACATCCGCGCGCGCAAAGAGGGGATGGCGCGGCAAAACGCGGCCGACCGCGGTGAAGAGAGCGAAGGAATCGGAATCTACACCGGGTATGGAAAGGGATGAGGGCGGAGGGATGAGGGATGACTTCGGTCTCTCCTGATTCATCCCTCAGCCCTCATCCCTCAGCCCTTCGCGACGCTCTTGATGATCTCGAGGGCCGCCGCATCCTCCTGTTCGGCGGCAAGGGCGGAGTCGGGAAAACAACGATCTCGATCGCCGCCGCGCTGCATTTCAGCCGCTCCCGAAAAACAATCCTCTTCACGACCGATCCGGCCTCGAACCTGGAAGACTTTTTCGGCACGCAGCACGCGGCACGCGGCACCTTGTCGATTGAGCCTCTGCACGCGGAACAGCTCTACGCGAAATTTCTGGACGACAACCTCGCAAACTTCCTGGAGCTGGGCGATCGCGGCACGTATCTCGATAAGGAGGAGTTGCGCCGATTCTTCGAGCTCTCGCTTCCGGGCGTGGACGAGTTGATGGCCTGGATGCGGATCGGCGAGCTGGCCGAGGCGAACGCAGACGCCCTGGTGCTGGTCGACACCGCGCCGACAGGACATACGCTGCGAATGCTCGACGCGGCGGAGCACTTCCGCCGGTTCGCCGCCGCCCTCGACTCGATGCAGGAGAAACGCCGCGACATGGTCCGCCAGCTCACGCGAAAGAACGTTCGCGATGCCATCGATGACTTCATCGCTGACTTCGAAGCGCGCGCGGGCCGTCGACGCGAAATGCTCACCGACGCCAGGCGCAGCGCATTCGTTCCCGTGACGCTGTCGGAGACCTGGGTCGTCGAGCAGAGCAGGCGGCTGATCGAAGAAGTACGCGCCGACGGAATCGACGTGCCGATGGTCATTCTCAATCGCACGGCGCCCGAATGCGACTGCGCGCGATGTCGCGAGCAGGCCAGGCGCGATCGCGCCGCCACTCAGGCCTTGGCACCGATGCGGGTCATCGAGGCGCGGCGGGCATGCATTCCACTCGACTCGCCGGAGAGGATCGCGCAGTGGAGCGCCTGACGTTTTTCGCAGGCAAGGGCGGCGTCGGCAAGACCACCTGTGCCGCCGCCATGGCTCTGCAGATCGCGAAGGAAATGCGATGCACCGCCATCTCAGTCGATCCGGCCCACACGCTGCGCGACGTTTTCGCGCGCGAGAAGCCGCCCCGAAATCTGAAAATAGAAACGATAAATACTCGTGATAAATGGTTACAATTCCGTGAGTCGCTCGGCGAAGAAATCGAACGGGCGATGCGCGCCCTCGCGCCCAAGGGCATGACCATCGCCTACGACGGCGAGGCCATGCAGAAGCTGGTGGAAATCGCGCCGCCCGGCGCGGACGAGCTGTTCGCGATCACCCGGTTGGCGGACCTCATTGCCGATCGGTCGCAGGAGGCCATCATCGTCGACACCGCCCCCACCGGTCATTTCCTGCGCCTCATCGATCTGCCCAAGACGGCCGGCGAGTGGGTCAAGGAGTTCATGCGGATCCTGCTCCGCTACCGGGAACTCATCCCTCCCGGCTCCCTCGGCGAAGAGCTGATCCGCGCCTCGCGCGCGCTGCATCTGGTCGACGAAACCTTGCGGTCGAAGGAGTGCGGCGTCATCGTGGTCACGCGTCCCGAGCGCATCGTGATCGCGGAGACGAAGCGCCTCATCGCGTCGATCGCGGAGCGCGGCATGCACGTGACGCGCGTGATCGCGAACTACGTCGCGCCGCAAACGGACTGCTCCTGCGATCGCTCGATGCGGACTCACGAGCTCGACGCGCTGAAGCAGCTCGGCGCGCAACCGACGATCATCGAACGCCGCGACGCGCCGCCGACCGCACTCAGCGAGCTGGCAGCGCTAGCTGTGGAGCGCCGCTGACCTCAGCGGCGCGCGCCGCCGTGGTCGGCGGCGCCCCACTGAGACGCTCGGCATGACCTACCGGGCTGTTCGGCGGCGTTGTTCGCTGATCGGAAGGACGTACGCGCGGAGGCTGCCTCCATATCCTTCATCACCCGTCGCGCGAACGTAGGTCAGCGCAACCCCGGTCGGAGTCTTGGCGAGCGATGGTGTGTCGGCCGGTGTCGGGTGCGGAAGCGGCTCGAACCTGTTCACGAGCCTTCCATCGACGAGGAAGGCGGCCCAGATCATGTTGCGCTGAAATCCGGTCGATTCAGTTCCGACGACCAGAAATCCGTCTCCGAGCTGCTCGATGTCTCCCAAGCCGATATTTGCCCCCAGGTCGAGCGTGCCTGTGCCGAGAAAGTCGACGAGCACGTGGCTTGCCGTTCTGGCGGCAACCGCGCTGCCCGCAATTCGCGGAAAGTAGAGCATCGGCAGCGGCGTGGTCGGATTGAGAACGACTCCGGACGACGTGACGCGGACGGCTGACATGCCGAGCTGCGTCCCACGGCCGGAACCGGTCTGTTTTTGCCACGCGACGAGATAGCTCTCGCCTTCGATTCCCACGTCGGGAACGAACGCCAGGCCGGTATCGCCGTCGGAGATTCTGAGAAAGGCGGGATCGAGAATTGCGCCCTCGCGCGAAATTCGCGTGCCGCGCACGGAATATGTGTTCTCCGTCCAAACGAGCAGCGCCTGATTGCCGTCGCTCGCCAGGCGAGGAGGCCAGGGCTGTGCGGTCGTCGAAACGAGCGTGGGGGCCGCATCGAGTGTTCCGTCGGGAAAGACGCGACGAATCATCAGGTGAGCGACCCCGCTGCTGACTTCGAGGTACGCGACGACGAATCCGTTGCCGAGGGGAGCGACTGCCGGCGCAGTGAGGTACTGGTGAGAATCGAGCAGGATTCCTCGGCCGTCGAGATGTTTTCTGCCCTGCGGATCGATTCGTGCGGCAAAAAGCCGCGCAGGAAATTCCAGCCACGCGGCAAACAGGAGCGGGCCGTTGCTCGCGACCTGAGGCAAGAGCTGGCCGGTGGCCATTTGACCGATGTTGATCGCGTCGCTCACATGGATCGTCGACGTTGCATCGACGAGATATCCGCCGAGAACACCGCCGTAGGTCGTGCTCGTCGCGAGCAAGGCTCGTGTTCCGATCGCGGCCAGATCCGAAATCGCGCCGCTGATCGGTCCCTGCTGGACGAGCAGCCGTCGGTCGCGGCCAACGAGCATCAGTGACCAACTGCGCTGAGAGTGATCGGCAAAGAAGAGCAGCGCTCCCGATGGCGTGGCAACCGCTTTCTGAAGCTCGAGCGTGCCGGCGGCAATCACTTCCTGATCGGAACCCGGCGCGCCGGTCGCGTCGGTGATCACGCGATGCAAGACGCCGTTGTACTCCCAGAACACCACGCGGCCGATCGCCGCAAGCCGCGGATAAGTGACTTCTGACGTCGTCTGCGTCCACGGCTCCAACGTCCCCGACATGTTGACCCGCCGAGCCCAGATGGTCGCGCCCTTGTCCGGATGGTTGTCGTCGACGTTCCTCTGCGCGAAAACGATGAAGCCGTCGCCGTCCGCCGTTGCATCCGTGATCCAGTGCCCGATCTCCAATCGGTCGCTGACCCGCTGACCATTTGCATCGAAGAGATATCCGGCGAGACCCGCATCCAGATAGTGGATGACGACCAGAAAACGGTTTCCGTTCCATACGACCGATAGCGGACCGCTCGGGCGGCCTTCACCGGTGAGCAGAGTTGGCCGCGCGACATTTCCATCCTTGTCGATCATCGCGGTGTAGGCAGCATTCGAATCGAGCCAGGCGATGAGAGTGCCGTTCGCGCCGCCGGCAACCGCCGGCAGTCCTCCGGTCAACGACACTGTTACCGGCCCGCGAACAAGCGTGCCGTTTAGATCGGTGATCGAAGCGAACACGCCGCCGTTGCCGCCCCACGCGGTGATGAAGCGATCGCCACTTGCTGCTACACGCGCCGACGCCACCGGCTGCGGCTCGAACGTCGGATCGCTGACCGCGATCTCCTGCGCTGATGCAGAGGCTGCCACTAGTAACAGAATGACGAGTCGGGTCATGCTCAAATAACTACGATGCAAGAATCGTCGTCGTCTAAACTCACGCCGTGCCGCAGGTCCTCTATGTCTATGCCATCGGGCGGGCGGGACATCCGGTGCCGGACGCCGTCGAGGTCAAGGCGCTCGACGCCGATGGGCTCACTGCGTTTTATGCCGCGGTTGACGGTGTGGAGTATTCGCAGGCGGTGATCGACGCCCGCTCGAAGGACCTCGAATGGCTCGGCGCGATCGGCTATCGGCATCAGTCGGTGATGTCGGCGTTGATGCGCGGCGGCACCGTCATTCCGCTTCGGGCCTTCACGCTCTTCGCGAACGAAACTTCGCTAAGTGATCACCTCAGGAAGGAGCGCGACAATTTCACGCGCATCCTCGATCGCCTCGACGGCAAGCAGGAATGGACGCTGCGCATCGAGTTCCGTCCGGAGCAGTGGAATGACGCACTGGTCCATCGCTTCGATTCGCTACAGAAACTGGCCGACGACATCAAAGGGGCCGCCGAAGGGAAGGCTTACCTTCTGCGCAAGAAGCTCGACGACGAAAAAAAGCGCGTCTCGCGCGATGCCGAAGAGCAGGTTGTGGCGGAGGTGGAGGAGACGGTGATGAAGAAACTCGCCTGCGACACCGTTTCCGAATCGCGGCTGCAGCGCGGGGGTGCGTTTCCGCAGATCAACGTTCTGATCAACCGCGATGAGGAAGCGCGTTTGCAGGAGTTGAGCGAGGAGTTGACCCGCCGCTACGAGCCGGAGGGCGTGACGCTCGCGCTCACCGGTCCGTGGCCGCCGTATAGCTTCGCTGGAGGGATGAGGGATGAGGGATGAGGGATGAGGGATGAGGGATGAGGGATGAGGGATGAGGGATGAGAGACGAACGATAATCAGCCCTCATCCCTCCGCCCTCATCCCTAGGTATTGAAATGGCTGACCAATCGCAAGAAATCACGCTCCTCGAAACGCTCGATCATCTTCTCGATCGCGGCGTTGTCATCGCCGGCGAGGCAGTCATCTCCATCGGCGACGTCGATCTTCTCTACCTGGGGCTCAACGTGGTCCTCGCCAATGTCGATGCGCTCGCTCGCACGAGTCAGAAATGAAGTCGGTCGTGATCGGAGCGCATCTGCAGCGTGATGATGTCGAACCGATCGCAGTGGCGATTCCGGTTTCGGGATTGTTCCTCAGCGCTGTGGCAATCGCGGATGACCGCCCGCTCGGTGATCGCGATCTGCTGCTGCAAGTTGCGGATGTCCGTGCCAGGCTCCTCGACCGAGCGACCTTCGTCGCGATCCGATACGGATTCGCCGTTCATGACGCCCGGGAAGCGGAAACGAAATGCGCCTCCCGTGCGCCGCAGTGGCGTGCGCTGCTCCTCGCGCATCGCGATGAGGTCGAGATGACGCTCAAGGTCGCGGCGTCCGCCCCCGCCCCCCGCCCCGATCGCCACGATTTCACGTCCGGCGCCGATTACCTGCGCGCTCTGCACGCCAGTGCCAGCACTGCCGATATCGATCAGGAATTTCGCGAGGCGGTCGAAGGCACGATTGTGCCGCTGGCGACCAGCCATCGATGGTCGCATCGCGATCGCTCGTCGCTCGAGCTGAGCATGCTCGTGCCAAGGAGCGATCTCGAAAAAATGCGGGCCGCCGGCGAAAAGCTCCGCAGTCAATTCCCCAAAGTGCCGTTCCTGCTTTCCGGCCCATGGCCGCTGGAGGTCTTTGCCGATGATCATCAGCAATGAAGATGATCAACTGCGCCAGTCGCTGACCTTCGCGGAGCCGTCGATTCCGCAGCGCATCTCCGCCGATCCCGAAGTGGTCGAGAACGGCCTGGCCAAGCTGGTGCTGTCGATCATCGAGTTGATCCGCCGCCTGCTCGAAAAACAGGCTTTGCGGCGCATGGACACCGGCAAGCTCACCGACCAGGAAATCGAGCGCCTGGGCGCGTCGCTGATGAAACTCGAGGAGAAGATGGAAGAGCTGAAGGGCGCGTTCGGGCTCACGGATGACGACTTGAATTTGAAGCTGGGACCGGTGCACACGCTCGAGTAGTTGTCGGTTGTCAGTTGTCGGTTCTCCACGCCCACCCGCTGACAACCGACTACCGGCCACCGGCAACTGCTTGACGCGCCAGCGGCAAGCCAATAACCTCCGCGAGCCATGGCGATCGAGTCGCGACAACCCCAGGGCCTTGTCGACATCCTCGACAAGATCCTCGACAAGGGTCTGGTCGTTGCAGGGGACATCAAAATCTCGCTGGCGAATGTCGAGCTTCTCACCATTCAAATTCGCCTGGTGATTTGCTCGATCGACAAGGCGCAGGCAATTGGGATCAACTGGTGGCGCTCGGATCGTTTCTACTCAGGCGAAGTTGATGCCGTGGAGTACCGGAAGTTGCAGGATCGCGTGCATCAGCTCGAGCAACAGCTCAATCGGGCCGTTCCGCGAAAGTCGGAGGAGAGGAAAGGCAGGTAACAGATGGCAGTTGAACGCGCACCCGGCGGCAGCAGCCTCATCGACGTACTCGACCGAATTCTCGACAAGGGCATCGTCGTCGACGCCTGGGTGAGAATCTCGCTGGTCGGCATCGACCTGATCACGGTTGAAGCTCGCGTCGTCATCGCGTCGATTGATACCTACCTCAAGTACGCCGAGGCGGTCGGCATCACGCCGACGGTTTCGCGTCCGGCACTCGGGCCGGGCGGCGGCAGCTTCGGCAGTGGCGGAGGCGGATTGACCGGCGGAGGGGCGGAGCCGACTACTTCAGGTACTGGTCGAACCAGCCGCTGACGGTCTGGTACCACAGCTTCGAGTTCTGCGGCTTCAACACCCAGTGCCCCTCGTCCGGGTAGTAGAGCAGCTTGGACGACACGCCGCGGCGCTGCAGCGCGGTGAAAAGCTGCAATCCCTGATCAATCGGAACGCGGAAATCGAGCTCGCCGTGCGACACCAGCGTCGGCGTCCTGAAATTTTTCACGAACAGATGCGGCGACCACTTCTCATACAGCTCGGGGTTGTCCCACGGATTTCCGCGAAACTCCCACTCCGGAAACCAGAGCTCTTCCGTCACGCCGTACATCGAGGTCAGGTTGTAGACCCCGGCGTGCGACACCAGCGCTTTGAATCGATCGGTGTGGCCGAGGATCCAGTCGACCATGTAGCCGCCAAAGGAGCCGCCGGCAGCGCCGATGCGGTTGGCATCGACGAACGGCATGGCTATCAGCTTGTCGACTCCGTTCATGATGTCGATGTAAGCCTTGCCGCCCCAGTCGCCGGAGATGTCCTCCACGAATTTCTGTCCATAGCCGGTCGAGCCGCGCGGATTGGGCAGGAACACCACGTAGCCGCGGGCTGCGAACATCTGCGCATTCCAGCGATAGCTCCACGAATCGGCCCAATTTCCCTGCGGGCCGCCGTGGACGAGAACGATGGCCGGATATTTTTTCGACGGGTCGAAGTTAGGCGGCCTGACCATGAGCGCCTGGACCTGCGCACCGTCGGCGCCGGCGTACCAAAGATCGTTTGTTGCGCCGATCGCGAGCGATGACAGTAGTGCGTCGTTGTCGTGCGTCAGCTGCGCAACGCCGGCGATCGTCCATTTGTAGATATCGGCAGGCCGCGAGAGCCTCGACCCCTGGAAGTAGATGGCGGTGCGCGTCGGAACGACGCCGTCGCAAGACATACCGTCAAATACCATCCGCGGCAAGCCGTCGCTCACGCCGATCTCGTAAATGGCGTTCTTCGTCTTCTCAGGCGCGATGACGAAGATCGACTTGCTGTCGGGCGCCCACGCGATGGACTCGATCCAGTTGTCGAAGCTCGGAGCGAGGCGTCGCGTCGCTCCGGATGAGCGGTCGTAGAGCCACAGCTCCCACAGATCCGATTCGAACCCGGCACGCGATTGCGATCGCCACGCGATCCAGCGCCCGTCCGGTGAATATTTGGGACTGGTATCCGCCCCCTGGCGCGTCGTGATTCTTTTTGCAGTACCGCCGGCGAGTGGAACGATGAAGACATCCGAATTGGTGGAGGTCTCGGGATGATCGGACGTGTCGCGCGCGTACGCCAGCTCTTTGCCGTCGGGCGAGACGTCGAATTCGTCGCCGCCACCGATCGAGAAGGGAGGCGCGTCGAACGATCCTGGAGTCAGATCGCGCGTCGGACCGGTGAGCGGAACGAACACGATGTGCGTCCGCGTCGGCGCCTGCCACGATTTCCAATGGCGATAGAGGAGGCCGGTGATGATCCGCGCGTTGGTCGGTCTCTTCTCCCCGGCCGTCGTCTTGTCCTTGATGCAGGCCGGGTCGACGCCGCAATCGGGATAGATGTCGGAGACCACCAGGAGCCCGCTGCTATCCGGCATCCACTTCACGCTGCCGGCGCCGCCTTGAAGGTCGGTGAGCTTGCGCGACGTCGCAGCGGCGTAAGTGTAGGCGTACAGATACACCTGATTGTCTTTGATGTACGCGAGCGTTTTTCCATCCGGCGACCACGCCGGACCGCTGCCATCGGCGATTTTCTGCGACGCCCCGCCCGCGGAGGGGATGAGAAACACCGCGCTGTTGCTTTTGTTGGCCGCCAGATCGGGCGTCGATGCGTCATACGCGATCGTCTTGCCGTCCGGCGAGATCTGCGGCGCGCCGATGCGATGAATCGATGCCAGGTCCTCGAATGTGATCGGATGCTGCGCCTGGGCTGCACTCGCGATCAGGAAGATAATAAGTACTGATTTTCTCATCTTATATATCCTAGTGATTTTAAGTTATTATAATATTCTTCATTAACTTTCACGTCATCAGATTGCCCGGCCCGGGGACCATAACTCGCAATGGCGGGCAGCTCTGACGGCACGAGGGCGGAGCCCGGCATCTCCGCCGAGGCCGGAAAACCCATCAGGGCGCACAGCGTCGGCGCGACATCGTATGCCGAAGCGGTTTTTTCCCTCAGTGGGATGGCCGTCGCCAGCATGCCCTTGCCGCTCTGCCGGTCGCCGGGCAGGCCCACCACCATCACGTCATATCCTTTGCTTTGCAGCGCTTCCACTGCAGCCGCGACGCCGTCCAGCGCGCGCACCGATTGCGCCACCTGCGCCGAGCGATCGAGCGCCAGACGATTCAGGATCACGTCCAGCGCCGGCAGGTATAGCGCCACGAATTGGGGATGGGAGCGATCGATTGCGCTCAGCGCCCGCCGCGTCGCGCCGGCGTCGAGCTGCAGCGGATCGCCTTTGGCGGCCGCGAAAATGGATGCCTGCCCGATCGAGGTCGCGCTGTCATCGGTGGTCCACCAATTCACGCTCAGCGTCGTCACGCCGCGCGCCGCGAAAATCTCCCACACGAAATCGCGTCGCCGAACCGTTGGCGGAAGCGGCTCCCGATCGGCAAGCTTGACCGCCGGCGCCAGGTCGTGAAGCACGACATCAGCGCTGGAGAGCGTTTGGATCAAATGCCGGCCGCCGCGCACGCGCACGCCGTCGACGGCATGGACGCCGTGCATCCGCGGCGGCACGCCCGTGCCGACGGACGCCCATCGCTCGGTGGTCGAATTTCCCGGAACCGTCGCGATCGCCTGCAGCGCCGGAAAGGTGCGCGTCCTCGCGATCTCGAACGTCAAGCCGTCGACGGCTATCAGCGCCACGCGCACCATCCTGGGCGTGGTGACGACTGCCATCGGCGTCTGCGCAGTTTGACGGTCTTGCGCGGCGTAGGCCGGCAGAAAAAGAAGCGCGACCAGGATTGCAGCGGCCATCGACATCGGAGCGCCTCGGGGCCGCTGATGGATCGCGGGGACGCGCTGCAGCTCGTAAATCGAAAACGAGAGCAGCGCTGCCGAGATCGCCAGCGTTCCGATGAGAAACGCCATCACGATCAGAACGAGTCCGACCATCAATTCCGCCAACGCCGGTGGCGAGGCGAAGCGCGACCACCACACCGCAATGGCGGCCGAGAGCACGGCGCTGACCGTAAAGGAGATTGCCAGCAGCGCCCGCGGGGTGTCGATGGCAAGAGCGGGTCGGATTTTGAGGATCAGCGCGACCACGATCAGCAGCGCGAAGCTCGCCATCACCGCCGATCCGCCGTACGCGATGGCCAGCAGCAGCGTTTCCCAGGCGCTCAATGGATGATTTCGAAAGAGCATGATCGCGACCAGCGGCAGAAGTGAGAACGCGCCCATCAGGATGGCGGCCTTGGCAGACACGATGGTCAGCTCGACCCAGAACGCGCGCGACCGCCACGGATCGAGCGCAAACCACCGTTCGATTCCGTGCGAGAGATATCCGCGCTCGCGGAGCTGCGCGCGCAAATCGTCGACCGACACGCCTGCATCCTAATGGAATTTCAATGGCTTAGGAACGTTCTAAGAGCCTGCGATCGGCCATGGAATCGATGTCTGCGGAACCTGTTAACGCCGCCGAGGGCGGCGGCGCTCCACCCGCTGAGGGCGGCGGCACTCCACTAAAGCGGCGCGGTTTTTTTGCGCGCATTCTGGCCGCCCTGATCCTCGGCATCGGAATGGTGAAGGCGATTCTGTTCGTGGCCGTCGACTACATGCGCGGCCTGGCGGTCAATCCGTTCGAAGGATTCGGCCTCACCCAATTCGCGGTCGCCGGGGCCTCGATGGCCCTGAGCATCGCCGCCTACGCCACCAAAGCGCCGCTGCCGCTGGTGGTCGGATTCGTGCTGATCATTCTGATTCATGAGATCGGCCACGCGGTGGTGATCCGCGCCAAGGGGCTCCGCGCCGGGATGATGGTGTTCATTCCGTTCATCGGCGGTGCGGTGACGCTCAAGGATCAGCCGCGATCGGCGTACGACGATGCGCAGATCGGTCTGGCCGGTCCGATCGCCGGCACGCTGGCATCGTTGCTGGTTCTGCAAATTTACAAGTGGACGAACACTCCGCTCTATCTCGCCATCGCAGCGGCAGGATTCGCGGTCAATCTGCTGAATCTGCTGCCGATTGGAATGCTGGACGGGGGGCGTATCTCGGCCGCCGTCACCAAGTGGATGTGGGTCCTGGGCGGCGGCGCGCTGGTGTACAAAGTCGTCAAACAGCCGAACCCGCTGATGCTGCTCCTGATCGCGCTGGTCGCGTTTCAGGTTTACGCATCGATTGTGCGTGAGAAAAATGACAAGAGTTTTTACGACGTGACCATCACGCAGCGGGCCAGCATCGCGCTGGCCTACTTCTTTCTTGTGGTATTCCTCGGCCACCAGACCTGGATGTCTTTGGACCGGCTGGCTGCCCTGCCGCGATAGTATTGATGAAGATGAATCTGTACCTCGTTCTGGCACTCGCGCTCGGCGCGGCAACACCGGCGCCGATGATGTCGCCGACCGCTACGGTGATCACGGCGCGCGGCGAGCGTGCTGCGGTATGCGGGCCGGCTTCGGCGGGATGGGTTCTGCGCACCGGCAGGAGT
Source organism: Thermoanaerobaculia bacterium (assembly GCA_035636095.1). Classification (GTDB taxonomy): domain Bacteria; phylum Acidobacteriota; class Thermoanaerobaculia; order Gp7-AA8; family Gp7-AA8; genus Gp7-AA10. The sequence continues at coordinate 56,573 of DASPZU010000099.1, forward strand.
GCCGGTGCCACACAGTTGTGGCACGGACACTCTTGTCCGTGCGGCACGGGTGTCCTCACCGGCGCCGCCTCTCCCCGCGCTCCTGCGTTCAGCTGCTGAGTCTTTCTCATCGGCTGATTACGCAAGGGGAACATCATGATCAACAAAATACTGACGATGATTTTCGGCTCGAAACACGAGCGCGATGTGAAGCGCATGCTTCCGATGGTCGCGCAGATCAATTCGCTCGAGCCGGAAGCCTCAAAACTCTCCGACGACGAGCTGCGCGGAAAGACGACGGAATTCCGCGAGCGTCTCCGTCCGGTTGTTGAAGCGCTGGACGCCACCAAGAAGGAAGTTCCGCGCGACGAAAATGCAGTCAAGGGTGCGAAGACGGATCTGCAGGAAGCGCTCAACGATCTTCTTCCGGAAGCATTCGCGGTCTGCCGAGAGGCCGCCAAGCGAACTCTCAACATGCGGCATTTCGACGTACAGCTCATGGGCGGCATCGTGCTGCACAACGGCAAGATCTCGGAGATGAAGACCGGCGAGGGAAAGACGCTCGTGGCCACGCTAGCTGTTTACTTGAACGCTCTCAGCGGCCGCGGCGTCCACGTCGTGACGGTCAACGACTACCTCGCCCGCCGCGATTCGGAGTGGATGGGCAAGGTCTACAAATTCCTCGGCCTGACCGTGGGTGTGATTCAGAACTCGCACGGCGATCGCGAGCGGCAGCAGGCCTATCGCTGCGACGTCACCTACGGAACGAACAACGAGTTCGGCTTCGACTATCTCCGCGACAACATGAAGTTCGACCTGGAGTCGATGGTGCAGCGCGATCCGGTCTACGCCATCGTGGACGAGGTCGACTCGATCCTGATCGATGAGGCCCGCACACCGCTGATCATCAGCGGACCGTCCGAAGAGCGTGTCGACAAGTACTACGCCGTCGATCGCATCGTCCCGCGGCTGGTCAAGGAAAAGGACTTTCAGGTCGACGAGAAACAGCACACGGCGGTGCTGACGGAAGAAGGGGTGCTGCACGCGGAGAAACTGTTGGGCGGAATCGAGCTGTACGACCCCGCCAACATGGACACGCTGCACGCAGTCAATCAGGCCTTGCGCGCGCACACGCTCTACAGGCTCGACGTCGACTACGTCAACAAAGACGGCGAAATCATCATCGTCGATGAATTCACGGGCCGTCTGATGCCGGGCCGCCGCTGGTCGGACGGCCTGCACCAGGCGGTGGAAGCAAAAGAAGGCGTGAAGATCGAAGCGGAGAATCAGACCCTGGCCACCATCACCTTTCAAAACCTTTTCCGGATGTACGAAAAGCTCGCCGGCATGACCGGAACGGCGGACACCGAAGCGGCAGAGTTCGACAAGATCTACAACCTGGAGGTGGTGGTCATCCCGCCTAACAAGCCCATGATCCGCCTCGACAAGGCCGACCTGGTCTATCGAACCGAGCGCGAGAAGTTCAAAGCCATCGTCGAAGAGATCGAGGTCCTCCACGAAAAAGGGCAGCCGGCGCTGGTGGGCACGATCTCGATCGAAAAATCGGAGCTGCTGTCCTCGATGCTGAAGAAAACCGGCGTGCCGCACGTGGTGTTGAACGCGAAGTATCACGAGCGCGAAGCGGAGATCGTTGCGCAGGCCGGAAGCAAGAGCGCCGTCACCATCGCCACCAACATGGCCGGCCGCGGCACCGACATTCTGTTAGGCGGTAATCCGGAGTTTCTCGCCACTCAGAAAGCGAAGGATGTCACCGATCCCGCCCAACGTCAGCGGATCGAGGAAGAGATTCGCGAGCAATGGGTCCGCGATCACGAGGAAGTGGTCAGCCTGGGCGGCCTGCACATCGTCGGCACCGAGCGCCACGAGTCCCGCCGCATCGACAATCAGCTCCGCGGCCGGTCGGGCCGGCAGGGCGATCCGGGGGCCTCGCGTTTCTATCTCTCCCTCGAGGACGATCTGATGCGCATCTTCGGCGGCGAGCGCCTCATGAGCTGGATGGAGCGCCTGGGCATGGAGGAAGACGTTCCCATCGAGCATCGTATGGTCACGCGATCGATCGAACGCGCCCAGAAACAGGTCGAAGGCCGCAACTTCGACGCGCGCAAACATCTGCTCGAGTACGACGACGTGATGAACAAGCAGCGGGAGTCGATCTACACGCTGCGGCGCAGCATTCTGGAAGGGCGCGAGGGGAAGGAGTACATCCTCAACGCCGCCGCCGACATCGTCGAGTTTCTCATCGACACCCACGTCCCCGAGGATGCCCGCGAGCATCCCAATGAAGTGGAGCTCAATGCCGAGCTGTTCGATTACTTTGGCGTCGATCTGAAGAGCGCCGGAGTCGACCTGGCCGCGATGCCGCGCGACGCCGTCAAGCAGAAGCTGATCGAAGCGGTCACCAAGAAATACGAAGAGAAAGAGGCCGCAGTCAGCGCGGAGATGATGCGGTTGCACGAGAAGTATCTGCTGCTGCAGGTCATCGATCAGCAGTGGAAGGACCACCTTCTCAACATCGATCACCTCAAGGAAGGAATCGGATTGCGCGGATACGGTCAGCGCGATCCGCTGGTCGAGTACAAGAAGGAATCGTTCGATCTGTTCCAGGACATGATGGAGCGCATTCAGGATCGCGTCGTCAAGTATCTGTGGAAGATGGAAGTGGTCGTCGACCGCGAGGAGCAACCGCGTGCGCAGCGCGCGGCTCCCCCCAGGCCGAAACAACAGCCGATGTATTTCTCGAGCGGCACCACCGAGCCCCAGACCGTCAGGCGAAAAGAGGCCAAGGTCGGCCGCAACGATCCCTGTCCGTGCGGGTCAGGGAAAAAATACAAAAAGTGTCACGGCGCGGCGGCGTAAGCAAGGTTTTAATCGTTGTCTTCAAACCGGGTATCCTGCTACGGTCGAGCAGGATGCGGTGGACAGGGCGTTCGGGGCGATCGGCTATCCTCGCCTAACGCTGCCGGACGGATGCTGATGCGCTTACTAGGTCGCACGGTGGAAACCTCTCCGAGAAACCGTCACATGCTTCTTGCGACACGCAAGATCGACTGCTGTGCGTTTCTAGTCGTGCTGCTGTTGTTCGCCCGGCCCCTATTTGGTAGTGAACCTCATCTCTATCTCCTTCGCACGGCTCCCGACTGGCGTCAGGGAATTGTGCGCTTCGACCCGGAGACAGGAAGTGAGGCGCGCTTCGCTGATTTCATCTACAGCGCCTATTTCGGCGGAGCCGATGGCGGATTGCAGCTCACCGCGTTGGCGGATCGCATCATCGCCGAGGGGGCGGCGTACTACGAGTTCGACGCCTCCTCCGGGCAGTTGCTTCGCCGCTATCCTGCCCTCGCAGCCGGATACGACAATTGGGCGTTTCACGGTGTAGCAGTCGACACTCTGCCGGCGCGAAAGCTCGGGATTCCATCCGGCTACTACGGATCGCCGATCTGCCCGCCATCGGGCAGTGCAGACCCGCCCATCCTATGTTCGGTACCTGCGCCATTTCCACGATACAGCTCACATACGAATCTGACGGAACAGAACGTGTTCCTCCGCAGAGGCCTTGACCCGGGTGACACGACTCTCAGCGTCGCGAAGATTTTTTCTCTTGATAGCGCCGGCGGCAGCCCGTGGGTCTTACGCCTTGCGGCTCTCGATGCGGCTCGTGGTCAGTTTTGGTTCTGGTTACAGTTGGGAGCCGGGCGGCTGACCCTCGCACCAGTCGCCAACGGAAACATTGGTGATGAAATTGTCGTCCGCGTTGATCCTGCCGGGCGGAGCGCACTTGGATTCTCATATGACAGCTCGCGAGACGTGTTTTTCTTACCTTTTCTGTACGGGACAGGGAATTTGGAGCAGCGTCTGGCGAGACAAACAATCGCCGGGTTGGAGGAGATTCTCAAGCGAGCTCCCGAGAACGGATCGTTTGATAGTGTCACATTGCCTAGTTCGTCGGATCCTGAGCTCTACACGCAACTTCTGCCGGCCGTCGCCGACACGCCCGGTGCAAATGGCACGTACTGGCGCAGCGATGCCTGGCTGTTTAATCCCTCTGACGCGCCGATGGATGTGATGCTGCGACGCGTCAGCCGTCCGGCTGTCGTTAAGCGGCTCACGCTGATCGCCAGAGCTTCAGTCAAGATCGCGAATATCCTTCGCGAGCTCGGAGGCGGGGTTTCGGGCGATGGCGCGGCCACCGACGCAGTCGTCATCGAATCGCCATTTCGCACTCACACTCAGCTAAGCGTCTACAGCCGGACATATACGGCTTCCGCAGACGGTGGCACGTACGGCCAGGCGATTCCCGCTGTGCCAGCGTTGGTTGGCTACTCGAATCACGTCGCGCCGACAACCGCCGCACGCAGTCTCGCTGATACTTTGCCCGCCTTTATCCTCGACAAGCGCGATCCGCAGCAGTATCGGCACAACATCGGTATTGTCAATACATCCGATGATCCCCTTTCGATTCGACTCCGTTTTGCGATCGTGTCACTTCTTCCAGTCAGCGACCCTGATCGTGAGAAGATCCTGACCATCCCCCCGCACACGCTGCGGCAATACACGATCGAAGCGCTCTTCCCTCGCGAAGTCATCGAGAGCCTTCCACCATACATTGTCGTCATGGGCGATCGTCCTGCCGCGCTCTGGCTTTCAATGGTCGACAACAAGAGCGGCGATGCGAGCTTCATCCCCTTTACGTACTACGGCGTTGAGGCAGCACCTGATGCGCGTCTTGCATTTCCGGCGGTCGCGCACACTCGCGGAGCGAATGGAACCTTCTGGCGAACTGATGGCTACGGCGTCTTCTGGGTCCGTGCCACGGGTGGTCAACCGCAAGCGCCCGAAGTCAATTTCTACTCGGCGGGTGCGCCGTGCGCGGCCGGTACAGCCACACAAATGCTGGCGCCTTCGCCCGGGTTGTCGGGCCACGACGATTGGCTGCAGTTCTGGAAAACGACTTTTGCGGACGTTGCGCATCAGGTCTGTCCCTCTTCAGAGCAAGTCTCCGGCGCTCTCGAGGTCCGCACCGGCTCGTGGATGACTATGGTTTCGCGCACATATACGACACGAGAGGATGGAGGAACCTACGGCGACATCTTGCCGCTGTATCCGCCCCGAGGCTGGCCGACCCGCCATTTTGCGGGCATTGAATTGAGCGACGGTTTTCGCGTGAATGTTGGGCTGTACAACGGCTCAGACAGTCCGTCGAGAATCGTGGCGCGGTTGTATGATGAAAACGGCGGCGTCGCGGCCGAGAAGATCATTGCACTGGAACCGCGAGCATCAAGGCAAAGCAGCCTTCGGCAATTTTTCGATGCGGATCTACAGAACGGAATCTATGGTCTTTCCTTCCTTACTCTCGAGGGCGCGGGCTGCTGGCCGTATGTTTCGACCGTCGACAATATTACGGGAGATCCTACGAACTGGTGGTAATCGCGTTGACTTCGGACAGCGCAGCGCGTCGCGCATCGCCGATTAATGGACCTACAATCGACTTAAGGTCATCACAGTTGGCGGCTCTCGATTGCTTCCGTTGACCCACGAGATGTGGGAGAGGTTGCGAGCGGGGTGAGAATGTCACTTGGCGAACTCGGCGAGCTTGCGCAAGCGGAGGGTGCGGTCGCTGGCGAAGTCGTGTTGCAGCCAGCCGAGGTGTCCGGCACCGTAGATGACCAGCACGCGCTCGTTGGGAGAGTCGGCGAGCTGCGCGACGTTGCTGTAGATGCGCATGTTGCGCCGGAACCAGTCCGAGACCAGGTCGGCGCCGGCCCAATCCCACGGCTCGCCGAAGTGCGCCTCCCGGTAGTAAAAGCCGACGTCCTCGGCGACTTTGTCGTCAGAGTTCATGTAGAGGAGCGTCTCGAGGACGGTGTGGGAGGCGAGATAGTCATTCTGCGCCTTAACCATGCCGCCGATCTCGCCCATCATCGCGTCGAGCTCCTTTGAGCGGCCGCTGGCCTTGGCGTAGTTGACGACGTGCTGGAATGGGAACTCGCCGTCGACATCCACCGGGTACACCGTCTTGTGCCCGACTTCCCTGGCCAGGCGCAGTCCGATCTGGTCGATCTCGTTGCGCGTGAGCTCATACTTGCCGGCCAGGTAATCGTCATAGCGCCTGGCGATGCGCTTGTCACCGACGCCGGCTTCCACAGCGATTTTCGTCGGCTGGAATTTCTTGAGAACCGCGATGAGCTGCACCATCTCGGCCTGGCGCTTGGGCGCGAGCACATCGTCGGCCTGCATGTTGAAGATGTCGTGCCCCGGGTTGGCCATGTGGTAGACGCCGAGCACCAGCACCTCGGCGCGGGTGGGCGCCTGCGAGACGGCGGGAAGTATGGCGCCGAATATCAGCGCGAAAATGCAGAGAAATCTCTTCATAAGGCGCAATTCTCGCCCACATTCGCCGGCATCCGTAATTTCCGCAGGATTGCCATCCAGGTATTTCAGCCCTACATATGGTAACGGCCGCGGCACGCCGGTCTGCGGCCGGAAAAGGAGGACAAGCGATGTCACGACGTGTAGTCATGCTCGCCGTTCTATCGGTGGCGCTCGCGACGCGCGTTTACGCTGATCTGAAGTGAGGAGACGCACCGCTACCCTTCGGTCCTGAAGGGCTGGCTGTCACGTGGGTGGGTCCAATTCCCAGGGAAGCGCGCGTCTCGTTTGCCGACGGCAAGGTGTTTGACGCCGTGAATGCCGTGGTCGGATCGGAGATTCCGAGTCAGTTTCCAGCCAAGTACCGGAAAGGCCTTACTCGCTCGGATCTCTTTAATGCCACGATTTCCTGGACCGCTGACGATGTGACGCGTACGCAGAAGCAGTTTGCCATCGAGATGCAGGCGAAACCGCTCGAGATTTTCCGCGATTACATCAACCGTGGGAACGTGATTTTCTCGACATTGGTGAGCCATCCGGCAGTGCCCAATCCCAAACGCTTCCTGCACTGTAGTGTGGTGTTGCAGCGGGCGGTCCTGATCTCCGACCCTCCCAGGCAGACGATCTACCTGCGTTCTTACTTTCACAGCGCCGCCAGCGCCGATGAGTTTGTGAACTTCGTGCCGCGCGGTGGGCTTCGTATCGTCTTCGCTTCCGACACCGCATGGTTTCCGCTACGCCTGACCAGCGTGATCGATGAACCGGCATCGTTCGTGACTCTCGACGTCCTGTCGCGCACGGCTTTGCAGTCGGAGAGCGTCCCCAAGGCATTCTCGGTGACGAAGCGTGGCAAGGTCGATCTGATGGGGCACACCTACGACGTCACTCGATTGCAGGCGGTTCTTTCGAAGAACGAAGATTGGCCCGATCTCAATCTCAAGTTGAAGTGACATTGAGGAACTCCCACCGGCGGGGAGTTCCTCGCCATATCATTGATCAATGGGAAAGATGCCGGACAAGTCGATCGGCTTCGTCGGCGCCGGCAACATGGCCGAGGCCATGATTCGCGGATTGTTGCGGGGGAAAGTCTTCGCGCCGGGGCATGTCACCGCCTCCGCGCCGCGCGAGGAACGGCAGCGCGAGCTCGCCGAGAAGTACGGCATTCGCGTCACGGGCGACAATCGCGAAGCGGCGGCGCAGTCGATCGTGGTGCTCTCGGTCAAGCCGCAGATCCTCGGCAAAGTGCTCGATGAGATCACCGGCTCCGTCCGCGCCGAATCACTGGTGATCTCGATTGCCGCCGGTGTTCCGGTCGCTGCCATTCAGGCAAAGCTGCGCAGCGGCACGCGCGTCGTGCGGGCCATGCCCAACACGCCCGCCCTCGTCGACGCCGGAGCCACCGCCATCGCACGCGGCGAGCACGCGCAGGAGTCCGATCTCGAAGACGCCAAGCGGATCTTCGATGCCGTCGGGGTCACGGTTGTCCTCGACGAGACGCTTCTCGATGCCGTCACCGGCTTGTCGGGATCAGGTCCGGCGTACGTTTTTCTGATTCTGGAAGCGCTCAGCGATGCCGGCGTGAAAGTCGGACTGTCGCGCCGCACCGCCCAACTCCTGGCCGCCCAGACTCTCCTCGGCTCAGCGAAGCTGCTGCTCGAAACTAACGAGCATCCCGGAAAGCTCAAGGACATGGTGACGTCGCCGGGCGGAACCGCCATCACGGGACTTCACACGCTCGAAAATGGCGGCGTGCGCACCACGCTGATGAACGCCGTCGAAGCTGCCACGCAGCGCTCGCGCGAGCTGGGCGAGAATTTGTTGAAACGGCTACCGCCGGTGTGAGTTGAAAAACTCCGGCACGTGAAAGGTGCGGACGCTGTTGTCGACGCTGTCCGACACGATCACATCGCCGTCTTCGATATCGAGGGCCAATCCGGAGGGATGACGCAGTCCGCTTCGGCGGCCTCTCAGAATTGCAAGCGGAGGAGCGTCGCCGTTGTCGCCGATTTTCCAGACGCCGACGAATCCTTCCGCCGGGTCGTTCCACGGATCGTGCGGAACGCTTTTCCACTCCGCGTTCGGCTTGATCTGACCGGCCGGATATACCCAGTGGTGAGAGTGATTCGATGCCGCGACGAAGATCCTGCCTTCGTGCATCTGCAATTGCCACGGCTCTTCGCCGATGCCGCTTTTGGGTCCACGAATGACGGACCGCGGCGCGACGTCGCCGTCGTCGAGGCGGTTGAAGATCACGATCTCGTCGGTGTTCGAGACCGCCAGCAGATTTGTCCGGGGATCGACCGCCATCCCGACGATGTGACCGAGTCGCGTTCTCGCTCCGGAAATTCTTCTGAGTGGCGCCACATCGCCGTTTGCGTTCCATGGAAACACCAGCACGCTCCTGGAGTTCAGATCTCCGATCAGAATTTCGTGATGGTCGGTGTCGATGTTGACAGCGTGCGGCAGCACCAGACACGTATGCGGACCCTGGATGACGCGCACCGGCGCCACGGCACCGGCCGACGAACCGCGGAACACCAGGATGGCGGCCGCCAGGGGATTCGGAACGACGATTTCGTCGTGCAGAGGATCGTAAGCAATTCCGTGGATGGTGCGGCCAAGCCTGGTCGCCTGTCCTTCGATGATCCGTTTGGGAGCGGAGTTGCCATTCGCCGACCTGGCGAAGATCGCGATGCGCGGCTGTGTGACTCAATTCGGCACCAGGATCTCTTTGCGCCGGCTGTCAAAGGCCAGCGCCATCGGATTGCCGAAGCCGACGGTGGGTGTGCCTGGTGGCGCATTTCTGATGACGCGAATCGGAGCGACATCGCCGCTGGCAGTTCTGGAGAAAAATGTCGCGGTGTGATTGCCGAAATTGGCGACCCACAATCCGTCTTTTTTCGGATCGATCGCCACTCCCATCGGACGGTCGATCCCGGTGTGTGCACCGCGAATCACGCGGCGAGGCGCAACATCGCCGTTGCCGTTCCGGTCAAAGATGAGGAGCGAGCTGTCGCCATTGTTGGCGACGATGATCTCGTCGTGCAGCACATCGACGGCCACCCCCATCGGAAAATCGAGGCCGGTGTGCAATCCCTCGATTTTCCTCAGCGGCTTGACGTCGCCATCCGCCGACTCCGGATAGATGTTGATCGAGGGCGGTCGGAACTCCCCTTGGCGCGCCTCGCCGGTTCCGGCCATGCATCCCGACCCGCTGTTTTTTGCCAGGCCGCGGAAGTTGCCGTGATTGGCCACCACGATCTCGCCGTGGACACCATCCCAGGACACTCCATGGGGATCGGCGATCTCGCTCTGCGCTCCGCGAATGACGCGCCGCGGAGGCTCAACCACGTTCGCGATGCGGCGGTAGATCATGATCGCGTTCAGGACTTCGACAGACACCGCGAATTCGTCTCGGGCCGGACTCAGGGCGATGCCCCACGACTGATGTGGAACCGACAGCCGCCGCGCCGGTGCGACGTTGCCTCGTGCGTCGTAGGAGAAAACGTTGAGCGAATCCTCGATGTCGTTGTTGACCGCGAAGATTTCGCGGGCCTCCGGATCGACGGCCACTCCCGCCACGAATCCGATCTCCGTTTCCTCTCCGCGGATCTGTCGCAGCGGCTTGCTTCCGCCGCCGGCGTTGTACACCAGGACGCTCTTCAGATTCGTGTCGCTCGCGACGACCAGATCGCGTTGGGCATCGATCGCGATTCCGTTGAATATCGGGTAGGCATCGCGCAGTAAGCGCGCCGGAGCAATGTCGCCGCCTGCTGGAACGACGGGAGCGCTGTGCAACAGCAGCAGCCCTCCCGCCGCCGCCATGGCGCCGAGTTTCTTAATAGATCACCCGGATTGCGAACTGCATCTCTCGCCCGTCCGTCACGAGCGTGTAGATCTTCCCGGCGTCGGCAAGGCGATTGCCTTTGTCGTCGAAGATCGCAGAGCCGTCCGGATCGTTGATCGGGATGTCGAAGTTTGCGCGATTGAACAGATTGAAGACCTCGAATCGCAGTTGTATCTGCACCCCTGCGGTCAAAGCCGTGGTCTTGACCAGTGCCAGATCGACCGTTGACAGCGTGGGCCCTTCCAGGCTGTTGCGCGGCGCGTTGCCGCGCGTTCCTGGCGTCGGGAAAGCGAAACACTGCGGGTTGAACCACTGGTTGGGTCCGCGACCGCCGGGAACGTTGTTGGGATTGCATCCCGGCACCACATCAGGCCGGCCGGGGTTTTCGGTGCTTCCGTCGCGGTCGGGATCGCCGGGAATGATCGGGCTGAACGGAGCGCCGCTGGCGTATGTCCCGATCATGTTGATCTGCCAGCCGCCATAGATTTTGTTTTTTCCGAACGGCAGCTCGTAAGACGCGTTCACGGTCAGGTTATGTCGCACGTCGAAATCGGAGCGGCCCCAGTCGAGATCGAGGTTGTAGGGATCGAAGGTTCGCGACTGCCCATTGCGGAATTCGAGGCGCCCGCCGGCACCGGAGCGGTTGTCCATCGACTTGCCGTAGGTATAGGCGAGCTGCGCCTGGAGGCCATTCGACCTCCGCTTCTCGAGGCCGAGGCTCAATCCGTTGTAGCGCGAGTGGAAGCCCTGCAGCACCGACCGGACCGTTCCGAAGTTCGGATTTCGGCGAGGCGAACCGGCGGGCCAGAAGTCCTTGCCGTTGACAGTCTGTGGAATGGCGGTGTTGATGTCGCCCTGTCCGAAGAGGTTGTGACCGCGCGAGCCCATGTAACCGATCGAAGCGACCGTCCCGAAAAACGGGAGCTCGCGCTGCACATTGAGGTTGTACTGGATGGTGTAGGTGGACTTCAGGTTGTAAGGCATCGGCTCCGTGTCGGGCACGCCGCCGCTGCCGAGCTTACCGATGTCGATGGGCAGCGCGGGTTTGCTGGTCAGGCCGCGGTCGACGAACGGAAGAGATCGGAAAATCGGACTTCGGTACAGATAGAAAAGCGGCTGCTCGTAGAACACTCCAGCGCCGCCGCGTACGGCCATGCGTCCATCGCCGCCCACGTCCCACGCGAACCCGAGACGCGGCGCGAGATTCCTGCGGGTCGGATTCTTGAAAAGAGGGTCGCCGACCGTGACCGCCGAATCGTTGATGCTGCGCAGATTGGAGACCTTGCCGTCGCGCTCCTTGGGCGTCGTGACGAATTCCCAGCGCAAGCCGAGGTTGAACGTCAGCCGCGGCCGGAACTGGAAATCGTCCTGGAGATAGGTTCCGATCAGGTTCTGGCGGTAGTGCCGCTCGAAATCCGAGCCTGGTTTCGCGAGCTCGAAATCGCGCGTCGTCCCGGTCAAAAAGTTCTCGATGGATGCAAAGCGCAATCGTCCACGGCTTCGGCTGTCGGAGAAGCCGTCATATTTGAAGTGCTCGAGGTTGACGCCGCTCTTGAAATGATGTCGTCCCGCTCCCCAAAACACGTTGTCGGTGAGCTGATAGAGATTCTGTGAAAAGTTTCTCGGGTTGTTCCGGTCGGTCCCGATCTCGGTCAGGCCGGTGACCTGAATCTGACCGAACGGCAAACCCGGAACGAACGCGATCTCCCGGTGCGGGTCGATGGGATTGATGTCCTCTCGCGGATTGGATCGGTTGACTCCCAGCCGCGCTTCGTTCAGGACGGTGGGAGAGAAAACGTGTCGCTCCTCAGCCGTCAGGACCTGCTTCTCGTTTTGCACCAGATTGGGGAACTCCGGAAACAGGACCAGCTCGTCCATGTGCGAGTTGTCGTACAGATAGCGGACGAACCCCGAGTCGCGTTCGGAAAAGTTTTGATCGAATCGCCCCATGGCGAAGTTCTGATACGACGCACGCGGGAAGATGCTGATGTATTCGGCCGTCCCGCCGCCTAACACCTTGCCGTTCGACCGCGGAAACAGATTGAGATAGGCAGTGACCAGCGGATTCACCTTGACCGTCTTGTTCGGAAGAATGCCCTGTCGGGCGTTGTCGTCCAGCACCGTGGAAACAGAAGTGATGCCTTTGTCCTCGCGCAGTCCTTCGAAGCTGCCGAAGAAGAACAGACGATCGCGGACGATCGGGCCGCCCAGCGAAGCGCCGAACTGATTGCGCTTGAAGTCGGGTTTCCCCTGATCGAAGTAGTTCTTGGCGTCGTAGCGATCGTTGCGATGAAACTCGAACGCCGATCCGTGAATGTCGTTCGTGCCCGATTTGGTGACGACATTGAAGACTCCCCCCGATGCCCGGCCATATTCGGCGCTCATGGTGTTGGTGAGCACCTGAAATTCCTTGATGGTCTCCACGCCCGTCATCAGTCCCTGCGCGCTGGCTGGCGCGTTATTGAGGGCGTCGTTGTAGTCGGTGCCGTCGAGCGTGAAGAGATTCTGGTTCGGCCGCGCGCCGGCAACCGAGATCTTGATTCCGCGGCCGACGTTCGCCGAATTGTTGCTGTTGCGGCTCATCGTTACGCCCGGCTGCAGCAGGATCAGCTGCGAGAAATCGCGGCCGTTGAGAGGCAGCTCGCGGATTTTTCGTTCATCGACCAGGTGGCTGATCGTCGATTCGGTTGTATTGACCAGCGGCGCCTCCGCCTGCACCACCACCGTTTCGCTCACCCGGGCCAGAGCCAGCTTGAAGTTGACCTGCGCCTCGCGGCCGATGGTCAGCGTGATGCCTTTGCGAAGTGTCGATTGAAACCCCTCCAGCTCCGCGCGGACTTCGTATTCGCCGAGGCTCAAGGCGACGGCGCGATACGTCCCGGCTGGTTCGGTCAGCAGGGTGCGCGTTTGCCCCGTGTCGGTATTCTTCACGGTGATCGTCACACCCGGCAGGGCCGCGCCGGATGTATCCGTGACGGTGCCGAAGATGGTGCCGGTGATGACCTGGGCATTGGCGACCAGAGGGAGGAGAGAAAGCGCAAACACTACCAGCACACGACCCGGGCGGACTTCGTGTCGCAGAGCGTTCATTGGTCTTACCTTTCGTTGTGCTGGAAACGTATGACCGTGATCGGGCCCTTGTCAATAGGCCGGCGGCTCGATGCCGTTGTTGACATTGCGTGAACGTCCTTGACATCGCTGCTGGAGCGGCATAAAAGCGGCGCATTCACTCCACACGGAGGGAGTTCATGATTCCTGCCTCCTTCGAATACTTCTCCCCCAGGACACTCTCTGAAGCCATCGCGCTGCTGCAGAAGCACGGATCGGACGCCAAGATCCTGGCCGGCGGTCAGAGCCTGATCCCGCTGATGAAACTTCGGATGGCATCGCCCAAACGCCTGATCGATCTCAATCGCGTCAGCGGTCTCTCCTACATCAAGGAGGCGGATGGTTTCCTGACCATTGGCGCTCTGACGCGCGAGTCCGAGATCGACGGCTCGGATCTGATCCGAAAGAAATATCCGATCCTCTCCGATACGGCCGCCGTGATCGCCGACCCCCTCGTCCGCAACATGGCCACGGTGGGCGGAAACCTCGCGCACGCCGATCCAGCCAACGACCACCCCGCCACCATGCTGGCCCTCGGCACGGAAGTCGTGGCCACCGGGCCGAAGGGTGCCCGCAAAATCCCGATCGGTGAATTTTTCACGGATGTCTTCACGACGTCGCTCGAGCCCGATGAGATCCTCACCGAGATCCGCATCCCGATCCCGCCGGCCCGAAGCGGCGGCGCGTATCTGAAGGTCGAGCGCAAGGTCGGCGATTTCGCGACCGCCGCGGTGGCGGCTCAGGTCACTCTCGACGGCAACACCGTCAAGCGGGTCGGCATCGGCCTGACCAATGTCGGCCCCACGCCCATCAAAGCCTCGCGCGCCGAGAAGGCGCTCCAGGGAAAACCAGCCGACGAAAAAAACATCAAGGAAGCGGCACGCATCGCGTCCGAGGAGGCGCAGCCGGTCGACGATTTGAGGGGTTCGGCCGATTACAAACGATCGCTCATCCGCGTGCTCACCGTACGCGCGCTGCAGAAAGCGATCTCCCGCGCGAAGGGAGAGCAGTAGTCATGGCGAAACAGAAGATTCGCATCACCGTCAACGGCACCGCGCACGAGAAAGAAGTCGAGCCACGCCTGCTGCTGGTGCATTTCATCCGCGAAGTTCTCTCCCTCACCGGAACGCACATCGGTTGCGACACCACCACCTGCGGCGCCTGCACGCTGCTGCTGGACGGCAAACCGGTGAAGTCGTGTACCGCCTTCGCGGTCATGGCCGACGGCCGCGAAGTCATGACCGTGGAAGGCCTCGAAAAAGACGGCAAGCTCGATCCGGTGCAGGAGGGTTTCCATCAGGAGCACGGACTGCAGTGCGGCTTCTGCACGCCCGGCATGATGATGACCTCCTACGCGCTGCTGAAGAACAACCCGTCGCCGACCGAAGAGCAAATCCGTTGGGCCATCTCCGGAAATCTCTGCCGCTGCACCGGCTACGTCAACATCGTCAAGTCCATTCAATACGCGTCGCAGAAAGCGGCTCACTGAGGAGTCGATCATGGCCACAGCACCACGCACCACTCCCGAAGTCGGCGGCATGGGTCATTCGGTCAAGCGGAAGGAAGATGCCCGCTTCATTCGCGGACAGGGAAAGTACGTCGATGACATCCAGCTTCCGGGGATGCTCTATCTCGACATCGTCCGCAGCCCGTACGCGCACGCCAAGATCAAGAAGATCGACAGCTCGAAAGCGATGGCCATCCCGGGCGTGCTGGCGGTCGTCACCGGGGAACTGTTGAAGCAATACAACCTGCACTGGATGCCGACGCTGATGTCGGACACCCAGATGGTGCTGCCGGTAGAGAAGGTCATGCACCAGGGCCAGGAGGTCGCGGCAGTTCTTGCCACCGACCGCTACATCGCGGCCGACGGCGTGCAGGCGGTGGAAGTCGACTACGAACCGCTGCCGGTGGTCATCGATCCATTCAAGGCGCTGGAGAAAGGCGCGCCGGTCCTCAGGACCGACAAACCGGACAAGAAAGACAACCACATTTTTCATTGGGAGGCCGGCGACAAAGAGGGAACGGAGAAGGTCTTTCAGCAGGCGGAGGTCAAGGTCAAGCAGGACATCTACCTGCCGCGAATCAACGTGGCCTCCATCGAGACCTGCGGCTGCGTTGCCCATTTCGACAAAGCGCAGGGCAAGTTGACAGTCTGGATGACGACCCAGGCTCCGCACGCCATCCGCACGGTCTTTGCGCTGGTGGCCGGCCACGTCGGACTGTCGGAGGAAAAAATTCGAGTCATCTCGCCCGACATCGGCGGCGGCTTCGGCGGCAAGGTTCCTGTTTATCCCGGCTACGTCATCGCGGTGGCCGCGTCGGTGCTCACCGGAGCGCCGGTCAAATGGATCGAAGACCGCATCGAGAATCTCCAGGCCGCCTCGTTCGCGCGCGATTACCACATCACTGCCGAGCTGGCCGGGAAGAAAGACGGCACGCTGCAGGCGCTGCGCTTCAAGACCATCGCGGACCACGGCTACACCGACGCCGCCGCCAATCCGTCGAAGTTTCCGGCCGGGCTGTTTCACATCTGCACCGGTTCGTACGATTTTCAAAAGGCGTTCGTCGAAGTCGACGCGGCCTACACCAACAAACCTCCCGGCGGGATCGCGTACCGATGCTCGTTCCGCGTAACCGAAGCCGTGCACGCCATCGAACGGATGGTGGATGTTTACGCCCATCAGCTCGGAATGGATCCGGCGGAGCTCCGCAAGAAGAACTTCATCACCAAGTTTCCCTACAAATCGCCGTTCGGCTTTGAATACGACAGCGGCAATTACGCCGGCGCGCTCGATCTGGCCATGAAGAAGATCGGCTACGCGGAGCTGCGCAAGGAGCAGGCTGAGAAACGCAAACGCGGTGAGCTGATGGGAATCGGCATCTCGAGCTTCACCGAGATCGTCGGCGCCGGTCCCTCCAAGCACTACGACATCCTCGGTTTGAAGATGTTCGACAGCTGCGAGCTGCGCGTGCATCCGACTGGCAAGGCCATCGCGCGATTCGGAACCAAATCACAGGGACAGGGACACGAGACCACCTACGCTCAGATCATCGCCGAGGAGCTCGGGATTCCGGCGGCCCACGTGCAGGTTGAAGAAGGCGACACCGACACCGCTCCGTACGGCCTCGGTACCTACGCCAGCAGAAGTACTCCGGTGGCGGGAGCGGCGGGGGCGATGGCCGCGCGCAAAGTCCGCGACAAGGCCAAGAAGATCGCCGCGCATTTGCTCGAAGTCAGCGAAGAGGACCTGGTTTGGGAGCCGGGGAAGTTCTACGTCAAAGGATCGCCGTCCAAAGCGAAGACCATTCAGGAGATTGCTTTCGCGGCGTACACCAACCACCCGCAGGGGATGGAGGCCGGACTGGAAGCGGTCAATTACTACGATCCGCCAAATCTGACCTTCCCGTTCGGCAGCTATATCTGCGTCGTCGACATCGATCGCGGAACGGGACAGGTGAAGATCCGGCGTTTCGTCGCTGTCGACGACTGCGGCAACATCATCAATCCGATGATCGTCGACGGTCAGATCCATGGCGGCCTGACCATGGGGCTCGCGCCGGCGATGTACGAAGAGATCAATTACGACGCCGACGGCAACATCCAGGGCGGCAGCCTGATGGACTACCTCGTGCCGACGTCGATGGAGACGCCGAAGTGGGAGACCGACAAGACCTGTACGCCCTCGCCCCATCACCCGCTCGGCGCGAAAGGGGTGGGGGAGTCGGCCACCGTCGGCGCGCCCGCCGCCATCGCCAATGCGGTTGTCGACGCGCTGTGGCACCTGGGCGTGCGGCACATCGATATTCCGATCACGCCGCCCAAGGTGTGGAAGATTTTGATGGAGAAGGGAGTGGCTGAATAGGGATGAGGGATGAGGGATGAGGGATGAGGGATGAGGGATGAGGGATGAGGGATGAGGGATGAAAAGCAAAAGCTGCAAACAGCGCGGATCCGCGTTCATCCCTCATCCCTCCGCCCTCATCCCTGGCCTCTATGATCTCCGCCATCGTTCTCGCCGCCGGCCAGGCCACGCGATTCGGTCGCCTCAAGCAGCTCGTCCTTCTCGGCGACAAGCCGCTGCTGCAGCACACGCTCGATAACCTCCGTCAATCGAAGGTCGACGATGTCGTGGTGGTGCTCGGCGCTCAGGCCGGCGAGATCCAGCAGCAGATTCGGCTGGGCAAAGAACGCGTCGTCATCAATCCCGATTACGCGAACGGGATGAGCACGTCCATCCAGGCCGGTTTGCACGCGATCGATTCCGACGCGGCGATCATCGTCCTCGGCGATCAGCCGTTCGTAATGCCGGAAACGATCGACGCTCTGATCGATGCCTATCGCCGCACGAAACCGAGCGTCGTCGTCCCGACCTACAACGGTTTTCGCGGCAATCCGGTTCTGGTCGACGCGTCGCTTTTCCCGGAGATGATGCAGATTCGCGGCGACATCGGATGCCGCGCCATCTTCGGCGATCACAGCGTGACAACGGTTGCCGTGAAGGATCGCGGCGTCATCACCGACATCGACACGCCGGAGGACATCGATCGAGACCCT
>DASPZU010000100.1:0-35933 GCA_035636095.1 Thermoanaerobaculia bacterium
AGCAAATCGACACATCGGGGGTGGTCGCCGCCCAACACTGCCGGCGACGCCGGACGTGGAAAGCAGATGGTGGAGAGCGTGGGCTGTCTCGCCTGCCACATCGAATCGGAGTGGATCAAGGACGAGAAGAGCGGGCAGATGCGGCTGGCGAAGCGCGAGGATTATCCGCTCGAGCGCAACTACGGATTCAATTTCACGGGCGTGGGCACGAAGACCCACGCCGGCTGGATCTACAACTGGATCAAGAATCCGAAGAACTACTACGCCGACGCGCCCATGCCCTCACTCCGCCTGACCGACCAGGAAGCGGCCGACATCACCGCCTTCCTGATGACGCAGACCAAGCCCCAGTTCATGAACACGCCCATCCGCCCGCCCGACCCGGCGGCGGTGCACGATCTCGCGATGGGCTACCTGGTGAATACGCTCAGCGTGCGCGACGCGGAAGCGAAGCTCCACGGCATGCCCATGCAGGAGCAGCTCATGTACCTCGGCCAACGCTCGATTGAAAAGTACGGCTGCTACTCCTGCCACACCATCAAGGGCTACGAGAACCTCAAGCCCATCGGCACGGAGCTGACTACCGAAGGCTCCAAGGCGCTTCATCTTTTCGATTTCGGATTCGCCAGGGAGTACATCGCGGAGGACGGCAGGAAGGAGCACATCATCGACACCGTCCCCTCGTGGATCTACAACAAGGTCCGCAACCCGCGGGTGTATGACGATAAGCGTACGAAAATCTATAACGATAAATTGAAGATGCCGAACTTCCACCTCACTCAGGAGGAAGCCCGCCGCATCACCATGGTGGTCCTCGGCCAGACCAAGGATGTCGTCGGAGCGTCGAAGATGGCTGCCAGGGACGCCCGCATGCGGCTGATCGAGGAAGGGCGCAAGCGCGTTTCGCAGCACAACTGCCGCGGATGTCACGTCGTCGATGGGCGAGGTCGTGCCATCGCCGAGACCATTGCCGACACCAACTTCCTGCCGCCCGATCTTTCGCCGGAAGGCGGTCGCGCGCAGTCGCAGTGGCTGTTCAACTTCCTGAAAGATCCGACGGTGATGAAGATTCGCCCGTGGCTGAACGTGCGCATGCCGACCTTCCACTTCACGGACGACGAAGCGAATACGCTGGTCACGTTCTTTGCGCAAGAAGGCAAAGCATCGCAGTTCGACACCACGCTGGGCGTGCATCCGCCGGCCCAGAATGTGGCGGTCGGCAAGGCCGTCTTCACGATGATGCGATGCACGCAGTGCCACGTGACGACGCCCGTGAATCCTGAGAATCCGCCCAAGCCGACCACGGTCGACACGACCTCGCTCGCTCCGAATCTCACGCTGGCGCGAATCCGATTGCGCCACGACTGGATTGCAGACTGGATCCGGCGTCCGAATGAGATGATTCCCGGGACGCGCATGCCCTCGAACTTCCCGCGCGACGCCGTCACCGGCGGATTCCAATCGCCGCTGGGCAACGCCATCGACACGCCGGCGTTTGCGCAGGTCAAAGCGTCGCTGCTGCCATACTTCGGCAATGACGAAAAGCAGCTCAGGCGTACGATGGGCGACGCCGTGCAGCTCACCGAGTACTTGCGCGACTACATCTGGAGCATCGGAATCACGCAGATGCGCAATGCCGCCCCGGGCGGAGAGACGCCCGGCATGCCCCAGACGCCGTCGCTGCCGGTGACTGTCGCGCCGGCGAAAACAGGAGAATTGTTACCCGCACCTCAGAAAGGGAGTCGATGAAGAAATTCCTAATCGTGTTACTCGCAGGCTCGCTGGCGCTGGCCTGCGGCAAAGGCAAAGAGGCGAAAGAGGAAGAAGAGGGCACCGATGATCAGGCGCTGCAGACCTCTGCGACGAGTGCAACGACCGCAACGTCAGCGGCTGCGACCGCACCTGCTGTCGCGATTTCCGCGGACGCCGCGACCATCACCGGAACCGTGAAACTCACCGCGGCTGCTCCCGCGATGCCGGCGCTGCAGATGTCCGCCGACCCGTACTGCGCGTCGCAGCACGCCAGCGCCCCGGCGAAGGACGAGGAAGTCGTCGCCGGTCCGGGCGGCGAGCTCGAAAATGTCTTCGTCTACATCAAGCAGATCAACGGCAGTTTTCCGCCGTCGACCACGCCGGTGGTCATCGATCAGCGCGGCTGCCAATACCATCCGCACGTGCTGGCGGTGCAGGTGGGGCAGCCGCTGCAGATCAAGAATTCCGACAACGCGCTGCACAACATTCACGCGCTGCCGATCATCAATTCACAGTTCAACGAAGGGCAGCCGGTTCAGGGAATGGTCTCGACCAAAAAATTCGACAAGCCGGAGATCATGCCGTTCAAGGTGAAATGCGATGTGCACGGCTGGATGAAAGCGTGGATGGCGGTGATGCCGCATCCTTTCTATGCCGTCTCACAGGCCAACGGCTCCTACACCATCTCAAATCTGCCGCCGGGCAATTACACGCTGGTGGCGTGGCATGAGAAGTATGGTGCCAAGGAACAGCAGATCGCGGTGGCCGCCAAAGAGTCGAAGGCAGTGAACTTCACGTTCTAGGAGTCGCATGGCTCAAAGAAAACAGCTCAGGGTCGGAACACAGTGGCTGTACGCGGACGACGCGGAGAAACTCCTCCGCGAGGCGATCCGCCTGCGCGAACAGGAAGAGCAACATCATCGCATCTCCGGTCACACGCTTCCTTTCTGGCGAAAGTACATTTTTTCCACCGATCACAAATGGATCGGCATCCAGTACGGATTCACCGCGCTCTGCTTCCTGCTGTTCGGCTTCTCGCTGATGATCCTGATGCGGCTGCAACTCGGCTGGCCGGGACACGCGTTCGGCGCCCTCAAACTTCTGGGTGAAGGCCGCGCGCCTGGCGGCATTCTGCTCCCGGAGGCATACAACCAGCTGGGGGCGATGCACGGGACCATCATGGTCTTCTTGGCGATCGTGCCTCTGGCCGTCGGCGCGTTCGGAAACTACGTCGTACCACTGCAGATCGGCGCGCCCGACATGGCGTTCCCGAAACTCAACATGGTTAGCTACTGGTGCTATCTGCCGGGCGGCCTGGTCATGCTGGGCAGTTTCGCGCTCAAGGACGGCACCGCAAACTCGGGATGGACTTCCTACCCTCCGCTGTCGGTGATTGCGACGCAGGGGCAGACGTGGTGGATCCTGGGCATGGTCTTGCTCATCACCTCGTCGCTCCTCGGATCCGTAAACTTTATCGTCACGATTATTCAGCTACGCGCGAAGGGGATGACGTTCATGCGTCTGCCGTTCTTCGTGTGGGCGCAGTTCGTCACCGGCTTCCTTCTGCTGCTGGCATTTCCGCCGCTGGAAGCGGCCGCCGTCCTTCAGTTGATGGACCGGGTGGCCGGAACGAGCTTCTTCCTCCCCAGCGGCCTGGTGGTCAGCGGACAGGTTCTGCACAACGCCGGGGGCGGCAATCCGCTGCTGTGGCAGCACCTCTTCTGGTTCCTGGCGCACCCGGAGGTGTACGTGCTGATCCTGCCGGCGATGGGGATCGTGGCGGAGGTCATCGCGAACAACACCCGCAAACCGCTGTGGGGCTATCGATCGATGGTCGGCGCCATCGTCTTCCTCGGATTCATGTCATTCGTGGTGTGGGCGCACCACATGTTCCTCACCGGCATGGGCACGCTGATCAGCGCTTTCTTTCAGACGACCACCATGATCATCTCGATCCCGTCGGTGATCATCTTGAGTGCGCTCTTCCTCTCGCTGTGGGGGGCATCGATACGATTCACCACGCCCATGCTCTTCGCGCTGGGGTTTCTGCCGATGTTCGGCATCGGCGGCCTGACCGGACTACCGTTAGGCCTGGCGACGGCCGATTTGCACCTGCACGACACGTACTACGTGATCGGACACTTCCACTACGTGGTCGCACCCGGAACGATCTTCGCGATGTTCGCCGGCATCTATTACTGGTTCCCGAAAATCACCGGCCGCAAGCTGAATGATTGGTTGGGCAAGGTGCACTTCTGGGGCTCGTTCCTCGCGATCAACGGCGTTTTCTTCCCGATGTTCCTGCAGGGACTGGCGGGCGTGTCGCGGCGCCTGTACGACGGCGGCATTCAGTACGCGCATGCCAAGGCGATCGCGGAGCAGACGAATCCTTTCATGTCGATCTCGGCGTTCGTGCTGCTGGGCTTCCAGGTCCCGTTCATCCTGAACTTTGCCTACAACCTCCTCATGGCGTGGCGCGGCAAGAAGAATGTCGACGACAACCCTTGGCAGGCCACGACGATCGAGTGGGCTGCCACGACCTCACCTCCGTTAGGCCACGGAAACTTCGCAGTGCTGCCGGTCGTGCATCGCGGGCCATACGAGTACAACTGCCCCGAGTGCACGACCACGGACTTCATCCCGCAGCATGTCGAGGTCGCGCCTCCGCCTCCGCCAGCCGGCGGAATGCTTCCGGAAGTCGCCGTCGCGCAGAAAGAGAGCTAATGGACGCACACGCACCCGCGGAACATCACGACTTCGAGATCCCGCACACCGTCCATCCGCGTCCGGACACCGGGCTGTATAACGCCAAGCTCGGCATCTGGCTCTTCCTGGCCTCGGAGGTGATGCTGTTCGGCGCGTTGTTCTCGTCGTTCATCCTGATTCGCACCAGTGCGCCGACCTGGCCTCGGGGCTGGGAGTTTCTCAATGTGCCGCTGGCGACCGCGAACACCTTCATCCTGATCGCGTCGTCGGTGACGGTGGTCCTGGCCTGGGCCAATCTGCGGCTTGGCAATCTGAAATGGGGACGCATCTTCATCGGCCTGACGCTGGTGTGCGCGCTGGCCTTTCTGGTCAACAAGGGATTCGAGTACACCCACGAGTTCGAGGAGCATCGGTTCCCCAGCACCAGTAATTTTCTTGCGATCTACTTCACGATGACCGGCCTGCACGGCCTGCATGTGTTAGGCGGCGTGATCGTCTTTGCATATTTTCTTTTTCCGGGCGCCAAAATGTGGAAAACCGAGCCGGCGCGTTACACCAACCGCATCGAAGTGTGCGGACTGTATTGGCATTTCGTCGATCTGGTGTGGATCTTTCTTTTCCCGTCGCTGTATCTGATGTGAGGAGAGTGAATGACGGAACAACCGGTGATGGTGGAAACACCGCACGCCGCCGAGCACGCGGACGACCACCACAGTCCTGAGGCCATCAAAAAAGAAATCCGCGTTTACCTGATCGTCTTCGGGGCGCTGTCCGTTCTGACCGGGTTGACGGTGTACGCATGCTATGGGCTCAAGATGCCCGCGCACATCGCCATCACGATCGCGCTCATCATCGCGTGCACGAAGGGCTTTCTCGTCGCCGGCTTCTTCATGCATCTGCTGTCGGAGAAGAAGCTGATTTACTCGGTGCTGGGATTGACGGTCTTTTTCTTCGCGGTTTTGTTGTGGGGTCCGTGGCACCACTTCGTCGACATGATCGGAAAGTAATGAATGTCGCTGCGCATCTTCCACGTCATCTTCATCACGGTCTCGATCGCGCTGACGCTGTTCGTCACGGTCTGGGGCGTGCGGGAGTACATGACAACGCGCAGCAACAGCGCGCTGATGCTGGCGATCGTTTTTCTCGCGGGTGGCGTGGCGCTGGTCTTGTATGCCGGAAAGGCATTTCGAAAGTTGAAGGATCTGTCGTGAACGCGGTCGCGAAGTCTCGAGGTCTGGCGGTCTCGCAGTGGTGCACCGCGAGACTTCGCAACCTCGCGACCTCGCTACCGGTTCTGGCGATAATTCTGATCGCTCCGAGTGCCTCCGCCTGCCCGGTCTGTTTCGGCGGACCGACGTCGGTCTCCAAAGGCATGGACTCCGCGATTCTGTTTCTGCTCTCGTGCGTCGGTTTGGTGCAGATCGGATTCGTGGCGCTCTTCTGGAGTTTTCGACGCCGCGCCAAGGAGCTGCAGCGTCGTCGCGAGCAATTTCATCTCATTGAGGGAGGTATGCGTTGAAAGAGTTCCTCGGCCAATGGATGCCGCCGGACTACTCGGCGCACGGCTGGCAGGTCGATCGAATCATCTACATCACCCACTGGCTGATGTTCGTCCTGTTCGTCTTCTGGAGCGCGTACTTCCTCTACGTTCTGTATCGCTATAACGCCAAGCGAAATCCGAGGGCCAGCTATCACGGAATGCAGTCGCATTGGTCGACATGGAGCGAGGCCGGTGTGGCGGTGGTGGAAGTGGTGTTGCTGGTCGGCTTCTCCATTCCAGGCTGGTACCAATGGAGCAAGCGCGTCGAAAAGGAAGCGAATCCTCTGGAAGTGCGCATCATCGGGGAGCAGTTCGCGTGGAACGTCCACTATCCCGGCCCGGACGGCAAATTCGGACGCACGCTGGTCAGCCTGGTCACGTCGACGAACCCGATCGGCCTCGACTTGACCGATCCGGCAGCCAAAGACGACGTCGTGTCGCTCAACAATCTGCATCTGGAAGTGAATCGCCAGGCCCTGATTCACGTGACGTCGAAGGACGTCATCCACAGCTTCAAGCTGCCGGTGATGCGCGTCGAGCAGGACGCCATCCCGGGAATGGACGTCCCCATTCACTTCACTCCCATCCGAACGACCAACGGCGACCGCTGGGAGATCGCCTGCGCGCAACTGTGCGGCCTCGGCCACTACCGCATGCGCGGGCAAATTTTCGTCGACACCAAAGCGGATCTCCAGAAGTGGCTGGCGGAGCAACCGAAAGTTCAGTGATGTTCGAAACCCCGAGACCGCGCAACCTCGAGACTCCGCAACCGTGGTTGCGGCGCTTCACGAAGCTCGTCGCGGCGTCGACGCTTTTTCTGATCTTTGCCGGCGCGATGGTGACCTCGACCGGTTCCGGCCTCGCCGTTCCAGACTGGCCGCTGTCGTACGGACAACTGATGCCGCCGATGGTCGGCGGAATTTTCTACGAGCACGGACACAGAATGGTCGCCGCCACGGTCGGATTCCTGACGGTCATTCAGGCGATTTGGCTGCAGCGCCGCGCCCGCAAGCGGTCCCTCCGCATCCTCGGATGGACGGCCGTCGGCGCCGTGATCGCACAAGGGGTCCTGGGCGGCCTGACAGTTCTGCTTCTTCTTCCACCGGCGGTCTCGATCGCGCACGCCGGCCTGGCTGAGATTTTCCTCTGCCTGAATTTCTCGATCGCGTTTTTTGCCTCGCGCTGGTACGACGATCTCGCCGCCATGGAAAAAGGCGATGCGCCCATCGCGGGGACGACGGCGCTGGTGGGGCTGGTCTATTTTCAGATTCTCATCGGTGCGCTGATGCGCCATCTGCACGCCGGACTCGCGATCCCG
The DNA here is from genome assembly GCA_035636095.1 of Thermoanaerobaculia bacterium. Lineage (GTDB taxonomy): Bacteria > Acidobacteriota > Thermoanaerobaculia > Gp7-AA8 > Gp7-AA8 > Gp7-AA10. The sequence continues at coordinate 7,317 of DASPZU010000100.1, forward strand.
ACATTTCCGATGCCGCTCGTTCCACGGGCCACGTCGCTCCCGATCCTTGTCAACTTTGGGCATCGGGTGGGCGGGATGATCGTGGCGATCGCGGTCATCGCGATTTTCATGCGTCTGCTGCGCTTCGAGTCGCGCCATCCGCTCCGCCAGCTCGCGACGCTGCTGGTCATGGTCGTGCCGGCGCAGATCCTGCTCGGCGCTTACACCATCTGGAGCGGCAAGCAGCCCGTGATCACGAGCCTGCACGTCGTGACGGGCGCGTTCACGCTCGCGCTTTCGCTTCTGCTTGCGCTCACGGCGCGGACGGCGGGGTGGAAGATTGCCAGGGGAGGGATCAGGGACTATCTCGAGCTCTCCAAGGCCCGCATCGTCGCGATGGTCCTCGTCACCACGGCGGCGGGGTACCTCTTTGGCGCATCGCACATCAACGTCGTTCTCCTGATCAACACGCTCATCGGCACGGCGCTGGTGGCCGCCGGAACGAACGCGCTCAATCAGTACGTCGAGCGCGACCTCGACGCGAAGATGTTGCGGACGTCGCATCGTCCGCTGCCCGATGGCCGCATCACGCCGCGCGCTGCGCTGCTGTTCGCATCGATGATCTCGGTCATCGGAACGCTGTATCTCGCCCTCGCCGTCAATTTGCTGACCGCGCTCCTCGGCGCGATCACGCTGGCGACGTACATCTTCATCTACACGCCGCTGAAGCGGATCTCTCCATCCTGCACAGTCATCGGCGCCATTCCCGGCGCCGTGCCGCCGCTGATGGGATGGACCGCCGCGACGGGCGCACTCTCGCTGGGCGGCTGGATCGCGTTCGCGATCGTGTTTCTGTGGCAACTGCCGCACTTCATGGCCATCAGTTGGATCTACCGTGAGGACTACGACCGCGCCGGCTTCGCGATGTTGTCGGTTCGCGACTCCGACGGCTCGGCAACCGCACGTCAGGCGCTGTTCTACAGCGTCGCTCTGCTGATTCTCAGTGCCTTCGCATTCCCGCACGCGCGCGCAGCGGCCATGCTGGCCGCGGCGTTGCTGGTCGTCGCCAGCGTGGCCTTCCTGCGCCACCGCACGCCCCGCACGGCGCGGCGTTTGTTCATGACCTCGAACGTTTACCTGCTCATCGCGATGGCGCTGTTAGCGGCGACGTGTTCGCATCAGTCGGATCTTCCGAAGCTCTTCCGCGTTCCCAACGCCACGCTGGTCAGCGAGGCGAACAAGCCGACGCGCCTCGATGCCATGAAGGGCAACGTCACGGTCTACGATTTCATCTTCACGAACTGCGCGGGAACGTGTCCGATGATGACGGCCACCATGCGCCGGATCACGTCCAAGATCGACAAGGATGCGCCGGTGCGCTTTGTCTCCATCAGCGTCGATCCGCAGCGCGACACGCCCGAGAAGCTCCGCAGCTACGCCGCGAAGGTCCGCAACGATCCGCGGTGGGTATTTTTGACGGGCGATAACAAGACCATCACCGATCTTTCGGTCAACGGCTTCAAGCTCGCCGCCAGCGGATCGACTTCTGAGGCCGTGCTGCACAGCTCGAAGTTCGCGATCGCCGACAAGCACGGCGTGATCCGCGACTATTACGGCGCAACCAACGACGACTCGGTCGAGCACGTCGCGAGCGTCGTTCACGATCTGCTGCGCGAGGATTAGTGGATCTGAGCCACGCCCTCCCCGCCATCAACGCGACCTTGAACGCCGCCACAGGCCTGCTTCTGATCACCGGCTACATCCTGATCAAGCGAAAGAGAATCGCGTGGCATCGGCGGTTCATGATCGCCGCATGCATCACAGCACTGACTTTTCTAGTCTGCTACGTCCTGAACCACTACCTGCGGCACGGCATCGTCACGCGCTTCACCGCCACCGGGCCGATTCGCCCGATCTACTTCACGATTCTCATCTCGCACACGATCCTGGCGATCACGATCGTCCCGATGGCGATCATCACGTTGCGCCGCGGTCTCAAGATGCGCGTGATGCAGCATCGCCGCATCGCGCGCTGGACATTTCCGCTGTGGATGTACGTATCCGTCACCGGCGTCCTGGTGTACTTTTTCCTCTACCAGTGGTACCCCTCGAGCTGATCATCGATGCCTACGCGCCGGCCGACAAACGCGAAACGGAGCATCGCGCGGCCTTTCTCGATCTGCTGCGAACAACGCCCGAGCCTTACTCGCGCAGCCAATTCGTTCCCGGACACGTGACCGCAAGTTGTTTCATCGTCGATCGCGCCGGACGTCTGTTGCTGCATCATCACCGTCGATTGAATCGCTGGCTGCAGATGGGAGGTCACCTCGCGCCGGGCGAGGATCCGGCCCGCGCCGCGTTGCGCGAGGGAGAAGAGGAGTCCGGCCTACGCGACTTATGGCTGATCGCCGACGCAATCGCCGATCTCGACGTACATCTGATACCGGAAGGGCGCGGAGAACCGGAGCATCGGCATTACGATGTGCGCTACATTGCGCTGACCGAATCGGCGGATTCGATCGCCGCCGACGCGCGTGAATCGAATGCGCTGATGTGGTTTGATCTCGATCGAGCTGCGACCTTGATGCAGGGAGAGGAATCGTTGCGCGTGATTCAGAAGATCCGGAGACTATTCTGATGGCGCCTCTGTTGGAGAGCGACCTCGATCCGAATCCGTTCACGCAATTCGCGCGGTGGTTCGAGGAGGCCAAAGCGGCGGTCAAGGATCTGCCGGAGTGCATGATGCTCGCGACGGCAAGCCGGGAAGGGGAGGTCTCCGTCCGCGCCGTGCTGCTGAAGGGCTTCGACGAGCATGGCTTCGTCTTCTATACCAACTACAACAGCCGCAAGGGGGCGCAGATCCACGAGAATCCGCGCGCCGCGCTGGCGTTCTGGTGGCCTCCGCTCGAGCGGCAGGTCCGGGTGGAGGGGGCCGCGGTCCGGGTGGCCGAGGAAGAGTCGGATGCCTACTGGGCCACGCGGCCGCGCGGCAGTCAGCTGGGCGCGTGGGCGTCGGAGCAAAGCAAAGTGATCGCTGGACGCGGCGACCTCGACGTCCGATTCGAGGAGCTCTCCAAGTGCTATCGCGAAGGGGCCATTCCGCGGCCGCCGCATTGGGGCGGATACCGCGTGATTCCGATTCTCTTCGAATTCTGGCAAGGACGTCCCGACCGGCTGCACGATCGGTTTGCATACCGTTTGCGTGACGCCAAAGATTGGGTGATCGAGCGCCTGTCGCCGTGACGAAAAAGCGCATCCTCTTCCTCTGCACCGGCAACGCCGCGCGAAGTCAGATGGCGGAGGGACTCGCGCGCGCCTTTTACCCCGACAAGATCGATGTCGTCTCCGCGGGATCGCGACCGTCGGGTTTCGTGCATCCCAACGCCATCCGCGCTCTGGCCGAGATCGGCATCGACATCAAAGATGCGCAATCGAAAGCTGCCGACCCATTTCTCACCGAATCATTCGATGTCGTGGTGACCGTCTGCGATTCCGCGGCCGCCGATTGTCCGCGCTGGCCGGGCGCCAAGCGCATCGAGCATTGGTCGATCGAGGATCCGTCGTGGAGCGGCTACCCGGCCTTTGTGGCAACGCGCGACGATCTGGCGCGGCGGATCGAAGAGCTCATCGGATCGCTATGAGACATGCGATTCTGCCGGCCTCTTTCCTCCTCCTATCGTTTTGTGCGCACATGAATCCGTCGTTCGTCAACGGACCTCAGGGTCGATTGCATGTCGATGACGGCGGTCGCGGCAGCGCTGTTCCCGTCCTGTTCGTCCATGGCAACACCGGCAACCTGACGCAGTGGCGGGCGCAGCTCGATCACGTGCGGCAGTCGCGTCGGGCGGTCGCGTTCGATCTGCGCGGCATGGGTCAGTCGGAGACCGCGCGCAACGGCGATTACTCGATCAAGGCCATGGCCGACGATGTCGAAGCAGTCGTCGACGCGCTGCAACTTCGCCATTTCGTGATCGTCGGCCACTCGTACGGCGGAACGGTCGTCGCTGCTTACGCTGCCGGTCATCCCGATCGCGTCGCCGGCGTCGTCTTCGCCGATTCCGCCGGCAACGTCAAAATCGATCCCAAGCAGGCCAACGCTTTTCTCGATCGTATTCGCGCGGACAAAGATGCCGTCGTGCCGCAGTGGTTCGCTCCGATCCTCAAGGGCTCGCGCGGCGAAGTGAAAAATGCAGTGCTCGAATCGACGCGCCACACCCCGGCCGACGTCATCGCCGGCGCCCTGGGCGGCCTCCTCGATGTCGACATGCGTCAATTTCTGGCGGCGTACCGCGGGCCGCGCATCGCCATCGCAGCCGCCGATATCGAGAGTCCGGCATCACTCCACGTGCAGTTTCCCGACATCCCGGTCAAAAAAATTCGCGGCACCGGCCACTGGCTGATGATGGACAAGCCGGACGCGTTCAACGCGCTGCTCGACGAATTTCTCGCGATTGTCGACCGCCGAGTCCGTTAGGAAGCACGCTCAACTGTGTCGCCCGCACATCTCTTGCAGAAATGAGATACAGGAGATGACCATGAAAAAACGATCCGTAACTGTGCCGGAACTGATGTTTGTGATCGGGACGCGCGCCGCGCTTGCGGCCGGCGTAGCGCTTCTCGTTTCGGAGCACTTGAAAGATTCGACAAAACTTGCTGCCGGAATCACCCTGATGGGAATCGGGGCAGTGACGACGATTCCTGCCGCCAAGATTTTCTCGCCGCGAAAATCGGTGTTCAGCCGGCTGCGGCTCGCGGCTTGATTGCCTAAATCGCCCTCGCCGACTCCGGCACCAGCACGCGCAGCGACCGCGGCACGATCTCGATCGTCCAACGCTTCCGACTCATCGCCGAAGCGTGTAAAGGCTGATTGTCGCAAGTGCGAAGACGAGAAGAAGCTGGAAGGGCCATTGAATAGTTGGGATTGTGGCGGGATCGAGTACATCGAGAAGATAGTGATACGTTTCTAGCTTTGACGGTGTCGACAGTTCCCACGTGATGTCATAACGGCCGGCAGCGAGAACGCCGAGCGGCGCCGAAGTACTGACGCAGTAGATCGTCGGCGGTGGCGGAGGCCCGACGTACGTGCCAGTCTGCCTGATCACGATTTGTCGGCCGCTGATATTCACGACGGGATCACTGAGGACATAAGGAGTCGCATTCGAGCTGGCATGCAACGCTTTGATATTTGATCCGGCAACAGCAGGGTAGGGAATTACATCGAACGTCGCTCCGTCGCCAGAGCAAACGAGTGGCTCTGCAACGCTGAGGGGCTGACTGAACGTCGCGGATTCGCTTACGCAGATACCTGACGGGCATAGCACCATGCGTCTCACGATCCAGCGGACGTGGTACTCCCCGGGTTCGAGGCTTCCAGGAAGGATCGCAATGACGAAGAAACAATTTGGATTCGCGAGTGGAGGCGCCGCGTTCGGTCCCAATGTAACTTCGATGATCACGTCGCTGGTCGCGAGTCTGATCGAGGTTGCGACCGCAGAATTCAGCGAGGGGTCGAGTGGAAGGTAGAAGTAGGCCTGTTTGGCGCCGTGTTGTGCAACAGCGGAGAGTTCTCCCTGGTTACAAAGAGAGATCGCGCCGAAGGCCGAAGATGCCACCAGCAGGGTGAGCGCCAAGATGGTGCTTCGTCCGTAGAAACGTCGGATCAAGTTTTTCATCGACGACAAGTGATTCCGCCGTACATGTTTCGTGTGCACAAGAAGGTTACCGTCAGATCGCCCTCGCCGACTCCGGCACCAGCACGCGCAGCGACCGCGGCACGATCTCGATCGTCAACGTTTCCGGCAAGGCGATGGGCTCGCCGTCGAGATGGGCAGGGCCGGGGGCGGGGCGGCGGATTTCGATGCGGCGTCCGCGTCGCATCGTGATTCCGCTGGCGCGATGCAGCGATCCGGTGAAGAGTCGCACTGCGCCCGTGAGCGAGGCGCGCTCGACGATCACCACATCGAGCAGACCGTCCTGCAGCGACGCCACCGGCGCGATGCGAGCGTCGTTGCCGTATTGGCTGGCGTTGGCCACCGCGATCAGGAGTGCGCGGCGTTCCAGGCGCTCGCCATCGACTTCGATCTGATACGGCTGCGACTGGTACCTGAAAAAACCGCCGATGCCGACGCGAAGATAGGTCGCCAGTCCACGCGCGCCGGCGGACGCGAATGCATCCGCGACCCAGGCATCGAAGCCGACGCCCATGGTGCCGACGAACGGAATTCCGTTCACGGTGGCGGTGTCGATGATTTCGATTCGGTGAGGTGCGCAGATCGCCTCCAGCGCGTCCATCGGAAATCCGAGGTGCCGCGCCAGGCCGTTGCCCGAACCGGTGGGCACGATGCCGAGCGCCAGCGGCGTTCCGATGAGTCGCTTGGCGACTTCGTGGACCGTTCCATCGCCGCCGACGGCGTAGATGGCATCGAAATGTTCGCGGCGGCCGCGTTCGATGATCGGATCGAGGTTTTCCTTTGGAGGGCATTCGACGACTTCGAATTCGTCGCGACAATTCTGACGAATGATCGCTGTGACATCGCCGCGCCTCACGCCGGAGCGGCGATTCACGATGAAGAGAGCCTTCACACGGTTGCCTCGCGGTGACGGTCGAACCACCACGCCCACAGCGGCAGCAGCCAGCCAGTGAGTCCCATGATGGCGATCACGCGCGTGTTAGGCGGCGGCGGTCCGATTGCCACCGAAAGATAGATGCCGAACAACACGATGACAAAAGTCCAGAAGCCGATCGAGCCGGCCTTGTCGCGCGCGCGCGTCGTGTCGCGGTAGATCATGATCGCGATGAGGTACATCGTGAATTCGATCGCCATGGTGGCGCGGGGATAGTTCCACAGGCCCAGTCCGAACTTTGGTCCGCCCGGCCAGAGCGGAAGGTCGGGCCGATGCACGATGAAGTCGAGGAGCCAATGGCTGACGACGCACAGCGCAACCACCATCGCTCCGCGCCCCGAACGCGTGACGATCCAATACGCGACGCCGTACCCGACCGCCCACGCCATCGACATCGCGAGGCTGTGGGTCCATGGATAGTCATATAAATCGAGCGGCGTGAATTTCGTTGCCCCGGTTGCAATCCGCACGTGCTCGATGCCCAGAAGAAGAAAAATCGGCCAGAGGAGGTCGAGGAGCATGGCCGCCCCAGTCAACGTGCCGAGGGACGTCTTGGGGGCGACGCGCTTGGCGGCGAAAGCCACCGCATTGTGACCGATGAACATTACGAAACTTTACCTTAACCGGCTTTCATGATCTGCAACGCCACCGGCGTGATGCCGTTGATGATGAATTGAATGCCGATGGCGCCGAGGAGCAGGGCCATGATCTTGGCGAAGACGGCCCGGCCGCGGTCGCCCATCATCCGAGAGAGTGGAACCGCCCCGAGCAGGACGATCCAGGAGACCGCGCCGACGGCCGCGATCGCGACCAGCACCGCGATTTTCTGATCGATTCGCGGGTACAGATTGACCAGGACCATCACCGATGTGATCGCGCCCGGTCCGGAGAGCAGCGGCACCGCCAGCGGCACGATCGCGATCGAAGCGGGATCGACCTCGGCCTTCTGCACGTCGCTGTCTTCCATCCGTTTTTCGCCGCCGACGTTGTACGCCCGGCGCTCATCGACCACCAGCGTACGCAAAGCGGTCGTCAAAAACAGAATGCCGCCCATGATCTGAAATGCCGGCACGGTGATGCCGAAGAACTTGAACACATAGTTGCCCGCCAGCAGGAAGACCGCCAGGACGATGACGCAGGCCGCGCCGGCCACCAGCGCCACGCGCGCGCGAAGCGATCGCGAGACGTTGTCGGTCAGCGCGATGAACGACGGCACCACCGCCAGCGGGTTGACCATCGTGATCAGCGCTGCGAAGGAGAGGAGTGTGACCTTCCAGAGAGGCATTACTTCACATCGACTGCGACATCGTTCTCCACGTCGATGTACCACAAAAGGCCGCGGCACGCGCGACCGGTCATCTTCGCGACGACCCGGCAATAGAGACTGACCTGGTCGCGATCGCGCTCCAGGCGCGATTCATTCGGCGCACCGCTCTTGTAATCGATCACGGTGTCGCCATGGCCTTCGCGAATGAGCCGGTCGATGCGCTTTTGCACGATCGCGCCGTTTTCGTCGAGAAATGCGATCGGCATTTCGCGGCCGATGGTGTTGGCGTTTGCAATGCGACGAAAGACCGTCGAGTTGCTCACCATGGTCAGGCGGCTGCCAACGAGGTCGATGGAGCGTTCGTCGGCGGCAACTTCGATGGCCAATTTGGCGAGAAGCGGCGCGACATCCGACACCCCGTCCCATCGCTCGAGCACGCGATGCAGCAGAATGCCGGCGCCCCGATTCGCGATGGCGTTGCGCGCGATGGCAACCTCCGCGCGCGGAAGAAGGGGGGGCGGGTCGGGGTGGGGAACTTGGCAGGGCACGATGGCTCCGCTCGCGAGCGTCGCTTCCAGTTCCGGATCGTGAAGGCGCCGGTTGGCGGCGCGATCGGATTGCAGCGGCGCCACTTTCTCCAGCGCCACTGAGATGCCGAGGAGGGGGAGGTCTCGCGTCACGACCCCGGGGTCGGCCGGCCAGGTCATGGAGTTGACATCGAAGATTTCGCACAGGTAACGCCCGAATCCTCGGTTGGTGACCTTGTCGGCGTTGTTGCAGACGATCGCGACCTGCGTTTTCGCGCGCGTGATCGCGACGTAGAACAGCCGCCGCGTTTCCGCTTTGTCGCGAAGGCTGCCGATTTCCTTGAGCGGACGGTTGTCGGAGAGGCGGCACACGCCCGACAGCGTGTCGATGCCGTCGCGCATCACCAGGCTGGGCGGGTCCTCGACCGTGAAGAGGTCGATGGAATCGCGCGACGATGAAGATTGAAACTCGATATCAGGAAGAATGACCGTATCAAATTCCAGCCCCTTGGCGCTGTGGATGGTCAGCACCCGAATGGCGTTGGTGGTCTCGTCGAGCAGCGACGGCTCGACTTCCTCCGGGACCTCGCGGCGGCGCGAGATCTCTTCCACGAACTGCCGCAGCGAGCCTCCGACTTTCTGATCGTAGATGAACGCGATGCTGCGCACCTGCTCGAGCTGCCGCAGCAGTCGGCCACCCTCGCGCGTTGCGTGATAGACCGCTTCAATTTGAGTTGCTGTGACAACGCCATCGATGAGCTCGGTGACGGTGAGATGGCGCGCCGCATCCCGGAATGTCTCGAGCGACTGCACCACGGCTTTCCATTCCGGCGACGCGTCGCTCAAGATGCCGTTCGCGATTTCGGCGTCGGTCAGCGCGAAGTAGGGCGAGCGCGCCGCCGAGATGATCGCGCCTCGATCGTAGCGATAAGCGATCGCGCGAAGGACCGCCAGAAGGTCGACCGCCGCCGGCCGGTCGAGGAAGAGTCCCATGGGCGGCACGACGTACGGCAAGCCGTGACGATCGAAGACCTCGAGATACTCTTCCATCTTCGTTTTTCGACGGAACAACAGAGCGAAGCGGCGAAGGTCCTGGTGTTCGCGGCCACGGATCCACGCCACGATCGCTTCCGCTTCGTTGCCATCGGAACCGACGAAGGTGAGTGGAGCGTCGCTGACCTCAGCGGCGGCGCGCGCCGCCTTCAACGCGTGATACTTCGGCTGAAACACATTCGGATCGGGCTCGCGGTCGGTGAACAGCGCCGGTCCGATGGCGTTGAGCGTCCTCACGAGCTCGGGCGTGCTGCGGTACTGATCGACCAGAAAATCTTTTTGATCGGCGACCAGCGATTCGGTGAAACGGCTGTAGGTCTCGGGATCGGCGCGGCGAAAGGAATAGATCGACTGCTTCGGATCGCCCACCACGATGGTCCTGCCCGGCACGAAACTTCCTGATCGATCGCGGGCCAGGCGGTCGAAGATCTCGACCTGGACGCGATCGGTATCCTGAAATTCATCTACAAATATATAATCGTATTGTTTACGAATTCGATCGAGCGCCGATGCATCGTCGAGGAGCATTCGCGTGCGGATGAGCAGGTCGTCGAAGTCGAGGACGCCGCGTTTGCGTTTTTCTTCGTCCAGGCGCGCCATGAAGCGCGTTGCCAGCTCGAGAAGGGCGTCAGCGGCGCGATGGCTGATGAGCAGGTCGTAGACGCACGATCCCGTTTTGTCGCCGCGCAGAACGCGGAGGCAATCCTTGAGCGGCTCATCGCCCCTGCGTTGCATCTTTCTGAGCTTGACGGCCATCGGCGCGAAGTAGTCGATCCACGCGTCGATGCTGCTGCCTTCAGGCGGCGCAGGGGGAGCGCCGAAATAACGGGAATACGTTTCGAGCGCAGTGCGCAGTGCCGGCTCGTACTCCGCGATCGTGCCGATGTCGTATCTGCGATCGAGGAAAATGTGACGCTTGTCGACCAGCGTGAAGATCGCGCTCTTGGCCTGGAAGAGATAGCCGTAATGCTCGAGCAGCGCTTCCCATTCCGCGGCGGCGTTCGGATTCGGATGCAGGCGCGTCTCGTCGTCGATCCAGGCGTCGTAAATCTGTCCGTACAGCAGCGATCGATCGAAGCCTTCGATGATTCGAAACTGCGGATCGACCCCCGCCTCGATCGGATATTGCCGCAGCAGCGACTGGCAGAACGAGTGGATCGTCTGCGAGCGCAGACCATCGATGCGCGCCAGCTGCCTCTCCACGGCGCGGCGGCATGCGTCGCGTTCCGCCGGCGACACTGTGAACAAAGGATGATCGGAGCCGCGCGGCCAGGCAGCGCCATGGCTTTCGAGCTGCGATCGAATGTCGTTGAGCGCGTCCTCGATACGATCGGCAATCTCGCCGGCCGCTTTTTCCGTGAAGGTCACCAGGACGATTCTTTCCGGCGCGATGTCGGCGTCGCCCAGGAGAAGCTGCAGGACTTCCGCGACGATGGCGGTGGTCTTGCCCGTGCCGGCGCCCGCTTCGATGACCTTGTTCCGACGCAGTGGAGCGCCGCCGACCTCGGCGGTGCGGTGAAACGTAAACGTCTGTTGCTGGGGCGTGCTCACGCCATCTCCTCCAGCAGCGTTCGCGGATCGCCCGCCTCCAATACGACGCGCCGCTCCCCCTCGGAATGCCTGGTGCGGCAGGAATGATTGACGGGGCAGTACTTGCACGAATCGAAGTCGTCGTCGTTTGGAAAAGCGGGGAAGGTCCCGCCTAACATCCCTGCCACGAACAGATCGAGCGTTTCCCGCAGGCGTGGCTCGGATGCGTTGAGATCGAAGCGCAACTTGTCGGGATCAGTGCCACGAACGATGAGGGGCTTGACCGCCCCGGTGACCGATTCGGCATCGAAGAAATCGGCGACCGCCATGGCATAGAGCGCGAGCTGCAGGCGCACGCCGCGATCGATCTTTTCCGACAGGCGAATGTGTCGGATTGCTTTTCCCGATTTGTAGTCAACGATGCGCACTGTGCCGTGGCCCTCGTCGATGCGATCGATCGATCCCTCCACGCGAATGGCAATGTCGTGCGTCGTGATGACGAACGGATCGGGATGATCCACCGCTCCTCGCTTGAGGTGCTTCGGTCCGAATTTGTATTCGAAGTACTTCGGCCGGAGGTTGTTGGCGAGAAGATCGGCCATATCGTCGGCCAGGAATGCGCGCAGATTGCGTTTGGTCGCTTTGCGCTCGATGTTGCGCATGACGCGATTGAAGGCCGGGACGCGCGCTTCTTCCTCGTCGAAGGCCGCATCCACGATCGCGTCGATGCTTTCGAGCGCAGCGCCCGACTTGTAGAAGCGCTCGAGGATGGTGTGATCGAGCTTTCCCTTTTCGCGACGGTGCATTTGCAGCTCGCGATCGGGATCGTCGTACTCCTCGACGTCGAGGATGTGCTTGAAAAAAAACTTCTGCGGGCACTCGCCGAAGTCCTCGAGCTGCGTCGGGGAGATGGCCTGCAGCGCCGCGCGGATCGTTTCGGTGAAGCTGGCGCCGAGGTAGCCGTCGAAGAGGGAGCGGGTTCCGGCGCGGGCGATGAGCTGGAGCTGACGGGTGCCGGCGCGGCCCCTCACCCCGTCCCTCTCTCCGCTCGCGGGGAGAGGGTGAAGGGTGAGGGGTTTCACCATCCGCGATGGCCTGAGGATCTTGCCAAATGCGTCGCTGCCGGCCAGCGAGAAATGGACAGTGCTCGCCCCGTCCAGAAGGAGTTGAAACAAGAGGCGCTCTTCATCGCGTCCGTCGCCGATCTCGCGGATTCCGAGCTGTCGGCGATCGCTATCCGGCAACAGCGGATCGTCGACGCGCCGCTGCGGAAACGTTCCGTCCTGCATGCGAATGACGAAGAGGTGATCGAAGCTGCGGCCGCGGAACTGCATGACGTCACCCGCCCACACCTCCGGTTGTCGGTTGTCGGTGGTCGGTTGTCGAAGCGTTTGCTGGCCTAACAACTCGATCAGTGTTTCTGCGTCGACGGGCTGGTTCCAGCGGCTCAGAAGCGCGGCCATGTCGTCGATCGCGGCGGCAGCAGCCAGATCGAGCTCGGTGTCGAGGCGAAATCGTTCTGCGATTTGGCGCAGTCCGGTGACCGTCTCGAGCTCCGACACAACGGTTCGAAAGTCTTCGATGGCCGGGTCGCCGGCCGCGTTTCGGATATCGACCGACCGCCCGTCGGAGATGCGCGCGTAACGCGTCGCCTTGTCGATGCGGTCGATGTCGACGCGCGTTCGGGGTTGGTAGCCGTCGCGAAGAATGTCGATCACGTCACCGCGCGGGAAATTTCTTTCCCGCAGCCTCAAAATCGCCGCGATGCCACGGCCAATGCGATGGCCTGACAGCGAAGTGTCGACGCGCTCCCTGACCGCGAAGCGGGACTCCTCCGCGAACCGATCGAGGAGTCGAATGTCGTCCGGGTCGAGCGCGCGGGTCGTGATGCCGATGCCATCGGGTGCCACACCGGAGTCGAGGAGATCGCGGATCGACCGGCACACGGCGCGCAGCTCCGACTCTTTATCGTCGAATCGCGCGAGATCCGTCTCCGGTTTCTTGATCCGAAGGGCTGAGGGCTGAGGGCTGAGGACTGAGCCGAGCTGGCTCACGAAACGTGTCGCAAATGAGTACACATCGCCTTGCCCGACCGCTACGAAAATCGCGCTGACTTTTCCAGTTTTCTCCAACGCGTGGAGCAGGCTGAGTTGCGCGCCGGTCATGTCGTAGAAACCGGCGACGATCTGCATCGGAACGGCGACCTGTCTGCTTTCGATCAGAGTCGCGGCGCGATCCAGGACGTCCGCCGAATCTACTGCTTGTAGACGTGCAATGAGCTTCTCGTAAGCCTTCCAGACGCGGACGATCATGGCGGTCTGCTCGCGATTTCGCAGCGATTGGCTGCCGCGGCAGCGCCGCTCGAAGTCGGCGAGCGTCAGGCCGTTGTCGCGGATGTCGCGATACGAGCGCTCCATCATGGCGGCGATTCCGCGCGTCTCCATCATCGGATCGTCGATGCTCGCGACCGCGGCCCGCATCGCCAGCCGACGCTCGGCATCCGTCGCAACGCGCGGATACTCGCCGCTTTCGTTGACGATGCGACGTCCGAAGGTGTCGAGCATCGATAGGCGCGCGCTGACGACACCGCTCCTCGTCCGACGGATCAGCTCGGCAGTCGCGCTGGCCGCCAGCCCGCCCGACGAGACGATCACTTCCTCCTCGGCCGTGGCGGCGAGGCGGGAGGCGATTTCTTCAGCGATTTCGCGATAGCGCGCGAAGTGGAGGAGGGGAGGCACGCCTGTGCCAATTTTACGAGGTTAGGACGTTGGGATGTTGGGATGTCCCAACCCGGCCAACATCCCAACATCCCAACCGGGCGGGTGGGGGCAAGCTATTCGCCTTCGTTTGGATCGACAACCGCGGCGGCGGTCAGCTCCTCCGAGGCCGCGGTGTAGGTCGGCAGCTCGCTGGTCGAGAAGGGGACATACTTCGCGACCAGATCGCGGGTGTTGAACACGCCCAGCTTTTCCATGAGGAATTCGAACCTCGATTCCAGCTCGTCGATGATCGGCTGTTTCGCGTCCGCGGGCATATCCCACATTCGCTGCTTGAAGGGACCGAGGGCTTTTTTGCGGGTCTTGTAGACGAATTGTTCGTCGGTCTCGCCCGGTTTGCGCTCGTCCGCTGCTCTGGCGAAGCAGAACTCGCGGATGTCCTCTTTCATGTCACTGGGGAAGGTGGGCGCATCGAGAATCATGTTCTGGAATCCTGTGGCCAGATGGATCTCGACCGCTTCGCTTTCCGGGAACTTGTTGAAGACCGACTCCGGCAACGTCGATGCGCCATGCTGCACCGAGCCCGCGATCCCATATTCTTTCCGGCACAGTCGGGTGGTCTGACGCAACACCTCGAAATCGATCTTCACTTGCGCGATGCTGCCGTCGGCCATCGGAACGCCTCCGTGCGATGTTCCGGTCTGCACGGAGATCTTGCTGATGCCGGTGGCGCCGTCGAGAAGTTTTTTTAGTCCGCTCATGTAGGCGCGAACCTCGTCGGGCTGGGTGTTGTATTTGCCGACCTCGCCGATTTCGCCGCCAACGGAAACCGTGATGCCCTTGGGCTGATGCGCGCGAATGTATTTCGTGAGATGGGCCGTGCCTTCGTAATTGGCGCGCTGCTGTTCGTCACGGGTTGGGAAGCCGAGGTCAACCAGCGTCGAGGTGTCGATATCGATGTTGTAAAACTCGGCCGCCAGCGCTTCGTCGATCAACGACTCCAGCGCCTTCGTCTCGGCGTTGCGTCCTTCCTCGGTCGCCCACCTCTTCGCGCTGGCCTGAAAGTGATCGCCCTGAATGAAGAGAGGGCCGCGAAAGTTTTCTCGGATGGCCGCGGCAAGCACGCACGCCGCGTACTCCGCCGGCCGCTGCTCGGTGTATCCGATTTCCGATCGCGCGATTTCGAAAATGAACGCGCCCACGTCATTGCGCATGGCGGCGCGGAACAGCGCGCACGCGGAGTCATACGTCAAGGCCCGGATGTTGAACGCCGGCACGGTGAACCGACGCGAGACCTGGCCGCGTCCGATGGCGTTGTAGAAGGGAAAGATCGAGGATGAGACCGCGCTGCGCTTTCGCGCTTCGAGGTGGATTTCTTTGCGGGCCTTTGATTTGGCATCGCCCTCGCCGAAGAGGGCTTCGCGGACGAGCTGATCGATCTTCTGGGCCATGGCGGGGCGATTATATGGCTCGTCATCCTGAGCCGCGTGGACGGCCTTCACTGCGCTCAGGATGACCCGTCGCCGCTGACGTACTGTCGGATCTGCTCGACCAGCATGATCACGTCGAATGGCTTTTGCACGGCACCATCAGCCCCGAGCTCGGCCAGCTCGGCGCGACTCAGCCGCTCGCCGCTGAGGATGAGAATGGGCAGCTTCTCCAGCCCCGGCTCGCCGCGCAGGGTACGGATCACCTGGTCGCCCTGCATTCCAGGCATGTTCCTGTCCAGCAGGACCAGGGCGGGACGCTGCTTGCGGGCGACGTCGATGGCCTGCCTGCCGTTGGCGGCCGTGACGGGCTGGAATCCGAACTCCTTGAGGACGTTGTGCATCAGCGCGAGAATCGGACCGTCGTCGTCAACGACGAGGATGACTGGTTTTTCACTCATCGCATACCGACCGTTTGGAATTTCCAGTGTATGACAGATTCCGGGTGCCGCGTGCCGCGTGCCGGGTATCAACACTTTTCGGCACCCGGCACTAAACTGACGAATGACATGACTGTTAGACACGACAGAAAGGTGTCGATTCTGGACGTGATGGGCCCCGTGATGGTCGGTCCGTCCAGCTCGCATACTGCCGGGACGGCGCGACTTGGGCGAGTCGCGCGCGAGATCCTTGATGAAGATCCTGCCACCGTCCGTTTCTACCTGCATCCGCCGCTGGCGGCCACGTATCGCGGCCACGGATCGGATTTCGCGCTAGTCGGCGGCGCGATCGGATTGAATGTCGACGATCCGCGAATTCCGGAGGCGATAAGAATCGCGGAGCAGATGGGCGTCAACATCGAATTCCACGAAGAAGACCTCGGCGAGGTCCATCCCAACACCGTTCGCATCGAGATCGAGGGAAAAGAGCGCCAGGCCGAGGTGGTTGGATCGTCGATCGGCGGCGGGGTGATCGAAGTCTTCAAGATCAACGGTTTTCAAACGCGATTCAAAGGGGACTCGCCGACGTTGCTGCTGTTCTATCGCGATCGTCCGGGCATGATCTCCGAGGTCACGCGGATCATCGCGGAGGAGAGAATCAACATCGCCTCCCTTTACTGCTCGCGCAAGCAGCGCGGCAAAGACGCCTTCATGCAGATCGATGTCGATTCGCCGATCTCGGATGCGGCGCTTGCCGGGATCGCTTCAATGGAGGATGTCGCCGAGGCGAGATATCTGGACAGAATTCCATGAGGGGTTGCCTGGTTGCTAGGTTCCTGGGTTACTGAGCAACCGAGCAACCCAGAAACCCAGCAAACCATGATCGAATCCTTCAAACAACTCGAACAATTCGCCAAAGATCGCGACCTTGCCGAAGTCTTTCTGGAGACCGACGAGCAGGAGCACGCGGTCCCGCGCGATCAGATCCTCGAAGCGCTGCGCAAGCGCCGCGCGGTCATGCGCGACTGTGTCGAGCGCGGCAAGAGCGGTGGTCTCTCGATGGGCAAGCTGGTGGGCAACGAGGCCAGGCTTCTCAACGAAGCATTTCAAAGCGGCAGGACATTTCTCGATCCGCTGACCGTCAAGGCGGAGCTGTACGCCTTGTCGGTGATGGGCGAGAACTCGCGCATGGGCGTCATCGTCGCGGCGCCCACCGCCGGGGCGGGTGGGGTTGTTCCGGGAATGCTGTTGGCGCTCGAGGAGGAACGCAAGGTCGATCCGGAGAAGACCGTGCGCGCGCTGGTGGTGGCCGGCGGAATCGGATCGATCATCGCGCTGACCGCCAACATCTCCGGTGCCGCCGGCGGATGTCAGAACGAAGTTGGGGTGGCCTCTTCGATGGGGGCGGCCGCCGTCGCGTACATGATGGACGGCAGCCCACGGCAGTCGATTCACGCGGCCGCGCTCGCGCTCAAGAACACCCTGGGCCTCGTTTGTGATCCGGTGGGCGGGCTGGTGGAAGTCCCGTGTGTGAAACGCAACGCGCTTTTCGCCGTCCATGGACTGACGGCGGCGCAGCTTGCCCTTGCCGGAGTCGAATCGGTCATCCCGATGGATGAAATCGTGGAGGCCATGGTCCGCATCGGCCGGGCGCTGCCGCGCGGTCTCAAGGAGACGGCAGAGGGCGGTCTTGCCACAACGGTGACCGGCTGCGAAATCGGACAGCGGATCAAGGATGAAGCGAATCAGCGGCGGGCCGCGCGCGCCGCGGAGCGCGAACGCGTCGCGCAGGAACGCAAGAGCGCCACACCTACCAAATCCGCTTCCTAATCAGTATCCTGACCCCCCAGCCAGGAGGAGCCATGCGACAGATGAAGCCCGGCATCGCGCTGTTCGCCTTTCTCTTCATTTTTGCCGCGAACGTCCCGCAAGTCGACATTCCCTATCAAAAATTCGTGCTCAAGAACGGTCTCACTCTGATCGTGCATGAGGACCGCAAGGCGCCCATCGTGGCGGTCAACGTCTGGTACCACGTCGGCTCGAAGAATGAGAAAGAGGGGAAAACCGGATTCGCGCACCTCTTCGAACATCTGATGTTCAACGGCAGCGAGCACTTCAACACCGATTACTTCAAAGCGGTGGAGAAAGTCGGAGCGACCGATCTCAACGGAACGACCAACAACGATCGCACCAACTACTTCCAGAACGTCCCGACTTCAGCCGTGGACATGATTTTGTGGCTCGAGTCCGACCGCATGGGTCATCTGCTCGGCGCCATCGATCAGCCGAAGCTCGACGAGCAGCGGGGCGTGGTACAGAACGAAAAGCGTCAGGGCGAGAACCAGCCCTACGCCATCAGCCAGGAGCTGATCACCAGGGCGGTCTATCCAGCGGGTCACCCGTACGCGCACACCGTGATCGGGTCGATGGAAGATCTGAACGCAGCCTCGCTCAACGACGTCAAAGATTGGTTCAAGGCGTACTACGGGCCGTCCAACGCCGTGATCGTGATCGCGGGCGACATCGACGCCGCGCCCGCCAGGCAGAAGGTCGAAAAATATTTCGGCGACATCCCGCCCGGCCCGCCCGTCGCGCGCTTCGAGTCGTGGGTCTCGAAGCGCAGCGGAATACAGCTGCAGGTCGCGCAGGACCGCGTTCCGCAGGCGCGCCTGTACAAGGTTTGGAACGCGCCGGAATATGGAACGGCCAACAACATCTATCTCAACCTGTTGTCGGACGTGCTGGTCAGCGACAAAGCCTCGCGGCTCTACAAGCGTCTGGTCTACGACGATCAGATTGCGACCAACGTCGGCGCGTCGATCGACTCGCGCGAGATCGGCGGCCTTTTCATCATCACCGCTACAGCAAAACCTGGCGACGACCTGACCAAAGTGCGGAAAGCGGTCGATGAGGAGCTCGGGCGTCTGCTCGCGAACGGCCCGACGCAAGATGAGCTCGATCGCGTGCGCACGCAATACTTCGCGCGATTCGTCCGCGGAGCGGAGCGCATCGGCGGTTTCGGCGGGAAGTCGGACATCCTCGCGCTGAGCGAAGTCTTCGGCGGAAGCCCCGACGCCTACAAGCAGCAACTTGCGCGGGTTGCCGGTGCGACGACGGCCGACTTGCAACGCGCCGGCCGCGAGTGGATCGGCGACGGCCTGTATGAACTCGAGGTTCGTCCGTTCCCCAAGCTGGTGGCCGAGGGCGCAGGCGCAGATCGGTCGAAGCTGCCGGAAGCAGGGAAGCCTCCGGCGCCGAAATTCGCGACGGTGCAGCGCGCAAAACTGTCGAACGGCCTGCAGCTTCTGGTCGCAGAGCGACACACGGTCCCCACCGTGAACTTCAATCTCATGGTGGACGCAGGCTATGCCAGCGACCAGATGGCCATTCCGGGGACGGCATCACTGGCGATGCAGATGCTGGACGAAGGAACGACGACACGCAACGGTCTTCAGATCAGCACCGAGCTGGCGCGACTCGGCGCGAATCTCAGCGCCGGCTCGAACATCGACACATCGCTGGTCAATCTGTCGGCGTTGAAGACGACACTCGATCCGGCCCTCGATCTGTGGGCCGATGTGATCTTGCATCCCGCCTTCAATCCGCCCGATTTTGCCCGCCGGCAGAAGCTGCTCATCGCAGCGATCCAACGTGAAAAAGCGACGCCTGCTCAAATGGCTTTGCGTGTGCTGCCGCGATTCATCTACGGGACCAACCACGCGTATGGCAATCCCTTCACCGGCTCGGGGACCGAAGCATCGGTCGCCAAGATCACGCGCGACGATCTGGTCAAGTTTCATCAGACATGGTTCAAGCCGAACAACGCCACCATCGTCGTGGTCGGCGACACGACTCTGGCCGAGATCCAACCGAAGCTCGAGAAGCTTTTTGCATCGTGGAAACCCGGCGACGTTCCGAAGAAGAACATCGGTAAGGTTGCCGTCAATGACAAGCCGGCTGTCTATCTGGTCGACAAGCCGGGTGCGATCCAATCCACCATCATCGCGGGCGTGGTCGCGCCGCCAAAAGCGAATCCGAACGAGATTGCGCTCGAAACGATGAACACCGTCCTCGGCGGCGCGTTCGTGTCACGGCTCAACATGAACTTGCGCGAGGACAAACACTGGTCCTACGGCGCGGGCAGCTTCTTGCCGGATGCCCGCGGGCAGCGGATGTTCATCGCGTTTGCGCCGGTGCAGAGCGACAAGACCAAAGAGTCGCTGGTGGAGATCAACAAGGAGCTGCACGAGATCGTCAAGGAGCGGCCGGTCACTGACGAAGAATTGGCGAGGGCCAAGGGTAGGATCACGCAGTCGCTCCCCGGCCAGTGGGAGACCTCCACCGCCGTGGCGGCGGCGATCCGCGACATGGTGCAGTTCAACCTTCCCGCCGACTACTGGGAGACTTACGCCGGCAAGGTGTCGTCGATGACGCCCCACGACATGGTCCACGTCGCGCCGGAAGTTGTGAAGCCGAATAACCTGGTGTGGGTGGTGGTCGGCGACCGAGCAAAGGTCGAGAACGGCATTCGCGATCTCAACCTCGGCGAGCTGCATATTGTCGATGCGGATGGGAATCCAGTTAGCTAACAAGGTGGAGCGCCGCTGACCTCAGCGGCGCGCGCCGCCGGGGTCGGCGGCGCTCCACTTTCCTACGGGTAATAACCCCTTATGGTCTTGGCGCGTCCGTCGCTGACCTGCACCGAAACTTCGCGCCACTTCGATCCCGGCTTGACGTTGTCGCCGGGGTAGAAGCCGAGGATGTATTGGGAGCGGAGCTCGCTCTGAATGTCGCCGTAGATCCGGGTCAGGTCCGCTGCGTTCTCGATGTAGTAAACGTTTCCGCCGGTTTCACTGCAGAACCTGCCCAGCTTGTAACGCACATCGACTTCCGTGCCGTGGATGCCGATGCCGATGGCGTAGATCGGCACCGCCGATCGCCGCGCGTACTCCAGCGCCTGATCGAACGAGAATTTCGAGGCGGTGTCCTTGCCGTCGGTGATGAGAACCAGCGCTTTCTGACCTTTCACGCCCACGAAGTTGTAGAGCGAGTAGACCACTGCGTCGTAGAGCGCGGTCGCTTCCTCGGCCCGCAGCTTCGCGAGCCCGGCGTTGACATCGGAAAGCCTGGGCGACCATCGCTGGATCAGTTGCGGCTGGGTGTCGAATGAAACGAGGAAGGCACGGTCGCCTTTCTTCATCACGTTGGCAAAGAACTGTGATCCCGCTTTTCGCGCTTCGTCCATGCGCGGCTGCATCGATGCCGAGGTGTCGACCGCCATCCCGATCTGCAGTGAGAGATTGTTGACGTGCTCAAACTTCGTGACCTTGACCGGCTTTCCTTCATCGAGGACTTTGAACGCCGTCTCGGGCAGATCGTTCACCGGATGACCGTTGCGAATGACCGTGGTCGGCAGCTCGATGAGGTGGACGTTGACCTCCTCCATGAACTGGGGGGAGTTGATCATCACCAGGTCTTCGACCGGCGGCTGATTCGGCTCGTCCTTGAGCGACGCGACTGCTCGCAGGTATCCGACTCCCTCGGTCTTGGGGATGTCGACGGTCTGCACCCATGGCGATCCGAACAGGGTTGCCAGGCGTGTCTCGTTGAGGAAGAGCTCGACGCGATCGAGTTTCTTTCCTTCCGGAATGTTGACCCCCATCTCGACGCGCGTCCTGCCGTGCAGATTGATGGCCACGCGCGGCGAGATGATGCGAACGCGGAAGGGCTCGTTGCCGGTGTTCGCGACGATCTCATCGCCGGCGATCGACTCACCCTTCTCGTTGAGCGCGACGGCGCGGATGCGATGCTGCCGCGGGACGTCGCCAAAATCGAGATCGAGCGTGTACGGCGGCTGCCGCTTGACCATGACCTTCTTGCCGTCGAGGTAGAACTCGACGGCCTTGATGTTCTCGCCGTACGCCATGGTGTCGATGTGCTGGATGCCGTTCAAAAGATCGTCGGAGAGCGGAACGATGCGTAACCTCGTGGTGTCGGATTCGATGTCGTCCTTCAACTGGGCCAGCATCGAAGCCGCGTTTTCCTTCTGTTTGCGTTGCTCCGGCGTGTCGAGGATCTCGGGAACCGAGAGCGTCTTCTCCACAATGGCCTCGGCCGTCGAATTCGAATCGGCGATCCTGATGCGGGCCTTGTAATCGGCGGGGCGGAGGAAGCGATCGATCACCACCGCAACTTTTTCGTCCTTGATGTCGCCGGGATAGTCGAAGCGATAGCGGTAGTTCTCGAAAAGCTGGTCCTCTTTGAGGATTTCGCCGGTGACGTCGATGCTGTATTGCTTCGTGCCGCCCACGTCCTGCAGCGCGAGTTGAGCGCGCGGCACCAGAAGCGTCATCTGGGCGTCGGTTCGGCCGCCCTGTTTGGCGGGATATTTCACCGCAAAGTCGGCTTCGAGCCTGGTGGCGTTCGGCGTTGCGATGACGACCGAGCGAAGGATCTTGTGGACATCCTCCTCGTTGATCTCGGGCGGATTGAAGACCCTCATGATGTCGGTCTTGTTCATCTGCGTCTGATAGACGGCTTTGAGGATTTCGTCGCCCGATTTGCACTGGAACTCGAGGTTCGTCATGGTCGTGTTAGGCGCAGCGGGACCAAAGACGTAGCGGACTGCGCCCGTGCCGTTGATGTCCGTCCCGATGGCATCCTGGGACACCAGCTCGGCCATCGAGTCGAAATCCGTCCCGCGGCTGATTCCCATCGGTATCCACAATCGGTAATCGACGCCGTTTCGCGGCCGAAAGAACAGGAAGCGCACGTCGTGGCCCAATCCCGGAATGTAGATGTACTTCCAGACCTGAATGGGCACGAGCAGCCGGCAATCGGAATCGATCAACTCCGCCGGCTCGCCATGGATCAGGTAGATGCGCGACCGATCGGAGGATACGTTCTTGAATTGCTCCTTGACGGTTTCGAGGCGTCCGTAATATTGATCCCGGAAGGAATGGTTCGTCGTTCCCTGCATCTGATCGCGGCGGCGCCAGAACTCGGTGATGTAAATCTCGCGTTGCGGGTCGGTTTCCAGCATCAGGAAGGTGTCGAGCTCCGAGTCCTGCATGATCGGCTGGACGTCCTGCAGAAACTCACGATACTTGTCGGGCAGGTTCTTGATCCGCTCCTTCCGCTCGCGGCGGGAGAGCTTCCGAACACCCGCATCCTGCTTGGCCGGAGGTTTGGCGGGATCGGGAGGATTGTTTGTTTGAGCGACAATGTTCGGAGCTAGAAAGGAGAGAGCAACTACGGCGGAGAGCGCGATCCTCTTCATGGTTGTCCTGTGAGCGATTCTATGCGCGTCTACCTCGATAACAACGCCACCACTCCGGTCCATCCCGCCGTTCTCGATGCGCTGCACGAGGCGTTGGCCGAGGTCTACGGTAACGCGTCGAGCATTCATAAGGAAGGCCAGACAGCCCGCCGCAGGATCGAGAGCGCCCGCGAGTCGGTGGCGCGCCTGATCGGCGCCACCGCCCGAGAGATCGTTTTCACCAGCGGCGGTACAGAGTCTAACAATGCCGCGATTTTTGGCGCGGTACCGACGTCCGGTCGTCATCACATTGTCACAACCGCGATCGAGCATCCCTCAGTTCGGGAGCCGGTCGAAGAGCTCGCGAAGCGAGGACACGAAGTGACCGTCGTCACGCCCGAAAGGAGCGGAGAGGTCAGCGCCATGCGGATGATCGAAGCGCTGCGCCCCGACACCCGGATGATGACGATGATGCTCGCCAACAACGAAACCGGCGTCGTCCAGCCGGTCGCGGAAGTCGCCGCCGTCTGTCGCCAGCGCGGCATCCACGTCCATTGCGACGCGGTCCAGGCGGTCGGCAAGATCGACGTCGATGTGGAATCCCTCGGCGTCGATACGCTCGCGATGTCCGCGCACAAGCTTCACGCGCCCAAGGGCATCGGCGCGCTCTTCGTCCGCAAGGGGCTCGCGCTCGAGAGCTACATCCTGGGCGGCGCGCAGGAGCGACGGCGCCGCGCGGGCACAGAAAATGTGCCACTGGCGATCGCATTCGGCGTCGCCGCCGAGGTCGCGATGGATCACGCCGAGATCGCAGCGCTTCGCGATTCGCTCGAGCGCGCCCTTTCATCTCTATCGATCACCGTCAACGGCGCGTCCGTCCGCCGCCTCCCCAACACCAGCAACATCACGTTCCACGGCGCGGACGCCGAGGGCATCGTCATCGGCCTCGATTTGAAGGGAGTGGCTGTGTCGACCGGCTCCGCATGTTCCTCCGGGCGGGTCGAGCCGAGCCGTGCCCTCCTCGCGATGGGCCTTTCGCCCGACCAGGCGCGAAGCAGCGTGCGGTTTTCGCTGAGCCGATTCACGACCGCCGCCGAAGTCGACCGCGCCGTCTCCCTGCTCCGCGAAATCGTCCCGCGCGCGCAACGTGCGGCCGCAACCACTTGATTCTGCGGGCGTTGTTTGCGACAGTAGTGTTGGGTCCCCATGCTCGAGCGGCCAATTTTCGAAGGTGATCTGCGGCGAATCCAGATGGCCGACGTGCTGAGCTTTGTCTCCATGATCCGCTTGAACGGCAAGCTCGTTCTGCGGCAGGGAAGGCTCGAGCGCACGCTGCACTGGAAAGAGGGCGAAATCGTCTTCGCCAGCTCCAACTCCCCCGATCAATCTCTGGGTCAGTTCCTGATGCGCAACGGAAAAATCACGGAGCAGCAGTACCACGAATCGAAGGCGCGCGTCGGCCCGCACGTGCGGCACGGCAAAGCGCTTGTGCAGATGGGCGCGATTTCGCCGAACGACTTGTGGTGGGGACTCAACAATCAGGCCCTCGAGATCATCTATTCGCTCTTCAACTGGACCGAGGGCTCGTTCGCCTTCCTGGAGGCGTCGGAGGAAGTGTTGAGCGAGAGGATCGCACTGTCGATTCACACTTCCAGCGCGATCATGGAGGGCATCCGGCGCCTCGACGAGACTGCGCGGATTCGCGAGAAGATCACCAGCCTCGACATGGTCTTCGCGAAAGTCGCGGGCGAGGTGCCCGATTTCGAGGCGCTGGAGATGAGCGAGAACGAGGTCGCGGTTTACAACAACATCGACGGGCAGCTCACGGTGCGAGGCCTCATTGGTAAGTCAGAGCTTACCGATTTCGAAGTCACTCGCATCCTCTTTCAACTTGTCATGGCGCGCCTCATCGAAGTTGCGCCGGAGGAGCGGGAGACGCGGCCGGTCTTCCTCGATGTGGAAGACTCGCCGGAGCTGTTGAAGATCATCTCGACCTACAACGACATGTTCGGCCGGGTGTTCGAGTCGTTGACGGCCGCGGTGGGCGAATCATCGGCGCGCGAGATTTTCATGGGCGCGCTCCAGAACGCCGCCAGCGACGAGCTGTGGACGAGTGTCTTCTTCGATCAGTACGGCCGCTTCGACGAGAACATGCTACTCGCCAACGTTTCCGAGTTGCCGTTCGATCGGCGCAAGCCGGCGCTGGAAGAAGGCCTGAATGCGCTGCTTTCGGTGCAGCTCTTCGAGGTCTCGCAGCATCTCGACGCGGCCGGAAAAGTCGACGTCTTCAACTTCATCTCCAATCAGAAGGCCTCGCTCGAAGAGACGATGTAGCACAGACACTCCTGTCTGTGCTGCTATCCTTCGCCCCGCATGTACCCCACGCTGCTGCGCATTGGAAACTTCGAGATCACCAGCTTCGGGCTGATGATGTTCGTCGCCTTCATCACCGGCGGCTGGGTGCTGACGCGGCAGTATCGCCGCTACGGACTGACCGAGGATCTGGCGTCGACGATCGTGATGGCGGCAGCCATCGGCGGCATCGCCGGTGCCAAGATCTATTACGCCATCCTTTTTCGCGATTGGCATCTTCTCTTCGATCGCGCCGGCCTGGTCTGGTACGGCGGATTGATCGGTGGAATCATCGCGTGCTCGCTGGTGATCTGGCGGCGGCGCGTCGACTACTTCACCGTCGCCGACGCCACCGCCGCGCCGCTGGCGCTGGGATACGCGCTCGGCCGCATCGGATGTTTTCTGGTCGGCGATGACTACGGCCGGCCCACCAGCTCATGGGTCGGCATCGCCTTTCCGAAGGGATCGCCGCCGACGACCGCCGAGTCGCTGCGACAGTTTGGCGTGCATGTCGATCCCTCCATTCCGCCCGATCAGGTCCTGCGCGTCCATCCGACCCAGCTCTACGAGACCTCGGCCTCGCTGATCATTTTCTTCATCCTGCTGGCGCTCAGCCGTCGCCCGCATCCGAAAGGCCGCATCTTCGCGCTGTTGCTGATCCTGATGGGCATCGAGAGATTTCTCGTCGAGATCGTGCGCGCCAAGGACGATCGGTTCCTGGGGCCGTTTACCATTGCGCAGGCGATCAGCGGGATCGCATTCATCGTCGGCGTTATTTTAATCGGACGCCGCGACCGCATTGCTGAACGAGTGGCCGCGTGAGGTTCGAGGTTCGAGGTTCGAGGGAAGAGGTCAGAGACTGCTTCTTTCTCACCTCTTACCTCGAACCTCGAACCTCGAACCTCAATTGCGCACGATAAACTGACGAAACTGATGTCGCAATTCACTTTCCTCACCGCCGGCGAGTCCCACGGTCCGCAGCTCACCATCATCGTGCGCGGAATGCCGGCCGGCGTGCGGCTCGACCGCGCGCGCATCAACGGCGACCTTGCCCGGCGGCAGCACGGGTATGGGCGGGGCGGGCGCATGAAGATCGAGCACGATGAGGCGGAGATCGTCAGCGGCATCCGCGGCGGCGAGACGCTCGGATCGCCCATCGCGATTACGATCAAGAATCTCGATCATGAGAATTGGCGCGGCGCGATGGACCCGTGGGAGCTCGACGCAGCCGAGACCGAGAAGCGGCGCGTGCATGCGCCGCGTCCCGGTCACGCCGACCTGGTCGGCGGAATCAAGTACGGCCGCCGCGATCTGCGCGACATCCTCGAGCGCGCCTCGGCGCGCGAGACGGCCTCCCGCGTCGCCGCCGGCGCGATCGCGAAAGCGCTGCTGCGCGAATTCGGAATCGAGATTCGATCGGGCGTCATCTCGGTCGGCTCGGCCGGCGATCCGGAATACTCGCCGGCGTGGGACGAGCTGAATGCCGTTGACGAGGAGTCGCCGCTGCGCGCGGTTAGACGTCAGGACGAAGATGCCATGGTCAAGGCCGTCGACGCCGCGCGCGAAGCAGGGGAGACCCTCGGCGGGACCATCATCGCCGCCGCCCACGGCGTCCCCATCGGCCTCGGCTCCTACGTGCAGTGGACGGAGAAGCTCGATGGCCGCATCGGACAGGCGATCCTCTCCATCCACGCCGTGAAGGCGGTGGCCATCGGCGACGGCGTGGCAGCGGTGAGACGGCTTGGATCGGAAGTCCACGACCCGATCTACTTCGACGAGAAGAAACGCTACCACCGGACCACCAATCGCGCCGGCGGACTGGAAGGCGGCGTGACGAACGGGCAGGACGTCGTCGTCCGCGCCTTCATGAAGCCCATTTCGACGCTGCGCCGAGGATTGCCGTCTGTCGATATCGAAACGCGCGAGCCGCATCGATCGCAGTGGGAGCGCAGCGACGTGACCGCGATCGCGGCCTGCGGCGTGGTGTGCGAAGCAATGCTGGCGATCGCGCTGGCCGACGCCATGCGCGAGAAATTCGGCGGCGACTCGCTCCAGGAGATGCAGCGGAACTACGACGCCTACCAGGAGCAGGTGCGACGTTTCTGAATGCCCCTTGACAATGCGCCGCTTCGAATCTAAATTGATTGAACGATTCGTCAATTAAATGGCACCGCGACCCTACCAACTGAAGAGACGGGCCGAGACGGCCGAGGAGACGCGGCAGCGGATTGTGGAGGCCACCATGGCGTTGCACACCGAGCAGGGCGTGGTTGCGACTTCGCACAAAGACATCGCTGCCCGCGCCGACGTCAGCGTCGGAACGGTCTATCACCACTTCCCCTCGCAGGACGCCATCGTCCGCGCATGTGGCGTGCACGTTCGCGATTTGATCCCGATACCATCCGCCGACTCGATCGCCGCGCGCGCTTCGCGGCCGGAGCGGATTGTTGCGCTCGCGCGCGAACTGGTCGCGCTGTACGTGCGGATGCCGTGGTTCGAGAAGCTCCGCACGGAACGCCATGAAGTCCCCGCGCTCGATTTCGGCATGAGCATGCGTGAAGAAGGAGTCCGCAAATTGATCCGCCGCGCCGTGGGCCGGTCGGAGAAGCGCGTCGCTGTCGTGCAAGCGATCGCCGATCCGGCTGTCATCAATCGTCTGCTCGAATCCGGAATGTCACAAACCGAAGCGGCGTCGACGCTCGCTTCGGTCCTCAACGCATGGCTTGAAGGAGGCCACTCTTGATCACCAATGCACAGTCGGGAACGAACATCGCCGAGATCGCCGACGGCATCTACCGCATCAACACGGCTGTCACGGAAGTCCCAGGCGGCTTCTCATTCAACCAGTATCTGGTCGTCGATGACCAGCCGCTGCTCTTCCACACCGGTCCCCGCAAAATGTTTCCTCTGATCCGCGAGGCGATCGCGCACGTCCTGCCTGTCGCGAAGCTGCGTTACATTGCGTTTTCGCACTTCGAAGCGGACGAATGCGGTGGCCTCAATCAATTCCTGGCCGAGGCGCCGGACGCCGTCCCGCTGTGCAGCCGTGTGGCTGCCATGGTGTCGGTGAGCGACTACGCCGA
Source organism: Thermoanaerobaculia bacterium (assembly GCA_035636095.1). Classification (GTDB taxonomy): domain Bacteria; phylum Acidobacteriota; class Thermoanaerobaculia; order Gp7-AA8; family Gp7-AA8; genus Gp7-AA10. The sequence continues at coordinate 35,574 of DASPZU010000100.1, forward strand.
CCGGCCGCCGCGCGCGATGGCTGACGGCGAGCGCCTGTCGATCGGCAAACGCGAGATCGTCTGGGTCGACGCGCCGCACATCCCGCATGGCTGGGAGACCGGATATCTCTTCGATGCCACCACCCGGACGCTGTTCGCCGGCGACATCTTCACGCAGGGCGGGCCCGGGCGCGATCCGCTGGTCGAGAGCGACCTGGTCGAACCGAGCGATGCGTTTCGAGTCGGGTTCTCCACGAACGCCGGCCTTCCCGATTACTGGGCCCACACCACCGACTCCGAGCCGATCATCCACAAGATGGCATCCCTGGGGGCTACCACCATCGCCTGCATGCACGGCAGCGCGTGGCGTGGCTCGAGCGA
>DASPZU010000101.1:0-16423 GCA_035636095.1 Thermoanaerobaculia bacterium
GAACGGACGCGCCGCGTGACGCTTGGCGTCACTTCTTGGCCTTTTTGGCGTAGCGCTGCTGGAAGCGATCGATTCGGCCAGCCGAGTCGACCAGCTTCTGGCGGCCGGTGAAGAACGGGTGGCACTTCGAGCAGATCTCGACGCGCAGCTCTTTCTTGGTCGAGCCGGTCGTCCACGATTCGCCGCAAGCGCAGTGAACCTGGACCTGATGATATTGCGGATGGATCTCTGTTTTCATGAACTTACCCTCGTTAGACGCACTAACAACCGGCAGTATATTCGAAAAATTCTGGACGGCCGCTCAAGGTGCTCCGAACAGCCGCGCGATGTAAAACGTGATCGCGCCCATGAGCCCAGCCATCGGAATGGTCAGGATCCACGCCCACACGATCCGCCCCGCCACGCCCCACCGAACAGCCGACAGCCGCCGCGTCGCGCCGACTCCGACGATCGCGCCCGTGATGGTGTGCGTGGTCGAGACCGGAACGCCGAGATGACTGGCGATGAAAAGCGTGATGGCGCCGGCCGTTTCGGCCGCGAATCCGCCCACCGGCTGCAATTTCGTGATCTTCGACCCCATGGTGTGAATGATCCGCCAGCCGCCGCTGAGCGTTCCAAGCGCGATCGCTGAGTGCGCGGCCAGAATCACCCACATCGGAATCGTAAACGCTTTGAGATAGCCGGCAGTGAACAAAACGCCGGCGATGATGCCCATCGTCTTCTGGGCGTCATTCGTTCCATGGCCCAGCGAGTAGGCGGCTGCCGAAAAAAGTTGCAGCCGCCGGAAGGTGCGGTCGACGCGGAGCGGCGTTTGGCGTCGGAAAACCCAGAAGATGAGGAGCTCGAGCAACAGGCCCAGGACGAGTCCCATCAGCGGCGCCAGGACGATGTAGATCAGCGTCTTTGTCCATCCGGCCGGGATGATGACGCCGAGTCCCGCTCTCGCAACTGCCGCCCCGGCGTAGCCACCGATCAAGGCATGGGAGGAGCTGGTCGGCAATCCGAAGTACCAGGTGATCAGATCCCACACGATCGCCCCGACCAGGCCGCCGAAAATCACGGCGAAGGTGACCGCGGAGATATCGATCATCCCCTTGCCGATGGTTTTGGCGACCGCGGTCCCGAAGGTGAATGCCGCCACGAAATTGAAGAAGGCCGCCCACACCACCGCCTGAAGCGGAGAGAGGACGCGCGTTGAGACCACGGTCGCGATGGAGTTTGCGGCGTCGTGAAAGCCGTTGATGAAATCGAAGCAGAGAGCGGTTGCGATCAGTCCGACGACGGTAAGAAGCTGCAGCGTCATCAGCCGTGCTTCACGACGACGTTCTCGAGAAGATTCGCGACGTCTTCGCAGCGATCGGTGGAATCTTCGAGCCGGTCGAGGATCTCTTTCCACTTCATCACAGCGATGGGGTCATGTTCCTCTTCAAAGAGTTGCCCGACTGCGCGTTGATGCGCGCGATCGGCTTCGTTTTCCAATCGATTGATTTCCACCGCCCGCTCCAGAACCCCTTGCCGTCGCTCCAGCGCCTGCACCGCCAGCAGGATCTGATCGGTCGATGCGGAGATGATGCGCGTCAGCTCGCGCACTCCCGGGATGACCTTCTTGATGTGATAGAGCGGAATGAGCGCGGCGGCGGCATCGATGGCATCCATGACGTCGTCGAGCGTGCGCGCCATGGAGTGAATGTCCTCGCGATCAATTGGGGTCACGAAGGTCTTGTTGAGCCGTTGAATGATTTCGTGAGTCAGAAAATCGCATTTGTGTTCCACTTCGCGAATTTCATTGGCCTTGTCGGCAAGGGGTGGATCGGAAGCGAACATCTCTTCGAGCAGGCGCGCGCCGTTGCGCAACTGATCCGCCATGGCGAGGAAATCGGCGTAGAACTTTTCTTCGCGCGGGATGAGACTGAACCGTGCCAATGCTGACCTCCGCTGAAAAAGCGGCGCGATTCTATCCTGCTTAGGGCATGGGCAGGCGGAAGGTGAAGGTCGCTCCCTCCCCTTCTTCGCTGGCGACCGAGATCGAACCCTGATGGGCCTCCACGATCGCCTTCGCGATGTACAGGCCCAGGCCGAGGCCGCCGTAGTAGCGGCTGGAGACATTGCGGGCGCGATGGAACCTTTCGAACAGCCGCGGGATCTCGTCGCGCGGAATGCCGATGCCATGATCGATGATCGAGGTGAGCATCTGACTGCCCCCGACGTGAGCTCGAATGAGAATCTCGCCGGTATCCGGTGAATACTTGATGGCGTTAGAGAGGAGATTGTCGATGACCTGCCGGATGCGATCGGGATCGACCATCAGGATGGTCTCGCCCACTTCGGCCTCCAATGCGATCTTGCGACCCGGATTCTGAACGCGAAATGCGGTCGCGCGTCGCTGCAGGAACTCCAGCCATCGAATCGGCTGCGTCTCGATCTGCAGACGGTTGGTCTCGATGCGCGAGACGTCGAGCAGCTCGGTGATTAGGCCCATCATGCGGTCGATCTCACTGAGCACGGCCGTCAAGTAGGTCAGACGATCCTTCCCGGCCAGATCGTCGCTGCTCTGCGCCAGAAGCTGGGTGTACCCCTTGATGGTCGTCAGCGGCGTGCGCAATTCGTGCGACGCGACAGAGAGGAATTCGTCCTTCTTGCGATCGAGCTCCTGCAAGGCGGTGATATCGCGGATGACCAGCACTGCCCCCACCACACCGTTGCTCTCGATGGGCGCCACCGCGATGGAAAGGTCAAGATCTTTACCCGTAATGAGATGGCGACCAATGGCCAGGTAGTCCGGCACAGTCATTCCCCGCAGAGCACGCGCGTAGGGCAGGTCCTCGCGCGGAATGGGCCGTCCGTCCGGATAGCGGAGATAAAAGCGCTCGAATGAACCGAGACTCACCGCTTCGCTGCGCGAGCCGAGGCCGAACATGGTGAGCGCGGCCTGGTTGACGTCGACCACGTCGCCGGCGGCGTCGTAGACCCACAGACCGTCGGTCATCGAACCGAGGATCGAGTCGAGACGCGCAGAGCGCTCGGCCATCATCTGGGCCAGCGCTTCGATCTCCCGCTTGGCCTTGACCTGATCGGTGACGTCCTGAATCAGCACCGTCAGGCTCTGCGTGCTTCCGGAGAATCGCCCGCGTACGGGCGAAATGATGCGATTGACGTACATCGGACCGCCGCGAACGAAGGTCTCGTATGCTTCGTCGTAGCGCAGCTCGCCCGACTCGGCGGTCTGCTTGAGCGTTTGTTCCCAGCCCGGGATGACTTCCGCGACGCGCAGGTCGATCACGCGCGTGTCGCCGCTGATCTTGCCGAATTGCGATGCGAACTCGAGCCAGCGCGCATTCGCCAGTTCGAATCGAAGTTCGTCAGCCGAAATGACGGCGACGCCGATGGGAGCGGTCTCGAGGACGGTCTCGAATCGAACACGGGCATCGACCTCGCGCCGGGCCAGGTCCTCGGCTGCGCGATGTCCTTCCTGCGAAACGCGCGTCAATTGATGGATGTGAATCGCGGCGCCGAGCCTCTCCGCCACCGACTGGACGAACTCCAGGTCCTCGGCGTCGAAGTTGCGGTCGTCGTCGCTGCGCGCCACCACGATCGCGCCCACCGCCTCGCCGTACGATTCGATCGGACAGGCGATCAAACTCTGCTCGGCCATGGCCGCGATCATTCCCTTTTCGGCGTCGTCGCGGCCGAAGTCGACGACGGCGTTTCCCTTCACGTCCGAGAAGAAGAGCGGACGGCCGATCTGAAAGACCGTTCCTGGAATTCCTTCGCCCGGACGAAAGGGGGCGCGATTGACGAAGTCGCTGTAACGTGCGACTGCGGCATTCCGCGAAGCCATTCCGCTCATGCGCAGCTCGCCGGTCGCCGGCGTGTAGAGGTAGATCATGGTCGAACCGCCGAGCGCCTCGGCGATGCGCCGAGCCGGTTCATTCAGATTCTCGAGCGACGACTCGATGGTGACCGCCGCCAGACCGATGTTCGCCAAACATTCGGCGTGGCGACGCCGCCGCGTTTCACGCTCGCGATTGAGGCGATCCTCTGATACCTGCTCGGTGACGTCCTGGACCAGAACAGTGATGCTCTGCGTCGTACCCGAAAAACGTCCGCGGACGGCCGACACGATGCGGTTGACGTACCGCCGGCGGGGGCCCACACGAACCTCGAGCTCTTCGTCGAGGTGCGGCTCACCGCTCTCAGCGACGCGACGCACCACGACATTGAAACCGGGAATGACCTCGTCAACGCGCAATCCCAGGAGGCGCGTGTCGGGCGAGATCTTGCCGAAGTGCGTTGCAAACTCGATGAACCGGGCGTTGGCGAGCTCGAAGCGGAGCTCGTCGGCGGAGAGGACAGCGATGCCGATGGGCGCCGTCTCGAGGACGGCTTCGAACCGCACGCGGGCATCGACCTCGTGTCGGGCAAGCTCGTCGGCGGCCCGATGTCCTTCCTGCGACATGCGCGTCAATCGATGGATGTGCGCTGCCCCACCGATGCGCTCGGCCACCGCTTGCACGAATTCGAGATCCTCGGCGTCGAACCTCCGGCGTGGATCGGACTGCGAGATCATCAGTGCGCCGATGCGATCGCCGTAGGATTCGATCGGCACAGCGATCAGGCTGCGCTCCGCCATCGCCGCTTTGACCTTTTTCTCATCGTCGTCGCGCGCGAAGTCGATGACGTCGTTGCCGCGGATGTCGTAGAAAAACAAAGGGCGGCCGATCTGGAAGACAGTCCCCGGAATACCTTCGCCGGGCCGGCTCGGATGCGATTGAAAATATTCTCGGAACCGCGCCACATCGCCGGTGCCTGCGAAGCCGGCCAGGTTGAGGAGTCCGGAGGCGGCGTGGTAGACGTAGATCCCCACCGTCGCCTTGAGCGCTCGTGCAAGCCGGCGCGCCGGTTCGTCCAGGTTGTCGAGCGTCTGCTGCAGGGACAGTGGATCGAGGCCGAGATCCGCAAGCGTCTCGGCACGATGACGCCGCCACTGTTCGCGATCGGTCGCGTGTCGCTCTTCGGTGACCTCGCGCGACAGAACGATGGACCCGACGATCCGCGAATCGCGATCCCGAATCGGTGCCGCCTTCACAGTCACCACGCGATCTTCATTCGTCCGCTGATCGCGGATGACGTACTCCGCGCTCCCCGACTCGCCTTGCAGCGCACGCTCGATCACCGACGTGTCGTGCATCTGCTTGAAGAACGACCCGGCTTCGCGCGTGGCGGCTGCATTCATGCTCTCCAGCCGGCCGTTGGCGTCGTAAATCGCCGCCGGCTCGGGGATCTGATCGAGGATGGCGGTGGCCTTGGCGATCTCGCGTACTGCCGTCTCGTGTAGCAGCGCGTTGTTCAGCGCCAGCGTCGCGTAGCGGCCGATTTCTGCGAATAGTGAAATCTCATCTTCGGTCCAATCGCGCTGCTCGACGCACCGTTGCACGCTGAAGGACCACGGTTCATCCCCTTGAGGGCGAAGGATCTGCACCAGCGCCGAACGGATTTGCAGACGCTTCAGGAGCTCCTGGTTGGCGTCCGGGTCATCCTCACGGATGACGATCGGCCGCGACGATTCGAGGGCGCGCCGGACGATTGCTTTGCTGAGAGGAACCTCGGTGTTGCGCTCGATGGGAACCAAAATGTGGGGGGCGGCGATGGCGTAACGCACGACCGCAGTGGCAGCGTCCTCCCTGATGGGGTGGACCAGCATCACTCGATCAGCCCCAAACTGCTCGAACGTGATTTTTGCGATCCGGCCCAGCGCCTCCTCCAGGTCCAGAGTCCCCGCGAAGGACTCCAGGATCGTCGAGAGAAAGCGGTACCTCTCTTCGGGACTCCAATGTTGCGGCCGCCTGGGCGGATAAGCGGAGATGCTCATTGGCGGGAAGAACTACCAACGATGCTAACAGAATGGGGCACTACAATGCCGCTCATGCCCAAACGCTCCTTCGATGAGCTCGTTGCGCTGATGACGACGCTTCGCGGCCCGAACGGATGCCCCTGGGATCGCAAGCAGACCTTCGAGAGTCTGAAGCCCTTCATCGTCGAAGAAGCTTACGAGGTGGTCGATGCCATCGACCGTGGCGAGCGTCACGCGCTGGCCGAGGAGCTGGGAGATTTTCTGCTGCAGGCGGTGTTCGCCGCCGAGCTTGCCCGCGAGGAAGGGTCGTTCGACATCTCTGATGTCATCACCACAATTCACGAAAAGCTGGTCCGGCGGCACCCCCACGTTTTCGGAAATGTCGAGGCCAGGGATGCCGAGCAGGTTCTGGTCAACTGGGAAAAGCTCAAGAACGAGGAGCGCAAGGCCGAGAACAAGAGCGTGCTGGCGGGGGTGCCCCAGTCGCTGCCGGCGCTGCTGAAAGCTTCGCGCCTCACCGAAAAAGCGGCTCGGGTCGGTTTCGATTGGCGCCGCGCCGAAGATGTGTTCGCCAAGATCGAGGAAGAGATCGGCGAGCTGCACGAAGCGGTGGAAGCGAAGGATCAGCACAAGATTCACGACGAAGTCGGCGATCTTCTGTTCAGCATCGCGAACATCGCGCGGAAACTCGGCGTCAATGCCGAGGAAGCACTGCAATCGTCGAATCGGAAGTTCATCAGCCGCTTCGGGTCGATGGAACGCGCAGTGCGATCGGAAGGTCACAATCTCGATCAGCTCACCCTCGAGCAGATGGATGCGTTATGGGACCAGGCAAAGGCCGCCGAGCGGTCGTGATCGCGGGCATGGCAGCGTTTCTGGTGGCTGCGCAGCTTTTCGGGACGCGGCCGGCGATCTTCGCGATCGATCAGTATCGTGCGCACGTCTCGCCACATCTCCGCGGCGTGGTGACATGTCGATTCGTACCGACGTGCTCCTACTACGGACGCGAATCGATTCGGAAACACGGTCTCGTCATCGGCGGCGCGAAGGCGGCCTGGCGCATTGCGCGGTGCGGCCCGTGGACGCCCCTCCACACCCCCGACCCGCCCTAGTCCTCAGGACTACTCCAGCGGTTCTTCGGCGCTCGGACACAGCTCGTTGAGCAGGCATTCGCGACACTTGGGCTTGCGCGCGATGCAGATTTGTCGTCCGTGTTGAATGAGGCGGTGCGAAAAGACCGTCCACTCTTTCTGCGGGATGAGTTTCATCAGATCCTGCTCGATTTTCACGGCGTCGACGTTGGCCGTTAGGCCGAGGCGGCCGGCGACCCGAGTCACGTGTGTGTCCACCACGATGCCGACAGCGGTGTTGAAGGCGTTGCCGAGGACGACGTTGGCGGTCTTGCGGCCGACGCCGGGAAGCGACGTCAGCTCCTCCATCGTGCGCGGCACTTCGCCGCCATGTTTCTCCATGATGGTGTGGGAGGCCGCGATCACGGCCTTCGCTTTGTTGCGAAAAAAGCCGGTTTGCCGGACATCGCGCTCCATCTCGGCCTGCCGTGCGTCTGCGAACGACTGCGGATTTGGATACTTTCGAAAGAGCGATTTCGTGACGATGTTGACGCGGACGTCCGTCGATTGCGCGGAAAGCATGGTTGCGATCAGCAGCTCGAAAGGATTGGTGAAATCGAGCGTGCACCTGGCCTTCGGGTACATTCGCTTGAGGCGCGACACGATCTCCAGCGCGCGCTCCTGCTTCTTCGTCGCCACGGGCATAGAATCAAACCATGTCCAGCACGATCTCGGAAGCCCGAACCATTCGGGCGCCGCGGGGCACGGAGCTCTCCTGCAAAGGCTGGCAGCAGGAAGCGGCGCTGCGCATGCTGATGAACAATCTCGATCCGGAAGTCGCGGAGCGGCCGGAGCAACTCATCGTTTACGGCGGAATCGGAAAAGCGGCGCGCAACTGGGAGTGCTACCACGCGATCGTCGCGACGCTCAAGCGACTGAAGAACGACGAAACACTGCTGGTGCAATCGGGAAAGCCGGTGGGCGTTTTCAAGACTCACGAAAATGCGCCACGCGTTCTCATTGCCAACGCGAATCTGGTCCCGCACTGGGGCACGTGGGACGAATTCCGCCGCCTGGACGCCCTCGGCCTGACCATGTATGGGCAGATGACGGCCGGGTCGTGGATCTACATCGGCACGCAGGGCATTCTTCAGGGCACGTACGAATGCCTGGCCTCGGTCGCCCGCACGCATTTCAACAACTCGCTGCGAGGAAAGCTGGTCGTGACGGCGGGGCTGGGCGGGATGGGTGGGGCGCAGCCCCTGGCGGCGACGATGAACGAGGCGACCGCGCTGATCGCAGAAGTCGATCGCAGCCGCATTCAACGGCGCCTCGACAAGCGTTATCTCGATGTCGAAGAGAAGTCGCTCGATGCCGCAATCGAGCGCGCCTTGAAAGCACGCCATGCCGGCGAGGCCATCTCGATCGGAGTCGTCGCGAATGCCGTCGATCTGCTCGAGAAGCTCATCGCGCGCGGTATCGTCCCCGACGTCCTCACCGATCAGACTTCCGCACACGACGAATTGAATGGCTACGTGCCCGCGGGAATGTCGTACGACGCCGCGATCGCGATGCGGGAGAGCAGTCCCGAAATGTACATCGAGCTCTCGTACGAGACCATGGCGCGGCATATGCGCGCGATGCTCGAGCTGCAGCGGCGCGGCGCGATCACGTTCGACTACGGCAACAATCTGCGGGGCCAGGCCAAGAAGGCCGGTGTCGCGAATGCCTTCGAGGTCGGCGGCTTCGTCCCGCTGTTCATTCGGCCCCTTTTCTGCGAAGGGAAAGGGCCGTTCCGATGGGCAGCGTTGTCCGGCGATCCGAACGATCTTTACATCACCGACGAAGAAATACTCACGTTATTTCCTGATGATCAATCGCTGCATCGCTGGATTCGCATGGCGCAGAAGCGCGTCGCATTCCAGGGGTTGCCGGCGCGAATCTGCTGGCTCGGCTATGGCGATCGTGCCAAGGCGGGTGCGCTTTTCAACAAACTAGTGGCGGAGAAAAAGGTGCACGCGCCGATCGTGATCGGCCGCGATCATCTCGACGCCGGCTCGGTCGCGTCGCCGAATCGGGAGACGGAAGCGATGCGCGACGGCTCCGATGCCATCGCCGATTGGCCGATTCTCAACGCGCTGCTCAACTCCGTCTCCGGCGCGACATGGGTCTCGGTCCACCACGGCGGCGGGGTCGGGATCGGCTACTCGATTCACGCGGGGATGGTGGTGGTCGCGGATGGCACTCCGGCGGCCGCGGAGAAACTGCAACGCGTGTTGACCACCGATCCGGGAACGGGTGTGATGCGGCACGCCGATGCAGGCTACCAGCGCGCCATCGAAGTCGCGAAGGAACGCGGCGTCGATCTGCCCATGATCACTTCTCCTTGAACAGAATCTTGTCAGCGCCCATCGTTCGCAACCTGATCAGCTTGTCGGCGGGCACGTTGCGGTAGCCCTTGTCAGCGAGCTTCCGAATGTAATCCGGAGTGACGCCGAAGATCTTCATGTCGACGAGCTGCCTGCGCGTCAGCTTGTCGTAGCCTAACGCCCGCAGCTCCTTGATGAATCTGGGACTGACACCGAGAATCGCCATGTCGGCCAGTTCGTGCGCCGACAGATTGCCGCAACCGAGCGCGCGAAGTTCGTTGATATAGGCCGCGTCGACGCGGCCCACCCGAAAATTTACGGCCTCCCGCAGCGAGAGGTTGGCATAGCCCGCCCTTCCCATCTCGCGCAGAAATTCGGGTGTCACTCGAAAAATCGCGATCTCCTCGACTTCGTGCTGCGTCGGCTGATAGCCCATCGCGCTCAGGTCGCGCAGCGTCTGAGGCGAGAAATCGTGCGCCGCGAAGACCAGCAGCATTTCCTCCTTGAAGCCGCGGTAGCCCAGGTCGTCCATTTCGCGGACGAAGGAGTCGTTGGGCGTGAAGCGATAGTGGCCGGCGCCGGTGCCGTTCGCGACTCGCCCCTCGAATGCGATCACGCCCGCCGGCCGTCGAAGCTCGAACTGAACGTTGGCGGCGGCAGAGAGAAGATCCGCCTTCGTCAGTCCCGAGTAGGCGCTCAGCGGCTCGTCGAAGCCCATCAGGTTGTGGTTGTGACGCTCGCCGCGAAAGAGCGTCATCTGGACCTTGTCGTCGTACAGCTCGGCGGTCCAGACGCCTGTCCGTGAGTCGGTGGTGGCATAAACCGAGAAGCAGACTGCGATGGCGATGGTGATGAAGAGAAGGATCTTCATGGCTCCCCTTTCGGCGACACCTTCGTTTTCCCGCTTCTTCTACTCACTGCGTCTACTGAGCGGAGAAAAAGCGGGAAAACGAAGGTGTCGCCCATTGCGGGCGCCATCATCTACGAAACAGTTCGTATTGTCAACGAAAAGTTTCGTAGGTCACATCGACGCATCCGCTACCGCGATCCCGAGCTTCTTCAGCTCCCGCTCGGCCTCGCGGGCTTTTCGAGGAAAGACGCAGCGAAGATCCCAGATCGATTTGTAGACCGCGACGGCTGCATCGCGGTCGCCGGCGACCGCCTTCTTTCTGGCGTCGTCGAGCCGCGCGTCGAGGGTGGCTTCACGCGCTCGCAACTGATCCCGGACGAGTTTCTCGACCGCCGCGACATTCAATGTGGCGCGGTTGTTGTCGACCTTGCCGAGCTGCTTGCCGTCGCCGTCCGTGAGCACCGCGACCGGCAGCGAACCCGCGACGCCGAGCTTCTCGATCATGGCGGCGTCATCGGCCCGGATCACATGCATCGCGACGCACTGCGAGGCATAGGACGTGAGCGGCCGCGAGAAGAGCAACTCGGAATGTTTGAAGTCGGCTCGAGATGCCGGCACCCAGTACAGCGTCAGCGGCGCCTTAGCCGGCGTTTCGCCCGGAGCGATCACTTTCCACGGAACAAACGAAACCGGACCGTTGAGATCTCCACCTGCTGCGGTGGCAGCCGGAAGAACAGCGGCGAGGAACGCGAGCCGGACCCAAGCGACGCGCATACCACTTCTCCTCTCCAGTGCGGTGCGCGGATTATATGCTTTAGCGAATGCGGCGCTTCTTGGCAGTCTTCTTTGTGGCGGTGGCGGCCAATGCGCAGCCGCAGCTCGCTCTGAAACAAATCGCGAGCGGCCTGAACCGGCCAGTCGGGATCGCCAATGCCGGCGACTCGCGCCTCTTCATCATTCTTCAAGCTGGACAGATCGTCATCTACGACGGCAGCGGCATCCTTCCCACGCCCTTCCTCGATATTCGGCAGCTCGTAACGCCAGGCATCTCGGGCCAAAGCGAGCGCGGACTCTTGGGCCTGGCCTTCGATCCGCGGCGCAACGGATTCTTTTTCGTCCATTACACCAACACCTCCGGCGACATTACGATCGCGCGATACCAGATTTCTTCCGATCCCGATCGCGCCGATCCGAACAGCGGCACGATCGTGCTGACAATCCCGCACCCGAATTTTTCGAATCACAACGGCGGCCAGTTGCAGTTTGGACCGGACGGTTTTTTGTACGACGGCGTTGGCGACGGCGGATCGGCCGGCGATCCCAACGACAACGCGCAGAACACTTCCCGGCTCCTCGGAAAAATTCTGCGCATCGACGTCAGCACGCTTCCCTATCGCATTCCGTCATCGAATCCGTTCGGCAACGAGATCTGGGCGTACGGCCTCCGAAATCCGTGGCGATTCAGCTTCGACCGAATCACCGGCGATTTGTGGATCGGCGATGTCGGACAAAATTCGTTCGAAGAAGTCGACTTGCAGCCTGCCACCAGCATCGGCGGCGTGAATTACGGATGGCGGCGCATGGAAGGATTCCATTGCTTCAATCCTTCGACGAACTGCGGGGATCCCAGCTTCACACCGCCGATCCTCGAGTACTCACACAGCGGCGGTGCATGCTCGATCACCGGCGGCTATCGCTATCGCGGCGCGCGTTATCCGCGGATGAGCGGCATCTACTTTTACGGTGACTACTGCACCGGCGCAATTTTCGGCGCGACGCAGCAAAGCAACGGGACATGGACGTCGCAGACGCTACTGTCCACGCGACTCGCGATCAGCAGCTTCGGTGAAGATCAGAACGGCGAGTTGTACGTCGCGGATCTGAGCGGCAGCGTCAGCCAGATCACCGACTCGCTGGCGGCGCAGCCCCGGCGCCGCGCAGTGAAGAAATGACGAACGTCATCCTGACCCCCGCGGAGCGGGAGAAGGATCTCGTGTTGCCAGGTGCTTCGCTGCGCTCAGCATGACGACTCGCTTCGACCACTTCGTCGATGCGCTCGCGCGTGTGAAAGTTTCCGATCGCGCCCACAACCAATACCGGAGCGCTATTCGCCGTGAGAATTTACGTTTGTATCTCGAACAGATCGTCGAGCCGCGGATGCTTCTGGTCGGAGAAGCGCCAAGCTATCGGGGAGGTCGCCTGACAGGAATCGCGTTCACAAGCGAACAGATCATGCTGTGCGGCGTCGACGGCCGCTTCCTGGGCCAGGATCGCGGCTTCCGAAAAGCGACCCCGGGGCCGAAGCGATCGACCGAGGCCAGCGCAACGATGGTGTGGGCGACAATCAAGACCATCGAGCCGTTGCCACTCCTGTGGAATGCCTTTCCGTTTCATCCGTTCGATCGCGGAAATCCATTTTCGAATCGGCTTCCGACGGCCGCCGAGCTTCTCATCGGCGCCCCAATTTTGGAAACTCTGCTCGAGTACTTTCCGATCGACTGCATCGTCGCGGTCGGCAATCTCGCCGAGCGCTCCCTCGCCCGCCTCGGCATCCCGCACACGAAGGTGCGGCACCCGTCGCAGGGTGGGAAACGCAAGTTTGTCGAGGGAGTGCTGCGGCTAGCCGCCGATGCGTGACATTTCGACCTTGTGCAGACCAGTAGTCTCCGACGAGCGAATTTCGGAGTAGCGATCGTCGCGCACGCGCCAGATGGCGCGGATCTCGTCGACCATTTCCTCATCGGTCGCGCGGCGTCGCAGCAATTGGAGAAGATCGTGTCCTTCGGTTGCGAAGAGGCAGAGGTAGAGTTTGCCGTCTGCGGTCAGGCGCGCGCGTGTGCAGCTTCCGCAGAAAGGCTGGGTGACGGAGCTGATGATGCCGAATTCGCCGGCGCCGTCGCGATACCGATAGCGCTCCGCAACTTCACCGAAGTAATTCGGATTCACGGCCTCGATGGGCCACTGGGCAGCGATACGCTCTACGACCTCGCGGCTGGGGACGACCTCCTCCATGCGCCAACCATTGGTTGTGCCGACGTCCATGTACTCGATGAAGCGGACGATGTGACCCGTCCCGCGAAAATGCGAGGCCATGTCGAGGATGCTGTTCTCGTTGATGCCGCGTTTGACGACCATGTCGACTTTGATGGGCCAAAGCTGCGCTTCGTTGGCGGCATCGATCGCGTCGAGCACCTTGCCGACGGGAAAATTCACATCGTTCATTGCGCGGAAGACGTCGTCGTCGAGCGAATCGAGGCTGATGCTGATGCGACTGAGGCCGGCGTCCTTGAGCGCGCGCGCTTTCTCGCGCGTGAGCAGCGAGCCGTTGCTCGTCATGGTCAGATCGCGAATCCCCTTCACATGGGACAACATCTCGATGAGCGATTCGATATCGCGTCGCAGCAGCGGCTCACCGCCGGTGAGCCGGACTTTCTCGACGCCGAGCTGTGCGAAGAGCTGCCCCAGGCGCGCGATTTCCTCGAATGTCATCAGCTCTTCGCGGGGGAGAAATTCGAAATCGCGGCCGTAGATCTCGCGGGGCATGCAGTAGGTGCAGCGGAAATTGCAGCGGTCGGTGACCGAGATTCGCAGGTCGCGCAGCGGACGGCCGAGGGAATCGAGGGACATGTGCGCCATTCCTAACACTAAATCCGCCCTACGTCATCCTGACGTCGAGCGTCAGCGAGACGGAAGGATCTCAATCGACGAGATCCTTCGCCCTCTGCGCGGCTCAGGATGACGGGTCGGGCGGGTACAAGAACTCCAGCATCTTGCGGGCCCGACGCGCCCACGCCCGCTCGCTGTGGTCGCCGCGGGGGTCCTCGAAGTACGCCAGATCGGCGTCCGTCCAGCCTTTGTTTCGCAGCCGATCGCGAAGCGCGCGGGCATCCCGAAGCGTGTCCCGCCCTTCCCGCCCGCCCACATCGAGCCAGATGCGCGGACGCGGTCCGTCGAAGCGATCGACGGCTTTGAGAATCGAGCGGTTGTTCCACCAGACCGACGGCGACATCACCCCCAGTCTGGAAAAAATTTCCGGACGCGTGAGACCCAGATGCAGCGAAACCAGCCCGCCCAGGGACGAGCCGCCAGCGGCAATGTCGGGAAGGGTGCGATAGCGCGAATCGATCGCCGGCTTCAGCTCCTCGACCAGCATGAGCGCGTAATCACCCGCCCGACCTCCCGCCTGGCGTGAAGGATCGTAGGTGGGCGTGTATTCGTCGATGCGTTCCGGTCCGGCGTGATCGACGCCGACGATGACCATCGGCTGCGCCTTGCGCTCGCTGATGGCGGAGTCGGCGGCTTCATCGAGCCGCCAATGCTGTCCAGGGATGAACGCGCGTGCGGGCTCGAAGAGATTTTGACCGTCCTGCATGTACAGCACCGGATATTTCGCGTCGCCGCGTTCATAACCCGGCGGCAGGTAGATCGTGATCTGACGGATGTTGTCGAGGACCTTGGAGTGAAACGCGCCGATGTGCTCGAGCCGGCCCGGACGCAGTGCGCGCCGGCGATTTTCAATTCCGAGGACGCGGCCGAAGGTCGCGCGAAGGGTCTCCCGCATCTCCCGCATCAGGGGTGCATCTCGCGATAGCCGCTGCGGAAATAGAGGAGCGGAACACCATCACGCGTTGCGGCCCGGACGACTTCGCCGACGAAAATCGAGTGATCGCCACCCGGAAGCTGATCGTGGACCGAGCATTCGAGCGTGGTGATCGCGCCGGCGATCAGCGGCACGCCGAGCTCGCCTCGCTCGATGTCGATCCCCGAGAATTTGTCGTCGGACCGCGAAGCGAATCGAGAGGAAATGTCGGCCTGATCGGCGCTGAGAATGCTCACGCCGAATTTCCTGGCATTGGCGATGGCATCGTGCGTCTTCACACTCTTTTCGATGCAGACGAGCACCAGCGGCGGTCGAAGCGAAAGCGACGCAAAGGAGGCCACTGTCATCCCGTAGGGCCGGCCGCCGTGTTCCGTGGTCACCACCGTCACTCCGCTCGCGAAATGCGACATTGCCGTCTTGAAGGCCGCCTCATCAATGGCCATGGCGGTGGAGGAGTCTAACCTTTTCCGTCGCGGTGCGTACTACGCTCACGAAGGAGACATCTATGGTTGGCAGCCGAATCGCGCTGGTCGCTCTCTTTTTGATCGCATCCGCGGCTTATGCGATCGAGACGCCGACTCACCGAACGTTTAGCGTGGCACCAGGAGGGACACTCACCATCGAGACAGACGTCGGCAACATTCGAGTTGACACCGGCGGCAACAGCGTGACTGTCGACGTGACGCAGCGGACGCGCGTGTCCAACCGGCGCCTCGAGCTGACCTTTGATCAACAGCAGAACGACGTGACGGTGCGCGGCAAGCTCGAACCAACGTCGCGATGGTTCAACTGGAGCGACGACGAGGCGAATTTCGTCGTGACGGTACCGGCGCGCTACAACGTGAACCTGAAAACTTCCGGCGGAGACATCCGCGTCGCCAATCTCCAGGGAGAAGCACAAGTGAAGACGTCGGGCGGGGGCATCGACCTCGGCCGCATCGATGGAAAGGTTCTCGCCAGGACGTCCGGTGGCAATGTGTCGCTGGAAGGCAGCAGCGCCAATGTCGATCTGCACACATCGGGAGGCGGGATTCGAATCGGCGACGTCAATGGCTCAGTGACGGCGAAAACTTCCGGCGGATCGATCGAAATCCGTCGCGCAGCGGGCGATCTCCTTGCGCGCACGTCGGGCGGCGGCATCACCATCGGTGAGGCTGACGGAACGGTCGACGCGCAGAGTTCCGGCGGATCGATCAAGGCGCATCTGGCGCAGCAGCCTCGCGCGGACTCGCGACTGTCGACATCCGGCGGTGGCATCACGCTTTCAATCGCGCCTCACGTCGCGGTCGATCTCGACGCCCACACCAGCGGCGGCGATGTCGATACCGACGTCCCTGTCACTCTCCTCGGCCGTCAGGACGAATCGTCGCTTCAGGGAAAGATCAACGGCGGCGGTCCCAAACTGTTTCTGCGATCCTCCGGGGGAAACATCCACGTGAGAAAGATGTAGGCAGAAGGAGGAAGGCAGAAGGCAGAAGGTACGGCTTCATCACTTCTGCCTTCTGCCTTCTGCCTTCTAACTTCCCCCTTCGGAAAGGATCGCATTCGCCGCGCTGCGTGCCGAAGCCAGCGCGGCATCGGAGAGCAGTCCCGTGTCGCCGACCCAGTCGCCGGCGAGATAAAGGCCGCGAATGGGCGTGACGGGGGACGGGCGGGTGGCGGGGGCGGGCGGCATCACGGCGT
>DASPZU010000102.1:0-22055 GCA_035636095.1 Thermoanaerobaculia bacterium
GTCCGTGCGTCCGCCGCGCGCCATGACGTTCGACGGCTCCGAGATCGGCCGCATCATCGGCCGCGCCGGAGATCGCGAGTTTCACAAGAAGGTCGTCCGCGCTGCGCTGGAGATGTTCACGCACGACACCCCGCCCGGCAAAGTCGTGACGAAGGTGATGCGATGAGGCACGGATGTCATTCCGAGCGTGGCGAGGAATCGGTGTGGCAGGGAGGTGAGCTGAACTACATTTGCGCGCCGCCCAACCCCCCAGGTCCCTCGCTACGCTCGGGATGACACAGCTATGAACATCAGGGACGAGATCTCCGCCATCGGATTCGGCGGCATGCCGCTCTCGATTCAGGGACGGCCGCCCGAGGACGTCGGCCGCGCGGTAATCAAGGCCGCGATCGACGCCGGCATCACGCTCATCGACACCGCCGACGTCTACTGCCTCAACGACGGCGACCTCGGGCACAACGAACGGCTGATCGCGTCGGCCATTCGCGATCGCCCCGATCGCGACCGCATCAAAATCGCAACCAAAGCCGGCATGCGGCGGCCAGGAGGCAATTGGACGCGAGACGGCACGCCGAAACGGATTCGCGAAGCCTGCGAAAAAAGCCTCCGCGCCCTCGGCGTCGAGCAAATCTGGCTGTATCAGTTTCACACTCCCGACCCGAGCGTGCCGTTCGAGAAGAGCGTCGAGGCGTTTGCCGAGCTGCAACGCGCGGGAAAATGCCGCTATGTCGGCCTCAGCAACGTCGATGTCGCGCAAATCGAGGCGGCCGGGGCGATCGTCGAGGTCCAATCGGTTCAGAATCGACTGAATCCGTACTTCCGCGAATCCATCGACGTGGCGCAGGAGTGCGCCCGCCGGAAGATCGCCTTTCTCGCTTACAGCCCGGTCGGCGGCGGACGTCTGGCAAAAAAAATCCCGCAGTTTTCGGTCCTTCAGAGCATCGCCGCGGAACGCGGGTGCTCGCCGCACGCGGTCGTTCTGGCGTGGGTGCGATCGAAGGGCGAAACGGTGATTCCGATTCCGGGTGCCAGGACGATCGAGCATGCCGTCGACAGCGCGTGGGCGGTCGAGGTGGTGCTGAATGGCGACGAGATCGCGGAAATCGACAAAACCGAATTCTCTCGCGCGTAATTTGTTCTATTCTTCTCCAGGACGATGGAAGCACACCCACAGCTCTTTGACGACCGCCACCACTGGACTGCCGACGATTCAGCCGCGCTGTACATGATCGACCGGTGGGGCGCCGGCTATTTCGGCGTCAACGCCAACGGCGATCTGACGGTCTCTCCGCTGCAGGAAGCCGGCATCGCGATTCCGATCATCGACGCGCTGCGCGAAGCGCAAGCGCTCAACCTCAACGCTCCGCTGCTGATTCGCTTTCAGGATTTGCTCCGACACCGTGTCGAGGGTTTGAACACTGCCTTCAACAAAGCAATCGCGGATCACAACTACAAGGGCAGCTATCGCGGCGTCTTTCCGATCAAGGTCAATCAACTGCGGGAAGTGGTCGAGGAGATTCTCGACGCCGGCAAGCCCTTCAACTACGGCCTGGAAGTCGGCTCGAAACCGGAGATCTATGCCGGCCTGGCGGTGCACAACGATCCGGAATCGCTGATGGTCTGCAACGGATACAAGGACGCGGCATTCATCCGCATGGCGATGCTGGGCCGCAAGCTCGACAAGAAAATCATCCTGATCGCAGAAAAACTCTCGGAGCTTCGCGCGATCACCAAGATCGCGGCCGAGATGAACGTCGAGCCGTGGATCGGAATCCGAGTTCGCCTGCTCTCCAAGGGCTCGGGCAAGTGGGCAACTTCAGGCGGCGAGCATGCCAAGTTCGGGTTGTCGACCGCCGAGATCCTGGAGGCGATCGAGATTCTCCGCGAGGCGAAGATGGAGTCGGCGTTCAAGCTTCTGCACTTCCACATCGGCTCGCAGATCCCCGACATCCAAACCATCAAGCGCGCCGTCCGCGAAGCGGCCATGTACTACACCAAGCTGCACAAGCTCGGGCATCCGCTGGAATACCTCGATGTCGGCGGCGGACTGGCGATCGACTACGACGGCTCCCGTTCCACGTTCCACTCCTCGATGAATTACACCATCGAGGAGTACGCCAACGACATCGTCTACAACATCATGGATGTCTGCGACGACGAGCGCGTGCCGCATCCGCATATCGTCTCGGAATCGGGACGCGCGATCGTGGCGCATCACTCCGTACTCGTCATCCAGGCCTTCGGCGCGATCGAAAAGACTCCCACCGAGCCGCACACCATCCTGGCATCGGATCACAAGCTGATCCGCGAAATCCTCGAAATCGACCGGCGCGTCAGCGAGGATACGCTCAACGAATCGTGGCATGACCTCGAGCAGATCAAAGAGCAGGCACAGACGATGTTCGAGTTGGGCCTGCTGAATCTCGATGTCAAGGCTCGGGTCGAGAATCTCTTCTGGCAGGTTGCCGAAAAACTCGAGCTCGTCGTCCGTCAGATGGACACCGAGGAAGTTCCGGAAGACTTGAAAACCCTCAAGACGGAGCTCGCCGATCAGCACATCTGCAATTTCTCGGTCTTCCAATCGCTGCTCGATCACTGGGCCCTGGGACAGCTCTTCCCGATCGTGCCGATTCACCGGCTCAACGAGAAGCCGCAGCTCGAGTCGACACTCGTCGACATCACATGCGATTCCGACGGCAAGGTCCAGAAGTACATCGACCTCTACGATGTACGCGAAACGCTGCCACTCCACGAGCTGCGCAATGGCGAGCCCTACTTCCTCGGCATCTTCCTCACCGGCGCGTACCAGGACATCATGGGCGACATTCACAATCTCTTCGGCCGCGTCAACGAGGTCCACGTGTTCCTCGACCCCGACGAGGACAGCGGCTTCTATATCGAGGAGGAGATCCCGGGGCAGAGCATCGGTGAAGTCCTGGCAATGACGCAGTACGACTGGCGCGACACCGAGAAGCGGATGAAGGCGCAAATCGATGCCGCTATCAAGGCCGATCGCCTCAAGCCGACTGAAGGGATGCGGCTGCTTCAGGACTTCGAGCGCGGTCTCAAGGACCAGACCTACCTCAGTTTCGACTAGTCTTGGCGCGGAATGGCGATCGTGGCCAGCCGGTTGAAAGAACTACCAAAATCACAGGGGAGACCATGATGCGAAAAACAGTTGCGATGTCATTGATCGTCATTGCTGCTGTGGTCGCCAACCTCTTCGCTATGGGCGAGGGGCGGCTCACCGGAAAAATCATCGATGCAGTTACCAAGAATCCCATTCCGAACGCCACAATCCTCGTCACGTCGACGGGCGCGCGGAACTTCAGGCAGGAATTCAAAGCCGAGAAAGACGGCACATATCGCATTCTGCTGATCGACGCGACGCTGAAGTACGAGATGACCTGGTGGGCGCCCGGGTATCAGCCCTACACCGAGCCGATGAAGCTGAAACTCGGCGACGTCACCACCAAGGACGTCACCCTGACTCCGGCCAACGCAAGAGCCGCATCGGGCGCTCCCGCCGCTGAAGCCAAGCCGGATCCTGCGACGACCGCCTACAACGAAGGTGCGCAGCTCTTCAATGCCGCCAAGTATTCCGAAGCCGCCGCGAAGTTCACCGAGGCCGTGAGCGCAAAGCCCGATCTGATCGCGGGATGGCAGGCGCTCGCACGCACGGAGATTCAAACCAAGGAGTATCCGAAAGCCATCGAGGCCGCGAACAAAGCGCTGGCCGCTGACCCTGATGAGACCGACATGTACGCCGTTCTCTACGAGGCGTACACCAAGACCGGCGACAAAGTGAAGGCGGCCGAGGCCAAGAAAAAGCTGCCCGCCAACGCGGGATCGCTGTTCAATGATGCCGCCAAGCTCATCAATTCCGGCAAGGACGCGGACGCCGAGCCGCTGCTCAAACAGGCGATCGTGGCGGATGAAAAATTCGCGCAGGCCTACTACGAGCTGGGAATGGTCTACGTGCGGCAGGGAAAAAATGCGGACGCGAAAGCGAATCTGCTGAAGTACCTCGATCTCGAGCCCAACGGCAAAGACGCCGCCACGGCCAAGGAGATGCTGAAGTACGTTAAATGACGCGAAGCGTCATCTTGAGGAGCGGAGCGACGAAGGAACTCAAGATGTTTAGATTGCGTTCTTTGAGATCCTTCCACTTCGCTGCACTCAGTGTCGGGATGACGATGGTCAGCTGCGCTTCGGCGGTGCCGGATTCGAAAAAGGCGGCGCTGGACGAGCCGCAGATTCAGATCACGCAGCTCTCCAACATCGCCGAGGCGGCGCGGCACATGACCGGAAACATCTCGGTGCAATATCGCGTCGATGTCGAGAATCGCGCCAAAGTTCCCATCACCCTCAAGCGCATCGACATCGTGTCCCTCGGCGCCGGCGCCTACAACCTGCGTCCGACATCTGCGCCCTTCAGCGAGCAGTTGAATCCCGGCGAGACGCGGGCAGTGCAGATATGGGCTCCGGCGTTCATCGATAATCCGACCATCATCGGCGCAAACGGTCCTGTCACTGTGCGAGCGACCGTCTACTACGATTCACCGCTCGGCACATCGCAGTCGATCGTCGTGCAGCAGGTCAATACGTCGGCGTACTAGCGGCCGTTTCCGGTTCGTATGCCAGATTCGGCGCCAGCCATCGCTCGACCGCCGGCAGCGGAAGATTTTTTCGGCGCTGATAATCGACCACCTGATCGCGTCCGATTTTGCCGACCGCGAAGTAATGCGACTCGGGATGCCCGAAGTAGATTCCGCTGACCGAGGCGGCCGGCATCATCGCGAACGTCTCCGTCAGCTTCATGCCGATGCGATCCGCGCCGAGAAGATTGAACAGCGTGCCCTTCTCGGTGTGATCGGGACAGGCGGGATAGCCGGGCGCGGGGCGAATGCCGCGATACTTCTCAGCGACGAGGTCTTCGTTCGACAGATTCTCATCGGGGGCGTACCACGCGCGCCGCGCTTCCCGATGAATCACTTCCGCCAACGCTTCCGCCAGGCGATCGGCGAGAGCTTTGGTCATGATCGAGTTGTAATCGTCGTGATCGCGTTCGAAACGCGCCACCAGCTCCGTCACGCCGATGCCGGCAGTCACGGCAAACGCGCCGACGTAATCCGAAATCCCGCTTTGCTTTGGCGCTATGAAATCGGCGATGGCGAGATTTTGACCGGTGTTCGTTTCCTGCTGTTGACGCAAAGTGTGGATGTGGCCGAGAGCATTGCGCCGGGAATCGTCGGCGTACAGCTCGATGTCGTCGCCGACGGCATTTGCGCGCCAGAAGCCGTAGGCGGCGCGAGCGGTCAGGAGGCGTTTCGTAATGATTTCTCGTAACAATTTTTGTGCGTCGTCGAAGAGCTCGCGCGCGCGCGGTTCCTGGAGAATGTGGGGATAGCGTCCGCGAAGCTCCCACGCCTGAAAGAACGGCGTCCAATCGATGAAGGGCTCGATGCGATCGAGCGGAAAGTCGTCGTAGGTGCGGACGCCGAGAAAAGTCGGGCGCGCCGGCGTTCCGTAATCGAGCACCGGTTTGCGTCGCCGCGCTTCTTCGATCGATAGCAACGTCACGTCGCGCGTCTTCTGCGTCTCGCGAAGCTTCTCGTATTCGCGCTGCGTCGCTGCGACGAATTCGGCCTTTTTGTCGGTGAGAAGCGAGCTCACCACGCCGACGCAGCGCGAAGCGTCGAGAACGTGCACGGTGGCGTTGGAATAGCGCGGTGCGATCTTCACCGCCGTGTGCAGCTTGGAGGTGGTGGCTCCGCCTATCAGCAGCGGCTTCCGGATCTGGCGGCGCTCCATCTCGCGCGCGACGTGGACCATCTCGTCGAGCGACGGCGTGATGAGGCCCGACAGTCCGACGATGTCGACCTTCTCGTTGGTGGCAGTGTCGAGGATCTTTTCCGCACTCACCATCACGCCGAGGTCGATGACTTCGTAGTTGTTGCAGCCCAGGACGACTCCTACGATGTTCTTGCCAATGTCATGAACATCGCCCTTCACTGTCGCCAGCAACACTTTTCCGCGGACGGAGAGATCTCCCGCCTTCGCTTTCTCGGCCTCCATGTAGGGCAGCAGATGCGCGACCGCTTTCTTCATCACGCGCGCGCTCTTCACCACCTGCGGAAGAAACATCTTTCCGGAGCCGAAGAGATCGCCGACGATGTTCATGCCCGCCATCAGCGGGCCTTCGATGATCGATAAGGCGCTCGGATACTGCCTGCGGGCCTCTTCCAGATCCGTTTCGAGATGATCGATGATGCCTTTGACGAGCGCGTGCGAAAGCCGCTCATCCACGCTTCCGCTTCTCCACGCTTCCTCCTCCCTGGTGTGGCGGCGGGCGCCCTCGCCCGCCGTGGCGGCAAATGCGAGAAGCCGTTCGGTGGCATCGGGCCGTCGATTCAGGAGGACGTCCTCGACAAGCTCGAGCAGATCCTTGGGGATCTCCTCGTAAATCGCGAGCTGTCCGGCGTTGACGATTCCCATGGTGAGTCCGGCCTGAATGGCGTGATAGAGAAATGCGGCGTGCATGGCCTCGCGCACGACTTTGTTTCCACGAAACGAAAACGACACATTGCTGATCCCGCCCGACGCGTTCGCGAGCGGCAACTTCTTGCGAAGCCGCCGGACCGCTTCGATGAACGCCAGGCCGTAGTTGTTGTGCTCCTCGATGCCCGTCGCGACGGTGAGGACATTGGGATCGAAAATGATGTCGGTGGGATCGAAGCCGACATCGTTGACGAGGATGTCGTAGGCTCGTGAGCAGATCGCGATTTTGCGCTCGATCGAATCGGCCTGCCCTTGTTCGTCGAAGGCCATCACCACCACTGCGGCGCCGTAGCGCTTGACCAGCCGCGCCTGCTCGCGAAACTTCTGCTCGCCTTCCTTCAGCGAAATCGAATTGACGACCGATTTACCCTGCGTGCATTTCAGTCCCGCTTCGATCACGCTCCATTTCGAGCTGTCGATCATCAACGGAACGCGCGCGATGTCGGGTTCCGACGCCACCAGGTTGAGAAACTCCGCCATGACCTTCTCCGAATCGAGAAGGCCTTCGTCCATGTTGACATCGAGAATGTTCGCGCCGCCGTCGATCTGCTGCTTTGCGATTCCGAGGGCCCCGTCGAGATCGCCGGCCTTGATGCGCTGCGCGAATTTCGGGGAGCCGGTGATGTTGGTCCGTTCGCCGACCATGATGAAGTTCGATCCGATGGAATCGGGTCGCACCGTCAACGGCTCGAGGCCGCTCAGCCGCAGGTGCTTCTCGATCTGCGACGGCACGCGCGTCGGCAGGTCTTTGACGACCTGGGCAATGGCGCGAATGTGATCGGGGGTCGTGCCGCAGCATCCGCCGACCATGTTGAGCCAGTTGTTTTCGGCGAAATCGCGGAGCAGCGCCGACATCGATTGCGGCGTCTCGTCGTATTCGCCGAGCGGGTTGGGAAGTCCGGCATTGGGATAGCAGGAGATGAAGATGGGCGCGATGCGCGCCAGCTCTTCGATGTACGGCCGCATCTCGCGCGCGCCTAACGCGCAGTTGATGCCCACGCTGAGCAGCGGCGCGTGCGAGATCGAATTCCACGCCGCCTCGACCGTCTGACCAGAAAGCGTGCGGCCCGAGGCATCCGTGATCGTCAGCGACGCCATCACGGGAAGGCGCACCCCGCGCTCGTCGAAAAGCTTCTGAATCGCGAAGAGCGCCGCCTTCAGATTGAGCGTATCGAAGGTCGTCTCCGGGAGAAGGATGTCGGCGCCGCCGTCGGCGAGGCCGCGAACCTGCTCGTAATACGCGTTGACCAGCGCATCGAAAGTCACGGCCCGGAATGCGGGATTGTTGACGTCCGGCGACAGCGACGACGTTCGATTCGTCGGTCCGATCGAGCCGGCCACGAATCGGGGACGCTCGGCAGTCGAGTACTGCGCGGCCGCCTTGCGCGCAATCTTGGCCGCGGCCACGTTCATCTCGTAGACGTGCGGCTCGAGCCCGTAATCCGCCATCGAGATCGCCTGCGCGTTGAAGGTGTTGGTCTCGATGATGTCGGCGCCGGCCTCGAGATAGGCGCGATGGACTTCTTCGACAATGTGCGGCGCGGTGAGATTCAGCACATCGGCCGCCCCCTTGAGATCGCGAGGATGATTCGCGAACCGCGTGCCGCGATACGACTTCTCGTCCAGCTTGTAGCGCTGGATCATCGTTCCCATCGCGCCGTCGATGATCAGGATGCGTCGCTCGAGTGCCTCGAGAAGCTCTTGCATAAAACAAAAAACCCCGCGGGTGCGGGGGCCGCCGTCCCGCCGCGCGGGACGAACTCTTGCCGGCTCTTTAGCTTTTTTTTACCTGGTTGCAAGCGGCCCCCAAATCAATCCAGGTGCCGGTCACTCTAAAGCAGGGCAGGATGGTTGTCAAACGGCCGCAGCCGCGGCAGCCATCGATGAACCGCGCGTCAGTAGTTTTCGTAATCCGCTCCGAATGTTCGCCGCAGCGTCGGCTCTTCGTAACCGATCACGAACAAACTCACGAAGACGAACATCGCCGCCACCATCGCGAGCATCAGCCCGGTGATGTTTGGATAGACGACTCCCTCTCCCAGCACAGCGATGCCCATCCCGATGTACATCGGATTGCGCACCCAGCGATAGGGACCGGAAATCACGAGTCGTCGCGGCGGATCGAACGGCGCCGGCGTGCCGAGTCCTCTCCATGCGAACTGCCAGACGCATGGCAATCCGATCACTGCGCCGATCGCGACCACAAACCAACCAAGCGGTCGGGCGTTTTCAAAGGCATGGCCCCCAATGATCCATTTGGGCACGAAGTACATCCACAGCGAAACGAAGGCCGGGGCGACGATCAAGGTGCGGAGCAGGGCGAAAGCGCGTCGGGTCAGCATGACGACCTCCTTCAGGCTGCTTTACCCGGCCGATGCCGCGCAGGTTTCATCGGTCAGGGGATGTTGTCGGGCGATTCTCTCCCCTCGCTGTGGTGACTGTAAGTAAAGATGTCGCGGTATCGCGTCGGACGATCATGATGAACGCGCTGAGAGGTTGGGCTCCAAACCCGAAACCCTTCTTGTTCATCAGGAGTTCTCCAAATCACGAGACTTACATGATCAGGAAAGATGATGGCATATCGCAAATGGGGAATTCGTAAGCTGCTTGTGAGCCCTTTTGATCTTCCTCTTTGGTGGCCGCCATGAGCTGCCGCGCATCGGCGACGAATCGTGCCGGGTCCGACAGAACAAGTACTTGCCGCTTTGGAATGATGACGCGTGTGTAAAAGAGTCGCGCCACGCCAAAGCCGGCTGCGACCTCGATCAAGGTTAAGGCAATCACAACGAACATGATCGGTCGCTTGAACATCACGGCCGCCGGCGCAATCGAAATCAGCAAGAAGCCGAGACCAAGGATCCAGAAGCCGGTCGTACCGCATCCCGGGTCCCAGGGATCACGAGCACTCGTGACCAAGCCGGTCGCGAACAGCGCAATGCCTAAGGTCTGCAGCGCCAGAAAAATGATCCGCGACATGGCTGTGAGCCAAGTTAATTAGCATGCTATCTTCGAAGCGGAATGTCCACCGTCGCCGAGACGCCCATCGCGCACACCGATCCGACCAACGCCCGGATCCTGGCGATTTCCGAAGATCGGATTCAGGGCTTTGTGCGCGATCCGATCGGCGAGATCGCACAGCGATCGGGCATCGACGTCGATATTGTCCTCGAGCGCATTCGCGCCATGCTGCGGGCGGGAACGATTCGTCGCGTCCGGCAGACGCTCATGGCGACCAATCTCGCCGAAGGCGCGCTGGTGGCGTGGCAATTTCCGCCCGAGAAGGTCGACCCGGCATTCGATTTCATGTTCCAGCACGATCCGTTCTCCGGTCACGTCGTCATCCGCTCGACGGACGCTGCCACACCGGGTTCGAACTATCGTCTGTGGACGACCGTGAAAGTCCCTCAGGGGTTTTCGATCGATCGGCATTGCATGCAACTGGCACGGCTCACCGGCGCCGAACGTTTCCGCGTCATGCCCGCAAAACGCATCTTCGCCCTCGGCGTCGGCCATGTCAGGCGCAAGGAAATTCCGCCGGGAAGCAAATCGGATGCGTTGGCAGTCGCGAAGGACACCGAGAAAGTCGAGCTGAACGAGCTGGAATGGCGCGTGCTGACGGCGCTCAAGCGCGAATTCACGCCTGAGGAAATCGTCCGCGATCTCTGGCGGGCGCGAGCTTCAGAGGCCGGCGTGCCCCTCGAGAAACTCTTCGAAGTCGCCGAGGATCTCAATGGGCGAGGAGTGATCGGACGGTTTTCGACGTTTCTGGAACACGTCAAGCCGCTGGCGACCGGAGAGCGTGTCACGCGTTTCAACGCCCTCTTTCACTGGGCGGTCCCGGCGGGGCGCGAGATGGAAGCCGGCCGTCAGGTCGGACGCTTTCACATCCTCACGCATTGTTACTGGCGTGAAGGTGGTCCCGAATTTCGCAACGTCAACATCATGGCCGTCGCGCACGGAACGGAAAAGAACGCCGTCCTGGATCACAAGCGCGCCATCGATGCCCATCTGGCGTCGGTCGGGATTCCGGTGAGCTACACCAATGTCTTCTGGGGCGGACGCAGCGAGATCAAGCCGTCGGAGATTTCGCCGATCGCGTATCGCGACTGGTGCGCCAAGATCGGCGTGGATCCGGAGACGATGCGCGAGTGAGTTCGCGGACCGCGAGCATCGCGCTGATCTCGCTTCTGGTCGCGATCGCCGCTCTCGCTTTCCTTCAGTCGTATCAGCGCTGGCTCGATCCCATCATCGACACCGGCCGCGATCTGTACATCCCGGAGCAGATCGATCATGGCGCGAAGTTGTATCGCGACATTCGATATCAGTATCCGCCGCTGGTGCCATATCTCCTCGCGGCGGTCACGGCCATCATCGGACATTCGCTGGCCGCGTACACCGCCATCGGGCTGGTGCAGTCGCTGGTGATCGCCGCCGCGTTGTGGGCGGTGGGGCGGCGGGTGGCCGGCCCGATTGCCGGTTTCGTGGCCTCACTCTTTTTTGTGGCGCTGAGCTTCTGCGGTGCGTCGACGTGGGGCGCGAATTTTCTTTTTCCGTACAGCTATGCCGCCACCATCGGGATGGCGTTGCTGATGATTTCCCTTGCGCTGTTTGTATACGAGTGCGCTGCCTGGGCGCTGGTGGCGCTGTTCGCTGCGTCGTGGTGCAAGGTGGAATACGCCATCGGAGCGGTCATCATCCTGTCGGTTCTGGGAATCGCCAGGCGCATCACGATCCGCGCTATGGCCGCATTTGTGCTCGCGGAAGCGATCGCGATCGGAATGGCGCTCCTGTACTTCCCGAATCTTCGCGAGAACGTCCTGTCCGAGGCGTTGACCCGCGGGGAGAGCGCGCGCGAGTTCTTTCGGTTCGTGTCCGGTGTCGCGCTGTGGCGATACAACGTGTTGACGGGCGTGGTCGCGATCGCGGGCATCATTCTCATCGCATGGCTGCTGCGGTCGGTTAGGCTTCCGATCGCCCTTCCCATCGTCATCGTGGTCAGCTTCCTGCTGGCCGGCCACGCCTTTTTCCGCGCGTGGGGGTTTCTTCAGCTCGTTGCTTTGGTGCAGGGATTTCGGACCCGCAACGCCACCCTGCTGACGCTGGCCGCATTTTCGATCGCCTCCACGCTGCGAGTCGTGTTGAACGTGTCGCCGGCGTGGTACGGATTCGTCCTGATCGTCCCCGCCTACGCGCTCATCGCGTACGTGCTCTTCGGATACCTGCGCGGCAACTCGGTCTGGTGGGTCTTTGTGGTGGCGTTCATCTGCGGACGCGATCTCGCCGAACAGCGCGTGCGCTACTCCGTGAAGGCCTATCCGATCGAGTCAGTTCGCGGAACTTTTTACGACGCGAATGCCGATCGTGCGCGAGTGTTGAATGCCTTCCTGCAACACGTCCACGGCGGGACGCTGGCGGTGCTTCCGGAGGGCATCACGCTGAACTACCTCGCGCAGTCGCGGACGACGCTGGCGTTTCACACCTTCACGCCAGTCGAGACCGCCTCTCCAGAGATTGAAGATGCCATCATTGGTGCATTCGCAAAGGAGCCGCCACAGCGCGTCGCAATCGTGGATCGTGACGTGACCGAGTACGGCTATCGCGGCTTCGGCGTCGACTACGACCTTCGCTTATGGCGCTATCTGACTGAAAAATATAAACTTGAGCGCAATTGGGCCCTCCCGCGATTCCGAATGATCCTCCTACGATTTGAGCCTAGTCCACTAAGGAATGAGTCAAAATAGCTCAAGAGCTGACTAGCCCGGCATGGACGAAAGGGATCTGAAGGTCCACTACGAAGAGGGCCTGCTCACCATCAGCGGCGAGCGCATTTCGAGCAGAAAGACACCCGCAATTATCACCGCATCGACCGCAGTTACGGTCGATTCGTCATCCTGACCCCGCCGAGCGGGGGAAGGATCTCCTCAGCGAGATCCTTCGCCGTCTTCGCGGCTCAGGATGACCGGCGTTCATTTCCGCGTGCGGCGCTGCAAGAGCTGCAGCTCCTGGCGGTAGCGACGTTCGTTGGGCAGGAGCCTAACCGCCGACTGCAGGTAGCGATGCGCAGCCGGGACATCGCCGATCGCTTCGCACAGCGCTCCGAGGTTGTAGTAAAGCGGAGCGGAATCGCGATGCTGGCGCAACGCGATCTCCCAGATCGCGCGCGCGTCCTCGAGGCGATCGGAGCGAATCATGGACATGCCTTCATCGAACGACGGGGCGCTGTCGTCCAGTTCGACGGTTTCGCGAACGACGCGCGGCGTGATCATCTCCGCCGCGCTGAGCGCCGTGTATCGCGCGGCCTGGTCATAGGCCACATCCTTTTCCTCCGCGCTGAGTGACACGCCTCGCGGAGAAGTCCCTTCGCCGTGCGCGGTGAGCGAGTAAAGCCGCTTGCCGCTGTCGCTGCGAATGTCGAGTCTGGCCAGGCAGCTGGCGTCAACCCAATGATGCACGCGCCTGACGCGCGTACCGTCGACATCGCGTTCGCTGCCTTCGGCGGAACGTTCGGCGCCGTCGCATGTGAACAGACTCACACCAACGTAAGCATCGGCCGGATGCTCGCGACGCAAACGCCGCATGGCTGCGCCGTCGAAGTTGGAGAGATGCTGGTTCTCTTCTACGGCATTCTCGACGCGCATCGTTCCGCTGCGGTCGACGTATTCGACGAAATCTTCGACGAACTTGGTGATCTTTTGATTGTCGCCGATGGCATAGACCACCGCGATGCTCTTCGCGGGCGCCAGGTCATGCGGCGCGGGCACGAGCCGGTTGAAGGAGACATACGGGCCTAACGCGAACGCGGCGGTGGCCTGAAGAACAAGCGCCGCGGTGCAGCTCCGAATCATGGGGAATGTCGCGATTCTAGCAGACGGTAGAATGCCGCGCGCATGCGCCTCAACGTGACCAGCGAGATCGGGAAGTTGAAGAGCGTGCTGGTGCATCTGCCGGGGCGGGAAATCGACGTCATGGTCCCGCCCATGATGGCGCAGCTTCTGTTCGACGACATCCTCTTCGGTCAGGTCGCGCGCGAGGAACACCGGCGTTTTCAGCAGTTGATGCGTTTCGTCGCCGAAGAGGTCTACGACGTCCAGGACCTTCTCGAAGAGATTTTTGCGGACGAGGAGACCAAACGCGCCATCGTTCGCGATTTCGCCAAGCGCAACAAACTCGGACGGCGGCTTACGGCGTCGCTGGCCGATGAGAAGCCGGCGGCTCTGGCGGAGATTTTGATCGGAGGGATCCCGCGCGAAAAACAGAATTCGGGTGAGCTGCCCCGATTCGATCTCCCGCCCATCCCGAACTATTTCTTCACCCGCGATCCGCAAGTGGTCCTCGGATCGGGCGTGGTCCTGTGCGGCATGGCCACGCGCGCGCGCCGTCGCGAGGCACTGCTGTCAAAGTACATCTTCGAAAACCATGCGACCTTTCGCGACTGCTGCCTCTACAAAGTCGACTTCATGGCCGGAGAAACCCCCCGCAAGAATTCTCCGACCATCGAAGGTGGCGACATCCTGGTCGCACGCCGCGATCTGATCATCGTCGGACAGACTGAGCGCACGAACAGCATCGCCATCCGGCAGCTCGCACAATCCCTGCGCGATGTGAATTCGCCCGTGACGACCGTCATCGTCGTCGAGCTCCCGAAGCAGCGCTCGTTCATGCACCTCGATACCGTGTTCACATTCACAAACACTGATGAATGCCTGATTTACCCGCCTGTAATACTTCCGGGCGGTGGGCAGGCAGCGAAAGTGACGTCGATCGACTTGACGAAGAAATCGATCTCGTATGCATCGCAGAAATCGCTTCTGGCGACACTGCGCCGCCGTGGCATCGATCTCGATCCGATCTACTGCGGCGGGAAGAAAGCGATCGATCAGCAGCGCGAGCAGTGGACTGACGGCGCTAACGCTTTCACGCTCGCGCCGGGAATCGTCATGCTGTACGAACGGAACGTACGGACGGCCGAGGAGCTGGCGTCGCACGGATATCAGATCGTGTATGAGGATGATCTGCTCCTCGGCCGCGCCGAGCTCGAAACGTGGACCAAGAAGAAGTACGCCATCCAGATCCAAGGTCACGAGCTCTCGCGTGCGCGCGGCGGCCCGCGGTGCATGACGATGCCGCTCGAGCGCGATGACGCCTGACGCCCCTCACCCGGCCCTGCGGGCCACCCTCTCCCCGCTCGCGCGGGGCGAGGGCCCTCCCGGGAGGGTAGTGTTCTACGCCATGGTGCTGCGCCCATGACAGAAGGCACAAAACTCGCCGTGGTCGCCTTCGGCGGAAACGCCCTGCTGCGCCCGGAGGATCGCGGAACGCACGAGGAGCAGATCGCGCGCGCGAAGCAGGCCGCGCGCTGGCTGGCGGAGCTGGTGGTGCGCGGCTATCACGTGATCGTCGTCCACGGAAATGGCCCGCAGGTCGGCAACATCCTGATTCAGGCAGAGGAAGCGTCGACGAAAGTTCCGCCGCAGACGCTCGACGTCGCGGTCGCGCAGACGGAAGGCTCGATGGGATTTCTGCTCCAACAGGCAATTCGCAATCGCCTGGAGAGCATCGGATCAGGAGGGCAGGTCGCGACCCTGCTCACCGAAGTCGAAGTGGATGCCAACGATCCGGCATTCAAGCGTCCGACCAAGCCGATCGGTCCGTTCTTCACGCGCTATCGCGCCGAAGCCCTCGAACGCGACCTCGGATGGACCATGCGCGAGGACGCCGGCCGCGGCTGGCGCCACGTCGTTCCATCGCCGCGACCGCTGCGAATTCTCAATACCGGCGTCATCACGCACATGCTGGAGGACGCCAGGGTCGTGATTGCCGCGGGCGGGGGAGGAATTCCGGTCGTGCGCGGCCGTGACGGTCAATGGCGCGGCATCGAAGCGGTCATCGACAAGGATTACGCGTCGGCGTTGCTGGCCACCGAGTTGAAAGCGCAGTTGTACGTCATCCTCACCGGGGTGCCAAAGGTGTCGCTCGACTTCGGCAAGCCTACTGAGCGCGCGCTCGATCGCGTGACAGCCGAGGAAGCCGAGCGCCATTTGCGTGAAGGACAGTTTCCGCCCGGCTCGATGGGTCCGAAGATCGAAGCGGCGATCCAATTCGTGCGCAAAGGTGGAAGGGAAGTGCTGATCACCGATGTCGAACATCTGCGGGAGGCACTGGAGGGGCAGGGGGGGACGCGGATCGTTGCGTCATCCTGAGCGTTGCGAAAGATCTCGTCGGCGAGACGCTTCGCTGTGCTCAGCGTGACGCGCGGCACTGATCGCACGAACACGTTTCACGCAATCGCTCGTACGTCCAGATCCCGTAATTGTGGCCATCGGCCCAATGCGGCTGCAGCGCGTAATTGCCGACCGGCGTAACGCTGGTCAGCTGAAAGGAAGACGGCGCGTACCGCGGCTTCGGTCCCATGGCCATCCGGCCGAAGAGATCGGGCTCGCCGGAACATCCGGCGCACGGGCAGGCGCGGCGGAGATCCTCGAGCGGATAGTATGATTCGTGGCCGTCATCCCAGACGACGACGAGTTCGTTTCCGAGTACCTGCCAGGATCTAGGGCGCGCCATCAACGAAGAAGGGATGAGGGCTGAGGGATGAGGGCAGCATCAAAATCTTGGACACTTGATTCATCCCTCATCCTTCATCCCTCATCCCTCGAGCCATGCCGACTTTCAAATTAACGATCGAGTACGAGGGCACTCGATATTCCGGTTGGCAGGCGCAGGGTAACACGCCGAAAACGATTCAGGGACGGCTGATGCGTGTGGCCGGCGAGCTGTTTGGCGAGGTCGACATCGGCGGCGCTGGTCGGACCGACGCCGGCGTGCACGCGGCCGGTCAGGTCGCGCACCTTCGGATTCATAAAGCGGTCGATCCGATTGTGATGACGCGCAAGATGAACGACCTGCTGCCGCACGACATCAACATCCTGGAAGCGGTTCGAGCGAGCGATCGGTTCCACGCGCGTCACGATGCGGTTTCGCGCGTCTACCTTTATCAGATCGCGACGCGCCGCACGGCGTTCGCGAAATCGTTCGTGTGGTGGATCAAGGATCGGCTCGACGTCGAGGCCATGCGCAACGCCGCCATCATCATCTCGGGCAGACACGATTTCACCGCATTCACGGATCGCCGCCTGAAGGCAGATGAATCACGCGTCGTTGTCGTCAACGCCTGTGAAGTCGGGCAGCAGGACGAGCTCATTCTCATCCGCATCATGGCATCGCATTTTCTGTGGAAGATGGTGCGCAAACTGGTCGCGTATCTGGTCGAGATCGGCCGGGGCGCATCGATCGATCTCGAAACTCGATTGCGCGAAGACGGGGTGGTGTTTCAGCCGACCGCACCGCCGTCGGGTCTCTTTCTCGAGGCCATCACGTACGGCGAGCCATTCGCGAGACCGCTCGCCTCAATCGTGCCGGTGTTCAGCAGGCGATGAGCGAGAACGAGATCATCGCCCGCCTCAGCCGTCTCTTTCCACGCATCGGCGACGACGCTGCGGTACTCGATGATCTGGTGATCACCACCGACATGCTGGTCGAGGATGTCGATTTCACGCGGGCGATCCCGATCGAGTTCGCCGCGCGCAAGAGCCTGGCGGCGAACCTTTCCGATCTCGCCGCCATGGGCGCCACACCCGCGTACGCCGTGGTGGCCCTCGGAGCGCCGCCATACCTGGACGTCGAGGCATTCATGTCCGCGATGGCGGCTGCCGCCAGGGACCACAAGATCGAGATCGTCGGCGGCGATTTGTCGCGCGCGGAGAAGATCATCGTGTCGATCACCGCGGTCGGCCGCGCAAAGCGTCCGCTGCTCCGGAGCGGCGCAAGAGCGGGCGATCGAATCTACGTCAGTCGTCCGCTCGGCGCGGCGCGGGCGGGATTGGAACTTTTGAAGCGCGGATGGTCGCTCGAGCCGCCGCCCGACCTCCCTTACGGCCAGCGCGAATTCGCGGCCGCCGTCATTCGCCGCCACATCGATCCCGAGCCTGAAGTCGCCCTCGGAATCGCGTTGGCATCGATCGCGGAAGTGACCGCGTGCATCGACATTTCCGACGGGCTGTCGACGGATTTGAATCATTTGTGCGAGGCCTCGGGCGTTGGTGCCGAGATCGAGCGCGAACGCATTCCGGCCTTCCCCGATCTCCGCAGCGCCGGGCCACTTCTTGGAATCGATGTCCGCAACGCAGTGCTGCACGGTGGTGAGGAATTCGCGCTGTTGTTCACGGCGTCGCTGCGCGAATCGGAGTTGAGTGCGCGCGTCGGCCGCCCGGTCTACGCCATCGGCCGCGTCGTGAAGGAAAAAGGAATGCGCCTCGACGGCGAATCGCTCCTACCGGGCGGCTTCGACCACTTCGCGTGAGCGCTTCCACTGCCGGTAGCCCCACGTGCACGATGCGATGAAGATGACGTACAACCCGGCCGTCATATAGAGATGTTTGAAGATGAACATGCCGACGTAGACGACGTCGACTGCAATCCAGACGATCCAGTTCTCGAGGTACTTCCTCGTCAACATCCATTGCGCGACCAGGCTGTACGACGTCAGCGTCGAATCCAGAAATGGAAGAGCGGCGTTGGTTGCGTATCGGAATGTGAACCCCAGCATGATGGAACTGATGGCGCCGATGAGGAAGGCGGTCGCCTGCACTTTGAACCCCGCATTCGAGACTTTGCGCTCCGTTTTCGCTTCGCCGCCGTGCAGCCATTCGTACCAGCCGTAGATGGCGAGCGCGATGTAGACCGCCTGCAGGCACATATCGGCGTACAAGCGCTCGTGAAAAAAGAGGAACGAGTAGCACGCCACGCCCGCGATCGTCGTCGGCCAGCCCCAGATGTTCTCGAAGATCTGAAAAATGACGCTGGCAAACGTCAGCACGACCGCCGCTGCTTCGAGGATGATCCAGGGATTAACGGCGGTGATGGGCAAGATTGGACGCCACGGCGCAAACAAACGCGCCGATGCCCAGCGTGGTGCGAACGGCGTGCGCGCGGCTCCAGTTGCGCGCGAGCGACTGCGAACGGTCGCTCGGATAATCGGTCGGCGGCTGAGCCTCCAGCTCTTTGTTGATCGGAACGGTCACCATGATCGTGGCGGCCAGCACGCCCGCCAGGCCGACTGCGGTGGCCATGTCGAGGGCGCGCTTCATCGGCCGCACGCCTCGCGATCCGACCGCCAGCGTGACCGCCGTGCCCAACGCGACCGGACCGATGGCGTTGAAGTAGCTCTTGATCGCGAAATCGGCCGCCCCGCGCCGGGTGCTCGGCAACTCGAGTTCCCACCCGGGCACAAGAGCGGCGTCGCCGAACCCGAGCGAGCCCGCCAGGAGGCCTGAGGTCGTGAGGTTGATGAACCGGAGAATCGATTCCACCGATCGATTCATGCCGGGAAAATAGTAACACTATTTGTATACGTAATTGGGGTCTGACCCCAAACCTACTTCTGGAGCCGCTTTTCGAGCTCCTGCAGGCGCTTCTCCAGCGCGCGAATCTGGGCGCGAAGATCTTCATTCTCCGGCGACTCCAGAAGATGCTTCTTCCAGACGCCCTCCCCCAGCGGGAAACCGGGGGGAAGCTCCTTCAGATTGAACCGAAACTCCGGCATCTCCCGCGCCTCAGCCGTCGCCACGACCGTCTGCCGATTCTTGCTGCGGACAAGCTCAACGCGGATGCTGTCGCCGGATTTGTTGTCCTTCATCGCCTGGCGCAGGTCGCGATAGCTGGCGACCGGCTTCCCGTTCACCGACGTGATCACGTCGCCCACCCGCACGCCCGCCTTGGCGGCCGGTCCGTTTTCTGCGACCGACGAAACGAGCACGCCGGCGTCTTTCGGTGCTCCAAAGAACTCGCGTAGCTCGGGGGTCATGTCCGTCGGAGAGACGCCGAGATAGGCGCGTTTGCCGCCGTCGTAGAAGAAATCCTTGTCGTCGAACACGACGTTTCCGTCGCGAACGACCACCGTCCGGCGGACCGGCTCATCAAACGCCATCAGCGACGTGGCGGCAATAACGAGCACTGCGAACATCGAGACTTTTTTCACCATGACACTCCTCAGTAGTAAATGGGTTTTGACTGCTCATTGGAAACGATGACGCGCGTGTCGCCGTTTTCGAGTACGACGATCGGCTCAGACTCATCGGCTTTGGCCTTCACGCGCCGCAATTCGGATGCAATCTGCCGGCTCTCGGCGCGCAATGCTTTGATGCGCTGCTGCCGCTGATGGCGGACCGAAGCGCCGTACGTTCCGACCACGAGCAGCAGCGTCATGGCGGTGGCCATGACCATCCGCCATGCGACGCGAGGACGCGGTTGCACGCGAATCGCGCGCAGGACGTCAGACTTGAAGTGTTGCAACGCCGCTGCTCGCGGCAGTCGCCGCAGGGCCTTGCCAACTTCTTCGTCCGTCATCATTGCCTCCGATCCACCACGATTCCAACTGCACTCGCATCAATTTTCTCGCCCGCGAGATGCGCGATTTGATCGTTCCGATGCGGCATCCGAGTGCACGGGCGATCGCGTCGTACGACCACTCCTCGATTTCAAACAGCACCAGCGGCGCGCGGAACTTGATCGGGAGCTGCTCGAGCGCCTCCGCGACCTTTCGCTGGATCTCATCGGTCAACAACGGCCGGTCCGACGGCGGTGCGCTGCGCGGTTGCGCCGCAGTCAGCATCGGCAAAATTCTTCTCCAACGCTGCTGCCTCCTGACTTCGGTCACCACCAGGTTGGTCGCGATCCGAAACAGATACGGCGTCAGCTTCTGCTCGTCGCGACATCTGGCGGCGCTGCGATAAAACCTGACCAACGCATCCTGCGCCACTTCTTCCGCACGCTCGCGCGAACGCGTGAGGTGCGTCAGGTAGTTGATCAGCGAGTGCTGATGCCGCTCGACAAAAATCGCGAAGGCATCCTCATCGCCCGCCCGAATGCGCCTGATCAGCGCGCCGTCGTCCTCAGGCTCCATCTGAGGAGACTACGCTCGAGTTGGGATTTGGTTCCCGCTTCCCCCGCCCACCCGGTTGGGATGTTGGGATGTTGGACAGACGGCCTGCAGTTCTGATGCGTATTCCAACTGTGCTCAAGTCAATC
Organism: Thermoanaerobaculia bacterium; assembly: GCA_035636095.1. Lineage (GTDB taxonomy): Bacteria > Acidobacteriota > Thermoanaerobaculia > Gp7-AA8 > Gp7-AA8 > Gp7-AA10. The sequence goes on from DASPZU010000102.1 coordinate 20,647, forward strand.
CGCGTTGAGCGTTGGTTCTCAGCGGTTTGCGCAATGCCGCTCACCACGCTGGGTTTTGTTTACTTCGAAGCGGTGGCCGCTGCAATTGCTCTCGGGCATTGGCCAGTTCCGAGCTTGAACGACCCGAAGGATTTGTTGACTTGGCCGTTGCATGCTTTTTCAACGATTTTGCTTCTTTCTTCTTTTCCAATGCCCATTCTCGTATTAGCCCTTGTAATCAAGAACTGGCGTTTCCTCCGCAGTCCGACGACTTATTGGGTGCGGCTGACGCTCTTCGCGTCGGGCTACGCCCTTCTCTTTGTTGTTCTCCCCCGACTCGACCCGGGTCACGTCTGGGAATGGTGGTTCGATTAGAGAGGTGGATGGGAACATCCCAACCTCCTAACTAGCTGCGCGCGTCGGTTGGGATGTTGGATAGGGGCGCTAATCAAATCCGTATTGGAGTTAGGTCTCATGCCTCAACGAATCGAAATCGGCAAACCAGACGTTGCGGGCCGTCTAAACGCCCTGTCTTTGAGCGGCTCGTTCCTCGTGTTGGTAGCTCTATCTGTGGCGATAGTCGACTTCAATGCGATCGGCGGGCCGTTTCCGGACGTTACGACAGTGGTGTCGATTGTGTTGGCCGCCGGAAATCAAATGATGTTACTCGGCGCGCCAGTATTTGTTTGACAAGCTTCTGGCTGTTGCTTCAGCGACGTTGCTCAGTCGTTGGGATCCGGAGCTTAATATTCATCGGGCCGATTATTTGCGTCGTTCTCTTGGCATGGTTCGGCCCGGACGGGCTCTTTGATTAAGCTGGTGGCATCCTAACCGCCTAACAACCCAACATCCCAACGAACTAGCGCGCGTCCTGCAGCTGCTTGATGCGCGTGGCGACGTCACGGTAGCCGGTGTTGAGGCCGTAGACCTCCATGAAGGCCTTCTGGGCATTCTCGGAGTCGCCGACCTCCACGTACGCGGACCCGAGGTCGTAGAGCAGGCCGAGGTGCTCCTCTTCCTTGATCTCGGGCATCTCGAGGCCTTTGCGATACCACTTGATGGCGAGCTGCGGCATGCCTTTTTCGAGGAAGCAGAGGCCCAACATCGACGCGCATTCGACGGCGCGCTTTTGATCTTTCGACGCGAGTTGGAACTCGCCGATCGCTTCGTCGATCAGCCCCATCTCCTTGTATGCGATGCCGAGGTTGTAGTGCGTGTCGTAGTCTTCACTGTCAAGCTGCTGCTCGACGCCCTTCTTGAATTCCTTGAAGATTTCTTCGAGCGATTGCTCCTCTTCCGAAATCGAAATCTGCTCGGCCCCTTCGGCGACGAGTTCTGATTCGAGCTCGGCAGCGAGATCGAAAAAGTTTTCCTCGTCGGTGAAAAGATTCTCCTCTTGCGCCGCCGATACCACCGGTGCGGGTGGTGGG
>DASPZU010000103.1:0-3501 GCA_035636095.1 Thermoanaerobaculia bacterium
CTCGATCGTGCCGCGCGAATTTTCCTCGAACGCCGCGTAGGCCGCATCGATCGTGAAACCGCGGATCGCTTCGGCCAGTGTCAGCTTCTGATCGGGATACCAGCCGCCCGCAGGCCAGCCTTTTTGATCCTGACGCGTCACCGCCGCATAGATGCCGAAGAACGGATTCACATCCTCGACCGGAAAATCGGATCCGAGGGCCAGGCGGGCGCCGGAGTTGAGGACGGTGCGCCAGGCGTACGCTCCCTTGATCCGCTCAGGCCCGACGCGGTCCTCCGCCCAGTACATGTCCGATGTCGCGTGCGTCGGCTGCATCGACGCGATGATTCCGTCGCGCGCGATCCGGGGAAAATCCGACGGCGCGACAACCTGGAAATGCTCGATGCGGAAGCGGTCCTGCGGTGTTGCGCCGGCGGATTCGTAGGCATCGATGGCATTGCGCACGCCCTGATCGCCGATCGCGTGCGTGTTCACCTGGAACCCCGCCGCGCGTGCGCGGCGCGCGACGTCGGCGAGATGCTCTTCCTTGCTGACCAGGAGTCCGCTGTTGCCGGGATCATCGTTGTAGGGCGCGAGCAGCGCGGCGCCGCGGCTGCCTAACGCGCCGTCGGCGTAAAGCTTGATGGATCGCACCGTCAAGCGTCCGCCGTAATCGATCAATTTTCCGCGCGCGAGCCATGCGTTCACCGCTCGAGCGTTGTCGGCGATCATGGTGTAATCGCGAATCGGAAAGCGCTTTTCGTCGATCAATTCGCGAACGGCGCGAATGGTCTCGTCGTCCGCGCCCGGATCGTGCGTTTCCGTCAGGCCGTTCTCCGCGATTCTTCGGGCCGCAGCCAGCACGCGCCTTTTTCGGAGCTCGAATGAGGGCGCGGGAACTGCGCGATCGATGAGTCCTTCGGCAGCGTCGACGAAGACGCCGGTCGGATTGCCGCTCGCGTCGCGGATGATGCGGCCACCCTCCGGGTCGGGCGTGGACGCCGTGACGCCGGCGGCGCGCATGGCCGCACCATTCGCCAGTCCGGCGTGACCATCGACGCGTCGCAGCCACACAGGATGATCAGGGATCGCGGTATCGAGCGGCGCCGCGGTCGGAAACTGCTTGCCGGGCCATCGGTTCTGATCCCATCCGCGGCCGAGGATCCATTCGCCAGGTTGCGCGCCCGTGGCGCGCGTTTTCACGCGTTCGATCGCTTCGTCGAACGTGCTCGAGCCGACGAGATTGACCGTGTCGAGCGATAGGCCGAGGCCGTAAAGATGGCCGTGCGCGTCGGTCAAACCGGGCAGAACTGTTGTGCCGGTGACGTCGATCACGCGCGCGTTCGGAAAAGTGCGGAGAATCTCAGCATTAGGACCCACTGCGACGACTTTTCCGTCGGCGACCGCGACAGCGTAATTCGCGTGGGGTGTTTGGGTTGAGCCGGACACAACCGTTCCACCCGAAAACACAAGGTTATTTGGAATGTTCGGCATGGGTGGTCGCATTGTGCAGTGAACTCCGGCAAACGATAGCGCAGCGACGAGCGGCCAAATCTTCATGTATAGATCGTATCGAATTCTCGCCACCGTCACCTTCTTCATCGCAGGCAGCGCGTTTGCGGATGGCCACTTCAGCGCATCTGACCTTCGCTCCGGGCTCGGAATCAAGAAGCAGGGACGCATTGTCATTCGCAACGACGAGCGATCGATCACCGCGTACAGCTTTTTCGGAAACGTCAGCAAAGCGCTGGTGAGTCTACGAACGAGCCGCAGCTTGCGCTACGCGTCGTTTGGCGATTCGGTCTACGACTCGTCGGCGCAGGTCAATAGCGCGCTTCCCGTTTACCTCGCCAATGCCATCGGCGATGCTGCGAGAAAACACGGAGTCGATCCGCGCCTGCTGGTCGCCGTTGCGAACCGTGAATCGCGGCTCAATCCGAATGCAATCTCTCCGGTCGGCGCGTGCGGCGTGATGCAGCTCATGCCGGCGACCGCCCGCTACCTGGGCATCAAAAACATTTTCGACGCGCGCGAGAATGTTTTCGGCGGCGCAAAGTATCTGCGGACGCTACTCGACACTTTCCACGGCGATCTCGATCTGACCCTGGCCGCCTACAACGCCGGCCCGGGGGCGGTGGAGAAGTACAACGGAGTGCCGCCGTTCCGTGAAACGCGGGCGTACGTTGCGTCGATTCGCGCCGCGTACCAGCGGTCGCTACAAAACTAGTCAGAAAGCAGAAGGCAGAAGGCAGAAGGACTGCATCGAGCCTTCTGCCTTCTGCCTTCGTCAACTCTCCCCCCACTTCAACTTGTTGCGCAGCACGTCGAAGTAGTTTTTGTTCGGCGACTGGACGAACGACACGCTTTGATCCGATTTGCGCACGCAAACGCGGTCGTGCTCGGTGATCGGCAAACCTTCCTGGCCATCGAGGGTCAGAAAGATCTCCTGGTTCTTCGTGACGATGCCGATTTCGATTTCGAGGTCATCGGGAAGAACGATCGGTCGATTGCTCAGCATATGGGGACAGATGGGCGTGATCACGACGGCGCCCATGGTCGCGTAAACGATGGGGCCACCGGCGGAGAGGTTGTAGGCCGTCGATCCGGTCGGCGTCGAAACGATGAGCCCGTCTGCGCGAAAGGTCGAGACGAATTGGCCCGACACCGTTACGCGCATCTCGATGATTCTCGCCAGCGCGCTCTTGTTGATGGTCGCGTCGTTGAGGACCCGATACGAGCGCTTTTCACGCTGCCGGCCTTCCACGATCACGTCGAAGGTCACGCGCTCTTCGGTCGAGTGCTTTCCCGCCAGTACCGATTCGAGCACCGCCGGAAACTCTTCCACCGCCACCTCGGCCAGGAAGCCCAGCGTTCCCATGTTCACGCCAAGGACGGGAACATCCTTCGGCGTTGATCGGGCAACCGAAAGCAGGGTGCCGTCGCCGCCGAACGTGATCAGCAAGTCGGCACGTTTGCCGAGGTCAGATTTCGCGACGCAGGGGCCACGGTCATCCAACTTATCGGCGGTACCGAAATCGAAGCAGATGTCGTAGCCGCGTTGGCGCAGCTCGTCCGCGACTTTTCTGGCGTAGTCGATTGCGACGTCCGAGGTGATCTTGGCGGCGATGCCGATCGTTTTCACAATTTTCAGTTTATCGCGAGGTGCGCCCCTCACCCGGCCTTCGGCCACCCTCTCCCCGCTCACGCGGGGCGAGGATCACAAAGACGAGTTCCTTCGCCCCGCGAAGCGGGGAGAAGGTGCCGCGAAGCGGCGGATGAGGGGTGATTGCGACGTCCGAGGTGATCTTGGCGGCGATGCCGATCGTTTTCACAATTTTCAGTTTATCGCGAGGTGCGTCCCTCACCCGGCCTTCGGCCACCCTCCCCCCGCTCACGCGGGGCGAGGATCACAAAGACGAGTTCCTTCGCCCCGCGAAGCGGGGAGAAGGTGCCGCGAAGCGGCGGATGAGGGGTGATTGCGACGTCCGAGGTGATCTTGGCGGCGATGCCGATCGTTTTCAC
>DASPZU010000104.1:0-17798 GCA_035636095.1 Thermoanaerobaculia bacterium
ACTGTGGGACGTTTACTTCTGCCACAAGCGGATCGCAACAGTCGACCGTCGCAATCCACATCGCAGTTAGAGGTGTATCGTCACTCAATGGTGTCCACCGTGTCCCCGGCCAGGTGTTCACCATGTCTCCGGTCTAAACAAGGAGGCGGTGCGCACTCTCCTGTTATGGTCGTAGATATGATCGTGATCTGAGTGCCGGAGATTGTGAGCTGCGGTACACCAATAAAACCTCCCAGCGCGGCCTCGCAGTAAAGAATGGAACCACTGAGGTTAGTTTGCACGCTTCCATCAGCAGACTGGGAAAACCAGATCTGTTCGTTACGTCCGTATGCACTTCGGGCGAGAAACAGGCTCAGCAGTGCTACGGCTACAACACTGCGGTGATGTTTTCGTGATGACATAAGTTCTCGTGTCTCGGTGCGCGTAACTCGTCGCTAACTTGCAGTTGGGCTGCCGCAGCCTGAACGTCTGCGGTCTGCGATCATTCGCGCAATTTCGCCGCAAGCACGTCCGTCTTCTCGATCGACGGAGGCTTCGAGAACAGCTCCGCCGCTTTGGCCATCAGCGCTTTGGCAACCGCGCCGGTGAGATGCGCCTGGCGGCCCGAGTCATCGGCAAACACATCGAAGATTCCGAACGTCGATGGGCCGAGGCGGATTGCGAACCAGGCGGTGGTGGCCGGCTCCTGGTCCACCAGCGCTCGGCCGCCGCGCAGAAAAGTCTCGACGTCTTTTTCTTTGCCCGGCTTTGCTTCCAGTCGAACGAAAAGCCCAACTTTGACCATCATGCCCTCCAGCGCAGCGTCGTGCGGCCGCGAGATTAGCACTCATCCGCGATCGAGGCGGATATCAACCTCGCGCGAAACATAGCGCCACTCCTCCGTTTGCCGAAGTTCCGCGACCAGCTCCTCGAATTTATTGGAGTCTTGCGGCGCGTACTCGAACCATGTGAGGAAGTGGAATGGCTCGCCGAGGTCGTACGCGTGATGCAGGCGCCGCGCGATCGCAGGCAGATACTTCATGCCCGTGGCGATGTGCGCTGATCGATCCTCGAAAATGCCGCGGCGTTCGTCCTGAGACAGTTGCCACCATTCCTCCGTTTTTTTGATGGGAATCAATGCCGCCCGCGTCGCTTCCGGGCGTTCCAGACTGGGTTGCGCGGCCGCGAGTTGTTCGTGTTCCCGAGCGGTGACATAGCGTTCGTGGCTGGTGATGCCGCGCAGTATCCACGCGGCGCCCGCCGGAAGCGTTTCGATTCGACGGTCGACGACGTCGACGCGGTCGGCCATCGGCAGTCCCTCTGCCACGACCGCCTCAATGCGTGTGACCCGCCAGCGGCCAAGCCGACCGCCGACGAACGAGAACATACGACCGGGCATTTAAAAGCGCTGTTACTTTTTTTTCTTTGCCTTGGCAGGCATGCTCGCCGCGAAGGCGACCGACCGCGCGAGCCACTTTTTCAGATCGGCCGGTTTGTTTTTGAAATCGGATGGCGCGACCACGAACGCGCTCATCGTGCGTCCCATGACCACGAACGGCTTGCCGCCGGCCTTCATGAGCGACGCGCGATCTTTCTCCTCCAGTTTGAGGACGAGATCGTCGCGATGCAGTCCGGCCGCCATGTTTCCGTTCACGAAGGCGGCCGGATAGCCGAACATTTTTCGCCGCTCGACGCCCTCCGGCAACGCGGAGTCGAAGGCATCGATCCACTCCTGCGGAGCGGGTGTCCATTTCGGCATCGCGCGCTTCTTACTTCGCGCGCTCAAGAGCTCCCTCGAGGTATACCGGTTCCAAGCCCGTCGCCCAGTACTCGACAGCCTTTTTGTCGGGCTGCGAAGTTTCCTCGCCGGTCCTCAGAATTTCTTTGCCTGAACGAAATTCCAACCAGCCGACCCACACGTTTTTCCGCTTTTCCGCGTATGCGCGAACGCGGTATCTGCCAAAGGGCTTTTCGAATTCATGAATGAGATCGGCCATCGGCTCACGCCTCGACGGTCACCCACGGATGTGCAGTCGCCATCTCGGTCTTGAAGGCGTTGATGGCGCGGATGGTATAGCGGACGCGCTTTCCGGCGGCATTCTTGTGGACTGCGCCCGACAGCTGGCGATGCGGACGCGCCGTTCCGGGGCGTCGCGATCGAAACGTCGATTGAGAAAACGGCGACGGCTTTTCGAATTCGATGATCAACTCGTCGACCACCACGTCGGCGCCGGCGAGGTAGCGGAAGTCCCATTCGATGCCTTCGCCCACCCGCAGGATGGCGTCGTCAGGATTAGCGGCCAGGAAGATGCGGCCCCCGCCCGCTTCCACATCGACGCGCACCGGCACAGTGCGGACCACGAACTCGGTCAGCTCATGACTCGCGACCAGCCGATCCGATGATGCCGGCGGTGCCGCCACCAGCGAGGGCGCTTCCGCACGCGGCGGAGCGGGGATGAACGAAGATGGACGCGGCTTTTCACCTTGCGTGAACCAGGTTGCGACTGCCGAGCCGCTCGATGAAATACGCGTGCGCGGACGGCGTGCTCGCTTCTTTTCTGGCAACGGGGGGCGCGCTTTGGCTGCAATCTTCGGCGGAGGAGGCGGCGGCTTCACTGGCGCTTTCGGCTTCGCGACAATGCGCGCTGCCGGTTTCGGAGGCTTGATGGCCTTCCTTTTGGGGGGTGGAGGGGCTTTCCTGGCGGGGCGGCGGGCCGCGGCCTTGGGTCGCGCGGGTCGCCGTAACGCCTTCTTAGCAGGGCGTTTAGGGGCGCGGGCGGCTTTTTTCTTCCCCTGCACCTTAGCCATCGTTCCAAAGAATGGCGCGCAGTATAGCGGCCGGACTCGCCTAACGCCAGCGGGTCAGCCGATTTCGTCGTGCAGGGTCTCGCGCAGGTTTTCCGCGATCTTCCTGATCTTTGCCTCGTCGCGGCCTTCGACCATCACCCTGACTTTGTTCTCTGTGCCGGAATAACGGACCAGAATTCGCCCTGCACCATCGAGATCGCGCTGGGCGGCTTTAAGGGCATTTTGATATTTCGGCAAAGATTCGAGCGGCGGTTTCGCTCCCACGGGCTGATTGAGAAGCACCTGAGGCATGGGATCGAATGTGCGGAGCTTCGAAAACGGCTGCCGCGAATCCGCAAGCAGCTCGCCAAGAATGAGCGCGGTGTGAATGCCGTCGCCGGTGGTGTGAACGGTGAGATCGATGATGTGTCCCGATTGTTCTCCGCCGATGATCGCTTTTTTTTTCAGCATCATCTCCAGCACGTACTTGTCGCCGACCTGGGCGCGACAGAGCTCGATGCCATCCTGTTCCAACTGCCGCTGGAAACCGAAGTTCGACATCACCGTCGTCACCACGCAGTTGCCGGCCAGTTTGCCTTTGCGCCTCAGAGCGTGCGACCAGAGGTAGATGATCTCGTCGCCATCGCGGACGCGTCCCGCGTCATCGACAAAAATCGCCCGGTCGGCATCGCCATCGAAGGCCACCCCGAAGTTCGCCTTCTGCTCGACCACCACCTTCGCCAGCCCCTCTGGATGGAGCGCGCCGGCGTTGGCGTTGATGTTTCGGCCGTTGGGTTTGTCGTTGATCACTCGCGCGTCCGCTCCAACTCGACGCAAGACTTCGGGCGCGATGCGATATGCGGCGCCATTGCCGGCGTCGAGCACGACTTTCATTCCCCCCAGTGCATGTGGGGCGACGCCGCTCACCAGGAACTGTTCGTATTTCTCGATCAGGGCTCGGTTCTCGTGCAACTCGACGTTGGGAATCGCGACGTCATCGCGGCGGATGGCACGCATCTGGTCTTCGATTTCCTCTTCGTTCGCGTCGGGAATCTTCATTCCGTCGTGCCCAAAGATCTTCACGCCGTTGTCGTCGTACGGATTGTGCGACGCCGAGATGGAGATCCCGGCCTCGGCGTCCGACATCCTGCACAGGTAGGCGACACCGGGAGTCGTGATGACGCCGATGAAGCGCGCTTCGCCTCCGCCGGCGACGATCCCGGCTGAAAGCGCGCGAGCGATATCCGGTCCCGATTCGCGAGTATCCATTCCCATGATGACGCGGCGAAAACGATGCGCGAGCGCCTCGCCGAGGGCGAACATGGTCGGCGGATCGAGCGGATAGTGCGCCGCTTTCCCGCGGATGCCGTCGGTGCCGAACAGAACTCTCATGGCGACTTTTTCTTGGTCTCCTCTTGAGTGGGGGCAACTTCTTCGGTCACCGGCACAGTAACCTGCACCATGAGCGGATCGATGATTCGAATGAGCGAGGAATCCGATACCACCGCCACGGCCTGCTCGAATGTCTCGGTGCGGCCGGTCATGATGATGCGCTCGGTCGCGACCTCGCTCAGATTCTTGATTTGCGAAGTCGGTCCCGACACGCGCGCATGATCGGGCGACACGGTCGCGTCGCCGACCCCAAATCCCAACGAGGGCGCGCCGACCAGGAAGGGGCGGATCGGCACAATCTTCTCGCGCAGGCGCTCCAGGCGAAAGCGGAGCTTGTTGGGATCGATCGACACCACTTCGACCTGCGGCGTCACATTGATGAGTTGCGGTCGCAGCGTGATGGTTGCGTCGCCGGGTTGCGCCAGTCGCTGGTCGATGGTCACTTCGAGATTCGATGACGAGAGCGAACGCAGATCGGATGCCCGTCCGCGTAAGCGAACGCTCACGGTGTCGGGGACCGAAGTCGTGATGACGAGGTCGCGTGGCATCCCGACCAGCGAGAGCGGCACGGCGAAGGCGCGCTCCGACAAACTTTCGCGCCGGGGGGCCGAAACCACGAACCAGACCGTGAAGGCCAGAAACAGCGATAGCAGCTTGAGCGGCAAATTCGAGAGCCAGCCCGTCACGCCGCCGCTCCTCCCAAACGCTCGTCCATGAGTCGCATCAGGGCGCCACGATCCAGATTTTCATGAAGCGTCCCTTCGCTGGCGGCCGCGATCGATCCGTTCTCCTCTGAGATGACGATCACCAGCGCGTCGCTTTCCTCGCTCAAGCCGATGGCGGCGCGATGTCGCGTGCCGTGCACGAGCTTGGGATCCGTGGAAGCGGTCAGCGGAAGGAGTGCGCCGGCGGCCAGGACGCGGTTGCCGTGAATGATGGCCGCTCCGTCGTGCAGCGGACCGCCGGGTGTGAAAAGACTCACCAGGAGCTCGGCGCTGACGATGGCATCCAGCGGTTTCGCGGCTTCGGTGTACATGCGCAGGCTCTGGGTGCGCTCCATTGCGATCAGCGCGCCGATTCGCTTGGCAGCCAGCACTTCCGTGGCGTGGGCGACCGGTTCGAAGGCGCCGGCCGAGGCCCCTCGAGTAAAAAAGGCGAGAAGGGGATTGGTGCCCATCCGGGCCAGGGCGCGCCGGATCTCGTGCTGAAATAGCACGATAATTGCAAATGGTAAATAGAACAATATTTCGCGTGAAATTGCTTCTAATGCGGGCAGATCGAACGTCCGCGCCACAAAAAAGGTGCTGGCCAGCAAAACGAGCCCGATCGAGATCTGCATCGCGCGTGTTCCGCGAATCAGCGCCAGGATGTTGTAGATGATGAACGCGACCACCACGACATCGATGGCATCGCGCCACGTGAAGTGCAGCGACAAAAACCGGTCGACCCAGTTCATCGCTCTTTCTCCGCGATCGCCATCAGCACTTTGAGAAAGTCGACCGTTTCGCGCACATCGTGAACGCGGACGAGCGTCGCCCCGGCGCGATGTGCCGCCGCCACGGCCGCCAGCGATCCCATGGCGCGATCCGGCCCCGCCTCGCGGCCGGTGAGATGACCGATGAATCCTTTGCGCGAGGCGCCGATGACCAGAGGCGCGATCGATGTCAGCTCGCTCGCGCGCGCGAGGATCTCGAGATTGTGATCGAAGCTCTTGCCGAAGCCGATGCCGGGATCGACCAGGATCTGCGATGCCTCGACGCCGGCGCTTACGGCGGCATCGCGAAAGGCGGTCAGCTCACTCCCAACCTCGCTCACCACGTCATCATATTGAATGTTCTTCTGCATCGTCCCAGGCTCGCCGCGCATGTGCATGAGAATCACCGGCACCCCGGCGCGCGCTGCGATGGACGGCATGCTCGCCGAGTAGCGGAGGGCGCTGACGTCATTGATCATGTCCGCTCCCGCCTTCAGCGCCTCCTCGGCCACCGACCCTTTCTGCGTGTCGATGGAGATCGGAACATCGCTGCGCTGCCGGATCTGTTCGATCACCGGCACGACGCGATCGATTTCCGTCTGTGCCGCGATCGGCTCCGAGCCCGGACGCGTCGATTCGCCGCCGATGTCGATCACCAGCGCACCGTCCTGCTCCATCTGCAGCGCCGCGTGTACCGCTTTGGCGTGATCGAGATGGACGCCGCCGTCCGAAAAAGAATCGGGCGTGACGTTGATGACGCCCATGACGCCGGGGGGGCGGGGGATGGTGAGCTTGCGACCTCGGGGAAGGATGAAAGAGAGGGATGAGGGATGAGGGATGAGGGATGAGCTACCTGGATATTTCATCCCTCATCCCTCCGCCCTCATCCCTATTCATCTCGTTCTCGAACAATCCTCGCCCCGAGCCGATTGAGCCGCTCCTCGATCCGCTCGTAGCCGCGATCGATCTGGTGGATGTTGTGGATCACGCTTTCGCCTTTGGCGCACAGCGCCGCCAGCAGCAGCGCCATGCCGGCGCGAATGTCGGGACTGGAGATCTCCGCGCCGACGAGACGGTTGCCGCCGACGATGATGGCGCGATGTGGATCGCACAGGATGATCCGCGCGCCCATCGAGACCAGCTTGTCGGTGAAGAAGAGGCGCGATTCGAACATCTTCTCGAAGATCATCACCGTCCCTTCCGACTGCGTGCCGAGGACGACCATGATCGAAAGCAGATCGGCGGGGAACAGCGGCCACGGCCCGTCATCGATTTTCGGAACGGCCGCGCCGATATCGTATCGAACGCGAAGCTCCTGATCTTTCGGCACCCGGACGTTTTTTCCTTCGACTAGCACATCCACGCCGAGTTTTTCCAGCATGAGTCGGATGGCGTAGAGATGTTCGGGCACCGCGTCCTCGATCAGAAGCTCGCTCCGGGTGACGGCGGCCAGGCCGATGTAGGAGCCGACCTCGATGTGATCGCTGGGGATAGTGAACTCTCCACCCCGTAGAGAATCGACACCGCGGATGAAGAGGGAATTCGTCGCGATTCCCTCGATCCGGGCTCCCAGGCCGTTGAGAAAACGACAGAGATCCTGGACGTGTGGCTCGGCCGCGGCGTTGTAGATGATGGTATCGCCCTCGGCCAGCGCGGCCGCCATCACGGCATTTTCGGTTGCCGTCACCGAGGCTTCGTCGAGAAAAATCTTCTTGCCTTTGAGCGCCTGAGCGCTCATTCGATATTCGTACGCCGACACTTCGATCTGCGCGCCGAGGGATTCGAGGGCGAGGAGGTGGGTGTCGATGCGGCGGCGTCCGATGACATCGCCGCCCGGCTTGGTGATGTTTGCGGAGCCACAGCGGGCGAGAAGGGGTCCGGCCAGCAGGATTGAGGCGCGAATGCGCTTCGAGAGTTGCGAGTCTGGCGTCGCGGCGACGTCCCCCTTGGCATGGATGGCGACCACGTTTTTTTCGCGCTGCTCGACGCACGCGCCGAGCTTCTCGATGATCTCCAGCATCACGCGGACGTCCTGGATGTCAGGAAGGTTGTAGAGCGTCACCGGTTCGTCAGTCAGAAGGCAGGCAGCGAGGATCGGGAGGGCGGCATTCTTGTTGCCGCCCGGACGGATCGATCCTTCGAGTCTGCGTCCGCCTTCGACGACAAAGCGTTCCATCGGCATGGCCGGGCGATTGTACTTCGGGGTTGCGAGGTTGCGCGGTCTCGCGGTCTCGGCGGGGTGGGACTACGAGACCGCGTAACCACGAGACTGCGTAACCACGAGACTGCGTTACCATGTTTTCATGATCGTCGCTCCGCTCGGATCGGGAAGCGCGGGGAATGCCTACTACTTCGAGAGCGACGGCACCGGCATCCTCGTCGACGCCGGCTTCGGTCCGCGCGAGACACGCAGGCGGCTCGAGCAGATCGGCCGCGAGCTCACCCATCTCCAGGCGATCGTGCTGACGCATGAGCACTACGATCACATGCGCGGCGCGGAGAGCCTGGCGCGGAAGCTGTCGATCCCGATCTACATGACGCGGGGCACGTTGGACGCCAGCACGATCGATCGCAACGAAACCCCGGTGGTCGTCATCAACAATAACAGCACGTTTCCGATCGGCGAGCTGAACGTCCACGCCTGCAGGACGCTGCATGACGCCAACGATCCCGCGTGCTTTGTCATCGAAGCCCGCGACGGCACCCGCGTCGGCATCGCCAGCGACCTGGGATACGTCGACGAGCAGGTGCGCCGGCATCTCAGCGAATGCGACGGTCTCTTCTTCGAATCGAACCACGATCTCGACATGCTGCGGATGGGCACGTATCCGTGGTCGCTGAAGCGGCGGATCATGTCGCGGTTCGGACATCTGTCCAACGACGATTCGATGCTGGCGGTGCAGAGGATGATCGGCGCCGACCTGAAAACGCTGTGCATGATTCACCTGTCGCAGAAGAACAATCACGAATCGATCGTCCGCGACATGGCCGCGCGTCTGCTCGCCAAGAGCGGCGTCCAGCTCGAGCTCGGCATCGCGAAGCAGTTCGAGGCCACGGGGATGTTCGATATCAAGCGCCGCGGACCCGTCCGGCCGCTCGCGCCGGCGCGGAACACGCAGATGGCGCTGTTCTAACACCCCTCATCCGGCCTTCGGCCACCTTCTCCCCGCAAGCGGGGCGAAGGTCTCACGAATTCCCTCGCCCGGCGAAGCGGCGGATGAGGGGCTAGTCTTCCGGCCGCTTCTCTTCCCGTCTCAGCGCTTCGTCAACGTCGCGTTCCTCGCCTTCAGCCTGACTGGGATGCCGGTCATCCTTCGCCTCGCGCTTCGGCTCTTCCTTCGGTTCTACGCGTGACATGACCCGAGGTAATGCAAAGGGAATGCTTGACAAAACCCCTTCGTTGCATAAAAATGCAAGATGATGAATATTCATGCACGGCAGGAGGCAATCGTCAGTATCGTCCGGGAGCAGATGGTCCACTCCCAGGACGAACTGCTGTCGATTCTGCGCAAGCGCGGCTTCAAGGTCACGCAGCCGACGCTGTCGCGTGACATCCGCGAGCTCGGCCTGGCCAAGACGCCGTCGGGCTACGTGATTCCGGGAGATTTGGCTCCAGTGACTCCGTTTACGCCGCGGGAGATTCGCGAGGAGCGCCTCGAGCATCTTCTGCGGGATTCTGTGGTCTTCGCCGAGGCGGCGGGAAATCTGGTGGTGTTAAAGACTCCGGCCGCCGCCGCCCAGCCGGTTGCCAGCGCGCTCGATGCGACACCCCCGGAAGACGCGCTCGGCACTGTCGGCGGCGATGACACAATTTTTGTGGCGTTCCGCCATCCCGCTTCTGCGAACACGTTCGCGCAGCTTGTGCAGCAGATTGCGGGCATTGGTCCGCGACGCGTTCGTGCATAGGAACGGGTGAGGTTCGATACCGTGGAAACAACGACTGAAACCAAACGTGTAGCGATTGTCGGTGCCACCGGCTATGCCGGCTCCGAGCTGACTGGAATTCTCGCGAAACATCCTGGCGCACAGGTGGTCGCGCTCTTCTCGTCGGGCAGCGGCGCTCCGGCTCCCGCCAATCCGGCATTTCCCGATCTGGTCGCCCAGCCCTTCGCATTCGACGCGTTGCTGGCGTCGAATCCGGACGTCGTTTTTCTCGCGACGCCCAACGAAGCGTCCGCTGAGCTCGCGCCGAAACTCATCGACCGCGGATTGCGCGTCATCGATCTGTCGGGCGCCTTTCGTCTCAACGATCCGGGTCTCTATCCGACCTGGTACGGCTTCGCGCACCAGCGCCCGGCGCTGCTCGATGAAGCCATCTACGGCCTCACCGAGTTCTGCAACGGAGAGCTGCGATCAGCGCGCCTGATCGCGAACCCCGGCTGTTATCCGACTTCGATTCTTCTGGCGCTGCGTCCGCTGACGTACGTCATCGATCGCGAGCAGCCCGTAATCTGCGATTCGAAGAGCGGCGTCTCCGGAGCCGGCAAGAAGGCGGATCTGGCATGGTCCTTCGGCGAGCTGTATGGAAACTTCAAAGCGTACGGCGTGGGACACCATCGTCACGAGCCTGAGATTCGACAAGGCCTGCGCCTCGGCGACCGGACGCCGCTGGTGTTCGTGCCGCATCTGCTGCCGACGCTGCGCGGAATCCTGTCGACAATCCACGTCGGCTTTACGCGGACCGTCACGGCGTCGGAGATCGCCGACAACTACGCGCGGGCGTACGAGAACTCACCGTTCGTTCGCATTCTGCCGGCCGGAGAACTTCCCGAGCTGAAGAACGTCGTCAACACACCGCGCTGCGAGATCGGCTACACGCTGCTGCAGGGTGGGCGGCGGGTGGTCATCGTTTCCGTGATCGACAACCTGCTCAAGGGCGCCGCCTCACAGGCGGTGCAGAACTTCAACCGCATGTGCGGATTCCCGGAGACGGAGGGGCTGGCGTGAGAGTGATCAAGCTGGGGGGGAGCCTTCTCGACGATGCTGCACGGCGCGCCCAGGTGTTGCGCGGAATCGCGCAGGCCTGGAAGCGCGGAGAGCCGCTGGTGCTCGTTCACGGCGGCGGAAAGCACATCGACACGATACTCAGACGCCTGGGTATCGAGAAGAAGACCTACGCTGGACTGCGCATCACCGACGACACCACGCTCGAGATCGTGATCGCCGTCCTGGGCGGCGTGGTCAACAAGATGCTGGTGTCCGAGCTATCGAAGATGGGCGTGAAGGCGGCCGGGATCAGCGGATCAGACGGCGGAACACTCATCGCCGACCGCCACCCCCACATCGACGGCGTCGACCTCGGTAACGTCGGTCGCGTGCGGCGTTCGGATCCGACGCTCATTCGCGCGATGCTGGCGGCCGGATTTCTGCCGGTCGTCTCTTCAATCGCGGCCGGCGCTCGCGGAACATTGCTCAACGTGAACGCTGACAGCGCCGCCGCCGCAATTGCGGCCGGCCTGAACGCGACATCGCTTGTTTTCCTCACCGACGTGGCAGGCCTGCTCGACGGCAAAGGCGCCGTCGTCCCATCGCTCGATGCCGACGATGCCCGCGCGATGCTGGCCAGCGACGTCGTGACCGGCGGCATGCGTCCGAAGCTCGAGGCGGCGCTTCAGGCGCTGGCTTCGGGTGTCAGCTCGATCCGAATCGGCGAAGGAGGCACCAGCCTTGTTGCTGCGTAACCCTAATCCCTCATCCGCCGCTTCGCGGCACCTTCTCCCCGCTTGGCGGGGCGAAGGAACTCGCCGCGGGAGTGCTCGAAGGAGGTCTGAAATTGTTGCTGCATGACGAGTCGCCGTCAGCCGTTGAGGCGCGCGAGAAGAATTTCATTCTCGGAACGTACGCCCGCACATCGTTTCACCCGCGCTCAGGCAGAGGCGCGCGGCTGGTCGATGCCGATGGCCATGTGTACTGGGACCTTCTGGGCGGCATCGCCGTCAACGTTCTCGGCCATCAGCATCCACGGCTGGTCAGGACCCTCAAGGATGGATCGAAAGAGCTGCTGCACGTTTCGAATCTTTTCTATCATCCCGCGCAGGGAATCCTGGGCGAGCGTCTGGTGCGGGCGTCGGGATTGCTGCGCGCGTTTTTCTGCAACAGCGGCACCGAAGCGAACGAAGCGGCGCTGAAATTTGCGCGGCTGGCCAATCCTGGAAAGAGCGAGATCGTGGCGCTGGAGGAGAGTTTTCACGGCCGCACGCTTGGATCGCTTTCACTCACCGGCCACGCGGCGTATCGCACGCCGTTCGAGCCGTTGGTTCCCGGAGCGCAATTCGTCGCGCCGAACGACATCGCGGCGCTCGAGGCGGCGGTCAACGAGAAAACCAACGCGATCTTTCTCGAGCCGGTGTTAGGCGAAGGTGGCGTGATTCCGCTGACCGATGCCTATCTCGCTGCCGCGCGGCGGCTCGCCGATCGCACCGGGGCGATCCTGATCTTCGACGAGATCCAGTGCGGACTCGGCCGCACTGGAACTCTTTTCGCGTATCAACGCAGCGGCGTCGTTCCCGACATCGTCACACTGGCCAAGCCTCTCGGCGGCGGACTCCCGCTCGGCGCGGTGCTCACCGGCGAGGCGATCGAAGGCGTCGTGAAGCCCGGGCATCACGGAACGACCTTCGGCGGAAATCCGATCGCGTGCCGGCTCGGCAACGCAGTTCTCGATGAGATCGAGCAGGCAGCGCTGCTGGCGCGCGTTCGTGAAATCGGCGATTGGTTCGGCGCGGAGCTGCGCGGACTGCAGTCGCGAACGCCGGCGATCGTCGATGTCCGCGGCATGGGATTGATGTGGGGCATTGAGCTCGATCGCCCCGCCAAAGAAATCGCGGCGCAACTGCTGGCCAAAGGATTCGTCATCGGAACAGCGCGGGACAACGTGCTGCGCCTGCTTCCGCCGTACGTCACGCCCAAGAAAGCATTCGTGGAATTCATGGCCGCGCTGGAGCAGGCGCTCGCCGGCGCGAAGGAGAAAGCAGCATGAACGTGAAGAAGGTCGCCCTGGCGTACTCGGGCGGACTCGATACGTCGATCATCATTCCCTGGCTGAAAGAAAACTACGGCTGCGAAGTGGTCGCGGTCGCCGTCGACGTCGGCCAGCAGGAAGAGACCTCCGGGCTGGAAGCGAAAGCGTACGCGACCGGCGCATGCGATTTCTATCTCATCGATGCGAAAGAGGAATTCGCGCGCGAATATCTCTTCCCGGTTTTGAAAGCCGGCGCCATCTACGAAAAGGATTATCTCCTCGGCACTTCCACTGCCCGCCCGCTCATCGCCCGCAAGCAGGTCGAGATCGCGCTGGCGACCGGATGCGACGCCGTTGCGCACGGCTGCACCGGCAAGGGAAATGATCAGGTCCGATTCGAGCTCGCGTATCAGGCTCTGGCGCCGGAGCTGAAGATCATCGCGCCGTGGCGCGAGTGGGCGATCACGTCGCGTGAGGACGCCATCGATTTCGCCGCCTCGCGCGGAATTCCCGTGCCGGTCACGAAAAAGGATCCGTACTCGCGCGATCGCAATCTGTGGCATCTGTCGCACGAAGGTGGTCCGCTCGAAGACCCGGCCTTCGAACCGGAAGCATCGATGTTTAAGCTGACCGTCGATCCGACCGCGGCTCCCGAAACGCCCGAGAAAGTGACCATCACGTTCGAGTCCGGCCAGCCGGTGGCGGTGAACGGCAAGACTTTGTCGCCCGCGAAGCTGATCGAGACGCTCAACGCGATCGGCGGACGGCACGGCGTCGGCCGGGCCGACCTGGTCGAGAACCGCCTGATCGGAATCAAATCGCGCGGGGTCTACGAGACTCCCGGCGGAACGCTGCTGGTCACGGCGCTCAAGGCGCTCGAGTCGCTCACGCTCGATCGCGACAGCGCACACGAGAAGGAGCGCATCGCCATGCGTTACGCCGAGCTGGTGTACTTCGGCCAGTGGTTCTCGCCCCTGAAGGAAGCGTTCGATGCCTTCGTCAACGCCATCAGCGCGAACGTGACGGGCGACGTCACGCTCAAGCTGTACAAAGGCAGCGCCGCCGTCGTCTCGCGCAAGTCGGCGTACTCGCTCTATTCCGAAGATCTGGCGTCGTTCAACATGCGAGGTTATGACGCCACCGATTCGGCCGGTTTCATCCGACTGTTCGGGCTTCCGCTGCGAGGGCGAAAGCGCATCGGTCCAATCGGCGTGGAGAACAAGGTCGAAAAGGTCCGTCCGTGACGCCAACAAAATTGTGGGGCGGGCGGTTCGAAGGCGAGCCTTCGGATCTGCTTCGTGCATTCAACGATTCCTTTGCCTTCGACTTTCAGCTTTTCGCGGAGGACGTCGAAGGCTCGATTGCGTGGGCCGGTGCACTCGAACGCGCCGGTGCGCTGACTGGCGAAGAGTCGCAGAAAATCATCAAAGCACTTCGTGGAGCGCCGCCGCCCTCGGCGGCGTCACTAAAAGAACATGAAGATGTCCACTCCTACCTCGAATCGAAACTTTTTGAGTCCATCGGCAACCTGGCCGGAAAACTTCACACCGGCCGCTCGCGGAACGATCAGGTCGCGACCGATTTGAGACTCTGGCTCAAGAGCGCCTGCCACCAAGCGATCGAAAACATTCGCCTGCTCGCGCGTGCGTTCGCGAAGCGCGCTGCGGAAGAGGCGGGGACTCCCATGCCGGGCTACACCCATTCGAAACAGGCCGAGCCGATCACGTTCGGTCATTGGTGCCTCGCGTATTGCGAGATGCTTCTGCGCGACGTTGATCGATTGCACGCTGCGCGACAGCGGGGTGATGAATGCCCGCTCGGGTCCGGCGCGCTGGCCGGCACTCCGACGGCAATCGACCGCGGGGCCCTCGCGAAGGCGCTCGGCTTCGCGCGCGCGACGGCCAACTCGATCGATGCCGTTTCGGATCGCGATTTCGCTGCCGAATATCTTTTTTCTGCATCGCTGCTGCTCTCCCATCTTTCGCGATGCGCTGAAGATCTGATCTTTTTCAGCAGCGACGAAGCGGGGTACGTCGAACTTCCCGACGCGCTCGCCACCGGTTCGTCGCGCATGCCCCAAAAGAAAAATCCCGACCTCCTCGAGCTCGTCCGCGGTCACGCCGGCCGGGCCATCGGGGAGTTGACCGGATTTCTCGCGATGATGAAGGGAATTCCGCTGGCGTACGACAAAGACCTGCAGCTCGATAAGGAGCCGCTGTTCCGCATGCGCGCGACGCTCGCGGTTGCACTTCCCGCGCTGGCCGCCCTGATCGGCGGATTGAAATTGAATCGCGACTGCATGCGCGTCGCTGCCGGCGCACCGATGCTGATCGCCACCGCCGTCGCCGACGCCATGGCCGACCAGGGCGTTCCCTTTCGCGAAGCGCACGAGAAAGTCGGACGGCAGCTCGCTGCCATCGACAAATTGGCGAAGGAGTATGGCGTCACGCTCGATGGCATCCTCGCCAAGAAGAACACGCTCGGCGGCACGGCGCCGGCAAGCGTTGCCGAAGCCTCGAAAAAAATGCGGGAGAGAGTGGGTTGAAGCTTCCGAAGGGATTCGTTGCATCCGGCATTCGCGCCGGCATTCGAAAAAAACGCCCCGACCTCGGTCTCATCGTCGCAGAGGGCGGTGCGAATGCGGCGGCGGTGTTTACGCAGAATCGCTTCCTGGCCGCGCCGGTCGTGCTCGCGAAGTCGTCGCTGAAAAAAACCGGTGGCCGCGTCATGGCGGTCGTCGTCAACGCCGGCTGCGCCAACGCGGTGACCGGACGTCCGGGCCTTGAAGCCGCCAGGCGCGTTCGCGCTCGGGCGGCACAACTGCTGCGCTGCCATGCCGATGAGATTTTTCTCGCATCGACCGGCGTGATCGGCGTCGTCCTTCCCGATAAGAAGGTGACCGAGGCGCTGCCGGATGCGGTGGCCAGGTTGTCGTCGGGCGGCATCGCCGCGCTGTCGCATGCAATTCTGACCACCGACGTCGGACCGAAAGTCGCACAAGCGACGTTCACGATCGGAGGAAAGCGCGCCCGAATCGTGGGCGTCGCGAAAGGCGCCGGCATGATCCATCCGAACATGGCCACCATGCTCGCTTTCGTCATGACCGATGCCGCACTCTCCCCTGCCACCCTGAAAAAGAGGTTGCGGGAAGCCGTCGATCAGAGTTTCAACGCCATCTCGGTCGATGGCGACACCTCCACCAACGACTGCGTGCTGCTCCTGGCGAGCGGCAAGGCCGGCAACGCGGAACATTCGAATACCGCCGATTTTCAACGCGCGCTCAACTCCGTTTGCCGCCAGCTTTCCTGGATGATCGTGCGCGATGGCGAGGGCGCCACCCGCGTGATGGAGCTCGAGGTGCGCGGGGCACGCAACGATCGCGAGGCGAAACTGGCGGCCCATGCCGTCGCGACCTCTCCGCTGGTGAAGACGGCGCTTCACGGCGGCGATCCGAATTGGGGACGCATCCTGGCGGCAGTTGGACGGAGTGGCGCGCATTTTTCGAGCCGGCGCGTTTCGCTGGCCGCCGGTCCGGTCACGCTCGTGCGAAACGGCGACCCTGCCGAATATCGCGAAAAAGACGCCGCGCGCGTGTTTTCTCGCGAGCGCGTTCCCATCACGCTCGATCTCGGAAGCGGCACCGCCCGTACTCTGATCCTCTCGAGCGATCTCGGCCACGACTATGTGTCGCTCAATGCCGACTATCGCTCGTAACCTTTCGGTCGGCGAGGTAACATAATTATTCGAGCTTCAGCATGCCCACCTTTGAGCGACCAAGCAATATTGGAAAGTACGAGATTCTCGCGACTTTGGGTCGCGGCGGCATGGGGGTGGTGTACAAAGCGCGCGATCCGGTCATCGATCGCATCGTCGCGATCAAGACGATCCTGATCGGCGAAGAAATCAACGAAGACGAGAACCTCGCCGATCGTCTGACGATGGAGGCGCGGTCGGCGGGCCGGCTGCATCATCCGAACATCGTCACGATTTTCGATTTCGGAAAGGAGGGCGACCTCTCGTACATCGTCATGGAGTACGTCGAGGGGATCAACCTCGCCAAGCTGATCGACGAGCGCCGCCCGCTGCCGCTCGACATGAAGCTGAATCTGCTGACGCAGATCGCGAACGGCCTGGCATACGCGCACGAGCGCGGCGTGATTCATCGCGATATGAAACCGTCGAATGTCTGCATCGCGTCGCCAGGCACAGCGAAGATTCTCGATTTCGGACTCGCGCGTTTCGACAGCACGCGGCTCACCAAGACGGGCTACATGGCCGGCACGATTGCATACATGTCGCCGGAACGGCTAAGCGGCACCACCGGCGCCAAAGATGACATCTTCGCCCTGGGCGCGATTGCCTTCGAGTTGCTCACCTACCAACGCGCGTTTCCCGGGAACACACCGCCGGAGGTCTTCGGAAAAATTCTCGCGCCCGGCCCGCCACCCGTCCCTTCGCAGGTCGGCGATGTGCCGGTAGCGCTCGATCCCATTATCCAGAAGGCGCTCGCGAAGGACGTCAACGATCGATACAACACCGCCGGTGAGTTTGCCGCGGAGCTGCGACGTTTCGCATCGGCGGGTGCGCACACTGTAGGTGCCGATGCACCGACGTTGGCGCGTCCGATCGCCGATTTTCTCGATTCACATCCATCGGGAAGCGCGTATAGCGGCGCGAGCAAGAAAACATCGCAGCAGGCGACGCTTGTCGCTCCCGACGCGACAACGAAAGGGGCAACCACCAAACCCGATGTCGGGGTCACAGAATTAGCGGCCGCCCCCACCGTCGTCGCGCCCATGGAGCCGCGCCGCCGGCCGTGGGGGTGGCTCGCCGCCGCGGCGGTGGTGCTCGTGGTCGTCGCGGGGGCGATCGTCTTCTGGCGGCCGACGCCGGTCGTGAAGCCGATTCCATCCAAACCGGCGCCGCCGATCACCACAATCGAAAAGTCTGCACCCAATCCAGTCGTGGAGAAAACGGAGCTCCAGCTTGCAACAGCTCGGAATCTCAGCGATGAGCTGGGGCATCGAAACCTCAATTCCGTCGAACGCGTCGGCTTCAGCAAAGCAAAAGCTCTCCTTTCCATAGCGGAGCGGAAGTTCAACGAGAAGGACTACCAGAGCGGTGCGCGGCTCTCCGCCGCCGCGATCAGCGGTTTGCAGGCTGTGATCGACACGAATGATCGGCGGATGCAGACGCCAACAACGC
>DASPZU010000105.1:0-73490 GCA_035636095.1 Thermoanaerobaculia bacterium
CGCGTGGTGTTGCCGCGCGCATCGGTGCGGGAGGTGACATCGCCCGCCGCGTCGTACGCCGTCCTGGTCACATTGCCCAGCGGATCGCTCACCGACACCACCCGCCCCTCGGCGTCGTACGAGTAGGTCGTTGTTCCCCGCGGGGTGGTCACGCTCTTGCGCCGCCCGGCATCGTCGTACGCGAACGTGGTGGTGTTGGTGTACGGATCGGTCATCGTCAGGATGCGATCCTTGCCGTCGTAGGTCAGCTTGGTCTCGTTCTGATTCGGATCCTTGATGGACGTGATCCGGCCAAGCGGGTCGGAGAGCATGGTGGTGATGTTGTTGGCGGCGTCGGTGCGCGTGGCCAGCGTCCCGTTGTCGTTCCAGGTCATCGACGTCGGCGCGTTGTTGGGATCGGTGGTGGTCAGAAGTTGCCCGCGGCTGTCGTACGTGTTGGTGGTCGTCTCGGTGACGCCGCCGACGCTTCGCGAGGAGGTCAACAGATTGCCGGCGGAGTCGTAGTTGTTCGACGTCACCGCGCCCACCGCATCGGTCGAGACCAGCGGCCGCGCGTTGGCGTCATAGGTGGTGGTCATCACGCCGTTGTCGGGGTTGGTCTGCTTCGTCACGTTCCCCTGCGGGTCGTACTCGAACGCGGTGATGTTCCCGCGGGAGTCGAGCGTCTGGGTGCGGTTGTTGTCGGCATCGAAGGAGGCCTTGACCACATTGCCGGCCGGATCGGCTTCCATGGTGGCGCGCCCGCTGTCGTCGAATTCGATGAGGCGATCGCCGCCGCGGCGGTCGGTGATCACGCTCTGCCGCCCGGCGATGTCGTAATGGAAGAACTCCTCGGCCCCGCTCGCGTCGACGTGATGCATCAGGCGATGGTCGGCGTCGTAGTCGTAGCTCTGCGCGTTGCCGAGCGGATCGGCGAACGAGGTCATGTTGTGAGCGAGGCCGTAGGTCATCGGCCAGCTCTTGCCGGCGGTGTCGGTCACCGAGGTCAGATCATCGCCGGTGTACGCGTAGACGACGTTGCGGCCGGAGAGATCCGTCACCTGCGTGATTTTCCCGGCCGCGTACGTGAAGGTCAGCTCGGTACGGCCGCTGGCATCGACGATGGTGGTGATGTTTCCGGACGGGTCGCGATTGATCGTCACGGCGTTGCCGTTGAGGTCCTGCTGCGAGACCAGCAGGCCGCGCGCGTCGAATGTGAATTGCATTCCATCCTTGAAGCGCATCGTCCAGCCGCTCGCGTTGGGCGTGAGGGCGAGGTGTTTGCCCGGCGGCGAGACATAGTTGATGAAGAGGTGCTCGGTGCCGTCGCTCTCGCGATAGGTGATCGAGCCGTTGCTGTTGTCGATCAGCATCTCGCCGTAGTTGAATGTCCAGCCGAAGCCGAAGGGGCCGTTGTACGTCGAGCGGCTGTTGTATGTCCGCGTGAGCGCGACGGGAATGCCGCGTGCCACGATCGAGAAGTCGGTCATGGAGCGGTACATGTTGCCGCTGGAGAGATTGACCGGATCGGACTGCGTGGTGGAGGGGGCGCCGGAGCTGCCGCCACCTCCCCCGCCTAACAGCTCCAGGAGCTGCCGCAGCAGGTCGCCGAGGGGCGAGCCGCTGAGCCACGACTCGCTGCCCAGGAGCTCGCGGATGCCCTGGGTGGCCTGGCCGGTGTCGCTTCCTCCGGCGAATCCCCCGGAAATCGGATAGGTCGCCGCGCCGGTCAGCGGGTCTTCCAGAAAATAGCCGGTGCCTGACCAACGATTGAGCGTGATGGGATTCGGCGCCAGCTTGGCGATGCGGCCCTGAGCAATCGCGCCGCGGATTTCGTTCTCGACATCCGATGACAGGTTGGCCGCGGCCAGCACCGAGTCGACGTTCGCGGAGTTCACTGTCAAGAGCTGCTGACCGGCGATGCGCGCCAGGAGCAGCGCTTTGGCGGCCGAAATCCCCTGCTGGCTTTCGGCTTCCTCCCAGATCGCTCCTTCGCGATACGAGCTCTCGATCCCGGCCAGCGACAGCACCTCGCCGCGCCGCGAAATGTCGCTGCCGATGGGCACGATGCCGACCAGCAGGCGCGATACGTCGATGTTGTTCTCGGCAGGCGTGAGACGAAGCGGCGCGCCGGCTACCGTATACGCAACGTCCACCTGCCGCCGCACATCGGCCTCGAACACGCGCTTCACGCTGCGCTGCCATCGCACACCTGCGGCGAATCGCGCGCCCTGATCGATCCTCTGCATGTACCGGAGACCGGTGAGAAAAAGCTTCTCGGAAAGCTGCGATTCACCGGTGAGCGTCTGCATCCGAGCGGTGCGCGTCGCGAGCAGGCCATCGGGAACGATGCCGGCGTCGAGCACCAGCGTGTGGGTTTCGCCGGCCGTGACTCCGTGATGCGTGGAGTCATCGGCGATGTTCGGCTGCTGGAACTGCAGGTTGAGGTCGAGTGCCTCTCCCGCGGGAACAGAAGTCCCCTCCGCCACCGGTTGATCGTCGATCGAGAAGACCGGCTTGAGGCGCACCAGATACGCGGGCGTGTTGAAGAGATCTCCGTAGCTGGCGATGATGGCCGCGTCATCGGCGGTCGCCGGCGGGAACGTCAGCGTCAGCTTCTTGCCCCAGAGGTCCGCGATATTCGCCGCGTACGATCCGATTGCCAGGCCCGAATCGGTGATCGTGTAGGTAATGCGCTGCGACTGATCGGACGGCGGGTTCGCCGCCAGGCCGAGCGACTGGTCGATGTGCACGGTGAGCGTGGATGGAATGAAGGGAAAGTTTTCAGCGCGGATCCGGCCGCTCTTCGGAAGCTGGGCCAGGTTCTGACAATTGAGATTGTTGGTGCGGATGTAGCTCCACAATTTGTCGGAATAGAAATCGATCGGCGATCGGACCGCCGAGGTTTGCAGGTATTCGTCTTCGCTCCAGGCGACGTTGGTGGCGATTCCGGCCTGATACGTGTAGCGCTTGAAGCTCGGGTCCATGCGCACCCAGGTGTCGGCGGGCCCGTTGGTCGCGCCGCGATTCGGAAGGAAGGGGACGAACGCGCGCACCCAGGCGTGCGTCATCTGCACGGCCACGGGAGTGGAGCCGGTGGTGAGCACGACGCCGTCGAAGCCGGCGGTGGCCATCAAATTGGCAGCCTGCAGCGGATCCTCGGTGCCGGCGAGATTCATGAGCTGCGCGATCGGCACGGTCACTTTTCCCCACTCGATCTGCGCCTGATAGCCCTGAGCAGTGAGCAGATCGCGAAGCAGCAGCGACTGATCCCAATCGTTGCCGCTCCCTTCTTTCAAGGTGCCGAGGGAGCCCTTGGCGACGCCGGAGTAGGAGTCCCAGTCGATGTGATCGTGAACCCATGTGAAGGCCTTCGCCGGCGTCTGGAGCGACTGCGCGAGTGCGGTCACCTCGGCCGGAGCGGCCGTCGGTATCAGCGTGAGTTTTGTGGCCGCGACAGGGGCGGGCGTGGAGGTGGGAAAAACGGGAAGACCCGATTTCTTGGGCGCGGGACGATAGGTGTCCTTCAGCGGGAAGGGATCCTTGTTCCAGCGCTGCTTCGGCGTTCGTGGAGTGAGAGTTCCGGCGAGCGCGCTTTGCAGTTTCTGGATGGTGGCGTCGAGAGTGGAGTCATCGAACGCGTGCGGATCGTTGAGAACCGATTTCGCCGCTCTGCGAACCTGATCGACGGCGTTGCGCATGTCGCGATCGCGCGCTTTCGCGGCCGCGGGCGCAGCGGCGTTCAGATCGGGAAGAAGATTCTTATCGATGAGCCTGAGGGCGGATTGCAGCTCGCTCTTGATCTGACCTTTTTTCTTGCCCCGCTGTTTATCGGAGAGTTTGAGCACGCCGGCAAACTTCGCCAGGGTGGTGTCAGCGGCGACCAGGGCATACCTCGACTTCACCCGTGACGACGGCATCATTGATGTTGAGCGGCACCTGAGTCAGCCCAGTTGCAGCCGAGGACTGCGGCAGCACGCGCGGCCGATCGGGATGGAGGAGAAACTCGGGATCGATGTTGAGGTTCTTCGCGATCTCGCGAACGCGCTCGACTCTCTGGCGGTGCACCTCGAGCGCGTAGAGATAGTTGGACGGTTCGGCGAAGTTGTACAGGCTGGCGAAGATCACCGAAATTGTGATCGCGCGGCCGGCGGGAGTTCGAAGTCGTAGTCTCATGATCGGCTCTGCCAATAGAGAAGGAGTCGATCGGCGTCCTTTCGCGCCGCGCTCGTATCTATTGATATAGACGCGAGATCGTTGACGATCTTCAGAATGTGGCTGATGGCTGAGGCTGCGTCTGTTGCCGCGCGCGCGAGGGCGAGCTCGTTCTGCGCGTCGCTGACCGCCGCGAGATCCGAACCGCTTGCGTTGGTCTGAAGCGCGGCCAGATCGCTCGCCAGCGCTGCTTCCATCGCCGCGCGATCCGCATCGACGCGCAGCGTGACGCTCTTGGTGAGCAGCGGCAGTTGTCCCTGCATGGCGACCGAGGCCGTGGCCTGGTACGTTCCGATGATCTCCGGCAGGCGAATCCAGATCGTGACGTGCTGCGTCGTCCCGCCCGGCACTGTCAGATTCCATGTTGTTCCGCTGGTGGGTTGCGGCAAAGCGTAGACCATCGACAACCCAGCGGGGATCGTCAACGCCACTGTCACGTTTTGCGACCCGCCAGTGGGGGCGCCGACAGCGATGTCGAGCGGCACGACCTGGCGCGCGTCGGTCGTCGCCGCGCGGCTGACATAACCCGCAGCGCTCACCAGGAACCGCGCCATGTCGGCCGTGGTGGTTCCCTCGGTGCTGAACGGCAGCACCACCACTCGGCCGGCCGCAAAAGTATTGAGGCTGATCGCCGGTGCCTGCGTGGCCGAAATCCGCGCCACCGGTTGCGCTGTGGTCAGATTGATCTTTACGCCGTCGCCGTTGACACTCATCTGTCCTGCCGAGGTGAAAGGCGTTGCCAGAATGTCGAGAAGAGTGGAAGTGGCGCTCAGCTTTCCGGCGAAGGTCACGCCAAGCGCAGCAGCGAGCTTCGGCTCGGCATCAGGATGATCGTGGATGAAGAGCAGCCCCTCGCCTGCATGGACCGTCTCGGACAGCTCCGCGGAACTCGTCAGTTCGGGCGTCGGCGGTGGCACGAGGATCACCTCGCTGAACGCACCGGTTCGCAGTTGCGTGAAGAAGGTCGCTTGATCGCCGCTCAGCAGCCAGTCGATGCCGGCGGCCGTGAGCGACTGTGTTAGAAACGGCGGAGCCGCCGGCGTGCACGGAGTGGCACTGTTGCCCGAGCTGCAATCGCTCCAGATCAGCGCGCGCGCCGATGACGACTGCCCGAACGCGAGCGTGATGGCCGGCTTCACGTCGAAGGATGCCGTGGACAAGGCGACCGCTTCGCCTGTGATCATCGAGACCAGCGTCGCGGTGTAGCTGCCGGGCGCCAGAGCACTGGTCGCATAGCTGAGCTGTTTCGTCGTGGTAGCACTCATCGCCACGCTGGCCGTGAAGGGGACTGTGTCGCCGGCGATCTTTACCGCGAATGGCGCGTCGGTCAGCGCCGCGTTGCCGTTGTTGGTAATCGTGACCGTGATCGGCAAGGCGCTACCTTGAACTACCGACGCCGAGGTGCTGATCGTGCCGCTGATGCCTTTGCCTGTTTGCGCCGTTGAGGCGATGGTGAATGAAGCCGTCTGCTGTGCGAGCGGGTTTCCGCTCGCATCCTTGACCACCACGTTGACTGTGTAGCTCCCCGGCGCCGTCGTTCCCACCGGCCAGTCGAATGTCGTGGTGGCGCTCGTTCCGGGAGCGATCGAGCTGATCGTGCTCGTCCCCGACGCGGTGCCGATGGTGGTGGTCACCGTGACATTCGCCAGCGGCGCCGCTCCGCTCACATAGTTGACTGTGGTCGTGGAACGGAGTGTGTCGCCCGGATCGTATGTCGGTTTGTTGGTCGTTACGGCCGCGGTGACCACCGTTGGCGGGACGACTGTGAATGATGTTGTGGCCAGCGTCACGGCCTGACCGGTGATCAGTGACACCAACGTGGCGGTGTAGTTCTGCGGAGTCAGCGGAGTGGTCGCGTAGCTGATCTGTTTCGTCGTGGTGGCCCCCATCGCGACGCTCGCCGTGAAGGGGACTGTGTCGCCGGCAATCTTCACCGCGAACGGCGCATCGGTCAGCGCCGCATTGCCGCTGTTCGTTATCGTGACAGTGATCGGCAACGCGCTGCCCTGCACCACGGACGCCGAGGTGGTGATCGTGCCGGCGATGCCTTTGCCTGTTTGCGCCGTTGAGGCGATGGTGAATGAAGCCGTCTGCTGCGCGAGTGGGTTTCCGCTCGCATCTTTGACCACCACGTTGACTGTGTAGCTCCCCGGCGCCGTTGTTCCCACCGGCCAGTCGAATGTCGTGGTGGCGCTCGTCCCCGGAGTGATCGAGCTGATCGTGCTCGTCCCCGACGCGGTGCCGATGGTGGTGGTCACCGTGACATTCGCCAGCGGCGCCGCTCCGCTCACGTAGTTGACTGTGGTGGTGGAGTGGAGTGTGTCGCCCGGATCGTATGTCGGTTTGTTGGTCGTTACTGCCGCGGTGACCACTGTTGGCGGGACGACTGTGAACGATGTTGTGGCCAGCGTCACGGCCTGACCGGTGATCAGTGACACCAACGTGGCGGTGTAGTTCTGCGGAGTCAGCGGAGTCGTTGCGTAGCTGAGCTGCCGGGTGGTGGTTGCGCCCATCGCGACGCTGGCCGTGAAGGGGACCGTGTCGCCGGCGATCTTCACCGCGAACGGCGCATCGGTCAGCGCCGCATTGCCGTTGTTCGTAATCGTGACGGTGATCGGCAACGCGCTACCCTGCACCACCGACGCAGAGGTACTGATCGTGCCGCTGATGCCTTTGCCTGTTTGCGCCGTCGAGGCGATGGTGAATGAAGCCGTCTGCTGCGCGAGCGGGTTTCCGTTCGCATCCTTGACCACCACGTTGATCGTGTAGCTGCCCGGCGCCGTTGTTCCCACCGGCCAGTCGAATGTGGTCGTGGCGCTCGTCCCCGGAGTGATCGAGCTGATCGTGCTCGTCCCCGACGCCGTGCCGATGGTGGTGGTCACCGCGACATTTGCCAGCGGCACCGCTCCGCTCACGTAGTTGACTGTGGTCGTGGAACGGAGTGTGTCGCCCGGATCGTAGCTCGCCTTGTCAGTCGTCACAGAGGCGCTCACTACCGTCGTCGGGGCGACCACTTCGAATCCCGCGTTCGCCAGCGGCACCGCAGCGCCGGTGATGAGCGACACGAGCGCTGCCTGGTACTTTTGCCGCGCGAGCCTGTTGGTCAGGTATGCAAGCCGCGTCGAGTACGTTGCGGCTGTGGCAGCAGACGCTCGGAAAGAGATCGAGTCGGCGAGCTGCTGCGTGGCTGGGTCGATGATCTGCACGACAAAAGGCGCATCCGCGATGGCGCTGTTGCCGCCGTTCGTGATCGACACCGCAAAGTCGAGAGATCGACCCTGCTCGACGGTCGCTGGCGCGGAGAGCGTTCCGACGATTCCTCTCCCGCTGACCGACGTCGGCCGAACCTGGAATGGAACGCTCTTTTGAACGAGCGTTGCGCCGCCGGAATCCTTGACCAGCAACGACGCCGTATATGCTCCCGCCGCGGCCGTGCCGACGGTCCAATCGAACGAGAAAGGAACGTTCTGTCCCGGGGCGAGCGATGCCACCGTGAAGGGCCGACTCGACACTGTGGTTGCCGAGGGATCGGCCACTGACACCGCTGCCGAGAGATTCGCTAACGGCGTGTTGCCGGCAACGTACTGTGCCGACGAGGTCAAGTGCACCGTTTCGCCGACGTCGTATTGGGTCTTATCGGTGGCAACGCTGGCAGTGAGCTGCGCGCTCGGGGCAATCGTGAACGGTGCGGATGCGCTGACGATGAACGCGCCGTTCTGGCGGAGTGTGGCCACTGCGGAGTAATTCCCGGCGGCGGTCGATGTCGTGTTCCAGGTGTACCCGCGAGCTGCCTGGCCTCGAGGCAATAAGGCCGGCGTGCCTGCGGTGGCGTCGAAGGGCACATCGAGGAACATGTTCTGCGACGGAATCAGATCGAAGCCGCTTCCGGGCGGTGCCCACTTCAGATACATGCCGTAAGTCCCGTAATCCCATCGATAGATCGTGACCTTCACGCGATGGAAGCCGGCGGTCAGAGCGAGGCTGCCGGTGACTTCGCGCATTTCGTGCAAGCCACCGTTGTTCAGCAACCGCACACCATCGACATCCAGCCATCCGCCCCGCGCGGATCCAAGAAGGAATTGATAAGTGCCCGAGGCAGGCGCGTAGATCGCACCGGTGAACACTCCCTCCCAGAAGCGGACAGCGTCGAGGTCGGCCGAGGCGGCGATCTGTGGTTTTACAATCGCGTTCGTCAGGAACGGCGGCGGGATGGTCGTGAGCTGCGACGGGTCGGATGCCTGAAAGTTGCTGCTCGGTTGATCGACTCTGGTGTAAGTGGCCAGCAGGCCCGCGCCAACGCCGGTCGCATTGCGATCGAACAACGACGCCGGTTTGAGTCCGTTCTCGAGAGTGTCGAAGTAGATGTGGATCGGCAAGGCAGTGCCGGCTGCCACATCATCACGGATTTGCACGGCGAGTTTCCCGGCAGCGCCGGAGGTTGCGAACCACATGAACGGCATTTCGTCGGACGGCGTCGCGTCTGCGCTCACCCGAATGGTGGTCGGATCAAATGTGCCGATGACGCCGAGCTGCGTGAGTTGCTGCGCGAAATCGATCGGCACGATCGCATTGCGACTGGCGCCGCTCGGTACGGCCAGCACCGCTGCCGTTGCGTAATGCCATCCCGGGAATGCGGCCGTCGGAAGACCGCTCACCGCCTCGGCGGAAACGAGCGTGGCGATGGTGGAGCCCGACCCATCACGAACGATCACGTCGTTCGTGATCCCTGCGCTGGCATCGGTGATCGTTTCCTGAATCGAAACCGTCGAGTTCGCGGAATAGCTGGCGCGGTCCGTCGTCACGGCCAGACCCACCGGCGCAACTCCGGTAATGCTGGGGACGCTGATCGGGCGCGTCACGAGCTGGCCGGAATATGGATCGTTGTACGCGATCGATGCCGCCGTTGCGACGCCACGCGACTCCTGGTCCTGCAGACCGTTCAGACGAAGATTGAAAAAAGCATCCGTGCCGCCGTCGGTGACTCCGGGCAGGTGCCATACCAGCTCTCGACCGCCGTTGATGGGCGTCGAGCTGGCTGGAGTCGGCGATGAAGACACGAGATCGGTCGAAGTGGGGACGCTCACGTGGAGATCGACGTCGAATTGACCGACCTTCGCCCAGGCAGCCGGAAGAGCGATCATGGCCCAGGTGGTCTGATCCATCGAGGAAGCGAAACCGTTTCCCCATTGCCCGTTGGGCTTCTGCTGATTGAGCAGCCACACCGTGGCAGACCGAATCGCGGGATCGCTGGGCGGAGCGCCGGAAATCGACAGCGCGTACAGCGTTTGCGCCGTGCGGATCACGGGAGGATTCATCAGATCGACGCCCACCGAACCATCGGCGTTCTGATTCGAGCGGAGCTGGATCGCAATGGAGTCGATGCGCTTCTTCGCCTCCCCCGCCAAATCCGGCGGGAGATAGGGCATAGCGCGTCCGAGAGCGATGGCCACACGCGCGATCTTTTCGCTCTCGTTCGGCGGGACGGCGCTGTAGTTGTATGCCAGCAGCCAACGCGTTCCGCGGACGAACGCTGCCAAATACCGCGGATCACCGGTCAGCTTGTACGCGGTGCTCAATTGGTCGACGCTCGACATGGTCCACGACTCGAGCTTGTCGAACGATTCGGGGAAGCACCCGCCGTTGCAATTCCACGATCCATCGGGCAACTGCTTGCGGAGCGTTTCCTCAACCAGCGGCACCAGATACCGCAGCGCCTCCGTGGCGTCGTGCCAGTACGAAAGCGCCCATCCGGCCAGCATCGACATCGTGTCCGTGCCGTAACCGGGGAGGTAGAGGCGACCGTCGGCGCCCCGCTGTTGGATGATGCGATCGAAGACTGTGCGTGAGGCAGTCTCATTCACTGTCACTCCGCTGACAGCACGCGACGCTTCCAGACCGATGAGGCCTTGCGCGTGTACGTGGCACTTGAAGCAGAGGTTCTGATCGGGGCTCATCAGAACATTGGCCTGGAAACCGATCCCCTGCTGCAGGTGAGATCGAATCAGCGGAAACAGTGGATCATCCGCGATATTGATCGTGTTCGTTCGGCTGATCCGCGTATGCGCTTGCACGATCGGCGTTGAGGTCGGCACACGCGTTGGAACGACCGTCAGCGCGGCGCCGGCGAACGGTCCGATGACGATCGACTTCGGCGAAGCAATCAGCGTGACCGGATCGGCTGCAGAAGCGGTGACCGTGTAGGTCCCATTCGCACTTGGCGTGAAAGTTCCAAGGGTCAACAAAGCAATCTTGTTCTTGCCCAGCGAAGAGAGCGACGTGCTTCCCGACGTGCCGCCGGTCACGCTGTAGTTGATGGTCACGTTCGTCAGCGGAACATTGCCAATGTTCTGCACGACGATGTCCGCACGCACCGGCGTCCCCGCCTCTGCCGATGGAGGCGTCAGCGCAACCGTGCCGGAGAGTTTCCGAATCGGATCCGGCGTGCTGACGTTGACGGATGTCGAAGCCGTGTTGTTGGTCTCGTCGGTCTCCGGGATTGCGTTGGTCGGATCGAAAAAGACGAAGACGCTCTGCATGGCCGGAGGCGCGTTCACGGTCCATGAAAAAGTGACGGTCGCGCTCACGTTGCCATGGTCCGTGGCCAGCGTCACCGGCAGGAGCGGGGAGATTGCCGTGCCGCCGCCGGCCGGGTTTCCGAGGAAGAACTGGGCGTTGAGCTTACTGGTGTCGACGGCACCGGTCACGGCCGCCGTCGCCGTGAACGTGCTGCTGTCACCTTGTCGTGGATTCGGATCGTCGACCAGGAGCCCGAGGGGACCGACCGCGATGTCAGCGCTGAGCCGCAGCGCGAAATTCGGGCTGCGGTTGTCGCTCTTGTCGCACTCCTGAATCGCGTTGTTGGGGTCTGCGACGGCGTAGAACGTGAACGCGGTTGGCGGATTGGGATAGGTGTAGCTCAGATCTTGATAGGCACCGGGTGGAAGTGCACCAGTCTGCAATGTAGACAGAAGTGTCGAGGTGTTGTCCCCATTGAGACGGTAGAACGCAACGCTCGCCGGAGGCGCTGCTCCCCAACCGCTGTTTCCGACGCGAACGGTGAGTGCCGCGCTGGCTGGATATCCGCTGCCATCGATCCGTGGATAGGAGAGCGCGAGATTGGGATCGAGGACGATCGTCGACGACGCGAGTTGACGGTTGGCGCGATAGCTCACGCGCGAAAAAGCGTCCTGCACTTCACGGGTCGGAACGACCCCCGTCTCGCTGATGTTGACAGCGTGATAGCTCGCTTCGTTGAACACTGCCGGCGCACCGTACCAGCCTCCATCACCCATCACGCGCACAGAGGCGGTGCCGGGGACGATCACCTCCGCGTGTCCGTCGTTGTCGACGTCGGCGACCACAGGGCTCATCGGATAGTACGGATTGTTCGAAATCGGCAGCGTGTATTGCAGGATGTTGTCGGAGCGAATGATGAGGAATTGATCGCGGCTGGCGTAGAAGAGGTTGATCGCTCCATCCTGATTGAACGCCGTCGCCGAGTTGGTGGTGGTCCCGCCGAAGGAGGTGACATCGGTGGCCACCTGGCGGGTCCAGAAGAGCGCGCCATTGGCGGCATTGAACGCGCTGAGATAGCCGTCGCCGGCCACTGCCACGGCAACCGTGCCGAAGCTAGGGAAAACGGTGGGCGCTCCGCCTAACAACGCACCATTCGGGATGCTGACCGGCCCCCACAGCGTGGTGCCGTCGTTGTTGAGCATCCAGACTCTTCCTTGAGCGACCAGACAGATCTTTGGATTGACATCGCTCCCGAGCCAGAGCGGCGCGGTGTAGCCGTCCGGCAGATCGCTGCGCTGCCACAAGATCGTTCCGTCGGCGCGATAGGCCGTGTTTCCCGCGACGACTTCCAACTTCCCGTCATTGTTGAGATCGACGGCGATCGGCGCTTCCTGGTCGGGGAAGAATTGCGTAAAGAGATTCGTGCTCGGGTCGGCGGGATCGGGCTGCTTCCATGCCCGGCCGCTTCCACCTGTGCCGACCCACTTGATGGTGCCATCAGCCCCGTTGAGCACAGTGCGACCGCAGATCACTTCCGGGTGGCCATCGCCATCCAGGTCCGCGACCGCAGGCGCTCCGGCATAGGAGTAGGTGGCGCCTACGGTGTTGATGTAGAAATCCCACTGTGGGTCGCGATCGAGCGGCGGGCTGACCCATTTACGGGAGCCGTCGGCGACATTCAATGCCACCAGGCGATGCTGATTGTGCTCACCGGTCACCGGATCGACATCGAGGTGCGCGATGATCTCCGCCTTGCCATCCCCATCGAGGTCGGCGATGACGGCGCTGATCTGGCGGCCGGAGGTCGAGAGCTGCACGCTCCATAGCGTCTGTCCCGTGTCACCCCGCTTGAGCATGATCCCGCCGTTGTAGGCGATGACCACCGCCGGGACGTCGTTTTCGTCGAGCACACCATCGCCGTTGGTGTCGATGACTCGCGCAACCGGCGACAATGTCACGCTCGGGTTCGCGGTCCATTTCGTGATACTCGGCTTCCCGCTGCGACCGATGTCGTGCTGACACGATCCGTGATAGAGGTCGATCAGATTGTTGTCTTCGCGGCTCTCGGCCAATGCGTTGCCACTGTCGAGATACGCCATCAGATGGCCGGGAGCAAACCGCACCGTCCCCTGGATCGGAATCTTGATGGTCTGCTGCTGGACCGGTTGCACCAGGAGTGATCCGAGAGGATTGTCGACCTCAGGGTTGTAGGCCAGATCGCCATCGACGTCTTCGAAGATCGTGACGAGATACGGACCTGAGTTGGATGGCCCCTGAATGTCCATCTGCACGAATCCGCTGACGTTCAGCGTCAGTGGATCGACGACCACCGAGGTCATGTTCGGAGGCGAGGAGTAGAGGGACAGATCGGTGTCCGTTCCATTGACGGTGTAGAACTTGGTTGCCCGATCATTGGCGTAATTCGGCTCGAAGATGGCGTGCGAAGGATTGACGACTGCGGTCGTAAATCGCTGGCCGGCGCGCACGGTCCACGATGCCAGGACGACCGTGCTCCCCTGCGCCGGCACGTCAACAGATTTGTCGACGATGACCCGGCCGCCGAGTTGCGGCAGATCGTCGTAAATGACCACCTCGGCGGCCGTCGCTGCAACCAGACCCGTGTTTCGAACGACAACGCGGGCATTCAACGTCTGGCCGACTGCCGGCAATGTTTTCGGCAAAACGATGCCCTCGCGTGTGATGACAAGGTCGACGTATTGATCGGTCAGCGTGACAAAGCCGCTGTTGTTGGTCTCATCAATTTCGGGAACCAGATTGTCGGGATCGGCGACGGCGTACACCACACGCGATGAAGCCGTGGTCGTGAAGGTCGTCTGAACCTGCGCCGACGATTGCCGGTCGATCGACACGGACGAAGAGGAGATCGGCACTCCTCCGGCACCGGGAACCCCGTCGTAGAAGGCGACCGTCGATTGCACGGGATCGGTGCCGGCGTTCTCGACGATCGCGGAGACGAGCACGGAATCGCCGGTGTTAGGCCGGGCGGGAGTGGCGATCACACTCCCCGGTCGAATGCGCAGATCGACGTTCGATAGATTCGTGACGCTGATCGTCCTGGTCGCCTGATTGTTGGTCTCGTTTGACTCGGAGATGAGATTGTCAGGGTCGGCAACCACTCGAATCAGGTGAGCTCCGCCGGCGAGTGAAACAGGGATCTGAACCGTTTGCGTCAGCGCCGCGGCAATCGGACCGGTTGTTCCTTTCTGCAGCAGAACCTCCGGCGCGGAGCCGTACGCGTCGTACACGGCATACCCGGCGGCAGCGACATCGCCGCCACCATTGTTGTGAATGGTGATCGTGAGCTGCCCCGGCTGAATGGGCTGCAAGTGGGTTGGCACGGTCGTGATATCCGCAGGAAAAACCTGCAGGTCGGGCTTTCCCGTGACCGTAAGCGAAGCCGTCGCTTCGTTGTCGTCTTCGCGCACTTCGTCAATTTCATTTTTCGCATCCGCAACAGCGACCAGGGTGTGCGTGCCCTGGAGCGCGGTGGGCGTAAACGTGATCGTGTGCGTCTCAGAGCCGCCAACCGGTACGCTGTTGACGACTTGCGATGCAATGGGCGTCGCTCGGGCATCCGATGCGTAAATCGACAGCGTGCTGAAGGAAGGGCCGACGGTCCCGGTATTTCGCACGATCACCGTCGCGGTCACCGACGTTCCATCGGCAACTGTCGATGGATTCAGTGTGAAGTCGCCTGCGCGGATCACGAGGTTCGGCTTGTCGACCGCAAATGCCTCGAGCACACGCGCGGTCAAGTACGGATCCTCGGACCAAGAGCCGTCCGCTGCCTGTTTTCCTCGCAGGTACGTCAACGTGGCGGACGAAAACGAGTTGATCACATACCCGGAAAGAGCCAGCGCACGAAGCGCGAGAGCCGTCTGCAGAACATCGGCGCCAATGCTGCCGTCGGCGTGAACGAGTCTTACCACATACGTTTGCGCCGCAGCGATGGTGGCGACCGGCGGGAGCTGTCTTCGAAGCGCGGAGAGGCCGATGAGGACCTCGCTCGTGAGTACAGGATTGCTGTCGAATCCCTGATCGATTCCCCATCCGCCATCGACGTTTTGCCGCGACACGACTGTTGAGAGAAGGCCGCTGATGTTGGTCGAGTAGAGTGCTTCGCTGGTGGCGAATGCCTGCAGCGCCAGGGCGGAATCGTATGTGTCGCCGCTGTGATTCGTGAATCCGCCGAAATCAGGCCCGATTGCGGAGCGCTGCGCCGCCAGTTTGTTGAGAGCGGCGCTGCTGTCCGATTTGCCCGCTGCCAGCGCGAGCGCCTGTTCAGCCAGGAGTTGATTGGCATCGAGCGGCTGCGTCGCCAACCATGCATATCCGGACGACAGCGCACTGGAAATCGAATGGAGGGTCTGCATCGCCAGCAGTGCGCGCGCGGTATCGCGCGGAACCAGATCGGGCAAAGCGCCCCAGGAGCCGTTGGCGTTTTGATGACCGTTCAGCCATGCGATCCCGCGATCCGTATTCGAGTCGGCGTTTGTGAGACAAGGAATGAGCGCGAAGACGAAAAAAAAAGTCGTCAGGCGCCGGATGGCCATTCCGTGTTTCATGGAACCTTGCTGAAGCTCAGGTTGGAACGAGTTTCAGGAGTCTATGCCAGTCAAGGAGCGAACGCGAGACCCCTCTCCCTCTGGGAGAGGGTGGTCCCGCGGAGCGGGACCGGGTGAGGGGTCATCGCCGGCGAAGTTTTAGCTGAAGTAGCCCGAGCCCCTCATTCGGCCTTCGGCCACCTTCTCCCCGCACGGCGGGGAGAAGGGTCTCGAGACCCTCACCGCCGGCGAACCATAATGGCGCTGATCGACGGTTGCCCGGCGATTGTGATTCCCTTCCCGTTCGCGGCCTTGACGATCAACGATCGCCGCACTGCGTAGCCGCCTTCCGTATACCCCAGAGTGACTTCGTAGGTGCCGTCGGGCACATCAAACTGGTAGCGCTCCATTCCCTCTCGCGATGCCTGGTACAGCGCATCATCGTCGGTTCCGAGAATGGCGTGATGCGTCAGCCTGGCCTCTCCGCCCACGTATCCCCAACTCCCGGGCTGATACGCGCGATCGGCTTGCCAGTAAACGTGAGAGCGATCGATGTAGTCGTATGTACCTCCGGCGTTCACAGCGAAAAATGTTCGATCTTCGAAGTTGATCGTCGTCGAGTCTTCGAGTGCCGCGGCACGCGCGACCATCCGGTTCTCCCCTGCGCTCAGTTCGACCTGCCATCGCGCGGTGCGGTTCTGCACCACTTGTGATCCCGCGGAGCGGCCATTGACGAACAGCTCCACCTGCGGCTGGTTGGTATAGACCCACACCGGTTGATGACGCTCGCCCGCGCGCTCGCGCCACTCGCGCGCGATGGTCAGCACCGGCTTCGTGAGCAGCGCAGCCTGATAGTAGAAGGACGAATCTTTCGGCGTTCGATCGTAAAAGAAAAGTCCCTTGTTGTTGATCCCATATTTCGAGTCCTGGCGGCTGGCAGATCCGAAATCGAATTGATTCCACACCGCCGAGCCGAGAACGAACCGCCGGCTCTCGATCTGAGGGAACGAGGCGAGATGGAACTCCTGTCCGTACTCCGAGCTGAAGTCGAATCGCTTCGGATTGAGTGCGTGAACGCGCTCGTCGGTGCCGGCACCGTACTCGCTGATCATCAGAGGGCGGGAAGGCCGCTGAAGATGCATGCGATCGAGAAACTCTCCGAGGTCCTCGAACTTGCCGTAGTACCAGCCGAAGTAGAGATTCATGCCGAGGATGTCGGGAATGTCGCCGACGCCTTTGTCGTCGAGGAGCTCGCCCTGCGAAAGTGCCATCACCGTCCGCCGCGTGGAGTCTTCGGCGTGCGCGCGTTTATCCAGCCTTCGCGCCAGCTCGGAGAGGATTTCGTAGTAACGATCCGGGAGAGGATTCGGTTTGCGCAGCATGACCTCGTTCATGTATCCCCAAAAGAAGATCGAGGGATGGTTGTAATGCTGCCGGATCATCTCCACCAGCATCCGCTCGCTGTTTTCCGCGAAGGCTGAAGATATGTTGATTAAATTGACGACCGGAATCTCTTCCCAGATGACCAGGCCGGCGCGGTCGGCTTCGTCCAGCACTGCCGGATCCTGCGGGTAATGCGCGAGCCGCAGAAAGTTGAAGCCGGTCTCCTTGATCAAACGGACGTCGCGGCGATGCAGGTCGTCCGACAAGGCATTGCCAAGGCCGGCGTAATCCTGATGCCGGTTGGTGCCGACAAGCTTGAGCGGCTGTCCATTCAGCGTTAGGCCATGCTGTGGATCGATGGTGTATGAGCGGAAACCGAGCGGATTTTCGACCGCATCCACCAACGTATCGCCTTCATACACTTCGGTCCGCACGCGATAGAGGTACGGCGTCGATGGCGACCAGAGATGTGGATCCGCGACTGCAGTCGTGGCGCTGAAAGACGCGCCGATTGAATTCGTCCGCGCGACCAGGTTCCGGTCGGCATCGAGAACGCGATTGACGACACGTAGATGCGCGGCTCGGCCACTCTGATTCACCACCGTGCCCTTGATGTGCACGGTGCCATCCGGGTTCGCGGCGATGAATATACCCGGCGATGCGTGATCCATCACGTCGATATGAACCTGAGAAGTGGCCAGCAGCCATACATCGCGATAGATCCCGCCATAGAAGGTGAAGTCGGCATTCAGAGGCGGGATGTCAGGATTGGGCGAGTTGTCGACGCGCACCGCCACGATGTTAGGCCGGGCGTATTGAACCGAATCGGTGATCTCGAAGATGAAGGCGGTGTAGCCGCCGACGTGTTGTCCGGCGTGCCTGCCGTTGACGAAGACGTCGGCGACCTGATTGGCCCCTTCGAAGTAGAGGAAGAGGCGCTTCCCGCGAAGATCGGGGTTGATCACGAGCGACTTGCGGTACCAGCCGATCCCGCGGCGATAGGGAGTCGTTTTGTCGAAGGCATCGTTGGCATTCCATGTGTGTGGCAGGTGGATGCGCTGCCAGCCGCTGTCGTCGAAGTCGGCGGCCGCGGCATCCTCGATGGTTCCGGACGCATAACGCCACTGATCGTTGATGGTGGTTCGGATTCGCGGCGCTTCTGCGCTCGCGAGGGCCGCCGCCATGCCGATCGCGGCAAGAAGGTGCGTCACCAACTGTGCACCGTAGTCGAGCTATAGTATTTCAGTCCTCAAAATCTTGGCGGACATGTACCACCAGAACTACAACCCATTCGGGAACGTGCTCCTGTCTACGCTTGTGGCAGCCATTCCAATTCTCGTTCTGCTGTACTTCATCGCTCTCCATCCCCATCGCGACCGCCAGGGGATCAAGCACCTCGGGATCTCCGCCCCTTTCGCCGCGTTCTACGCCGTCATCGCGGCGTTCCTGGTCGCCGGCCTCGCCTTCGGGATGCCTCTTCCCGCCGAGGCCTCGGCATTCGTCCTGGGATTGCTGTCGGGATTTCTCGGCATCATCTGGATCGTCCTGGCGGCGATGCTTCTCTACACCATGACCGTCATCACCGGAAAATTCGAGATCGTCAAAGAATCGATCGTCCACATCTCCTTTGATCGCCGCCTGCAGGTGTTGCTGATCGCCTTCTCGTTCGGCGCCATCATCGAAGGGACCTCCGGCTTCGGAACGCCGGTGGCAATCGCAGGCGCGGTCATGGTCGGTCTGGGCTACTCGCCGTTTCAATCCGCGGTACTCAACCTGCTCGCTAACACCGCACCGGTCGCGTGGGGCGCAATCGGCACGCCGATCGTCACGCTGGCGACAGTGAGCGGCCTCGATCAGTTGACGCTGTCGGCGATGGCGGGCCATCAACTTCCGTGGATCTCGATCCTCGTGCCGTTCTGGCTCGTGGTCACGTTCGTAAAGATGGAGGGCGGGACGTGGAAGGAAGCGTTCGAGGTGTGGCCGGGCGCGCTGGTCTCCGGCGGCACATTCGCGCTGATGCAGTACTTCGCCTCCGGAACGAGCGCGTTCCATCTGGTGACCGACGTCGTCGCGGGCGTGTTCTCCGTCATCTGCACGGCTCTGTTTCTCCGTTACGTGTGGCATCCGAAGTCGCGATTTCTGCTGGCCACGGAACGCGGCACTTCTGCGGCTGCGACTGAGAGACCGGCCGAGTGGACGTACCGCTACACCGCCGGACAGACCGTCGGCGCATGGATGCCGTGGGCCATCCTCATTCTCTGCTGCGCGCTGTGGGGCAGCCCGCCCTTCAAAGCGAGGCTCAACAACCTGTTCCAGAATGAGAAGTTCGAGACCACGCTCTTCGGTTCGAAATTCTCGGGCACGCTCTCGCTTCCGGTGTGGAGCATGCCGGCACTCGATAACAAAGTGCAGCGGATGCCGCCGGTGGCCAAGCCCGGGGCGAAGCCGGAGGCGGCGAAGTTCACCATCAACTATTTGTCAGCGGCGGGAACTGGCGTCTTCGTTGCTGCCCTGATTGCGGGCCTGGTGCTGCGACTCAGTGCCGCGCAATGGAAGGAAGCGACGATCCGCACAGCGCGACGCATGAAAATTCCGGTGCTGGTCATTGGCCAGGTTCTCGGTCTCGGTTTTCTGACACGCTACTCGGGCACGGATGCGGTACTCGGTCTGGCCTTCACATCAGCGGGAGTGATGTACCCGTTCTTCGCGGCGTACCTGGGGTGGCTGGGAGTGTTCCTCACCGGCTCCGACACCGCCTCGAACGCGCTGTTCGGAAGTCTGCAGCGGATCACCGCGCAGCAGCTCAAGCTGAACGAGATCCTCATCACGGCAACAAACTCCACCGGCGGCGTCATGGGAAAGATGATCGACGCGCAGTCGATCATGGTCGCCTGCGCCGCGTGCTATGACGATCCGCACCAGCGCGCGCACGCGCTCGGACCCATCTTCAGGAAGGTGTGGTGGCACTCGGTGGCCGGCGCAGCGGTGATCGGGTTGATCGCGCTTCTGCAGGCTTACGTGTTTCCGGGATCGATCCCGATTCCACCGGGGAAGTAGACGCCTATAAACATTTTTGATTTGACGAAACCACCGGCAATTGCTAAAACCGCGCAACTCATGACGAACGGCAAGTCCTTTTCGACAGTCGCCTTCGCGCCGGACGCGTCGTTCGTCATGGTCAGCCTGTCGATTCTGATTCTCCTTCTTAGCGGGAGCGGATGACGGCCTGACAACATCGACATCGTCAATCGAGGCCATCATCCAAAAGGGATGACGGCCTTTTTCGTTTGCGGAGATTTTGATGACAGCGATCGCCGAACTGCAGCGCGAATGGCCCGAACCGACGCCGGATCCGATGACCGGTGCGGAGGTGGTGTGCGAGTCGCTCGTCCACGAAGGCGTCGACACGCTGTTCGGATATCCCGGTGGCGCGGTCCTTCATCTTTACGATCAGCTCACGCGGATGCGCGGCCGCCTCCGTCACGTTCTCGTGCGCCACGAGCAGGGAGCCGTGCACATGGCGGAGGGCTATGCGAAAGCGACCGGCAGGCCCGGCGTCGTGCTGGTCACCTCCGGGCCGGGGGCG
The DNA here is from genome assembly GCA_035636095.1 of Thermoanaerobaculia bacterium. Classification (GTDB taxonomy): domain Bacteria; phylum Acidobacteriota; class Thermoanaerobaculia; order Gp7-AA8; family Gp7-AA8; genus Gp7-AA10. Next base: position 20,245 of record DASPZU010000105.1, read on the forward strand.
ACGAACGCAGTGACCGGAATCGCCAATGCCTTCATGGATTCAACGCCCCTGGTCGTCATCAGCGGTCAGGTGCCGCGGAAGATGATCGGCACCGACGCATTCCAGGAAATCGACACCGTCGGCATCACACGGCCGTGCACCAAGATGAATTACCTCGTGCGCGACGCCGGTGAGCTGGCCACCGTCATCCACGAAGCGTTTCATCTGGCATGCACGGGCCGTCCCGGTCCGGTGCTCATCGACATTCCAAAAGACGTGACCGCCGAGCGAACAACGAGCATCGATCCGGCGCCGCTTTCTCTCCCCGGTTATGAGCCTGACCAGCGCGGCGACGCGAGGGATATCAGCCGTGCCGTGGAGAAGATGCTCGCTGCGCGCTGGCCGGTTCTCTACGTCGGAGGCGGCGTGGTCCACGCGAATGGCGCGAGAGAGCTGCTGACGCTCGCTTCCCGTCTGCGATTCCCCGTCACGCCCACCCTGATGGGTCTCGGTTGTTTTCCCGCGCGCCATCCGCTCTGTCTCGGCATGCTCGGCATGCACGGCACCTATGCGGCGAACATGGCCATCTCCGACGCGGATCTGATCGTAGCCATCGGTGTCCGATTCGACGATCGTGTGACGGGAGCGCTGGAGAAGTTCGCGCCGCACGCGCAAATCATCCACGTCGATGTCGACCGCTCCTCGCTCTCGAGGAACGTCCGCGCTCACGTTGCCATCGCCGGCGATGCCCGCAGCGTCATGCGCCAGATGTTGCGAGAAGTCCCGACAGAGTGCGACGACGCGCGGCTGGACGCGTGGTGGTCACAGATTGCAGATTGGCAGACCGCCGAGCCGCTGCGCTACGAACGCTGCCAGCACTCCATCAAGCCGCAGATGCTGTGCGAAGAGCTGGCGCACGTCACGCGCGGCGAGGCCATCGTGGTCACTGACGTCGGCCAGCATCAGATGTGGCTGGCGCAGTATTACCCGTTCCGCGCACCGCGGCAGTCGATCACCTCGGGCGGATTGGGAACGATGGGCTTCGGTTTTCCCGCGGCCGTCGGCGCCCAGCTGGCCTGCCCCGAGCGTCAGGTGATCGCGTTCGTTGGCGACGGCGGCTTTCAGATGACGGCACAGGAGCTCGCCACCGCCGTGCAATACCGCACCAACACCAAGGTGGTGGTGATGAACAACCGCTACCTCGGGATGGTCAGGCAGTGGCAACAGACTTTCTACCAAAATCGCTACTCCGAGGTTGATCTCGACGGTAGTCCCGATTTCGTGAAGCTCGCCGAGGCGTATGGAGCGCGCGGTCTGCGAGCGACGCATCCATCCGAGCTGCGTGCGGTGCTGGAAGAAGGTCTGAACTCGCCGGGCGTCGTTGTCATCGACGTTTCCGTCACCGCCGAAGAGAACGTCTTTCCGATGGTTCCTCCCGGAGCGGGGCTGAAAGAGATGGTGCTCCGATGAGCCGGACCATCACCGTCGATGTGGAAAACCGTCCGGGAGAGTTGGCCCGAATCGTCGGCCTCTTCGCGGCGCGCGGCGTGAACATCGACTCCCTGGTCGTCACCGAGCCGAACGCCGGCAACATCTCTTCGATCACCGTCACCATGAACATCGACGCGCGGACGACCGAGCAGGTCGTGCGCGTCCTCGACAAACAGGTTCGCGTGCTCTCAGTACGTGAGCTGGTTACTCAAAATCAGGAGCGAAAGACGATGCAGGCACTTTATGACAAGGACATCGATCGGCGCGCGCTCGCCGGCAAGACGATTGCGGTGATCGGCTACGGCAGCCAGGGGCATGCGCACGCCAACAATCTGAAAAATTCCGGATGCAATGTCGTGGTCGGTCTTCGCGAGTCGAGCACGTCGCGGAGCAAGGCAGAAGAAGCCGGTCTTCCGGTGCGCACGGCGGCCGAAGCGACCCGCGTCGCCGACGTCGTCATGATGCTGGTCCCCGACGAGCTGGCTCCCCGCGTCTACGGCGAAGAGGTCGCGCCGAACTTGCGCGCGGGAAGGGCCCTCGCTTTCGCGCACGGATTCGCCGTCCACTTCAAGAAGATTGTCCCGCCGGAGAACGTCGATATCTTCATGGTGGCACCCAAGGGTCCCGGACATCTGGTCCGCCAGGAATTCGTCCGTGGACGCGGAGTTCCCTGTCTGGTGGCCGTCGAGCGCGATCGTTCCGGCAACGCGCGATCGATGGCTCTGGCCTACGCCGCATCGATCGGCGCCGGACGTGCCGGCATCCTGGAGACAACCTTCAAAGAAGAAACGGAGACGGATCTCTTCGGCGAGCAGGCCGTCCTGTGCGGCGGGCTCACTGCGCTGATTCAGGCTGGATTCGAGACCCTCGTCGACGCCGGCTACGCGCCGGAGATGGCCTACTTCGAATGCATGCACGAGATGAAGCTGATCGTCGACCTCCTCTACGAAGGCGGTCTGGCGAAGATGCGCCACTCGATCTCCAACACGGCGGAATACGGCGATCTGACGCGCGGCCGCCGCATCATCAACAACGCCGTACGCGCGGAGATGCAGCGGCTGCTCGCCGACATTCAATCGGGCAAGTTCGCCGACGAATGGATGGCTGAGTGCGAGGCCGGTAAACCGTCGTTCAACAAATTGGAAACCGATGGCCTTCGCCATCCGATCGAGGAGGTCGGAAAACGACTCCGCTCCATGATGCCGTGGCTGGAGAAAGATCAAAAAACCGAGGCGCAGCAGGAGGCCGCAAATGTCGTTCGATGAAGCGAAATCGGTGTGGATGAGCGGCGAGCTCGTACCGTGGTCGAAAGCGAACATCCACGTCTCTTCGCACGCGCTGCATTACGGCAGTGGGGTGTTCGAAGGGATCCGCTGTTACCAAACGCCGGAAGGGCCGGCAGTTTTTCGTCTGGAGGAGCACATCAATCGTCTCTTCGACTCGGCGCGGGTGTACGGGATCGAGGTGCCGTATACGCGCCGCGAGCTCGGCGCCGCCGTTTGCCAGATCATTGCCGCGAACGAGTTCACGAGCTGTTACGTGCGGCCGATCGTCTTCTTTGGCAGCTCCACGCTCGGTCTCGATCCGCGCTCCTGTCCCGTCGAAGCTGCGGTCCTGGCGTGGCCCTGGCCGGCGTTGCTCGGCGATGACGCGCTGGAACGCGGCGCGCGCGTCACTGTCTCGCCGTGGCGGAAATTCCACGCGCAGATGATTCCAACGACAGCGAAAGCGTGCGGCCAATATCTGAATTCGATCCTGGCGGTGCGCGACGCCGCGGGCCGCGGCTACGACGAGGCCTTGCTCCTCGATGCCGCCGGCGGAATCGCCGAAGGGGCAGGCGAAAACCTCTTCCTCGTGCGCGATGGAATCGTGCAGACCAATGATGAGCGCCAGTCGATTCTCATGGGCATCACCCGCGACTCGGTCCTCACCATCGCGCGCGACCTCGGATTCAGCGTCGAAACGCGCGAGCTGGCGCTGGAAGATCTCCTGACCGCGGACGAAGCATTCTTCAGCGGAACAGCGGCGGAGATCACGCCGGTCTGCGAAGTGGATGATGTGGTGATCGGCGACGGCCGGCCCGGGCAGGTCACTCGCTCGATCCAGCGCGTGTTTTTCGAAGCAACGCGCGGCCAAATGCCGCGCTATCGCCAATGGCTGCATTTCGTCGATGAATGCACGTTTTCCGGCGCGTACGTCGCGGTGCCTTGTATCTGATCAGCGGGAGGGTGAGCATGGAATTCAAACAACTGGAGATGTTCGTGGCCGTGGCCGAGGAGCGCAGCATGATGCGCGCGGCCGAACGTGTCTTTCGCACGCAGCCGGCGGTGAGCATGGCCCTGGCCAAGCTGGAGCAGGAGATCGGCTCGTGCCTTTTCCAGCGGTCGCGCCAGGGCGGTTTTCAGCTGACCGCAGCAGGCCGAGTGCTTTGGGATTACGCGAAACGAATGCTCGCCTTGCGCGATGAAGCCGCGCAGGTCGTCATGGCGAAGGCGCGATGAGGAGTCGGGCCATCACGGCAGGCATTGCGCGAACGCCCAATCGGGCGATGCTGCGAGCCGTCGGTTTCGGCGATTCCGATTTCGACAAGCCGATCATCGGCGTGGCCAACGGCTATAGCACGATCACTCCCTGCAATCTCGGCCTCGACCGGCTCGCTCATGCCGCGATCGACGCGCTGCGCGAGAACGGCACGATGCCTCAGGTCTTCGGCACCATCACCGTCAGCGATGGAATCTCCATGGGCACCGAAGGAATGCGCTACAGCCTGGTTTCGCGCGAGGTGATCGCCGACTCGATCGAGACCGTCTGTCAGGCGCAACAGATGGACGGCCTGCTGGCTATCGGTGGCTGCGACAAGAACATGCCCGGCGCGATGATGGCCATCGCTCGGCTGAACGTCCCGGCGATCTTCGTTTACGGCGGCACGATCCGCGCCGGACGATTCGATGGGCGCGATCTGACCATCGTCAGCGCGTTCGAAGCGGTCGGGAGTTTCTACGCCGGCGCGATGTCGGAGCGCGAGCTGGTGGAGATCGAACGGCACGCCTGCCCCGGCGCCGGTTCGTGCGGCGGCATGTACACCGCGAACACCATGGCAGCGGCGATCGAAGCGATGGGTATGAGCCTTTCCGGCTCGTCGACGATGGCTGCTGAGGATGAGGAGAAGCGCGTCAGCACCGCAGACTCTGCGCAAGTGCTGGCGCGCGCGGTCGCTCGAGGTCTTCTGCCGCGTCAGATTCTCACGCGGGAGGCGTTCGAAAACGCGATCGCCGTTGTGATGGCCATCGGCGGATCAACGAACGCGGTCCTGCACCTGCTGGCCATCGCTCAGGCTGCCGGCGTTGCGCTGCAATTGAACGATTTTCACGAAATCGGCTCGCGCGTTCCGGTGCTCTGTGATCTCAAGCCCTCCGGACGCTACGTCGCCGTCGATCTCCATCGCGCTGGCGGGATTCCGCAGGTCATGAAGATGCTTCTCGTCAATGGGCTGTTGCACGGCCGCGCGATGACCATCATCGGCCAGACCGTCGAGGAATTGCTCCGGCACGTGCCGCCTTTGCCGCGCGCTGATCAGGATGTCATCCGTCCTTTTCGGTCTCCGCTGTATGCCAGAGGTCATCTGTCGGTTTTGCGCGGCAATCTCGCCGAAGAGGGAGCAGTGGCGAAAACGAGCGGGGTCAAGGTGGCTAGGATGACCGGTCCGGCGCGCGTGTTCGATTGCGAAGAGGCGTGCCTGACTGCGGTTCTGGCCGGACAGATCCGGCGCGGCGACGTCATCGTCATCCGCTATGAAGGACCGAAAGGTGGTCCGGGCATGCGCGAGATGCTGGCGCCGACATCGGCGCTCGTCGGAGCCGGGCTCGGCGACGCTGTCGGATTGATCACCGACGGCCGTTTCTCCGGCGGTACGCATGGGATGGTGGTCGGCCACGTTGCCCCGGAGGCGGCCGCCGGCGGAACGATTGCGCTGGTCGAGGAGAACGACACGATCACCATCGACGCAAACAATCGCCTTCTGCAATTGCATGTTTCCGATGACGCGCTGCGCGAGCGACGCGCGCGATGGCGCCCACCCGAGCCGCGGTATCGCTCCGGGGTTCTGGCGAAATACGCGCGGCTGGTCTCGAGCAGCAGTCTCGGAGCGACGACTGACGGAGCGGGGTCATGAAACGAATTGCCATCTTCGATACTACGCTGCGCGACGGCGAGCAGTCGCCAGGCTGCTCGATGACGCTCCAGGAGAAAGTGCGGATGGCGCGTCAGCTCGAGTCCCTCGGCGTGGACACGATGGAGGCCGGTTTCCCCATCGCTTCGGATGGCGATTTTCATTCGGTGCGCGCCGTCGCTTCAGAATGCCGTGAGGTCGCAGTTGCGGCGCTGTCGCGCGTCAGTCGGACCGATATCGCGCGTGCCGCCGAGGCGCTCGAACCCGCTGTGCATCCGCGGATCCATCTTTTCGTCGCCACCTCCGACATTCATCTCAAATTCAAGCTTCACAAAACGCGCGAAGAAGTCCTGGAAATGGCCGGTCACGCGGTCCGTCTCGCGCGCAGTTATGTTCGTGACGTCGAGTTCTCCGCCGAGGATGCCACGCGCAGCGATGTCGACTATCTCTGCCAAGTTCTGAAGGTTGTCATGGGCGAAGGAGCAACGGTGCTCAACATCCCCGACACAGTCGGCTACACCACTCCGGCGGAATACGCGCAGCTCATTCGCACGATTCGCGATCGTGTCGTCGGCGATCGCCAGGTCACCATCAGCGTGCATTGCCACAACGATCTCGGTCTCGCTGTCGCGAACACGCTGGCAGCACTCGACGCCGGCGCGCAGCAGGCGGAGTGCACGATCAACGGAATCGGCGAGCGCGCCGGAAATGCGTCGCTGGAGGAGATCGTCATGGCCTGCGCCGTGCGGTCCGATCGGCTGCCGTTCACCACCAGGATCCGAACCGAACAGCTCTACCCGGCCAGTCAGCTCCTGTCGGAGATCATCGGCTTCTCGGTGCAGCCGAACAAAGCCATTGTCGGCCGCAACGCGTTCGCCCACGAAGCAGGCATCCACCAGCATGGAGTGCTGAGCAATCCGCTCTGCTACGAGATCATGACGCCGCACTCGGTCGGAGCTCCAACGACGCAAATCGTCCTCGGCAAACACTCCGGCCGTCATGCCCTGGCGCGGCGCTACCAGGAACTGGGGACGCCGCTTTCCGGTGAGGAGCTCGATTTCGCCTACACGCGCTTCATCGCGCTCGCGGACCGGAAGAAGCATGTCTACGATCAGGATCTGATCGCAATCGCGACGGAAGCAAAGCCCCTGGTCGTGGAGGCGGGATGAAACTGACGATCGCCGTTCTCCCGGGTGACGGAATCGGTCCGGAGGTTACCCGGGAAGCGGTCCGCGTTATGCGAGCGATCGCCAATCGGTTCGGCCACCAGTTCACTTTCGTGGAGAAACCGATCGGCGCTGCCGCATTTAGTTCACACGGCGCAGTGATGCCGCAGGAGACCCTGGAGGCGGCCCTCGGTGCCGATGCGGTGTTGCTCGGCGCGGTCGGCTCTCCCGATCTGGACCATCTGCCGCCCGCGGAGCGGCCCGAGGCCGCACTGCTGATGCTTCGCCGCCGCCTCGGCGGATTCGCGAATCTGCGTCCGGCGTTTTGCCACCAGGCGCTCCTCGATTGTTCGCCATTGCGTCCGGAGATCGTTCGCGGCGCGGACGTCCTGATCGTGCGCGAGCTCCTCGGCGGCATGTACTTCGGCGAGCCCCGCATGCTGTCGTCGCGCGAAGGCGTCAACACCATGCGCTATTCAGTCGAGGAGATCGAGCGCGTTGCGCGCGTGGCATTCGAAGCAGCCCGTTCGCGGCGGCACAAAGTGACCTCCGTCGACAAGGCGAATGTGCTCGAGACATCGCGCTTGTGGCGCGATGTCGTCACACGCGTCGCTGCGGAATACCCCGACGTCGATCTCGATCATCTTTATGTCGATGCCTGCGCCGCCCATCTGGTGACCAATCCGCGACGCTTCGACGTGATCCTCACCGAGAACATGTTCGGCGACATCCTTTCCGACGAAGCAGCGGGGCTGGCCGGCTCGCTCGGCATGCTCCCTTCCGCAACGCTCGGCGGGGCCGTCGACCTGTACGAGCCGATTCACGGATCCGCTCCCGATATTGCCGGTCGCAACGTTGCTAACCCTCTTGGCGCGATCGCCTCCGCAGCCATGCTGCTGCGATACACCGCGCATCTCGAGCGAGAGGCGCAAGCGATCGAGACTGCGATCACCAACGTTCTCTCCGGCGGTCATCGGACGCGCGACCTCGGCGGCTCGGCGACAACTTCCGACATCGCTGGCGAGATGCTGACGGCCCTCTCCCCGCGACAGCGGGGAGAGGGTGGCCCCGCGGCAGCGGGGCCGGGTGAGGGGCGTCAAACCCTTTTCGACAAGTTGTGGGACGCGCACGTCGTCTGCGAGCGCGACGACGCTCCTCCCCTCCTCTATATTGATCTTCATCTCGTCCATGAAGTGACCTCGCCCCAGGCGTTCGAAGGCCTTCGCGCCGCGGGACGGCGCGTCCGCCGGCCCGAGCGGACCATCGCCACGGTCGATCACAACGTGCCGACCACCGATCGCCGCCGCGCCATCGAGGATCCTCTGGCGGCACAGCAGATCGCAGCATTGCGTGCGAACTGCCACGAATTCGGCATCACCCTCTACGACATCGACTCCGCCGAGCAGGGAATCGTCCATGTGATCGGGCCCGATCTCGGATTGACGCAGCCGGGAATGACCATCGTCTGCGGCGACAGCCACACCAGCACTCATGGTGCATTCGGCGCACTGGCATTCGGCATCGGTACCTCCGACGTCGAGCACGTTCTGGCCACGCAATGCCTCCCGCAACCGAGACCGAAAACAATGAAGATCGAAGTCGAGGGAGCGCTGGCGGAAGGCGTGACGGCAAAGGATCTCGCTCTGGCCATCATCGGCCGCATCGGAACGAACGGCGCCGCCGCTCACGTGATCGAATACTGCGGCGAGGTCGTGCGCGCGCTGTCGATGGAAGGGCGAATGACGCTCTGCAATATGAGCATCGAAGCGGGAGCGCGCGCCGGGATGATCTCGCCTGATGCAACCACGTTCGCATATCTGAAGGACCGGCGCTTCGCACCACGGGATTGGGACGCCGCTGTATCGCGTTGGCGAACGTTGCGAAGCGACGATGGCGCGGCATTCGATCGCGCCGTGACCTTCGACGCCACTGCGGTTGCTCCTCATGTGACGTGGGGAACGACGCCCGGCATGGTCGTGCCCATCACCGAGGCTGTTCCTCCGCCCCGGGATCCAGCCATGCAACGCGCGCTGGAGTACATGGCGCTCACTCCCGGCACGCCACTCGAGGAGGTCAGCATCGATCGCGTGTTCATCGGCTCGTGTACAAACGCGCGCCTCGAGGATCTTCGCGCTGCCGCGCGCGTCGCCTACGGCTACAGCGTGGCCATGGGTGTCAAGGCCATGGTCGTACCGGGATCACAGCGAGTGAAGCGCGCGGCGGAAAAAGAAGGGCTCGACCGCGTTTTCCGCGATGCTGGTTTCGAATGGCGTGAGCCCGGCTGCTCGATGTGTCTGGGCATGAACGCCGACGTACTGCAGCCGGGCGAGCGCTGCGCGTCGACGAGCAATCGCAATTTCGAAGGACGTCAGGGGCGTGGCGGCCGCACGCATCTGGTCAGCCCGGCCATGGCGGCCGCCGCCGCGATCACAGGCCATTTCACCGATGTCCGTCGCTGGAGATTTCGATGACCACTCCGTTTTGTATGGAGCGTGGCCTTGTCGCTCCACTGCCTTACGCAGATGTGGACACCGATCAAATCATCCCCAAACAGTTCCTCAAGCGAATCGAGCGCCATGGCTTCGGTGAATGCCTCTTCTTCGACTGGCGCTCCGACCCCGACTTCGTCCTCAATCAGCCGCGTTATCGCGGAGCGTCGATCCTGGTCGCCGGAAAAAACTTCGGTTGTGGCTCGTCGCGAGAGCATGCCGCCTGGGCGCTCGTGGATGCCGGCTTCCGCGCAATCATCGCTCCTTCGTTCGCCGACATCTTCCTGGCCAACTGCACGAACAACGGGATCGCCGCAATCTCCTCGACCGACGACGTCGTCGGCGAGCTCACCGCTCGCGCGAAGAGCCGCGAAGGCTACCGCCTGAGCGTCGATCTCGAGCTGTGCGAGCTTCGCGACGACGAGGGGTTGGTGGCGAAATTCACTATCGACGGATTCCGCCGCAACCGCCTGCTGCGCGGCCTCGACGAGATCGGCATCACCCTTCGAGACGAATCGGCAATTGCGGCGTATGAAGGCCAAATCGCGCGCGCATCTCGCGCCGGCCAATGCGGGTGACGCTCAACACGCGGCTATCGAGATCCTGGACGACCCACTTCCGCTTCAACGCGACTTTCAGAAGCGCGGCGCCGAGCGCGCCGCCGATGTGAGGCCGTCGCTCACTCCAATCAACACAGGAATAGGCGAAGCGACGGCGCAGAGCTCGGGTCGACGCGACGTCGATCCCGAGAGCCCCGAGTTCCTTCACTCCACGTTCGCTGAGGTCGTACGCCTCATCGCCCGTTCTCAGCCAGCCGAGCTCCTGGAGGCGATCATGAAGCGAGACAGCGACCGCACCCGCCATGTGATCGTAGCAAGTGCGGGCCGTCCGCAGACGCGTCGGAGTGTTCGGCGTAAATCGCTCCCGAGGTCCGCCGGCAACGACCATCAGTGCCTCGATTGCCGCGGCGACGCTGCCACTTTCCAGGCTGTAGTAGCGATGTTTTCCCTGAGCGTGCACGTTCACCAGCCGCTGCTCCTTCAACCGCGCGAGATGGACGCTGGCTGTCGATGGACTCACCTCGGCGACAATCGCGAGCTCTGTGCTCGTCCGGGCATAACCGTCCATCAGGCAACAGAGCATCCGCGCGCGTGCCGGTTCGGCGATCGCCGCGGCAATTCTGGAGAGCGAGGCGTCAGCATTCATACTTTGATCATAAACGAAGCATGCCTGTTCGCGAACATCGATACTTCCGCGGGGAGGACTCCATGACCATCACCTGCGTCATCCGCTACGAGATCGATCCGTTCCAGCGAGAAAACTTCAGAGAGTACGCCGCGAAGTGGGGCCGCATCATTCCGCGATGCGGAGGCCACCTGGTGGGGTATTTTCTTCCTCACGAGGGGACGAACAACGTTGCCTGGGGACTGATCGCATTCGATAGCCTGGCCTCCTATGAGGCCTATCGGGCGCGACTGAAATCCGATCCGGAATCGCGTGAGAATTTCGCGATGGCGCAGACCAAACGATTGATCCTGCGAGAGGAGCGGACGTTCGTGGAAGTCGTCGATGGGACGCTGAACGTTCCAGCCTTGGCGATCTGACGATTTCGTCATCCTGACCCCGCGGAGCGGGGGAAGGATCTCTGCTCACGAGATCCTTCGCTGTCTTCGCGGCTCCGATGCCTACATACTGAATCGCCGTGCTTCGCATGGCCGCTGCTACTTCCTTTTGTTTGAAGTCAGACAACTCCAAAATTATCAGGAAGGAGCGCGCTCTCAATCTGCATTGGGCCGCCGTGTTTTCGGGACTGGAGTAGCATTTAACCGCGTTGAAGCCTGTCTTGCTGTTCCTCTTGCTAACGCCCGCGAGCCTTGCTGCCAGTAACTTGACGTTGAGCTTTGGACCCCAATCCGTTGTGATCAGCGGTGTGACGCCAGGAGCGCAGGTGTATGCCTTCGGCGTCGCGATTGAATTCATGGGGTACTACAACGCCATCAACGGTTATGAAGCGCTGCTGACGGTTGCGCCGACGTCGACAACGGTCGCGTGGGATATCGGGAAGAGCGTTCCTTTGCGGTCGGTTTGGTTCGCGGTCGATCTCGCAAGCGGCGCGGACGGAGCCTCGCCAGCGCCCGGATATTTTCCCGCCGTTCGAGTGCCATTTTCGGCAGACAACTTCGTTCGAGATGTGGCAGGACGGATCGTTGACATTCGTTACCCGGGCGATCATGCCTGGTTCGTTGTGGTGAGGCGTGGCCATGGCGTTTGGAGAGAACTTCCGACTGATGGTGGAGGACTGGATGACGACGGCAAACAGGATGGCTTTGTGACAATGCGGATCTCACGGCTGCAACCTAAAGTCGGAACAACTGAAGCCGCGCCAGACCACCTGGAGTTTGGAGACGTCCTCTTCGTCATAAACGATTTTTCACAAAAATATAGTTTCGGAACAATCGGCGTGGATACCGCGGCCAGCATTCCGACTTTGTCGGAGTGGATGTTGACGCTGTTGGCGGTGACCCTTGCAATAATCGGATTCCTTGTTCGAAGGAACCGTGAAGCGGTCGGCCCAACTTGGAAGTTCGAAGTTCGAATGAAGAATTGAGAATTAACAAACCACGCGTCGCCGCGAATCCATTCTTAATTCTTAATTCGAACCTCGAACTTCGAACTTCTGTTTGTGCTACCGCAGCGCCAGCACCGCCTCGAATTCCTCGGTCGGCGCCATCACTTCGCTGTAGCGCTGGCCGTGTTCGACGCCGCGGAGACGTTCCCCGCTGCATCGTAGGCCTGCACGTAGTACCAGTACGTCGTCCCGGAAGTCAGGCCGGTGTTGGTGTACGACGTCGTCGCACTTGTGGCGATCTGACTGAACGGACCGCTGGAGCTCGTCGCGCGCCAGATCTGGTACCCGCTGACTCCGACGTTGTCGGTGGACGCGGTCCACGAGAGGTTGATCTTGCGCCTGCTGCCGTTGCCATTGCTGGTTGGGGTCGAGGCGACGAGATTCGCCGGCGCCGTCGGCGCGGTCGTGTCGGCAACGTTGCTGACGGTGACCGTGACGGTTGTCGAAGTGCCGATGTTACCCGCCGCGTCATAGGCTTTGGAGCTCAGATTGTGACTGCCATTCGCGCTGGCCGTCGTGTTCCAGCTCCACTGATACGGGGAAGCGGTCGATGTGCTCTGCAAGACGTTGTCGAGATAAAACTCCACCCTGGTCACCCCGACGTTGTCCGAAGCTGACGCCGTCACTGTGGTCGTCCCGGAGACGGTCGCACCATTGGCCGGGGCGGTGATTGATGTGGTCGGCGGGGTCGTATCGGCAACGTTGCTGACGGTGACCGTGACGGTCGTGGAGGTGCCGATGTTCCCCGCTGCGTCATAGGCTTTGGAATTCAGATTGTGGCTGCCATTTGCGCTGGTGGTCGTGTTCCAGCTCCACTGATACGGCGAAGCGGTCGATGTGCTCTGCAAAACGTTGTCGAGGTAAAACTCCACTCTGGTCACGCCAACGTTGTCCGAAGCCGACGCAGTCACCGTGGTCGTCCCGGAGACGATCGCACCACTGGCCGGGGCGGTGATCGACGTGGTCGGCGGCGTGGTGTCGGGCGTGCCTCCCTGATTGATCCAGATCGGCGCAGACCAGATCCGGTCACCGGTATTCATGGTGACGTATGCGTAATAGGTATGGTTGCCGTTCGACGGTGTGAAGGTGTAATCGAAGGGCGAGCTGGTGGCAGTGGCGATCACCGTTTCTGCGCCGTTGGTGTTCCCGGGCACCGGCTCCTTGATTTTGATCGAGGTCGCCGACTCGCCGGCGTCAGGATCCCACACCGAGATATGCAGGGTGATCGAGCCGCTGGTGGCGACCCGTCCCGCTGTGCGAATGCCACCAGAGCCCATCCAGTAGGTCGTGGCGTTGGCGTTCATGTTGTAGACGAGCTGCACGTTCGAATCTGACGTCGCGTAGACGCGGCGCTGATGAATGGCGTCAAAGAGCGCCGCTTTCGTCAACGAGCTCGCCAGAATCACGGTCCGGTCCCGTGTGGAGGTGCCGTAGTTGGAACAGTGCACGTCGGGATCGGCAGCCGGGGCCACGTGATAGCCGGCCCCCAGGATACGGTTGAACATGTCAATCGATGTGTACGCCGCGTATTGGCTACCGTTCACCGGCTCACCCGCGTACAGCGCGCCGGTATCGGTGGCAGTTGTAGAGAAACCGGCCGCAGGCCCGGAGATCACAGCCGCGGTGTGAATGAAGTCGTCGCCGTCGGTGGTGTACTGAATGCTGTTGAAGTCGACGCCCTGCCCGGCGGCGCTCTTGGTGCCATCGGAGGGATGCATGAACTGACCGAAGGCACCCCATGGCGATGGGTTTAGCAGAGCCGTGGTGTACATCGCAGTGTATCCGGCCGAACCGGATGCAGTGTAGACGTCGTAATAGCAAGTGCCTGGAGCGCAGGTACTGCTCGGCTCCCATCCAAACAGTTTTGGGGATTCGAAGACGCCGACGTGTCCCTCGTTGGGGAAGCCTGCATCCGGATTGCTGATGTAGCCCCACTCCATTCCATAGATGCCGACGAAGATGCCGTTGACCGTCGCGTTCGCGGCGGCGGTGAGACCATCGTGATAGCGCTGAACGACTTGTGTCGCGCTGCACCCGCTACAGGCGTCATTGAAAAGGTGGTTGTGATCGGCGATCCCCATAAAGTCGAGACGCGCGGTATTGCGAGCGTAGTTGTACGCTGCGACCGGATCGAAATCGCTTGGGCCGTGGATGGTCGAGGAAGCGCAGGCACTGTCGTTGGGATGTCCGCCATCGGTATATGAGGTCTGGTTGTGCAGCGTGCCGTAATAAAAGTTGTACGGAACGCCGGGATCGTGCGGAGTCTGGGACTGAGTGACGGGAACGCGGCCGCGCCTCACGGAATCGATGATCACCGGATGGGAGGTCGCTTGCCGGATCATCGCCACGCGCGGCTGGTCGTCTTCACCGATTGGCCGTACGCGTTCGCCGGCAGCTTGAATTTCGACTTCGACCGTCGCCGTATACATGCCGTTCGGCAGAAAGCGCCCGCCTTCATCGCGTCCATTCCAGGTCGGAGCGAAGAGGATGGCTTCGCCGGGCTGGAACCGCTGTCGCGCGCTGAAGCGCCTGACTGCGTTTCCTTGTGCATCGGTGACCGTCACCAGCCAGTTCACCTGCGCCGGCATATCGAGGTCGTGAAAGACCTGCGCAACTAGGTTGGTCGATTCGACCGCCGGTGCGAAACTGCGGGGATACGGCGTGAGGGTCACCGAGCTGTCATCGTTCCACCGCGGCAGATCGGCGGCCAGCGCGGCGCTGAACAAAAGAGGGAGAGCCAGGAGGGGCACCAGTCGGACTGCGCGCATTTGATCCTCCCTGATAGATTTTGTCTGTCTGTTGATTTTAGCTCGGAACGAGATTGGACAAGCAAAAAAAATTTCTACCAACTATGAACCGTGCCGTCAGTTTTTCGGTTCACCGGCAGATAAGCGCGATCGTATGGAAACTTCGCCGCCAATGACTCGTCGATATCGACGCCCAGCCCCGGGGCGTCGCCCGGATGCATGAACCCAGCGTCGAATGTGTAGCGGTGCGGAAACACGCGATCGGTCTCCGCGCTATGTCGCATGTACTCCTGGATCCCGAAGTTGTGCACGCTCAGATCGAAGTGCAGAGCCGCCGCCATGCACACCGGACTCAAGTCCGTTGCGCCGTGCGATCCGGTCTTGACCTGATACAGCTCGGCCAGCGCCGCGATCTTTCGCAGATGGCTGATTCCACCTGCGTGCACGACCGTGGTCCTGATGTAATCGATGAGCTGCTCCTGAATGAGCTGATAGCAATCGTAGATGGTGTTGAAGACCTCGCCGACCGCGATGGGCGTAGTAGTGTGCTGCCGGATCAGGCGGAACGCTTCCTGGGCTTCGGCTTCGGTCGGATCTTCGAGCCAGAAGAGATGGTACGGCTCGAGACTCTTGCCGAGGCGAGCGGCTTCGATGGGCGTCAGGCGGTGATGCGCGTCGTGGAGCAGGAGCGGCTCCGGACCAAGCTCGGTGCGCAAACGCTCGAAGAGTTTGGGTACGACTTCGAGATACGCGTTGGTGTCCCATCGCGTCTCGAGCGGCTTGTCCTTCTCCGCGGGTTCGTAGAACATCGCGCCGCGGCCGACCCCATAAGCGTTCGGAATTCCCGGAACGCCGCATTGTGCGCGCACCGCCTTGTAGCCCAGCGAGAGAAAGCTGCTCACGGCCTTCACTGTCTCCTCGATGGTGTTGCCGTTTGCGTGGCCATAGACCATGACACGATCGCGTGAGGCACCGCCGAGAAGCTGATAAAGAGGAGTGTTGAGCGCCTTGCCGCGAATGTCCCACAAGGCGCAATCGACGGCAGCGATGGCGGACATGGTCACCGGACCGCAGCGCCAATAGCCGCCTTTGTAGAGATAGTGCCAGGTATCCTCGATCCTTCGCGCATCGCGGCCGATCAGAAGCGGGATGACGTGATCATTCAGATACGACGCAACAGCCAGCTCGCGGCCATTGAGCGTTGCGTCGCCGAGTCCATGAATCCCGTCCTCAGTGATGAGCTTGAGGGTGACGAAGTTGCGGCCGGGCGAGCAGACGATGACCTTGGCGTCGGCGATCTTCATCGGTCGCATTCTCGCATGTGCAGAGGAGAGCGGGCGTCTGGCCCGGGGAGAAAGAAAAAGTGATCAGGCGAGACGCCTGATCACTGCGGGCGGGACGCCCGCTCTCCGAATGGCTCGAACGTCGGCGCGAGAAGGTGATTGACGGCGAACGCGATCAGATAGGCCGAGGCGCAGATCGCGAACAGAATGGTGTAGCCGGCGGTGACGTCGCCGATGGCGTGATAGCGATCGAGCAGCCGCCCTGCGAACCATGGGAAGAGCATCCCGCCGATCGAGCCCGCCATCCCGCCCAGGCCGATGATGGTGGCGACGTCCTTTTTCGCAAACATGTCGGAGACGGTGGTGAAGAGATTCGCCGACCACGCCTGATGCGCGGATGCCGCCAGACCGATGATGAGAACCGCCGGCCAGTCATCGACCTTCGTCGCCAGCAGAATCGGCAATACCAAAAGGGCGAAGAGAAACATTCCTGTCTTTCGCGCACGGGTGACGCTCCAGCCGCGGCGCGTGAGATAACCGGTCAGCCAGCCGCCGGCGATGCTCAGCACCGTCACGATGGCGTAGATGGTCACCAGGTGCAGCCAGCTCTTCTTGATGTTCAGGCCGCGCGTGGCTTTGAAATAGTCGGGCAGCCAGATCAGAAAAAACCACCACACCGGATCGGTCATGAACTTTGCGACGATGAACGACCACGTTTGCCGGTGACGCAGTGCGCGGATCGATCCCATCGGCACGCCGCCAGCGCCCTGCTCATCTTTGTCGCTGCGGATCCATTCCAGCTCTGCAGCCGAGACGCCCTTCCGTCGCTCGGGGACGTCGTAGAGTGGAATCCAGAATACGAGCCACAACAGGCCGACGACACCGGCGAAGATGAACGCCCATCGCCAGCCGAGATTGAGAGCGATGATCGGGACGGTGGCCGGAGCAATGATGGCGCCGACGTTCGTCCCGGAATTGAAGATGGCCGTGGCAAACGCGCGCTCGCGCTTTGGAAACCACAACGCCACCGCCTTGATGGCTGATGGGAAATTACCTCCTTCACTCACGCCAAGGGCAACTCGCGCGGTGAAGAATCCTGCCACTGACCCCACCAGGGCATGCGCCATCGCGGCCACACTCCACAACGCGATCGAAAGCGCGTAGCCGATCTTCGTTCCATAGCGATCGACAAACCATCCGAACAGCAGCAGGCCGACGGCGTAGGCTCCTTGAAATGCCGAGTTGACCAGGCCGAACTGCTCGTTTGTCCAGCCCAGCTCGCGGTCGAGAAACTCTTTGATCAGAGCGAGGATCTGACGATCGATGTAATTAATGGTCGTCGCGAAGAAAAGCAGTGCGCAGACGCTCCATCGCACACGGCTCACGCCGTGGCCACCGTCTCGAGCGCTTGCCAGACACGACCGGCGGGGAACTGATATGCCGCCAGCGATTCCGGCTTCATGGTGATGCTGTAGCCGGGACGCGCCGGCGCGAGGTAGCGCGCGTTGCGAATGACGACCGGATCGACAAAGTGCTCGTGCAGATGATCGACGTACTCGCAGAGGCGGTCCTGCAGGCTCCCGCTGACGGCAATGTAATCGAAGATCGAAATGTGCTGCACGTATTCACAGAGGCCGACACCTCCCGCATGCGGACATACCGGCACTCCGAATTTCGCGGCCATCAGCACAACGCCCAACACTTCGTTGACGCCGGCCATACGGCAACTGTCGACCTGCAGAAAGCGGATGGCGTTGGCCTGCAGGAACTGTTTGTAGAGGACGCGGTTCTGGCAGACTTCGCCGGTGGCCACACCGATGGGCGCGACGGCGCGGGCAATGGTCGCATGGCCTAACACATCATCAGGGCTGGTGGGCTCCTCGATCCACCACGGTTGAAAACGCGCCAGCTCCTGCATCTGCAGGATCGCTTCTTCGACATCCCAGCATTGATTCGCGTCCATCATCAGACGCCGCTGGTAGCCGATCTCTTCGCGCATCAGGGCGGCGCGGCGGATGTTGTCGCGCAGGTTCGTCCCCACCTTCATCTTGAAAGCGGTCCAGCCTTGCGCGATGGCTTCGCGACAGAGCCGGCGGACCTTCTCATCGGAGTAGCCCAGCCATCCCGTCGAAGTGGTGTACGCCGGATAGCCCTCGCGCCGCATCTCGGCCTCGCGCTTCGCTTTTCCGGCCGCCTGCCTGCGCAGCATCTCCAGCGCTTCATCAGGCGTCAGAGCATCGGTGATGTAACTGAAGTCGATGGCGTCGACAATCTGCTTCGGGTCGAGGTCGACGAGCAATTTCCAAACCGGCTTTCCTTCGCGTTTTGCCCACAGATCCCACACCGCGTTCACCAGCGCGCCCGTCGCCATGTGGATGATGCCTTTCTCCGGGCCCAGCCAACGCAGTTGCTTGTCGGCCGTCAGAGTGCGTACGAACGCCCGAAGATCGGCAATGATGTCGTTGAGCCTGCGGCCCACGACGTGATGCTTCAGCGCATGCACCGCCGCCACGCAGATCTCATTTCCTCGGCCGTTCGTGAACGTCAGGCCGTCGCCCGTCACTCCGCTGTCGGTGACGAGCGTGACGTACGTGGCCGAGTAGTCGCCGAGGTTCAAAGCGTCGGAGCCGTCCAGCTCGCGCGAGGTTGGAAAACGGATGTCCAGCACGCGGACGTCGGTGATCCTGGGGTTCACTGATTGACTCCGCTCGCCAGAAATCCACCATCGACGACCAGAACCTCGCCATTGACGAAGCTGGCCGATTCCGATGCCAGAAAAACGCATGCGCCGGCGAGCTCCTCGAGCTGCCCAAAACGGCGGAGTGGAGTCCGCAACAAAAACTCTTTGCCGCGCCCGGTGCCGTCCAGAAGAGCTGCGTTGAGCGCTGTCCGATAGACACCGGGAGCGATGGCATTGACGTTCACTCCACGATGCCCCCACTCCACTGCCAGTGCGCGCGTCAGACCGGCAACCGCAGATTTGCTCGCGGTGTAGGCGGCCACTTCATACAGACCGACGAATGACGCCAGAGACCCTATATTAATGATGCGGCCGTAGCCGCTGCCGAGCATCTGGCGCCCGAAAACCTGGCACGCTCGCAGAGTGCCGGTCAGGTTGGTCTCGATGATCGAATCCCACTCTTCTTCGCTCACATCCAGCGTCGGCGTGCGCTTCGTGATCCCGGCGCAGTTCACCAGGATGTCGACCCGTCCGAACGCCGCGATCGTCTGACGCAGCGCATCCTCTAATGATGCGCGATCTGTGACATCGGCGGTCACGCGCAGTGTGCGCCGGCCTCGCGCCTCGACTTCCTTTGCGGCCGCGTCGACCTGCTCACGGCGGCGCGACATCGGAATGACGTCCGCTCCCGCCTCCGCCAGTCCGCGCACCAGCGCCAGACCTATGCCCGAAGTTCCGCCGGTGACGACGGCCACGCGGTCTGCGAGAGACAGCGTCTTCAAGTGGCGGACCCCATCACCCGCGATGGAAGCACTCCCGGATCTTCGGAAGCCTGGGCCATTCGGGCCAGGTCGAGATGTCGGGTCATTTCTTCCCGTGCCCGCTCCGGATCGCGATCGCGGATGGCCTGATAAATCCGACGATGCATCTCCGCCGATTCCTTGAGATCCTTTGCGCGCTCGACCGTCATTCGCCGCTGCTCATAAACCAGCGACGAGACCATCTCTACCAGTGCCTGCAGAACAGGATTGCCGGAAGCCGCTGCCACGCCGCGATGAAAGCGGACGTCGTGCACGAGAAACGTCTGCGGCTCACTGAGGTTCGCGAACATCCCCGTGACTTCTTCGGCCATCGGCGCAAGGCGATCGGCGAGGCCGCGCTCAGCCGCCAGGCCGGCAGCGCCGACTTCCAGCACTCTGCGAGCTTCAAAGATTTGCTCACGGGTGAAGCCATGCAGTGCCGCCAGAAAGCTGAGCGGACCCGCGCCGAGGCGGGGCGGGCCGGCGGTGATGAAGGTCCCGGCGCCTTGTCGCGATTCGATCACTCCCATCGCCGCCAACGCGTGCAGTCCGGCTCGAACGGTCGGACGGCTTACGCCCAACTCCTGCGCCAATTCACGCTCTGCGGCCAGCCGGTCACCCGGCCGCAGTTGGCCGCGTTCGATCAGAAGCGCAACGTGCCGCACCACCTGTTCGGCTGCCTGAATTTCCAATGGGGGCGACGCTGATTTTTCGGTGCCCATGGGTCGAAATGGCTTGACCAATTCTCCACAGACGTATGCAGTTGTCAACGTATGGCTTGACCACTTTAGAAAATCCACAGTAGCATCGATTCTCTTTCCGCGCTGATTCAAAGCGAAAGGTGCAAAGTGGTCTGACCTATGATTGCAATCCTCATTCTGCTGTGGACAGCCCCTCACCTGCCGCTCCGCGGGGCGAGGGCACTCAATAGAGTCCTTCTCCCCGCTCGCGGGGAGAAGGTGGCCGAAGGCCGGATGAGGGGCGTTGTTGTTGCGCAGGACGGCAGCGGCGACTTCAGGACGATCCAGGAGGCACTCGACGCAATCCCGAGCGACAACGCTCAGAACCGGATCATCCTCATCCGGAATGGTACGTATCACGAAAAGTTGAGGGTCACCGCGAGCCATGTGTCCCTGGTCGGCGAGGACCGCGACAAGACACGCATCGAATTCGCGGAGCTTCGGCGCAACTGGCGCGCATCGCATCCCGACGATTGGGGTGCTGCCGTGATCAACATCGCGGCCACCGATGTGATCATCGCGAACCTCACCGTGCATAACACCTTCGGAGGCGACCACGATCATCAGTTCGCGATCCGCTCGATGGACAACGCGAATCGCATCGCCATCCTGAACGCGAACGTCATCGCGGACGGCGGCGACACGTTGAGCCTATGGAACAGCGAATCGGGTTTGTCGTACTACGCCGATTCGTATTTCGAAGGCTGGGTCGACTATCTCTGTCCGCGCGGCTGGGCATACGTGACCAACAGTCGCTTCTTCGGCCACAACCCCACGGCCAGCATCTGGCACGACGGCAGTAAGGACAAGGATCAGAAGTTCGTCATCCGCCATTCACAGTTCGACGGCGTTCCGGGGTTCGCGTTAGGCCGCAATCATCGCGATGCGCAGTTCTACCTGCTGGATGTCGAATTCTCATCGAACATGGCCGACAAGCCGATCTATCCTTCATCCGCCACCACGCCGCGACCGTGGGGCGAGCGGTACTACTACTCGAATGCGCACCGGCAAGGCGGCGACTTCGCCTGGTTCGCAGACAACTTGCCGTTACGCGACGAAGACATCACGCCCGCGTGGGCGTTCGAACACAAATGGGACCCCGCGCAACTGCCCTCGGTTCTTCCGTTCGCCGCTATTCCGAATCCGGAAAACGGCGCGCGATGGATCGATCCTGCCGGAATCCCATTGCGATGGACGCCGGCGCGCAACGCCGCGGCGGAGCGCGTGTACTTCGGCAAGACGAATCCGCCGACGGAAACTCATACGCGCGACACCGGCCCGCTCGAACCGGGCGCAACGTACTACTGGCGCGTCGACGCCGGGCCGATCTGGTCTTTCCGCGCCGATCCGCGAACGGTTCGCATCGCGCTGGTCGGCGATTCCACGGTGACGGAGAAGCAGGGCTGGGGCGTCGGTTTCAAATCGTGGATCAAGGAGGACGCTGCGGTCACGAACGCCGCTCGGGGCGGCCGCAGCTCCAGGAGCTATCGGGCCGAGGGGCATTGGGACGAAATTCTGCGGCATCGGCCGTCGCACATCCTCATTCAGTTCGGCCACAACGATGTCCCCGGCAAGGGATTGGATCGCGAAACCGATCTGCCGACATTTCGGGCAAACATGGCCCGCTACGTCGACGAAGCGCGCGCGGCCGGAGCGAAACCCATTCTGATCACGCCCCTGACGCGCAGATCATTCTCCGCGGACGGACACATTCGATCGGATCTCGTCGATTACGCCGAGGCGACGCGACAGGTGGCGACGGAGAAAAATTTACCGCTGATAGATTTGCATGCGAAGAGCGTGGCGCTCCTCGACCGGTTAGGCCCGTCGATCAATGCGGCCATCAGTCCCCTGAAAGACGACGGCACCATCGACAAGACCCATCTCAACGCATCAGGCAGCGCACTCTTCGGCGCATTGGTGGCCGAGGAGCTGCGCAGCGTTGTGCCCGAAATCGCTTCGTCCATCAGACCGCCGAAGGCGCCTGTCATCCAGGCGCCGTGGTCAGTGCGAATGGCCGACTCCGTGATGCGACGAACACCCGATCCGCTGCTGCTCGACGTCGATGACACTCCGAAGTGGGATTACACACAGGGTCTGGCGCTGCTCGCGCTGCAGCAAGTCGCACATCGTACCGGCGACGCGCGCTACGCAAAGTACATCGAGACTTACTGCGACAAGATGATCGACGCCGATGGAAAGATTCGCGGCTATAGGGCCGACGAGTACAGCCTCGACCGCGTCAACGCCGGTAAGGTCCTCTTCCAACTGCGCGACGAGAAGTACCGCAAGACCATCGAGATGCTGCGACAGCAGTTGCGCGAGCAGCCGCGAACGTCAGAAGGTGGGTTCTGGCACAAGAAGCGGTATCCGAACCAGATGTGGCTCGACGGCCTGTACATGGCTTCCCCCTTTCTCGCGCAATACGCAAAAACGTTCAATGAACGCGCCGCATACGACGACGTGATCAACCAGTTCGTCCTCATGGAAAAGCACGCTCGCGATGAGAACACAGGGTTGCTGTACCACGGCTGGGATGAAAGTCGGGAGCAGAGATGGGCCAATCCGCACACCGGCCGCTCATCGGCATTCTGGGGCCGGGCGATGGGCTGGTATGGAATGGGTTTGATCGAGACTCTCGACTTCGTTCCGCTCGATCATCCTCGGCGGCCGGAGCTGATTGCAATCCTGCAACGGCTCGCGGAGGGAATCGCGAAAGTCCAGGATCCGAAGAGCGGCGTTTGGTGGCAGGTTCTCGATCAACCCGGGCGCGAGGGCAACTATCTCGAGTCTTCCGCCTCGGCCATGTTCACGTTCGTCCTGCTCAAAGGTTCGCGACTCGGATACATCGATGAAAAGTACGCCAGCATCGGCCGTCGGGCCTATGAAGGTGTGCTGCACGAGTTCATCGAAGTCGACAAGGACGGACTGGTGAACATCCACCGCGCCGTCGCCGGCGCGGGACTGGGCGGCAATCCCGAAAAAGACCGCTATCGCGATGGAACCTACGCTTATTACATCAGCGAAAAGGTTCGGAGCAACGATCCGAAAGCGATCGGACCCTTCATCTTTGCCAGTCTGGAGATGGAGCGACGTTGAGAGCATCGGAAAGGTTGTTGAGCCATCGCCGCCGCTCTTCGGCTCCGTCGGGCACGACCAGCGCGCGCTGCGTCCGCGGGCGAATCGGATAACCGCCCACCTGATCCTGACTGTCGATGATGCGGCCGGTACCGTCGATGACGGAGCGGACGATGCGCGTGTCGATCGGATCGCGATGCGCCGGTCGCGAGCCTGCAGAGCGCAGCACGCGCAAGATCGTCGCTGCCGCCGACCCCTCACCCGGTCCCGCTCCGCGGGACCACCCTCTCCCCGCTGCGCGGGGCGAGGGCCCTCGAGATCCTTCTCCCCGCCAGGCGGGGAGAAGGTGCCCGGAGGGCGGATGAGGGGTGGTGTCTCCGACGACAACGTTGTCGCGCAGAGTGACTCGAGCGCCAGGATCGACGTTCTTCACCAGCGCGCGATCGCGCGTGTCAGGGCCGGGAATGGCGACATTGCCGATCAGTGTCGCCTCCGCCGGCTGCAAGATGCGGCGATTCCCGCGACGGCCGACGCCGACGCAAGCCGAGCCCCAGTTGTACATGACGTTGCCGATGACTTGCGCCGTCGAGCCGCCTTTCAATCGAGGATTGCGCTCATTGTTATGAGCGAAAAGGCAACCTTCGATGACGACGCCCCGAACACCGTCGTGGATGAGCGTGCCCATCGAGTGCGCGCCTTTCGGATGATTCGCGTGCATCAGACCTTCGGCAATCAGACAACTTCGCAGCGTGACGTCGTGTGAAGTCGCCTCGGGATCGCGCGATGAATCGACATCCGCCGGTCCGGAGACCGACAGATTCTCGTCCACTGCCCACGTCGCGGAGCAATGGTCAAAGAGAACATCGTGTGCGCGGCGAGCTCCCAAAGAGTCATCCGCGCCGCCGGCGTCGCCGAGGCGCACGGAGATGTGCGCGACCACCACATCGTAAGTCTCGATTGTCAGCCCGCCGCGTATGATCGTGATCCCGGGATCGGGCGCCGTTTGCCCGGCGATGGTGAGATGCGGGTTTCGAACGAGCAGAGAATCGCCGCCAAGGTCGATCACGCCCCCGACTTCGAAGACCACCAGCCGCGGCCGGTCGTCTTCCAGTGCCCTGCGCAACGAGCCAGGGCCGTCAGCGTCGAGCGTGGTCACACGCAACACGACCCCGTCAATGCCACCACTCAACGGCAGTGGTCTTACCAATATCGTCTCGGAGCTAGATGCAGACATTCCAAGAATGGTCAGTATGGCAGCAGCGATGCGCATAGTGGTCATACAAGATCTTGACTATGAGATCTCAGTGGTCATATAACACACTTCGACGCTTTCCCCTCACCCTGCACCCTCTCCCCGCGAGCGGGGAGAGGGCTGGGTGAGGGGCCGGAGGAGTTGTGATGAAACTTCGACTCGGTTTGCTGTGCGCGATTATCCTCGTCCTCGCGACGATCGCCGCCGACGCTCAGGACTTTCGCGGCGGCGTCAGCGGAACAATCAAAGACGCCTCCGGAGCGGTTCTGCCAGGCGTGACCGTCACGGCCACGAACGTCGGAACGAACGTTCCCGCGACCGCGATCACCGATGCCAAAGGCTTCTACCAGATCCGCTATCTGAACTCCGGCACTTACTCGGTGGAGGCGAAGCTGGAAGGATTCAAGCCGGTCATCCGAAAGGACGTCACCGTCCGGATCGGGGACGTCATTCCAATCGATTTCCGGCTCGAGCTCGGCGCAATGGCGGAAGTCATTTCCATTACGGCGAGGGCGCCGGTCCTCGACACCACCTCCGGAGTGACCGGTCAGGTGATCGACAGCAATCAGATTCAAAGGATGCCGCTGGGCGACGGCACTGCCTATATGCTGACGCGTCTCGCTCCCGGTCTGGTCGACTCCTCGGATCTTCACTTCTCGCGTCCGATGGACAACGGAAACCTCGCCGGCATCGTCACAAACGGCGCGCAGGGAGGCAACGAGTTCACGCTCGACGGGGCGCCTAACAGAGTCTCGCCAAACAACACCAACCCCGGCAACAACTTCGGGGTGGTCGGCTTTTCACCGCCGTCGGATGCCATCGCCGAGTACAAGGTGCAGACCAATGCCTTCGACGCGCAATCGGGACATACCGCGGGAGCAACCGTCAACCTCGCCCTCCGCAGTGGAACCAATTCCATCAAAGGAAGTGCAGCCTACTTCAACCGCAGCGACCAGCGCGCCGCGACGCCGCTGCTGACCCGGCGCGCCGGCGCCGACAAACCATCGCGTAAGTACGACCGCATGCTCGGTTCGCTGTCCGGACCGATCCTCCGCGATCGCACGTTCTTCATGCTGGCCTTCGAGCATCTTCGCGACGTCCAGCCGGAACCGGCGTCGTACTCTGTTCCAACCGACAAGATGCGCGCCGGCGACCTGTCAGAGTTTTCGACCCTGATCTACGATCCGCTGACCGCGACCGGCAGCACCAACACGCGGAAGGCGTTCACCGGGAACATCATTCAGCCGGGACGGATCAATGTCGTAGCGCGCAACTTCCTGGCGCTTTATCCCGAACCGAACCGGCCCGGATTCTCAGGCAACTACTTCACGAATCAGTTGCGGCCCTACGACTACAACGGCTTCGTGACCCGCCTCGATCACAATCTCAATGACTCGAACAAGCTTTTCCTGAGCGGTTACTGGAACAAACGCCGCGAAGATCGCTACAACTGGGCCCTCGGCGCTTCCAACGCCACCGGAAAGGGAACGATCAACAACTTCCTGGTCACCAGCGGCTTCGACAACCGCAGCAACACCGGCGCAACCGTGGGTTACACGTCGGTGATGGGAAATTCGCTCGTGCTGGACGTACGCGGCGCCTGGTCGCGATTCGGCGAATGGCGCAATGTTGCCGACACCTTCGACCCGGCATCGCTGGGGTTCTCCTCGACCGCCGCGCAGTTGATGAAGGACTATCAATACCTGCCCTTCGTCACCTTCGGCGGCTTCAGCACCACCAATGCCAATTCGACCATCGCGTCGATCGGTTCGATGCGCTCGGATTGGGGAACCGGTTTCAAGCGGCCCTTCACGAACATTTCATTCATCCCGACCGCCGACTACCTGTGGGGCGAGCACTCTCTGCGTTCAGGATACGAGTTGCGGAACCAGCGCTGGAACATCACCGTTCCGGCCTACGGTGCCGGCCGATATTTCTTCAACGGCGCCTACACGCGGGTCAACAACTCGGCGCCGCTCAACGATCCGGCGCAGGAATGGGCGCAGTTCCTTCTCGGTCTGCCGACAGTGCAGACCGGGACCGTCGCTTCTGCGGGCAGCAATTCCAGTCAATTCGAAATCTCGGCCCAGGGCGACTGGCGGCAGGTGTCGCACGCGCTGTTCGTGCAGGATGACTGGCACTTCAATCAGAACCTGACCTTGAACCTCGGCGTTCGCATGGAGCTGATGCAGGCGATGTCGGAAGCGAAGGATCGCGCGCTGGGCGGTTTCGACTCCACTCTCAGCAGCCCGATCGAGTCCGCTGCCATCGCCAACTACGCCAAGAATCCGATTGCGGAGATTCCCGTCGGCCAATTCGCGGTGAAAGGCGGCCTGCAGTTCGCGCACGGCGGCATCTACAACAATCTGTCGAAGATCATGCCGCGCGCGGCATTCTCCTATCTCATCGGAGAGAAGACCGTCATTCGCGGGGGCGCCGGGCTTTTCAGCTACGACTACTATTTCGACGCCGGCAATCAGACCGGATTCTCACAGCCCACGCCCATCATCACCACCGACAACAACGGCGCGACGTTTCTCACTGATATGAGCAATCCGATTCCGAACGGCACCCTGATCCAGCCGCCCGGCTCTTCTCTCGGCGCCGCCGCCGGACTCGGTCTTACGCTCGGCACGATCATTCCGCCACATCGGGAGACGCCGTACTACACGCGATGGCAGCTCGGCGCGCAGCGCGACATCGGCGCCGGTTGGAAAGTCGAAGGTTTTTATCTCGACTCGCATGGACAGCATCTGCCGGTGTCACGCGAGCTCAACACTCTTCCGATGCAGTACCTGTCGACATCGCGAATTCGCGACACCGCCAACGAGGCATTCCTGAGTCAGAGTGTCCCGAATCCGTTCCAGGGTCTGTTGCCCGGCACCACGCTCAACGGCGCGACCATCACGCGCGCGCAACTCCTGCGGCCATATCCGCAGTTCCTGGCCGGCGCCAACAACGGAGCGGTCTCCAATACCGGCACCATCAGCGTCGGAACTGAAGAGTACCGCGGCTCCGATCACTACCAGGCCGGAACGATTCTCATCGAGAAGCGCTTCACCGGTCACAATTCTCTCGTGGCCAGCTACACGCGCTCGCACGAAACCGACCGGCTCAACTTCCTCAATGCGGGCGATGGCATCCTCGAGAACCGGATCTCGCCCAACGATCGCCCCGACCGCGCGACCCTCGGCGCGATCGTCGATCTCCCCTTCGGCCGCGGGCAGAAGTGGGGTTCCGGATGGAACGCTGTCACGGACGCGGTCCTCGGCGGCTGGTCTGTCAGCGGGGCTTATCAATATCAGAGCGGCTTTCCGCTGCAATGGAACACCAACATCTATTACGACCCGGCGCGCGATCCGCGCGATCTGCACTCGAACATCGGCGGAACGTGCTCCGGTGGGGGCAAAGCAGGCCTCGACTGCCCGGGATGGGATACGTCGGGCTTCTTCGTTGCCGGTGGCACCGGACGGACGGACACGCGAATTCAGCTCGCGAACAATGTCCGCTACTTCCCGTCCACCCTCCCCCATGTCCGGACGGCGAATCTCAATCTCTTCGACTTCGGTCTCTACAAGACTTTCCCGATCGCGCGCGGAACGAACCTGCAGATCCGGATCGAGGCCATCAACGCAATCAATTACACGGTGCTCTGGAATCCGGATCAGAACCCGCGCAACTCGACTTTTGGGATCGTCAATCAGGACCGCAACAACCCACGCGACATTCAGCTGGGTGCTCGGGTAACCTTCTGAGGTGCTGATTACAGCCTGGATCCTTGTGGCACAGACACTCCTGTCTGTGCCTGCGCAGGTCATTGTCCGCAACGACCTGCCCTTCGCACGCGCCTCGGAGACCGTCGAAGTTCCGGCCTCAAAGTTGAGCGGCGACCTCTCGCGCATCCACGTCTTCGAATCGGGAAAAGAGATCCTCGCTCAAGCATTGGCGGATCGACTCATTTTCCAAACTGACATGCCGGCAAACGGTCAACGTTCATTCGAGCTGCGGCCGGGCGAACCGCACAAGTACAGGAAAGAGGATTTTCGGGTGTACGGCAGATTCGTGCGCGAGCGATTCGACGATTTCGCGTGGGAGAACGATCGCGTCGCACACCGGATGTACGGCGAGGCCTTGGAGACGTGGCAGAGGGAGCCGCTCACCTCCAGCGCCGTCGACGTGTGGTTGAAAAGAACGCGAAGGCTGGTCATCAATGACTGGTACATGGTCGACGACTACCATCACGATCATGGCGAAGGGGGCGACTTTTACTCGGCCGGGAAGAGCATGGGCTGCGGCGGGGTCGGGTTGTGGCGCGACGGCCATCTGGTGGTCTCGAAAAACTTTCGCAACTCGCGCGTGCTCGCGGCCGGCCCGATCCGGCTGGTCTTCGAGCTCGAGTATCCCGGCTTCGAAACCAAACGCGTGACGCTCGACGCCGGGCAGAATTTCAACCGATTCGAGAGTCGCTTTTCCGATGCCACCGCGACCTATGCTGCCGGCATCAAGAAATTCGCGAATACCGAACTGCGCGTCGAGCGCGCGGCAGGCTGGATGCGCGCGTGGGGACCGGTCGTAGGCGGTTCCGGTCACTTCACATGCACGCTGGTGTTGGATCCGGCGGCCGTCGAGAATTGGGCGATTGAAGCCGATGGCAACCATGTGATGATCGCGCGCCAGCCGGCGATTTATTACGTCGGCACGGCATGGGATCAGGCCGGCGACTTCGCGACCGTCGCCGATTGGGACAGATACGTCGAGCAGTGGACGCAGCGGATCAAATCGCCGCTGCGAGTCGAAATCGTCACACCATGATCCGTCGATGGCTGATTCTTGCGCTGCTCAGTGTGGCGGAGGGCATCCCCTCACCTGGCGCTTCGCGCCACCCTCTCCCGGTGGGAGAGGGCGCTCGCGCGTCCGCAGAACCCTCTCCCTTTGGGAGAGGGTGGCGCGAAGCGCCGGGTGAGGGGCCGTGGGCCTCTGTCCCCGAAATCCTCGCTCGCATCGTCCCCCCGCGCTTCCCGGCTCGCGACTTTCTCATCACGAAATACTCCACGATCGACAAGGCGATCGAGGCCTGCGCGCGCGCGGGCGGCGGGCGGGTTGTCGTTCCGAAGGGCGATTACCTTACCGGACCGATTCGGTTGCGCAGTCATGTCGAATTGCATCTCGATGCCGGCGCAACGCTTCGCTTCACTCAGGATCCCGCTCGCTATCCGCTGGTGCTGACGCGCTGGGAAGGCGTCGAGCTGATGAACTATTCGCCTCTGATCTACGCCCTCGATTGCGAGGATGTCGCGATCACCGGCGAAGGCACGCTGGACGGGCAAGCCGATGCGCAGCACTGGTGGAATTGGAAGCCGGTCGGCAAAGATCATCCGCCGCAGCCGCAGCTCCCCGACCGCACGCTCCTCTTCAAGCAGGCCGAGGAAGGCGTGCCGGTTGCAGAGCGAGTGTATGGTCCGGGGCACTTCTTGCGGCCGACGTTCATCGAGCCGTATCGCTGCAAAAACGTTCTTATCGAAGGTGTCACGATCCGCAATGCACCTTTCTGGGTGATGCATCCGACTCTCTGCACGAACGTCACGATCCGTGGTGTGACGGTGGTCGGACATGGCCCGAATACCGACGGCTGCAATCCGGAATCGAGCCGCGATGTGCTGATCGAAGATTGCGTGTTCGAAACCGGCGACGATTGCATCGCGCTGAAATCGGGCCGCAACGCCGATGGCCGCCGCATCAATGTTCCGGTCGAGAACGTGATCATTCGGCGATGTCTGATGAAAGCCGGGCACGGCGGCATCACCATCGGCAGCGAGATCACCGGTGGCGCGCGAAATATTTATGCCGAGGCGTGCAAACTCGACAGCGCGGAGCTGGAACGCGGACTGCGATTGAAAACGAATACCATGCGCGGCGGCATCATCGAGAATATATTCGTGCGCGACATTGAAATCGGCAGCCTGCTACTGGCGCCCATCGAGATCGATTTGCGTTACGAATCAGAATCCGGAACCAACATTCCCGCGGTCCGCAACGTAGTGGTGGAGCGGATGCGGTCCGCGCACAGCCGTTATGGACTGTACATCCGCGGTCTGGAGCAGTCGCCGGTGCGCGCGGTGATCCTTCGCGACTGCGCATTTCGTGGCGTCGCGGACGGCCACGTCATCGAAGGCGCTGTCGACTTGACGCTCGGCGTCATCGTCGAAATGGCACCGAAAAAAGAGGAACGTAAATGAGTGTTGATCTTGCGCCGATTCAGGCGAAAACATGTGTTGTTCGCGATACGGACAAGCAGCGTGGCCGGCACATCTCCGTCAAGCCGGGGACGACCGCCGCGCGCCATCTGCATTACGGCCGGATCATCCTCGATGCCGCGGACGCGCCCATCTCTTTTTCCACCGGCGAACGCGAAACGGGATTCATCTGCCTGCGAGGAAAGGCGAAGATCAATGAGTATGAGCTCTCGCCGTACGACGCGCTCTACCTCCCTCGCGATTCCGAAGTGAAGGTATCCGGAAGCTGCGACGTGGCCGAGATCGCGGCGCCGGTCTCGCGTCGTTACCCGGCGCAACTGGTACGCTTCGCGGACGTGCAGAAGAACTCGTCACTCCACTTCCACACTGGAGGTCCATCCGCGGAGCGCGATGTGAACATCGTCATCGGAAAAAATGTCGATGCCGGCCGCATTCTCGCAGGAGTGACATTCAGCCGTCCCGGCAACTGGACTTCGTGGCCTCCGCATGAACACGCGCGGCTGCTGGAGGAAGCCTATCTATATATTGATATGCCCGATCCGGGCTGGGGCGTGCAGTTCGTCTACAACGATCCGCGGAATCCCGAGCTGGTGGCGCTGGTGCGAGAAGGCGACGTGGTGCTCATGCCGCAGGGTTACCATCCCAACGTCTCCGCTCCCGGCGGCGCGATCAATTTCCTCTGGATGATGGCGGCCATTCGCGAAGGTGAGGACCGGCAGTTCGGCGTGGTCAATGTGCAGCCGGAGTACGCGCAAGGCGGATCGGGGTTGGAAGCGTCGCGTAAGTGAAAGTGACGCGCTTCGGATCTCGCACGAGACCCCTCGCCCCGCGCAGCGGGGAGAGGGTGGCGCGAAGCGCCGGGTGAGGGGCTGCTGACACCATGTCAGAGATGAAGATCAAAGACGCCGCCGCGTGCCGCTACGACCTGGTGAGCCTCGGCGAAGTCATGTTGCGCCTCGATCCCGGCGAGGGGCGTGTCGCCACCACGCGTACATTTCAGGCGTGGGAAGGCGGCGGCGAATACAACGTCGCGCGCGGGCTGCGGCGCGTCTTCGGGCAGAGAACCGCGATCGTCACGGCGCTGGTCGACAATCCTGTGGGACGGCTGGTTGAAGAGCTGATGCTGCAGGGCGGCTGCGATCTGTCATGGGTCCGATGGGTCGAAGATGACGGAGTCGGACGCCGCGCGCGCAATGGCCTCAATTTCACCGAGCGCGGCTTCGGCGTCCGCGCGGCCCTCGGATGCTCCGACCGCGGGCATACCGCGGTGTCACAACTGAAGCCGGGCGATGTCGATTGGAAAAAACTCTTCGAGAGCGGCGTCCGCTGGTTTCACACCGGCGGGATCTTCGCGGCTCTTTCGGAAACGACGCCGCTCGTCGCGCGCGAAGCGATGGAAGCAGCTCGGCGGAGCGGCTCGATCGTCTCCTACGATCTCAATTACCGCCCGTCGCTGTGGAAGGGAATCGGCGGACCGGAGAAGGCGCGGTCAGTCAATCGCGAGCTGGTGCGGCTGACCGACGTGCTGTTCGGCAACGAAGAGGACTTCAGCGTGGCTCTCGGATTCGAGGTCGAAGGGGTGGACGAGCATCACGCTTCGCTGCCCGCTGAGTCATTCAAGCAAATGATCGGAAAGGTCTGCTCGGAATTCCGACAACTGCAAGCCGTAGCCACCACACTGCGCGTCGCACGCAGCGCCACGCGCAACGATTGGGGCGCGATGGCGTGGATCGACGGAAAGTTCTACGAGGCGACGCACCGGCCGGATCTCGAGATCCTCGACCGCGTCGGCGGCGGCGACTCCTTCGCCTCCGGATTCATCTACGGTCAGCTCGCCGGACAACCGCCGGCATGGTCGGTGGAGTGCGGCGCCGCGCATGGCGCGCTGGCGATGACCACACCGGGCGACGCCAGCATGGCGACGCTGGCCGAAGTGGAGCGGGTGATGAAGGGCGGAACGGCGCGTGTCAGTCGTTGATCGCATTCGCGAGATCGGCATCATTCCTGTCGTTCGTGCCAGCTCTTCGCAAGAAGCATTGGCGGCGGTGGAGGCCATCCGCGCGGGTGGAATTCCGATTCTGGAGATCACCATGACTGTTCCAGGCGCAGTCAAGATCATCGAGGAATTGGCAAAACGTGACGCGCTCATCGGGGCCGGCACCGTTCTCGATGCGGAGACCGCGCGGCAGTGCATCGATGCCGGCGCGCGCTTCATCGTGAGCCCTGCGCTCGACATTCCGACCATCGAGACCTGCAATGCACTCGATGTGCCCATCTTCCCCGGCGCGCTGACGCCGACCGAGGTGGTGACGGCGTGGAAAGCGGGAGCGGACGCGGTCAAAGTTTTTCCGGCGAATGCTGTCGGAGGCGCGACGTACCTCAAATCGCTCAAGGCTCCCCTGCCCCAGATCGAGCTGATTCCGACCGGCGGCGTGTCGCTGAAAAACGCCGGCGAGCTCATCGCCGCCGGCGCCTTCGCCCTCGGCGTCGGCGCGGACCTGGTCGATCTCGGCGCGATTCGCAAAGGCGACCTCGCCACGATCACGGAAAAGGCTAGACAGTACGTCGCAGCGGTGGCGGCGGCGCGATCGATTCAGAGCTAACCAGTCGAACTGGTGCATTCTGGTGCAGAGTGGTGTATTATGACACCGTGGCACAGCCAGAAAGGGTCGTTCGTCAGAGCATCAGCTTGCCGTCGAGCGTTGCTCGCCGAGTCAAGACCCTGGCAAGACGGAAACGCATCAGTGCGAATCGGGTCATCGTCGATCTGATCGAGACAGGACTTGAGGCTCGTGAGCGCGAGAAGCGAGCGTTCTTCGAGCTTGCCGAACGGTTGGCCGATTCGTCGGACCCTGCCGAGCAAAAGCGCCTGAAGGAAGAACTGGCCCGAATGACCTTCGGTGAGTAGTGCCGAAGATCCAATGGACAGATTTGCCGCGGGCCCTTCGCGACCATCTGTTTGATCGTCTTCGCGATCGCCAGATCACGGTCGAAGACCTCTATCACCTGAAACTCTGGCGGGAGTCGGAACCCGACGCGCCAGATGGTCCATGGTTCAAGGATTTTGGATCTTTCAAGATCTGCGGCGAAGGGAAATATCCCAAGACGTTCCTGCTAGGCGGTCAGCCGGCCAAAGGAGAGAAACTTTGATAGAAGGTTGGTGGCGCTAGCGCACTCGAACCGACGACCACCACCGCGCACGAGCCCACCGCGACGCGGATCTGTTGCGCGGCGTGGGGCGCGACTCTGAACTGAACCTTCAACGACGGCGGTGGCCCTTCAGCTCGTCGAGAAGGGCGTGCCCATCTCCATACTCGCCGCGACGGATCGCCGCCAGAGCTTCGGCAAGTTCATCCTCGTCTTCGGAGGTGAGCGTAAAACCCGCATCTCCTGCGGCAAGGATCGCTACCGCGGTTCCCCCCTCGAGAGGACTGTCGAGCTCGATCTTTCCTTGGACCACGCGGCCCGTGAAGACTTTCATAAGGTCATTCTACGCGCCGCCCGCGCTCACCGCGCCATCTACTGCGCGACCCGCGGCTCCGAGATCCAAATGTTTCCGCGCGGGGCGCCCGCTTCGAAGACGATGCGTTTGCCGTCGGGCGACCAGTTCGGCGTCCGCACCCATGTGGTCATCGAAGTGAAGTCGGTCAGCCTCCTCACCGTGCCGCTCTCGACGTTGACAGTCCAGACGTTCCATACGCCGTCGCGACGGCCTGCGAATGCGATCTCCTTCCCATCTGCAGACCAGGAGTGCGGCCAATTCTCGCCTCCTTTTACCAGCACCTTCTCGCCGGGAAGGATTGCGATCGACGACCCATCGCGGCGAAGTTGCACTGCGATCTGCTTCCCGTTAGGCGACCATATGGGAAAACGCGCGAGATCGGCATCTTGAGTCATGCGCCGAAGCGACGATCCGTCTCGCGCGGACATCCAGACGCTGGTCTGTCCCGCGATCGTTCGATTGAACGCAATCGTTTGCAAATCGGGCGAGATTGAAGGCGCCGAGGCATCCTCGGGAAGTTGCCCTGCAACTTCGGCCCGACCGGTGATCAGCGACGCGCGAAACGGCACCGGCCGGTGCTCGGCGACGCTCCAGGCACTGTAGAAAACATCCCACTCCCCTCTTCCCCAGCGCGCGTACTGCTTGAGCCCCGGACCGATCACCAGCGCTTTGGCATTCGACCCGTCCGCGTCCGAAACCCAAATCCCGCTGTCATCACCCGCCGCCACAGCGCAGTAGGCAATCTTCTTTCCGTCGGGGGAGAACGATGGAAATGTCACGCTGACCATTGGGTTCTTCGTAACCTGCACCGGTGGATCCTTCGATCCAACATCGATTGCCAAGAGGTCGCTTTTCTCTTCGACGACCGACCACGCGAAGCGAAATCCGTCGCGCGACAAAGCGAGATATTGAATGACACCAGGATTGGACTGCCTGAGCCGCTGATGCTCGCTCAGGCAATTGCCCGCGGCATCGACGGAGACGGCCAAGAGCAGCGAGGCGTTGTAGAGAAGATGCACGTAGTAAACGGTCCGACCATCGGCAGCGAACACCGGCGACGCCAGCCGGCGCGAGTCGGTCGCCAGTTGCGTGAGTCCTGACGCGTCGCGGGCGATTGTGAATACGCCGCACCGCTCGTGGTCGCAACTGGAGAAAGCGATGCGCTTCCCGTCACGACGCCACGAGGGAGCGCCATGGCCGCCGGACGGATTCGCGGCCCCGGTCAGCGCAATGGTCTTCCTCGATGCAACGTCCACGATCCAGATCGTCGACGGTGGAAGCGCATCGTAGGCAGTCCATCCATATTCGATGTCCTCGCCCGATTGAAAGGCGATCTCCGTCCCGTCCGGCGACCAGGACGGGCGTGATCCGAAAGCCGTCAACTGCAGCGGCTGGCCGCCGTTTACGTCCACGAGCCAGATGCCGCTTTTGCGTACCGAGGTGAAAGCGATTCGCTTTCCATCCGGCGACCACGACGGCTGCGCCTCGCCGCCCTCACCATCTGTCAACTGTCTCTCGTTGTTGCCCTCGAGCGTGGAGACAAAGAGATGCGGCTTGCCCTCAACATCGGCGCTGTAAACCACGGATGCGCCGTCTGGCGAAAACGAAGGGGACACCTGGAATCTTGAAGAGGCCCGAAGCAGCCTGGCAGCGATCGGCGGCGGCTCGTCTTCAACTCGCTGCAAGGGTTTCACCGTCTCGATGAAGCGCGAGATGAAACTGGCCATGGCGAGGACCAGGACCATGACAATCACGATGGCCAGGATGAGGAGAACTCTCGAGAGCCTCAGTGTGGTGGCGGGCGCCCCCGCCCGCCCTGTGGCGGGCGAGGCGCCCGCCACCACACCTGTGCCGATGAATCGGTAGCCGCGCGTCGGAACGGTCTCGATGTACCGCGGCGCCTCGGCATCGTCGCCGAGGGTCTTTCGCAACTGCGCGATGGCGCGGGTCAACGCGTTCTCGGTCACGGCCACACCCGGCCAGATCTCGCTCAGAAGCTCCTGCTTTGTCACGAGCGTTTCAGGGCGCTGCAAAAGGAGAATCAGGATCTGCAGCGCTTTCGGCTCGATATGGACCGGCTTCCCGGCCTTGAAGAGACGAAAAGCGGTCGGATCGACGAGAAGATCGTCGAATTGATAGGTCACTGTCGGCAACTCACTCCAAAGATTACGTTCCGAGGGAGCGTCTGGTTCACCTGAGAACCGCCCCCGTCAATTGATCATCGAATCCCGCCGAAACATCATCTCCTTGTCACGACCGTGAGCGTCCCGCGGCCGACCTTTGGGCCGCATGCACCGAGCGCTCATGGCCGTCGGGTTGTGTGTGGCGATGCAGGAAGCCGGCGCGGCAGAGTGCGCCATCCCGCTGGAGCCGACCCACACTGCATTCGTCACCGCCGTCCGCATCGGATCGGAAGGTCCGCTGCGCTTTCTGGTCGATACCGGCGCGACGTTCACCGTGATCGAGCGGTCCGTCGCGCAACGAATAGGACTCCAGCCGACCCGAACTATCGAGGCGATCAGCACCACCGGAACGCTCGAGGTCGAGGAGGCAGTGGTCGACGAGCTGCGCGCCGGGAATGTTTCGATCGTGCACACGCCGGTCCTCATTACGGATCTCCCGCCCTTTTCAAATCACGGGCACCTCGACGGCATCCTGGGCATGAGCTTCCTGGCGGGCCGGGCCGTGCTCCTCGATGTCCGCAGCCGCTGCATGGAGCTCGATGTCGCGCCGCCGACCCGCGGAATGACGCTCGACGCACACGAAGTCGTTGGTCGAGTAGCCCTCGAAATCGAAGGATTCAATTTCATTCTCGATTCCGGCGCATCGTTCCCTGTTTTGACGTCGACACGCGCGCGAGCGTTAGCCGTGCAGGAAGGGGCGGTGGAGATTACGTCGGCTGCCGGCCGGCGGCGAGTGACGACCGCGACCATTCCTGCTCTTCGCATCGGCCGAATGATTTTCCGTGACGTCGCAGTCGCCTTCGCGCCCGCGAGAGATCCTCGCGAGGACGGGCTCCTTCCGATTACGCCCTTCTCCAGCATCTACATCGCCGCCGATCGGAAGAGCGTTCTGGTCAAGTGAACGGAAAATCTTCGATTGATGCACTCGGAAACGACGAGAAATGTCCGAGGCAAGCCTCGTAAGTCACCGCGCAACGACTTTGTGATAACGCCGCCCGTCGCGATGCGTTGGCGGTCAACCGGCCCGAGGAGCTAATGTCGCGCTGCAGAGACTTTGGGGGAGTGAGGGAATACAACGACAACCTGTGAGGGGAGCATCGAGCCGGCGGTGAAGGTCGCAATATTGCTCTCCAGATGAACGACATTATCCTGGCCGGCAAGCCACGGGCTGATTTCGCCGAGGTCCTGCGGAGTGTCGCCAGAAGGCTCGAGGTCAGGGAGCCGGTAGTGCATCGGGATGAGGATCCGGGGGCGCAGCGCCTTGCGGATCGCCTGGATCTCTGCTTCTTTGAGGATGTGGTGCTTGGCGTCGATGGGCATCATCAGGATGTCGACGCGTCCCAATTCCTGGAGGTTTGCCTCAGTCAAAGGACCGTTGTCCCCCACGTGCGCGATTCTCAGACCGTCCAGTTCGAGCAACCAGATGGTGTTGGTCTGACCGAACTCTTTCCCCCACGGGTCCGCGTGTTTTCCGCGAATCCCACTGATCGTAACGTCGGAGACCTTGTACGCTCCTGGATCGCGCAGCACGCGTACCTCGGATGTCCAGGGAGGAGGCTGGTGGCCGATCAAAACATCGGCGTCATGATCGTAATGCGGGTGGGTGATCAGGACAGCGTCGGCGGCGAGCCTGCGCGGGAAGTCGTAGCCGAGCCAGACGCGGCTGGCGAACGGGTCGATGAGGAGGCGCGCGCCTCTTGCGGTGTGAATGCGAAAGCAAGAATGGGCGATGTACTCGATCGCGACCTGTCCCGCCTGTAATCGGAGGCGAGGGTCGGAAGGATCGTCCACGGTGATCGGGATTGGCTCGACGACGGCCGGAGTTTCGGCGAGCGCGTAGTCGCTCGCGGACAGCGCCTTCCTGGCGAGCACGGCCTTCACATCCGCAACCACCTGCGCGTATGCCGGCTCTCCGCGATCATAGACGCGCACGGTCGCTTCGTTGGGTGACACCAGCGAGAACTGGCGTGCGCCGGCAGCAGCTTGCCGTGGATGCCGTTCCCGGAATGCAGCCTGGTCACCTTCCCGGGAAACCAGCTCGAGCCGCTGTGCGAGCTTCTGTTGCGCGTCAAACACTTCGAATAGATAGCGGCTGCGCAACGCGGTTAAATATGGATACTCGCTCACGACCACACTGCTGTCGCCGGCGGTGAACTGCTCCCGCACGAACCGGAGAGTCATGGGAAGGTTGCCGGCTTTCATCAAGGCGCGCAGGTGCTCGATCTCGGCATCACGGTGCGCCGCATCGCCGGAGCGGGCGTAGGCCTCGATGAGCCCCTGCACGCCCTGCGGCGTTTCAGGCCGGAGTTCCAGCATGCGGCGGAACTCGCCACTCGCGGCAGCGTAGTCCTTCTGGCGCAGCAGGCAGTGCGCCGAGAGGACGTGCGCGGCGTAGTTTTGTGGATCGGCGGCGATGATCTCGCGGAGCGTCGTTAGCGCACGGCCGCAATCACCGGCACGAAACGCTTGCTGCGCGTCGCGCATTTTCTGCTCGATTTCCGGCGATTGCGCTAGCGCGCTGGCAGCAAGGAGAAGCAGAAGCAGTCGGCGCATTCAGGCTTCCTAGGGAGCATAGTCGATTCGATCTGCTCATCCGGTCCACAATAAATCGGGGCAGCGAGCATTTACGGCGGAGTCATACCGATCGTCTGCAACCATGTTTCCACCAACCGCGGCCATGCTGTAATCGGAAACGTCGTTCGCCGCAGCCCGAACGCGTGGCGCCCCGCCGCGTACAGATGCAATTCCGTCGGTACGCCAGCGTCCTTCAGGGCGGTGTAGTAACTCAGCGAGTTTGTGACGCCGTCCACGTTGTCGTTTTCGGCGTGCAGCAGGAACGTCGGCGGGGTGTTCCGGGTGACATGAATGTCCGCATATAGCTCGTCCTTGGAGTAGTCAAACAGATGCCCGGGATACAGCGCCACCGCGAAATCGGGACGGCAGCTTTCCTGGTCGGCGGCATCCACCGCCGTATACACACGGCGGTCAAAATGCGTACTCACTGCGGCTACCAGATGGCCACCCGCTGAAAACCCGAGCACTCCGATTTTGTGCGGATCGACGTGCCACTCAGCCGCGTGAAAGCGCACAAGCCCGACCGTCCTCTGCGCATCTTCGAGCGGCATGGATGATTTCGTATTGAGGTCACAACCGCATCGCTGGTCCCAGGACGGCCCGGAATTCGGCACGCGGTACTTCAGCAGCACGCACGTGATTCCTTTGGAGGTCAGCCAGTCACAGACCTCGGTGCCTTCGAGATCGATGGCCAGAATCTGATAGCCGCCGCCGGGGAACACGACCACCGCAGCGCCGGTGTTCTTCCCCTTTGGCGAATAGACGGTCAGCGTGGGCCGCGAGACGTTGCGCACGTGAAGCCACGGCCGACCAGCAACTAACGATCCGCCAGCCGCCGTCGTTTCCACCTCCGGTCCCGGCCGCCCAGCCGGCACCGTTGAGGGCCATATCGGCACTTGCGAGTGTCCTGGCGACGGCGGCCAGGCAGGCGCCTGCGCGCTCAGACCGCGAAACGCGCATAGCACACAGAACGCGATGATTGATGGTCGCATCAGAATCCGCGCATTTCTTCCAAGAGATCTATCACGCCCGCACGCGTTCAGCCGCGCCCCGCCTCCCCGTTACCACGAG
This sequence comes from Thermoanaerobaculia bacterium, assembly GCA_035636095.1. Classification (GTDB taxonomy): domain Bacteria; phylum Acidobacteriota; class Thermoanaerobaculia; order Gp7-AA8; family Gp7-AA8; genus Gp7-AA10. Next base: position 60,331 of record DASPZU010000105.1, read on the forward strand.
CTCTGACACCTCCCATCCACGAAGCACGAGGCGCTTCAGCGCCAGGCCAAACTACGGCAGCGCGTCGGCTGCTACGCGGAGTTAGACGGCGGCCATTCGCGACCATGCGGTCATCGTTGCATCTCATGAATCGAGACGATACACAGAGATGGCATTGCGGTTAGCGATGAGCGTCCACCGGCCGCGGAAACGCTCTTTAAGTTCGCGATGCTGAATCTCGGAATCAGCCACGACGGCATACCAGGGAAGTTCATGAATACCAGCATACGCACGAAGGGTTTGGAAGCGTTCGTCGTTGAGCTGGTCGTATCGGATTATCGAGCGGTTTGAATAGTACAGGAATGGGCCACTCAGCACGCCTGTGATGACCACGGCCCGGCGAGGAAGCAACTGCTCCGCCCAGTGGACATCGTCGGGGTAGCGCCTTTCCATGTTTGGCAGAGCCTGCAGGACTCCGAGGCTCCACGTTGAGAGAGCCGGTGCGACCGCAATGCAAAGCGCCAAGATGCTGAAGATTGCAAGTGACAAGCGTCGGTCATGCCGTGCAAAAAAGGCGTATGCGTCGCGGAGTATGAGGAGCGCGCCGATGATGAGCGCTGGAATCGCAGGCAGGAGGAACCGAATGCACAGGTACCCGTCGAAGAAACCGTAGAACGAGTAGAAAACAAAGAATGCAGTGATCCACGCGATGAGTGCTGATTTCACCCAGAGGTCACAGCGCCGATCCCATAGCACGAGAAGGCCGCCGGGAAAGCCGATGGGCGACAGCATTCGGGCAAGCCACTCAGCGTGCTGCGGTGCAGCGTACCGCACCCCTGCCCACGACAGACCGGGGAGAAAGCCGCCATAGCCGGTGCGTATCGGGCTACTGTACAGGGCGCTATTCCACCACATGAGCGAGACCCCGAATGGAAGCGCGCCTAAAGCCGCAGACACGAGAAGAGGGATTTGAAGACGTAAGGCCAACACTAGCGGGAAGAGAAGAAGAACATTTGTTGGGCGCACCCAGACGCTAATACCGAAGGCCGCTCCCGCGGCGAGGGCCGCCCACGGTCTTTCCGAGGCAACGAATGCACAGCAGATTGCAACGAGAGCCCAGAAGGTTGCGAGAACGTCGCTTGCGGGTTGAACAGCATGCCAGAGAAAGGGGGGCAGTGTTGCCATTGCAGCTGCGGCAATAGACGACGCGCTACGTGGGAGACCCAGGCGCCTGCTCAAGAAACACACGAGGAAGACGCAGCCGACGGCAGCGAACGGCGCAATAAGGAAAGGCGCGCGCGCCCATCCACCGATGATGCCTGCTAAAGCGAGATGCATCGGAAGACCGGCGGGATAAGTCGGGTGCATGGATCCGTGTGGTGAAGGCGCGAATCCGAGCGGCATGAAAAACCCCAGCCACGAGTCGTCCAACCCGAAGAGCCGCACGAGTGTCACCGGGCGAGTAGTCTTGCCAAACGCGATCAAGCGTGCTTCGTTCATGTAACCGCCCGTGTCTGGACCACCTAAGGCGTATGACAGGTTATGAACGAGGAACGCGCCGTATAGAGCGAGCCCGATGATGCCCGCTGCAGCGAGGCAGCGGTCACGCGTGAACACGCTTATATACGGGCGCCTGGGCGAAAACGTTGGTTGGTACGAAGATGGCGTGGTTCGTCCCGTCCGTCTAACGTTTGAAGCTGAGCGGCTCCGACCAGCCCGCAGCTGTCGCAACGAGTTAGGCGGCAAACGATTCAACGACGTGTCTGGCCGCGTGCCTGAAACCAGCGTGATCGCCCGGGTTAAAAGAACTCCTGGAGGAACGCCGCCGCTTCATCCGAGATGCCGGCAATCTTGTTCGTTGCCTGGCGATAGAACTTGAAATTGAGCTCGGTCTCGGGTCGACCGTCGTTCCAGTCGGAAAAACGTTTGAGCTCGCTCCGCCCGAGGCGCCGCTTTGCGAGCGCGGCGCGTCTGATGGTGATACTTACGCGAGGCGTTTGCCGGGCGATCCCGCGTTTTCTTGCGACCGCTTTGGCCGAGGTGACGACGCCGCTGGCGATGAGACCTGGCCCGCCTTCGTTCTCACTCGCGAAGACAAAGATCGTATGTCCTTCGGCGATGTACTTGCCGCGATACATTGTCTTCTGCGCGCTGAACGCGAAATTCTCCGCCGACAGATCGCTCACCTCGGCTTTGATTGCGAACATCATGCGGGCTAATAATTTCCGGGCATGGGGCTGGAATAATCCGTTAGGCCCGGCCAGCATACGGCCGCGGGTCGGATGCAGCGAAAAGTTAGCCGGCGGTTATTTCTACCGGTTCTCTTCATGAATTGAGCTGGAGACGAGAACAAGGTGGCGACCATTCCACTTGAAGGTATCTTCTTCGGTCGCATCGGTACACGCGGGACAACTCGCCTGGAGACGCGTAACGACCAGACGCTGTCCTCGGATTGCGGTCTTGATGATGCCCCCGTTGCCGCGATCGCCACCAGCAAAGCGACCGATCAGGCGCGGCTGACCTGCTCGCAGCGTATACAGAAAGCCGTCGGTGTGTGAGCCGTTTCCATATCGGAACACAGCCCCGAGGGTGACTGCAGCTTCCGGTTCGCCGTCGCCGGTAACATCGCCGAAAACGACGGACGCTAGGGTGACGCAAGTCTGGTAGTCCCCTGATGAGCAGTAGTCTCCATTTCGTAAGTGAACTGCCGGAAGACCGGCGAAAGATGGATAGGCGAAGTTGGCGAAGTCCAAGTCTTTGATCGAAACGGTCCCGCGATGCGTCGCGGCCGCTAGCACGATAACGACGAGAAATAGCATCGTAGATTAGTCCGGCTAACGTTTGCCGCTAAGATGCGCGGCCTTCACGCGGCAGAATACCAAAACGCGCAAGTTGCCAGTGGCCAGGAACGCGCCGTACCGCTCATCTCCGTGCCGATGCTGTAATGCCGCGTCCGGAGCATCGCGCGCATGCGGTCGAGTAGTTTTATCGCGACGTTGATCGCCGCTCAGCTCTCTACTCCGGGACTCCGACTGTTTCGGCTTTCACCGGACGACGCAAGAGCACGATGACAATGATGATCGCTGAAGGCACCATCAGCGTCAGAGCCACGGCCAGAACCCATGCGGGAATCGCGGCGCGCGAGGCAAGGAGATTCCAGCGGCCGATCGCGATGATGGCGGCGATGCTTGCCCACAGCGTCGTCTCCACAGCGTTGAGCCGTTCGTCCGCCCGAATGTGAAAACCTGACGCCATCAGCACGTTGACGGCGAGGCCGACCGCGGCCAGCGGCGTCAGCCACGGCAGGACGCCGGTCGCCATCGGCAATACCAGTCCGGCAGCGCCGAGCAACTCCGCGAGTCCGATTGCGAGGACCAGAGGACGTGGCAGGTCGGAGAATCCGGTCCATTGTTCGAGGCCGCGTCCGGTGACCTTCGGGATTCCGGCCCCGAGGAAAAAGAGAGCGAGGAATATCTGCACGATCCAAAGAATGAGATTTACCATTTCAGTCTCCTGTTTGACCATTGCCGCCGGCCATGCCGACGATTTCACGAATGTGGCGACCGTATTCGAGCTCGTTGAGAAGAAAATCAGCCACGTCAGCGCGGCTCACCCAAATCCTTCCGCGCGGCATCCGGCCGTCGGCCACGCGGTAGAGCTGTGTGAGTGGACCATTGGTCAGCCGCGGCGGCCGCGCGATGGTCCAGTCAAGGCCGCTGTCCATGACCACGCGCTCCATCTCCGCAGCATCCGCGACGATGTTCCGCAGCAGCGTGTGTCGAAGCAGCGTAGCTACGACCCCCGCGTCATCGAAGAGTGCCGCGACGGAAACGACCAGCAGGCGGCGTGGGCCGCCGGCGCGCATTGCTTCGACAATGCTGCGGCCGGAGTCGCGAAGGATGGTCGTCCTTCCCGGCCCCGGCGCGCCGAGCGCGGTCAGCACTGCGTCGTGGCCGGGCAGAACCGCGCGCAGCTCGCTGACGCTGAGCGGGTCACCGCGCCGCACGGTGACGCCGTCCCGCGATGCACCGAGCTTTTGTGGTGAGCGCACGAAGGCGGTGACCTGGTGACCACGGCTACGAGCTTGCTCGAGCAGCTCACGGCCCGTTCCGCCCGTTGCGCCGAGAATGAGCAGTTGCATGTTCGACCTCCACGCAGGAGACCATGCAGGCCGGCGCTTTGTGACACCGCGGGCTAAGACGGAGCATCCGGCAATCCCGGCAGATGGGAAAGCTTGTCGGGATTGGTGATGGCATAGACGGCAGCGATGTGCCCTTCACGGATCTGGATCGTGAACACGCCGAACGGCCGCCCGTTCAGATAGGTGACGATGCCGGGTTCGCCGTTGATCTGGACCATCCGCTGCACGAGATTCCGGGGCGCCAGCCTTGTGATCCCGCCCACGATGGCGCGGGAGACGTTGTTCGCGCCGTGCACCAGATTCGGCAGGGCCGGCGCTTTGCCGCCGCCGTCCGTGTGAAGGACGACGTCGGCAGAGAGCAGCGCCTCCAGAGCACCGACATCGCCGCTGGTGGCGGCCTGCTGAAATCGTTCGAGCAGCATGTCGTGCTCCTCTTCACTGGCTCTGAACCGCGGTCGCTCAGCGCGGACATGCTGCTTGGCGCGCCGCAGGATCTGCCTGCAGCTCGCCTCGCTTCGTCCGAGCGCAGCGGCGATCTCCGCATACTCGTAGTCAAAGATTTCGCGGAGGATAAAGACCGCGCGCTCCATCGGGCTCAGCCGTTCCAGCAGGACCAGGAAGGCGATGGACAGCGATTCATCCGTCTGTAAGAGACGAGCGGGGTCGCTGCCTTCATCGGTGATGAGCGGTTCCGGCAGCCACTGGCCCACGTATTCCTCGCGCCGAACCCGCGCGGACTGCAGATGGTTGATGCAGAGGCGGGTGATGATCGTGATGAGAAAGGCCTTCGGAGAGCGGATCTCGTCACCGGAGGCCTGCAGCCAGCGGATGAACGTCTCCTGGAGGATGTCTTCGGCGTCGGCCACGCTGCCCAGCATCCGGTAGGCGATGGAAAAGAGAAGACCGCGATGCTGGTCGAACGCCGCCAGCCGTTTCTGATCTTGCATACTCAAGTCATAGACAGGACAGCCGAACGTTTTGTGACCGAGGAGATCGAAGATGAGGAAAATTGCATTCGCGTTTCTTTTTATGAGCTTGCGGGCACCGGCGGCCGAACCACCAAGAATGCTGGTGGAGATCTACCACATCGCCCCCGGCGAGCACACCGCCTTTCTGGAGGCGATCGCGAATGCCGCGCCAGCTCTACATCCACGATGACGGAGCGAGCTGGGACTTCATGCTCATTCAACCGGCCGAGACTCCGCCTGACAAAGCGGCGGTGCTCAAGGCTGCCTGGGAAAAACTCGGCTTACCAACCGGCGCCGACTTTCTCGCGTCGCGGAAGAAAAAGTAGACTCATCGCGACAACCATCCTCCATCGACCGCGAGCGCGGCGCCGTGGACATACTCCGAGGCGCGCGACGCCAGGAAAACAACCGCCCCCTTCAGGTCGTCGGGCCTGCCCCATCTCCCGGCCGGAATCCGCGCCAGGATCTCGCGGCTGCGGGTCGGATCGTCGCGCAGCGCTTGTGTATTGTCGGTGGCCATGTAGCCGGGGACGATGGCGTTGACGTTGATGCCGAGCGGGGCCAGCTCGTTTGCCATGGCGTGTGTCAGGCCGAGCACTCCGCTCTTCGCTGCGGTGTACGCCGCGACCCGAATGCCGCCCTGAAATGACAGCAGCGAGGCGACGTTGATGATGCGCCCTCCGCTCTTGCGTTCGACCAATCGTCGCGCGAATGCGCGGCTTAGCGCGAACACCGATCGAAGATTCACCTCGATCACCGCGTCCCAATCCTCGTCGCTGTAGTCCAGAACGGGCGCGCGGCGGATGATTCCGGCGTTGTTGACCAGAATGTCGGCGTCTTCATCGAGGAGCTTTGTCACTGCCTCGCGATCGCTGAGATCCGCGTCATGGCTCGAAAGGCGAATCACCTTCGCCCCCGCCTCCTCCAGCGCCTCAGCCATCGCCGCGCCGAGACCGCGTGAGGCACCGGTGACGATCGCGACCTGTCCGTCGAGGCGGAACAGATCGAGAACCGTCATGCAGCGGCGCGCGCGACGTCGCGCCCGATCCGTCCCAGCTCCATGCCGAGGTATTCGCGCGCGTTGAAGAAGGAGACATCCTGCGCGATCCGGCCTAACGCCTCCCGATCGTCGGGCAGAAGTCCGCGCCGAACATCGTCGCCGAGGAGATTGCAGACCAGGCGGCGGAAGTATTCGTGGCGTGGATACGACAGGAAACTCCGCGAGTCGGTGATCATGCCGATGAAACGCGAGAACAGGCCCATGTTCGACAGCGCCTTCATCTGCGCGGTCATGCCGTCGAGCTGGTCGAGGAACCACCACGCCGAGCCGTACTGCATCTTCCCGGGCACGGAGCCGTCCTGGAAATTGCCGATCATGGTGGCCATCAGCTCGTTGTCGCGCGGGTTGAGGTTGTAGAGGATCGTCTTCGCGAGCTGACTCTTTTGCTCGAGGCGATCGAAGAATCTGGCGAGCGGCCGCGCCATTTCGAAATCGCCGATGGAGTCGAATCCCGAATCCCGGCCGATCGCGCGCAGCTTGCGCGCATTGTTGTTGCGCATGGCGCCGAGGTGATATTGCTGGACCCAGCCGCGCCCATGGTCCATGACCGCGAAGCGATGGAGCAGCGCGGATTTGTATCGGCGCACTGCACCCGCCTCCACAGTTTTTTTCGCCCGCGCCCGATCGAACGTCGATGCAACCTCGGCGCCCGACCACTCCTCGGCATCGATCTCTTCCAGACCGTGATCGGACATCCGGCAGCCCACCGCGTGAAATGCTGCGTGCCGTCGATCGAGCGCTTCAAACAGTTGAGCGAGATTGCCGATCGACATGCCGGCGGCCACTTCCAGTCTCCCGAGCCAGACGTTGAATGCGGTTGGATCTTCGACGGCCATGGCGGCATCGGGACGCCATGTCGGCACGACGCGCACATCGCCGTCGTTCTTCGCCAGCGCCTGATGATGCTCCAGCGAGTCCGCCGGATCGTCGGTCGTGCCGACCAGCGCAACGCCGAATCGGCGGAGCAGTCCCTGGGTTGAAAACTCCGGCTGCCGGAGCAGTTCGTTGCAGCGATCGTAAATCGCGCGAGCGTTGCGTTCGGACAGCAAGTCGGTGATGCCGAACGGACGCTTCAGCTCCATGTGCGTCCAGTGATAGAGCGGGTTGCGCATGGTCGCCGGCACCGTGCGCGCCCAGGCCTCGAATTTTTCCCAGTCCGACGCGTCGCCGGTGCAGTAGCGCTCATCGACTCCGTTGGTCCGCATCGCGCGCCACTTGTAGTGATCGCCTTCCAGCCAGATCTCCGCGATGGAGCGGAACTGATGATCACTTGCGATGTGCGCCACTGGCAGATGGCAGTGATAGTCGATGATCGGAAGGTGCTCGACGTAACGGTGATAGAGATCGCGGGCGACGTCCGTCTCGAGCAGAAAATCCTCGTGAATGAATGGCCTCATGGCTTCTCCTTTGACAAGGCCTTCTCCCCCGCACTGCGGGGGAGAAGGTGGCCCCGCTTCGCGCCACCCTCTCCCGCGTTGCGGGAGAGGGAACTCGTTAGCGTCGTCTCGAACTCAAACTTGGTGGCCGGCGGCGCCGTGATCACCAACTGATCGCCTCGCTCCTCAATCGGGCCCTCGGTGAGCGAACCGGGAAGACCGGGAACTTTGACAAGCGTTGGCCGCATCTCGAATGTCGCGCCGCTGGGCGGGTGGGCGATGACTTCCATCGCGTCGGTCGCGAAACCGTTTGAAGTTTTCTGCAGCGGAGTGTCGGCATTCAGATGCCACTCCACCTTCTTTGCTTCGCGCGTCTCGATCCGGTCGCGAATCTGCAGCGTACCTTTTGGACCTAGGATCACTTCGCGCCGGTAGCGCTCGAGCGCCGCTTCCTTCGGATAAGCTCCCGCGGCCTCACCGATGATACGTGTCTGGTTCACTTCGACGATGCGGATTCGGTCGAGCGACTCGCGCGGCACCCCGGCCCACACATCGTGCTTTCCCTCGATGCCCTGTCCGACGCCGCCCACGGTGATGGTGTTGTGATTCCGCGCCCGAGACATGCCCGAGTATCCGGTGTCTCCGGTGAGGTAACGCCCGGCCGCCCAGAAGATGAAGCTGTTGGCGTCGGGATGCGCGTGACCGGTGCTCTGCCGCCATTCGGGGACCTTTGGTTGCAGTGCCAACGCGCGATGCCCTTCCGGCGGGCCGGCTTTGAATGCCAGCACGGTCGCGTCTTTGTCCCACGATGTTCGAATGTAGGCCACGCCAGAATCTTCGAAATGATGTCGCAGCGGAATTCGAGTCATCGGCGCCGCTTCCAGCGAGGGATCGCGCCAGATCAGCGTCCAGTATTCCTCGTGATTGCTCTGTCCGAATGCGCGGAGGCGCTCAGCGACGGCCTGCGTCTCGGGATCGCGCAAGCGAGCGGCGACGCGATAGAGGATGTTGTAGTTGCTGCGGAGCCGGCCGTCGGGATAGACGCGCGGGTAGTCAGCGCCTTTGTGGAGTCGCGTGAGCGGTCCTTCCCAGATGTCGCCGAAGTCGACGACGGTCTGTCCGTCGGGGAGTACCGAGTGCGCGACGTACAGCTTCCAGTTTCGAAAGACCTCGCGATCCCACAGACTCTCGCCGGTAGAGTGCTCCCAGGCATCGAGAAAGTGGACGAGCCACGGCGCGGAAAAGGTCCAGTACTCGAAGCCCTCGTAGTAGTGGCCGTCGGGACTGAGCAACTGGCCGGCGCGATGATGGTGCGCGCGTGCGAGCGCGGCCCACTGCGGGGCGTTCTTTGACTCGCCGTACAGCGCCAGCGCCGCGATGCCGAGCCCGGAGGTGGTGATGAAGTCGTGATTCTGCGTGAAGTTCAGTTTCTTCTTGGCAGCGAAGTAGTCATACACCAGATCGGCGTGACGCTCGAGCGAGCTGCGGATCCGCTGCCTTTCCGCCTCGGTGAGATCGTGAAAGAGGAGGTCGTAGGCCCATCCGATGGCGTAGAGCAGATGGCCGGCGGCCAGATCGGTGTTAGGCAGATTGTAGGTGTAGCCCCACGGCTCGTAGTCGATCGCCGCGAGGGTCCATCGCCGCGCCGCGTCGAGGTACTCCGGTTTCCTCTCGATCGCGTACGCCAGACTCACTTCGGCGATGGCGTAGGCAACAGTGTTCTGTGCTCGCCGCTCCTGCGGTCCGGGGGGCTTGGGCGGCTCGCCCTTGAGCGCCGCTAAATTCGCGATCACGCGCGACCATTCCTCGCGATGCGTGGTGCGCGCGCGTTGGCGCAGCGCTTCGATTTCTTCGGCGGTGACGAATACGCGCGGATGCACGCCCTCGAGCTGCGGCTTCAGCCGAACGGGTTTCGCCAGCAGTTCCGCGAACGGCGGAGGTTGCGTTTGAAGCGATGCCGCAAAAACAAGAGCGGCGACAATCATGCTGGCACCTCCGAACCCGGCGCTGCGCGCCACCCTCTCCCCGCTGCGCGGGGCGAGGGCCCTCCCGCCGACGGGGTGAGGACGAGACCGATGATGACCCGGCGCATCATCGCATGTGCAACCCGCCCGTGATATCGATCGTCTCGCCGACGAGATAGGCGCTGTCGTCACTGGCGAGGAACGCGATCACTCGCGCAACATCTTCGGGCGTGCCGGCGCGACCCTGCGGGATGGTCTTGATGATGTTCTCGAATGTCTGCCGCGGCGTGTAGCGCTCATGAAAGTGCGTCGCGTCGATGAGCGCCGGCGCCACCGCGTTGACGCGGATGCCGCTGGGAGCGAGCTCCTTCGCTATGGCCTTGGTGAACGAGATCAAGCCACCCTTGGCGGCGGCATACGCGAAGGCGCCGGGGCCTCCGCCGTTGTGGGCCGCCAGGGACGAGACATTGATGATCGCGCCGCTGCGTCGCGCGATCATGCCGGAGGCAGCAGCCTGCGTGCAGAAGAACGCGCTGGTCAGATTGAGATCGAGGACTTTCCGCCACAACTCCTCGCTCATCTCCGTCAGCGTGCGTCGCTCAACGAGATCGCCGGCGTTGTTGACCAGGACATCGATCTTTCCGAAGCGTTGCTCAACATTGCGGACGACCCTCCGCGCTTCTTCCAGTTGCGACAGATCGCCTTGAAACGTCTCCGCTTTTCTTCCCAACTCTTTCAACTTCGCGACAGTGGAGTTCGCGCCGTCGGCATTGCGAAAGTAGTGGACCGCGCAATCCATCCCACGCTCGCCGAACGCGATGGCCGTGGCGCCTCCGATGCCGCCGCCGGCTCCCGTCACAAGTCCGACGCGGCCCGCGAGCTTTGTCATGCCACGACCGGTGCAGCGAAAGACGGTGCGGCCACGAGCGCCGCCGCCCCTTTCAGTCGTGGGTAGTCGTTGGCGGGCACGACCACGATCTCAACATGGCGGCCGACGGGGCGGAGCGTGCGCTCTTTGAGGCTGCCCCGCACTGTGACTTCGATCAGATCCCACGCAGCCGCGATCTCACCGCCGATGTAGATTCGCGCGGGATCAACGGCATTCACCACCGACGCGAGACCTAAGCCGAGGTAGCGGGCCGTCGTCTGCAAAGCGAAGAGCGCCTTGCTATCGCCCGAGTGCGCCAGGGCGATGAGATCGTCGATGGTGAGCGCGGCGGGTTCGAGAGGAAGCGGCTGTTCTTCCTCGAGATTGCGGCCGAAGTATCGCGACAGCGTGGCCAGGTTCGAGACGTACGCTTCCCAACATCCGTTCGCTCCGCATGCGCAGCGCGGTCCTTCGATGTTCAAAGTCATGTGCCCGAATTCGCCGGCCACATTGTGTTGTCCTCGCAAGAGCTCGCCCTTCACCATCACTCCCACGCCCAGTCCGTCGGAGACGCTGACGAAGACGAAATCGTCAGGAGTATCGCTGCCGCCGCGCGTGGCCCACAGTTGCGCAAGGGCGCAGGCGCGTCCGGAATTTTCGATCGAGACCGGAAGTCCGATGGCAACCTCGAGAGGCTCGAGCAGCGACAGATCGTGCCATCCCAGGCGAGGCGCGAACAGGACACGGCTTCCCGTGCGATCGACCATGCCCGGGACAACGATGCCCACTCCGGCACAGTCGCCCAACTCCTCATGATCCGAAAGAACGCGACGAATTCGCCTGGCCAACTCCGCTACGAATTTTTTCGGCTCCCGTTCGGTGGCGAAGCTGGTGACTCCCACCAGCGGCCGGCCGACCAGATCGGTCACCATGAAAAAGGTTCGCGTGGGCCGGATGTCGACCGCCACCGCGCAGCGCGAGCGAGTATCGACGAAGAGGAACTTCGGCTTCCGGCCGCGGGAGGTCTCGCCGGTCGCTCCCTCGAAGATGATTCCCTCTTCGATCAACTCATTGACGAGAAGGCTGACCGCGCCGCGGCGCATGTTCATCGAGCGGGCGAGCTCGGCGCGGGAGATGGGCTGTCGCTCGCGCACCAGGTTCAAGGCGATCTGACGGTTGATCTGCCGCGGGGTGGCGCGGGTCGCAACGCGGAAGTTGTTCGGATCGATCCGTCTCACGATATTTGTCTGTTACAAAACAAAATACAGTATCGCAACCATATTTGGATCAGTATGCACCTAAATTATGTGCAATCGCACTGTAACGTCAAGGTGAAAATAGGTTGACACAGCCGATCAAACGGCCATATTGTCATCTTAAAAGTCAAATTGGAGGACACCATGCCGTTTCAGCCGTCTCGTGCGTGGGGTTGGACGCTCCTTCTGGCGTTGATGGTGGTCGCTTCCGCGTCCGCGCAAAATACCGTCGGGGAAATCTCCGGCTATGTCCGCGACAGCGGCGGAGGCGCACTCCCGGGCGTTGATGTCAGGCTGGTATTCCCCGACATCGGCGTCGAACGCAGCGCGCAGACGAACTCGGGCGGCTTCTACGTGCTGCCCGCTCTTCCCTATGGCCGGGCGGACATCTCCGCGGAGCTGTCCGGCTTCCAGCGCTTCGTCCGCAAAGGGCTGAAAGTCGAGCTGAATGCGCGGATGCGCGTCGACATCACACTCCAAATCGGAACCTTGAGCGAAGCCATCGAAGTGAAAGGGGCGGAGGCACTGATCTCGACCAGCCCTGATGTCGCGCACCTCATCAGCGGGGAACAGACCAAGGAACTGGCCATCGATGGCCGCACATACATGCAGTTGGTCACACTCGTACCGGGCGTGTCACGCAATGAAGGGAGTTATGAATCGGGCACGAGCTTTCGCGCCGACGGACAGCAGATCAACGGTCTGCGGAAAAACTTCGCCAGTCTGACGCTCGACGGCGCCGAGAATCTCGATGCCGGCTCCAATGCCACGCAAGTGCACAACGTGAGCATCGACGCCATCGAAGAGTTCAAGATCATCTCGAACCCCTACGACGCAGAGTTCGGAAAAGCGGGTGGAGCGCAGATCAACGTCGTCACCAAGCGCGGAACAAAAGACTTTCGCGGAGGTGCCTACAGCTTCCTGCGCGATGACCGTTTCGACTCCGAAAACAAGATCACCGGCCAGAAAGATCACCTCAACCTGAAAGACTTCGGCTGGAACCTCGGCGGGCCGCTCGTGTTTCACATGTCCAACGCCGACAACGCCCGACTCTTCTTTTTTGCAGGACAGGAATACAAGAAGCTCGACAGCCAGGTAGGTTTGACGAAGATCGCCGCGGTGCCGAGCGCGTTGGAGCGGGTTGGCGACTTCTCGCAGTCGCCGCGGCAGCCGATCGATCCCACCACCGGCAAGCCATTCCAGGGCGGGATCATTCCGACGGAAAGACTGTCGCGCAACGGAGTGGCGTTGATCGCGAAATTCCCGCTGCCCGATGCGGCGCAGCGCGCGTTCTCCACGCTGACGCCGACACAAAATCGCAACATTCGCGAGGACATCCTGCGGTTGGATTCGACGCTGACAAACGCCGCTTCATTGTCGGCTCGCTACCTGCGCGATACCGTCAACCAGGTCGAACCCTACGGCTCCTTCGGCGGAAGCTCGGGCTTCGCACAGGTCCCCACCAGCCACGCGCGTTTCAGCGAGAGTCTGGTGGCGAATTTTACGCAGACGATCGGCGGGCAGCTCCTTCACGACATGACCTTGAGC
>DASPZU010000106.1:0-30975 GCA_035636095.1 Thermoanaerobaculia bacterium
GGGGGGGGGGGGGGGGGGGGGGGGGGGGGGCGAGCCGCGCCATGTGCACCGGTGCGAACGAGAGCCCAACCAGACCGCTCAAGCCGCAGTCCGAGAGTTCCGTGAAGCGGCATTGATCGTTGTCGTAGCTGAACTTTCCGACGTTCCAACGAACGCCGCCGTTCAATGCCCAGCCGCTGCCGCCGAACCAGTGACGCAGTCCGGTGACCAGGAAGATCGGTGCTTTCGGCTTGAAGTCCCCGCCGGTGTAGAACACCGAGTTGACTTCTGTGATCCAGTTCGTCGTTCTCCACCAGCCCTGCGGAATGTTGAGTCCACCGTCGAGACGAATCTCGTTGGGCAGATTGATATCCGACACAGCACCGGGCGGGAAGTTCGAGCGGCTGGCGTTTCTTTTTCCTACGATGGCGTACGACGCGGCAAGGTTTGCGATTCCGCCGGTCCAGTGGAATCCGACGCCATATTTTCCATTGCCGCTGCTGATGCCGCTGTTCTTTTTCCCAGTCGGTAGATCGGAGAAAACGGAAAGTGCCGCGCCCGATCCGCCGGAGCCCGCCGCGCCAAGACCGAACTTGGTGGCGAGATGGAGATCGCCGATGCCGCTGTCGGAGAAGCGTCCCTGATAGAACCAGCCGTTGATGAAGCCGGCGCGATCGCCACCCTGTCCGCGGAGCCTCTCGAACGGCATCTCACCGCTGACCTCCCAGCGATCGGTGAGGCCAAACGCGGCCGACGCGCTGAAGACGTCGCGGTCGTATCCGTAATCTTTGTAGGGACGCGCCGAGGGCGGCGTGAGACCTCGCGCCGGACCCGCGATCACGCGAAAATTCTGCGCGTAGATACCGAAGGAGAAGTCGCCGCGATGCAGCGTGTTAGCGGTCACCGTACTAAACAGACCGGTTTCCCCTGTCCAGGTCGGAGCAGCAATTCCGATCTGGTCCTCGCGCGTCATTGTTGTGCCCGTCCCGTACTGAGCGAACAGCGGGGGAACGAGCAGGATGCAAAGAAGGAACATTAGCCGATGACCCAGACGCAACAATTCACACCTCCTAAATCTCTCTGCACGGTTTCCGTCCGCATCGTATAATGCCCGCGCGCTTACAAATGGTGTGCCAAACGAGGCGCGCGATTTATGGTAAACGCTTCAACCCTCTGAGCTTACCATAGGTTGAGTCGAGGAGTATCAGACTGACATGCGTATGTTGCGTCGATTTTCCCCGCTCGTGGTAATTCTTGCCGCATCAACTCTTCTCGCACAGCAGCCTCCAACTCCAGTTCCACAACCCCCGCCCGCCCCGCAGCCAGCTCCGAAACCCGAGCCTCAACCCACCACGCCGCCCCCCGCACCTGCGCCCATCCCGCAGCCCGCGCCGGAACAGCCGCCACCTCCGCCGACGGCCCAGCCCGAGCCTCCGGTTCTGTCGCGAACAGCGGCCGGCGCGTACGAGCGGCGCGAAGCGCTCCCCTACCTCAACCTCTATCTTCCGGAAGGGCAGGCCAGCGTTCGCATTCGAAAGTTGATCAAGAACGTTCTGTTCGAGAGCCAGATCGACTACAAATTCGTCAACGGCGATATCAGCACGTTCCTCCGTTACAAGTACTACGCGCGTGACTACACCTACAAAATCGCGGTCTTCGACACCATCGGCTTCCCGAACATCGGATCGACATCGACGCAGGAATTTCAGCGCGTCCGGGGCGGACTTCTTCTCACCGAATTTCCGCGCGACTACAACCATCGCTATTTCTGGCTGGTTCAGGACGATCGCCTGACCTTCGGCGACGTGACGACTGTCGACAATCGAAAGAACAACGTCTATACCAAGATCGGGTACCAGTACGGCACGCAGTTCGATGAGCGTCTCAACTCGATCGTGGGCGAGTCGCGAGGCCGCATCATTCCGGTACTCACGGCGTTTCGCGAGCTTGGTCCGCAGAAACTCAGCGTCTCCGCTGCCATCACGCAGGCGGCGCGTCTTTCGACCGGCGACTACAAGTACACCAAGCTGGAGGCCGAAGCGCTTCGGCGCTGGGACCTCACGCCCACATCGTTCGTCGTCACGCGCGCGCACCTCGGCACTTTCCTCACCAAGTCGACGGTGCGCACCTGGTGCACCACCAATGTATTTCCGCGAGTATGCGGCACGGGGCCGACGCCGGCCGGAGCGGCACCTGTCTTGCCGATCGAGCGCTACAGCATTCCGGCGTACGAGATGATCGATATGGCCGGGCGCGATGCGCTGAAAGCAATCACGTCGCGGAATGCGTCCGCAGGCACGAACGAGGTCCACCTGACCAATGAGTATTTCGTTCCGATTTTTCGCAATCGCGACTACCGCACCTTCGTCATGCACTGGAACACGATGTACGGAATCGCATACCTCGGCGCGGGCCACGTCTCGATCGCCGGCAGCCACGGCAATGCCGTCGACGCCGGCCTCGGCACTGAAGCCAGCATGACCGTTCGCGATTTCGACGTTCTCTTCAGCGTGATCTACGCGCGGACGGTCAAGGCCGATGAAGGCCTGAAGGGCAGTAAGGTCCGCTTATCAATTCGGACGATCCGTTGACAGATCGGCTCGGACACTCCTGACGCCTTCGATCTGCCGCAAGAGATCGATCGCGATGTCCTTCTGCAACTCCTGATTCACTTTCCCGGCCACGGTGAGGACGCCGTGGTTTGAATCGACGCGCAGACGGCAGCCGTCCAACGAGCGATGCATGGCCAGCCTGCGCTCGGCCTGGCGCGCGATGGCGGCGTCGTCCGGCGGCGGCACGATTCGAATCAGATTCGCGATGCGCGTGTAGCCGAGGCTCTGGACGAGCACACCGGCGCGCTGAGCGACGGCGGCGTCCGATGTTCGTCCACGCAGAATGACGATTCCGCCAACCTCAACCGCCGACAGTCCATCCACCTCGACTTCGCTCTTCAGTTGCGGCGTCAGGTCGACTACGGCGGTCGAATCGGCAATTGCGGGTAGTGAAAAGAGACAGAGCGTCGCAACAGTTGCAGCGCCAAGAAGGGCCGTCCTGGTTGTCATGCTCCCGGATAGAGCAGGTGCCATGCCATTTGTGGTGTTTTTTCAAAAGTTCAGGCGGCACGGTAGACGCTGCTAACAACAGTCGGCTCCTCGGTGGACGCTCCATGCTCGTGGTGAAGATAGACCCGCCAGACGAGCACGATCAGCAGGCCGATCAGGGCCATCATTCCGACAACGGCAGTGATACGTCGCGCCATGCTGATGCCGGGAGCAACCGCCATGCCCTGTTGATTTGTAGAATCGCGTGCCATGAAAGCAATCGTAATTCGAGAGCACGGCGGCGTCGAGAGGCTGGAGCGGGCCGAGGTTCCCGATCCCGTCCCCCAACCGGACGAGGCGCTCGTCCGAGTCCGTGCCGTCGCGCTCAATCATCTCGATCTATGGGTCCGGCGCGGAGTGCCGGGCCATAAGTTTCATCTTCCGATCATTCCCGGAGCCGAGGTGGCAGGCGTGGTCGAGGAAGTGCGGGAAGGAACCGGCTGGAAGCGCGGCGACGCCGTGATCGTCGCGCCGGGGTACTCTTGCGGAGTCTGCATCGCTTGCCTCAGCGGAAACGATCCGCTCTGTTCGAGCGCCGGCATCTTCGGCGAAAACCGCAACGGCGGATGCGCCGAAAAGATCGCAGTTCCGATTCGCAATCTGATTCATAAACCGCCGTCGCTGTCGTTTGCGGAAGCGGCGGCGCTGCCACTCGACATGGTGACGGCCTGGCACATGCTGGTCGCGCGTGCGCAACTCCGCGCCGGCGAGACCGTGCTGGTGCAGGCGGGCGGATCGGGAGTCGGAAGCGCCGGAATTCAAATCGCCAAGCTGTTTGGGGCGACGGTGTACACGACCGTCGGCAGCGCTGAAAAAGCGAATCGCGCGAAACAGCTCGGCGCCGACGAAACCATTCTCTATCGCGAGACCGATTTCGTGGCCGCCGTTCGGGCGCTCACGAACAAGCGAGGCGTCGATGTCGTCTTCGAGCACATCGGCGGCGAAACCTTTGCGCAATCACTCCGGTGCCTTGCCAAGGGCGGGCGGCTGGTCACCTGCGGCGCCACCAGCGGCGGTGACGCGACCATCAACATTCGCCTGATTTTTTTCAAGTTGCTGTCGATTCTCGGCTCCACCATGGGTAGCCTCGCCGAGCTTCACGAGATCATGAAGCATGTCGAGGCGGGCAGATTGCGTCCGGTCGTCGACCGGGTTCTACCGCTTGGAGAGATCGCAGAGGCACATCGCGCGCTGGAGAACCGCGAGAGCTTCGGAAAAGTTGTGCTTGAAGTCTGAGGGTTGTCGGGTGGTCAGGTCGTGGGGTTGTCGACAACCCGATCACCAGACAACCTGACAACTTATAATTCACAAGTGCCCCGCATCCAGATTCTCTCTTCCGAGCTCGTGAATCAGATTGCAGCCGGAGAAGTGGTCGAGCGTCCGGCATCGGTGGTCAAGGAGCTGATCGAGAATGCCATCGACGCGGGCGCACGTTCGATCGAGGTCCTTCTCGAAAACGGCGGCAAAAAGCGGATCGAAGTCCGTGACGACGGCTCGGGGATGTCGCGCGACGATGCGCTGCTGGCGCTCGAGCGCCATGCCACTTCGAAGATCCGCGCCTTCGACGATCTGACGCGCGTGCGCACGCTCGGCTTTCGGGGCGAAGCGCTACCCTCGATCGCGAGCGTGTCGCGCTTCTCTCTCACGACCTTCGACGGCGCCACGCAGTGCGCCGTGGAGATCGAACGCGATCCGCTCACCGGCCAGGGCAGCGTCCGGCCGGCCGCGCACGACCGCGGCACGACGGTGGTGGTCCGCGAGCTGTTCGAGAATGTTCCGGCGCGGAGAAAATTTTTGCGAAGCGCGGAGTCGGAGTTCCGATCGATTGTCACCGTCGTCTCGTCCTACGCACTGCCGCTGCCATCGCTGGCATTCCGGCTGGTGCACAATGGTCGGCTGGTTCTCGATCTGCCGCCCGCCCCCGATACCTTGACCCGCATCATTCAAGTCCTGGGCACCGATTCCGAGGCCTACCTGTCGGAAATCGATGCGGCCCTGGAAGGGGCGCACGCGCTCGGCTACGTGACGCGGGGACTTCGCTTCGGCAGCCGCCGGAATCAATTCTTCTTCGTCAACGGACGCCTGGTCCGCGATCGCGTGCTCACCCACGCCGCCAACCGCGCGGCCGAGGCCTTCGATTTCGACGGGCATCCGGCCATCGTGCTTTTTCTCGAAGTCGAGCCGACTGCGGTCGACGTCAACGTCCATCCCGCCAAGACCGAGGTGCGCTTCCGCGACTCCGGATCGATCCATGTGGTCGTCGAGCACGGCATCCGGCGCGCGTTAGGCGGAGCGGAAGAGGGCAAGGAGTTGCTGCAACCCATCGTCGCGGACTCAGGACTCAGCACTCAGGACTCAGCACTTTTCCCGTCGCAGATCTACGATCGCCCCGCACCGCAATTCACGCCGCTCTTTCAAGGCCAGCCCATCGTGCAGCCGCCGGTCAGGAGCGCGCCTGCAACCGTGATCGAAGAGGCGCCGGCGCTGGGCGATCTGGCGGGACGCGTCATTGGACAATATCGAATGAGCTATGTCCTCATCGATACGCCCAACGGCCTTCGGCTGATCGATCAGCACGCGGCACACGAGCGCGTTCTCTACGATCGCTACATCGAGCGGATCGAGCGACACCAGCCGATGTCGCAACAGCTTCTGTCGCCGGTGCTCTTCGAGAGCGGCGCCGCCGAAAGTGCCGTGCTCGAGTCGCACAGCGAAGAGCTGCGCGCGGTCGGATTCGAGATCGAGCGTTTCTCCGGAAACGTGTTCGCAATTTCTTCCGTTCCGCCGGAGCTGGTGCGCAACGACCTCCAATCGTTTCTGCGCAAATTGATCGACGCCTCGCTGGAAGAGCGATCGCCGCACGTGACGCGGGTGCGCGAAAAAGTCTGCGCCTCGCTGGCCTGTCAGGCGGCCATCAAAGTCCACCGTCCACTCGGCGGAGATGAGATGGCGCAGCTGACGGCCGATCTTCTCGAATCGAGCAATCCCTTCGCATGCCCGCACGGCCGGCCGATCATCGTCGACATCAAGCATCCCGACATCGAACGCCACTTTCATCGCCGATGAAGTTTCGACAGACCGTCCCGATCGCCAAGCTCGGCGCGCGCGGCGAGCGTCGCGCGGCCTGGTTTTACCGGCTGCGCGGATTCTCGATCGTCGGCCGCAATCAGCGCATGCGAAGCGGCGAGATCGACCTCATCGTGCGACGCGGCAAGTTGCTGGTATTCGTCGAAGTCAAAACGCGACAGAGCCTGACCGCCGGGGAGGGATACCAAGCGGTCGATCGCGACAAACAACTCCAGCTCGTGCGTCTCGCGGATGAATACCTTGCCAGGCATCGACATGACGGCGAGGTGCGATACGACGTCGTGTCGCTTTACTGGACGGGCCTGCGCTTCGTGCTGCGTCACTTTCCCGACGCCTTCCGGCCGGTCAGCGACGCGCGGTACCCGTGGAGATGGACGATATGATTCGCCCTCATGCGAACCATCACGATTCTCGTTGCTGCATCCTCGCTGGTGTTTGTGTTTGCCCGCTCGCCGGAAGAGCGAACGATCACCGATCCCGCCAGCATCACCTCCGCGCGAAACGCTGAGGCCAGGCCCGTTCCGGTCGACGATCTTTTCTTCAGCCGCAACATCACCAATCCGGCATGGTCGCCCGACGGACGCGAAATCGTCTTCACCACGAATCTGACCGGGCGGATGAATCTGTGGAAAGTCGCATCGAGTGGCGGCTGGCCGCTGCAGCTGGCCGTATCCGACGATCGCCAGTTTTCCGAAGTGTGGTCGTCCGACGGAAAGTGGATCGCCTGGCAGCAGGATCGCGGCGGCAACGAGGCCTGGGACATTTACCTGATCGCTGCCAACGGCGGCCTGGCGATGAATCTCACCAGCACCTCCGACCTATCCGAAGCCGAGCCGCTGTTTTCGCCCGACTCGAAAACCGTCGTCATCAGCTTGAAGGCTGTCAAAGCTCCCGCGACCGATATCGCAGTCATCGACATCGCAACCCGAGCTGTTCGCAATCTGACCAATGAGAAAGCCGCCGATCGGTCCTGGTTTCCGGTCGCCTGGAGTCACGATGGCAGGTGGATCGTGGCGGGCCGACTGAATGCCGGCAGTACCATCGGCGAGATCTACACCATCGATGTCGCGACCGGTCAGATGACGAACCTGACGCCGAACAGCAAGGTCCGCATCACCGCCAGCTCGCTTTCGCCGGACGACCGGATTCTGCTGGTCACTTCCAACGAGAAGGGTGGCTACGACAACGTGGCGCTGCTCGATATCGCGTCGAGAAAGCTGCGTTGGGTCACGGATCTCAAATGGGAAGCCGATGCCGGCGATTTTTCGCCCGACGGAAAGTGGCTCACCTACTCCGTGAACGAAGACGGGCGCGATGACACCTACATCGCGAGCATCGCCGGCGGAGTGCCGAGGAAGCTGGCCATGCCGCCGGGCGTCACGACCGTGGTTGGACGGCCGAGCGCATTCAGCCCTCGCGGCGATCGGCTGCTGCTGCGGCATCAGAGCGGAACGCAGACAAACGACATCTGGATTTACGACGTGGCCGCCGACCGCGCCACGCAGCTCACCCATTCGACTGTCGCGAGTCTGGCCGCCACGCCGCTGCCGCCGTCGCAGATCGTGCACTACAAGAGCTTCGACGGGACCGTGATCAGCGCCATCCTCTGGCTTCCCTTCAATCTCGAGCGCAACGGAAAGAATCCCGGCATCGTGCTGCCGCACGGCGGACCGACGGGTCAGACCTTCGACACCTTCAATCGCAACGTCATCGCGCTGGTCTCGCGCGGCTACAGCGTGATCGCGCCGAACGTGCGCGGATCGACCGGCTACGGCCTCGCCTTTCAGAAAATGAATTTCCAGGACCTCGGCGGCGGCGATCTGCAGGATGAGGTTTACGCCGCAAAGTTTCTGGTCGCCACGGGCTACGTCGACCCGAAGAAAATCGGCATCACCGGCGGCTCGTACGGCGGATTCATGACGCTGATGGCCATCGGCAAGACAGCGGACATCTGGTCGGCGGCCGTCGAGCAGTACGGCATCGTCGACTGGTACACCATGCTGCAGCATGAAGACCCGCGGCTGCAGGAATATGAAAAGTCGCTGCTGGGCGATCCGGTCAAAGATCGCGCGATTTACGAAGCGGCGTCGCCGATCAGGTACTTGTCGAACGCCAAAGCGCCTCTGCTCGTGCTGCAGGGCGAGAACGACATCCGCGTTCCGAAGGAAGAGGCTGAGCAGGTTGTCTCGATCTACAAGAACGCCGGAAAAACGGTCGACGTCCATTACTACGCGGCGGAAGGCCACGGCTTCGCGAAGCGCGAGAACCAGATCGACGCCATCAAGCGGATGATCGACTGGTTCGACCGCTACTTGAAATGAAAAAAGCCGCCGGATGGCGGCCTGGAGTGGTGTCTTTGGAGCGGGCAACCGGACTCGAACCGGCGACATCGACCTTGGCAAGGTCGCACTCTACCAACTGAGTTATGCCCGCGTGTGAGCGAGCGCATAGGGTAAGTTCGCTGCTCGCGTGTGTCAAGTAACGACTCCCCTACGGCCGCTATTCCGAAAGGGATGAGGGCGGAGGGATGAGGGATGTGCTCCCGGCTTTCATCCCTCATCCCTCATCCCTCTGCCCTCTTTTTTCACGGCCGCTCCACCGTAATTCCGTACGCGTGGAGCTTGCGATACAGGTTCGAGCGCTCGACGCCCAGGGCGTCGGCGGTGCGGCTGACGTTGCCGGCAAACTCGCGCAGCGTGGAGAGGATGTACCGCTTTTCGAACGCGTCGCGCGCTTCCTTCAGGGTCAGACCGTCGGCGATTTCTGCAGGCGCCGCCCCACGCGCTCCAAGCTGGATGTCCTCGGCCTCGATGGTATCGCCGCGCAAGAGGATGGCCAGCCGCTCGATCACGTTGCGCAGCTCACGCACATTTCCCGGCCAGTGGTAGCCCTTGAGTTTGGTCGCTGCGCCACTGGACAGCCGCTTGCGCGGCGTTCCAGTCTCGGCGGCAAAACGCCGCAGAAAGTGTTCGGCCAGCAGCACCACGTCGTTTCCGCGCGCGCGCAGCGGCGGGACGGCGATCGGAATGACGTTGAGCCGATAGTAGAGGTCATCGCGAAACGTGCCGCGCGCGATTTCCGCTTCCAGGTCTTTGTTGGTCGCGGCGATCACACGGACATCGACGGTGATGGGCTGCTGGCCACCGACCTTTTGAAAGGTTTGCTCCTGCAGAACGCGCAACACCTTCGCCTGCGTGCGCAGGCTCATGTCGGCGACTTCATCGAGGAAGAGCGTGCCGCCGTCGGCCAGCTCGAATTTTCCTTTGCGCTCGTCGATCGCGCCCGTGAACGCCCCTTTGCGATGCCCGAAAAGCTCCGATTCGATGAGCTCCTCCGGGATGGCGGCGCAGTTGACGTCGACAAAGGCCTGATCGGCGCGATGCGACAGGCGATGCAGCGTGCGCGCGATGATTTCCTTTCCGCTGCCGTTCTCGCCGGTGATCAGCACACGGCTGTTGGAGGGAGCAGCGCTGCGGATGTGCTGCTCGAGCGCTTTCATCGGCTCGCTCTCCCCGATCAGCAGCTCCTCCGACACCTGCTGGCGCAGGTCCTTGACCTGATCGCGCAGCTTGCGGTCGGACAGGGCGTGATTGATGGTGAGCACCACCCGCTGGAGCGAGAGCGGCTTCTCCAGAAAATCGTAGGCGCCGAGGCGCGTGGCGCGCACGGCGGTGTCGATGTTGCCGTGGCCGGAGATCACGATCACCGGCGGCGCGCCGGCCGAGCGCAATCGCTCCAGCACCGTCATGCCGTCGACGCCCGGCAACCACAGATCGAGCACGATGAGATCGAACTCATCGCGCGCGAACTGCGCCAGCGCTTCCTCTCCCGAATCGCATCGCACCGTGCGGTGACCCTCATCCTCGAGGATCTTCGCGAGCGTGTTGCGAATTGATTGTTCGTCGTCGACGATGAGGATCTTGGCCATCAGCGATTACGCCGGAAGTTCGATCTCAAATCTGGTCCCTTTCGGATAGTTGTCGTGGACGGAGATGCGGCCATCGTGATCGTTCACGATGCGATGGACGATCGCGAGTCCGAGTCCCGTTCCGCGCCCTTTGGTCGAGAAGTAGGGCAGGAAAAGCTTTTCCTTGTCGGTGTCGGGGACGCCGCGGCCGGGGTCGGCGACCTCGATGACCACACGATGCGGCTCGCGCCGCGCGGTCACGCGAATCTCCCCCCGCTCGGTGGCGTCCACGGCGTTGTTGAGCAGGTTGCCGACGGCGCGGCGGATCTGTTCCGGGTCCATCAGCAGCTCGATTTCGGGATCGACGGAAACCGAGACCGTCACGCCCGGCTTGACGTCGCCGTAGAGGCTGGCGGCCTGCTGCAGGATCTCCGCGAGCTGGGCGTGGCGCAGATGGACGGCCGGCATGCGCGCGAATCGCGAGAACTCGTCGACCATCCGCTTGAGCTGCCGCACTTCCGAGACGATCGTCTTGGTGCCCTCGTCGATGGCCTGCTGGGCATCGTCTTCCTGATTCTGGAACTTCTTGGCGATGCGCTCGGCCGAGAGTTGAATGGGCGTCAGCGGATTCTTGATCTCGTGCGCGATGCGCCGGGCCGCTTCGTTCCACGCCGCCAGCTTCTGGGCCTGCACCAGCTGCGTCGAATCCTCCATCGCCAGCACCCACCCCTCCTCCCCGCCCCCGCTGAGCCGCGCCAGCGACAGCTCGAGATATCGGAGCTCGCCCGCGCGGATCAAGGTCACTTCACGCGTCCGCGATGCCCGCTCGGTGAGCTCCTGAATGGCCTGGTGGAGAACAGAAAGATCGCCGGTGAGGAATTCGTGGAGCGGGGTTCGGGCGTCGGGCTCGCCGATCTGCAGCATCTGGAGCGCCGCGCGATTGATGCTGAGCAGCTGAAAGTCCTCGCTGAACGCGATGATGCCCGCCGAAACACTCTCCAGCACCGTGGATAGATATCGATTGGTCTGGGTGAGCGCCTGGCGCTGCTGGTCGAGCTGCAGCGACATCTGATTGAACGACTCGATCAAGCGTCCGACTTCGTCGGTCGCGACGACATCGACGCGCGAGCCATATCCTCCCTCAGCCAGCCTGCCGGTCGCTTCCGCCAGCGCCTTGATCGGGACGGTGATGCGCCGCGATGCGTAGATCGAGAGCCATAGCGCAAAAAAAAGAATCGCGAGCGTGACCGCCAGGAAGAGGGAGGTCTGCGAGGCTTTCAATGTCGGCCGCTGCGCATCCAGGGCCTTGAAGTTGTTGTGCAGGATGATGCTCTCGTCGATGAGCCGATTCATCGTGGAGGGGATGAAGACCCCCGCCACAGCGGCGTAGGGGGTGTTTCCGATGTGCGCCGCGGCGCGAATCCATTTCCCGCTCGCGCCGATGTCGCGGCGCACCGCGCTGCCATGCTCGACCACGTCCTGGAAGAACTTGCTGGGCGGTTCGGAAATCTCCTGAATCGGCGCGCGGGGATTGGCGACCTCCTTCAGCATCGTGCCGTCGCGGTAGACGCCGGCCATGTCGATGGTGTGGAACTGCTGCACGCGGTTGAGGACCGCGTCGACGCGCGAGGGGTCGGTGGCACCTGGAGTGGCGGCGATTTCACGCGCGGCCGCCAGGGCATTGGCAGCCGCCTGATCCTGCGCCATCTCGGCAATGGCCGCGCCGTTCTGCAGAATCTTGCGAACGGGCATGTTGAACCAGCGGTCGATCGAAACGCGGAGCAGGTCGGTCGCGACGAAGAAAAGCACGCCCACTGGCACCAGCGACATCAGCATGTACGTGACGACCAGCTTGGTCCGGAACCGCGAACCGATGATCCCGCGCTGCCGCTCCAGCACCAGCTTGGCGACGCCGCGCAGCAGCACGAACCCGATTCCCAGGATCAAAAGCACATTGATGTTCGCGAGGACGAACAGAAGGACCTGGCTGGTGAGCGCCTCCGGCGACAGCTCCTTCGCTTTCTGAATCGCGTAGTAGATGAGACTCGTCGCGGTCAGAACGAGCAGCGGAACCGTCACGATGAAGCGCGGATCCTTGCGGTAGCGGTCGACGAATTGGCGCGGCTTCACGGCTTGGCCTCGGTGACGCGCACGTCGCGCCATCGCGTGGAGAAGGTCCACGGGATGAAGTACAGCGCCCATCCGCGCAGCAGATCCGCTTTCGCACGCAGGCGGAGTTTGTAGGGACGCCGATTGCCGACATCGAACAGATCCGGCTCATCGATCGTCGTCATCCGCTTTTCCAGCGCCTGCACATCGGTGAATGTTTCCGACCGCACCAGCTTGCGATCGCGCCGGTAGTTCATCAGATATTCGCGCGTGACGGAGTTGAAGGTCGCGATGATCTCGATGCGCGACCGACCGATCCCTTCGTCGAACCAGTTCGGCCGCGAGCGATAGATTTCGATGATGTACGTGAAGTTCGTCGGCACGCCGCTCTGCAGACCCTGGACGATCTCCGCCCGATCAAAAGCGTTCAGCAGATTGAAGTGCGCGCTGACCTTCCCGCTTGCACCGACTGCCGTGAGGTTGTCGATGTGCGGGTCGGCAGCGAAAGTGCCCGACGCGAGTAAATAGATGAGGATGAAGAGAGCCGAGGGGCGCACAGTGTGGCTTTTTTACCACACTTTGCGTGGTTTATGCGAAGAGCGGCTCCGACGGCGCAGCTTCGTCGAAGCCTTCCTCACTGCGCGCGGCAGACTCGATCACCTTCGCCACGAAGCGCGAATGGAGGGCGTGCCCGGCCCGATGCGCGGTGATCTCGCCAGCGATCGGACGGCCGATCAGCGCGAGGTCGCCCAGCAGATCGAGGATCTTATGACGGACGAATTCGTCGCGGAAGCGGAGCGGCCCGTTGATCACGGCGTTGTCGTCGAGCACGATGCAGTTCTCGACGGTCCCGCCTCGCGCCAGGCCCGCGGCGCGAAGCTTCTCGACGTCGCGGACGAATCCGAACGTTCGCGCAGGCGCGATCTTGCGGAGGAAATTGTCGTGGTGATAGTCGAACTGGTAGGTCTGCCTGCCGATGGCAGGATGGTTGAAATCGATCTTGTATTTCAACACCAGGCGATTCGACGGTGTCATGCGGATGCTCTTGCCGTTGTCAACGACTTCGATGGGCTCGCGCAAACGCAGCAGCGGAAGTTCGGTGCCCAGGTCGCGGACGCCGGCGGCATCGATGAGATGCATGAACGGCAGCGCGCTTCCGTCGACGATCGGAACCTCGGGGCCGTCGATGTGGATGTCGACGTCGGTCACTCCGCACGCCATGATCGCCGAGAGGAGATGCTCGACCGTCCCGACCGAAACGTCATCCTTGCCAACCGTGGTCGCATAATCGAGAGCCGTCGTCGACGCCTGCAGTGCCGGGATGCGCAGGCCATTGAGGTCGGCGCGCACGAACGTGATTCCGCTTCGCGCCGGAGCCGGCCGCAGTTCGACGGTGGTGTAAATGCCGGAGTGGAGTCCGATGCCGCTGATGCTGACGTTGGACCGGAGCGTCTTGCGTTGCGCGTTCATATCCACACCCGCCTTGAGCACAGTGGGTGCCACCTACGGCTGAGCACGGCTGTTTAGCATAAAGTATTGATATAAAAATACTTACGTTCCGAGTATCACCCGGTGTGTTAACGGATTTTGTGGTGGAATTAGGTCACGACTGTGGCTGTATAACCACAGGTTGCTGGGTTAGTGGGTTGCTCAGTAGTAAACCCAGCAACCACGTAACCGAGCAACCGAGCAACTTACCTCTTCATGGCCGCTTCAGCTTCGCGATCCAATTCGCGTCGCTTTTCCGATTCGCGCTTGTCGAACAACTTCTTACCGCGGACCACCGCGATCTCGGCCTTCACCCTCCCGCTTTTGAAGTACAGCCGCAGCGGAACGATGGTCAGTCCCTTTTCGACCACTTGACCGAAGAGGCGATCGATCTCGCGACGATGCAGGAGCAGTTTCCGCTTTCGCTCCGGATCGTGGTTCTCGCGATTGCCGTGGCTGTACGGCGAGATGTGCGCGCCGACGAGGAAGGCCTCGCCGCGATCGATGTCGATGTAGCTGTCCTTGAGATTCACTCTACCCTCGCGCAGCGATTTGACCTCGGTGCCGGTGAGCGCGAGGCCTGCTTCGAGTTTTTGCAGGACGAAGTAGTCGTGAAACGCCTTCCGATTGGTGGCAATCACTTTCTCGTCGGCATTGGGTTTGGTGGCCATTAGGGCGCGCGATTTTACGGCATGGAAAGTACGAGGTCGTAAAGGACGGTGATCGGCTTGCCGCCGAGCGTCGCCGATTGGAATTGCCATTGCCGCACCGCCGCGATCGCGGCTTGATCCGCCGTCGTGCTGAGCGGCTTCATCACACGAGCCTGTTGTACTCGGCCTTCGCGATCGACGACGATCTCGAGCACAATCGTGCCGGCCGGAGTTCCGGGCGGGAATTGCGGGTTAACGCGCTTCATCGCGACGGGTGCCTTGATATCGCCACCGACCCGCGCTGGTACGTTCGGGTCGATTTTCGTCGTAAGTTCTCTCCGATAATCGTCCGAGATAATCCTCCATCCGTTCCCGTTCCGCTGCAGTGTGGCGATCGCCGAGCCGACCTCGATGTCGCTCCCGGCAGGGATTACGAGCATGTACGGAGTCCAAGCCCGCTGACGATCCGAGGAGTATGCGGGCAACGAGATGTTCAAAGTCCCCGGCGCTCCTTCGAGTTCGTTTGCAAGCCTCACAAATAGGCGCTCCCTTGGAACCAGCTTGACCGGTCGCGCGAGTGCGATCGCCGGGATGAACAACGGCACGGAGTTTCGCCACGCCAGCGCTCGCGTAATCTCGACAGGCTGGCTGCGCTGTCCGAAATCGAACATCCGAGTCTCATTGATGAACTGCGGCGGTCTGCCGCGATTGGGAAAACGGCGGTCGAGGAGAGCCTGAATCACACCGAGATCGTCAGTGCTGAATTCAGCCAGATGCGGAGCGGCCGCTGCATTTGTTGCGCGCGCGATGTCGTGCTTCCCGAACTTCTGCTCCCAAACCACCCTACCGCCCTCAACGAATGTGAGCTCCGTGTGGCTGTACGTCACGTTGAGCATCTCCGGTCCAACCGCGGCGAAGATGATGGCCGACTCTCGGGCGGTGCCTGGAACCGTCACCGCTCGAACCTTGTCCAGGTTCTGCAGCGCCGGATCGAAACGGCTTTTGGGGTCGAGAGCGCGAAACAGAATGTCGACGAAGCGCAGGCGCGTGATTCCGTCGAGGGCGGCTGATTCGAGCGACCAGCTCCGAACGTTTCGCTCGGACAGCGATGTCAAAAGCTGTTCGGTCAATGCCGCCGGCACCCCCCGCCGCAACAATTCAAGTCGGAGATAGGGGGCAACTTCAGGAGAAAGAGCAAACGATTCTCGCGTGATGACCAACGGCGACGTCTTCACGCTACGCGTCGCATTCCAGCCGGCCACGGCCGCTCGCAAGGCGTCGTCTTCCATTGTCGTCGCCTGAATCGAAGGCGGTGGCGGTGGCAGCTCTTTCGTCACCTGGGCCGCAAGGGCAAAAGCGAACGGCAGGAGGAGACCTCGCACCGATCAAGCTTACAATCGGGGGCAAATCAGTGCATCGCTTGCTACAATCCGCCGCCGGACCTGAGAGAGGATGACGACAAAAAAGAACATCGTGCACGTCGTCGGCACCGGTACGATCGGCGAGCCGCTGATCGGCCTGTTCAACCAATTCAAAGAGCGCTGGGGCATCGACGAAGTCACATTTCACAAGCGGACACCCAGCGCCAACGACCGGGCCAAGGTCAATCAGCTGATCGACCACGGCGCGCGCCTCGCGACCGACGAGGACGCCCGGGCGGACTTCGCTGAGTTAGGCCATCGCGTTTCCTACACCGCGGAAGAAGCGATCGAGCAAGCGACGGTGGTCGTCGACTGCACGCCCGCGGGCAACGAGCACAAATCGAAGTATTACGAAAGGATCAAAGGCCCGAAAGGATTTCTGGCGCAGGGATCAGAGTTCGGATTCGGCCGGCCGTACGCCCGCGGGATCAACGATGAGGTCTGCGGTGTCGATCAGCGGTTCCTTCAGGTCGTGTCCTGCAACACCCACAACATCTCGGTCCTGCTCAAGACCCTGGGATGGCAGAACGGCAAGGCGAATCTGATCGCGGGGCGTTTCGTGTGCATGCGGCGCGCGAACGACGTCTCCGACACCAAGGATTTCATCGCCTCGCCGGAGGCGGGGAAGCACGACGATCCGGAATTCGGAACGCATCACGCTCGCGACGCCTATCACCTCTTTCAGACTCTCGGCGAGAAACTGAATCTTTTTTCTTCGGCGATCAAAATCAACACGCAGTACATGCACACGCTGTGGTTTGACCTGGAGCTGGGCTTCGACACGACGGCCGAGGAGGTCAAGGCGGCCTTTCGAAAAAACACGCGCGTGGCGGTGACGCATCGACGCTCGGTCAATCAGATTTTTTCCTTCGGCCGCGATCACGGTTACTTCGGCCGGATCTTTTCGCAGACCGTCATTCCGCTGTCGACGGTCAGCGTGCCGCATCCGCGCAAGGTGGTCGGCTTCTGCTACACGCCCCAGGACGGGAATTCGCTGCTGTCATCGGTGGCTGCAACGCTGCGCTATCTCGACGCCAGCAAACTCGAAGAGCGCGTCGACGCGCTGCGGCCGTACATCTTTCGAGAGATCTAATTGCGTCGAAGCGAAAAGGCGATCGTCGCAATCGCGACGCTCATCCTGCTCACCGCTTACATCACCCGCCTCTTCACGCGCGGCGGACCGTATTTCGAGCGGCCGCTGACGATCGTCGATCACGTCGGGCCCCAGAGGCACGAGACGCGCGACGCTCTGGTGCTGCTGCCGAAAGTGCGCCCGCTTCTGCCGCGCGGCGCGCGGGTGACGTGCTTCCAGCCCGGCAACCGCGACACGATGCCCGACTTTTTCGCGGCGGTCGGTCAGCTCCCCCAGCAAACCGTGGTGTCGCCAAACGGCCAGCTTCCGGAGTACGTCATCGCGGTCAGGCAACCCTTCACGAACACTTCCTATCGCGTCATGGCCGAGTTTCCTGAGGGACGGTTGTACAAGGCCATACCGTGACGGACTTCCTGTGGATCGCCGGCATCCTCTTTCTGATTTTTCCGGGAGCGATCTTATGGCGCATGCCGGCGATCGGCCGCCTCGATCTTCCGGCCCGACTGTCGATTGCTCTCGCGGGCGGGATCGCGATCGTCACCGCGATTCTTTACCTCTACAACTTTGTGCACATGCCATGGACGCGGTTCACGGTGGGCGTGCCGCTGATCGCTTGCGTCATCCTGAGCCGCAGAGGCGGCGAAGGATCTCGTGATCAGGAATCCTTCGCTTCGCTCAGCATGACGACGATGCTCATCCTCATCTTTGCCGCCCTCACGATCTACGGCGTCGCGACCGCTCGGGAAACGTGCGGTGACCTCATCTACTTCTGGGGACCGAAAGGTCAGCGCTTTCATCAGGCCGGATCGATCGATGCCGGATTTCTCGGATTTCGCGATTACTTCCTGATGCATTCCGACTATCCGCCGCTGGTCCCGCTTCTGTACGCTTGGGCATCGCTGGTGGCGCACCGGTTCTCGTGGTGGGGCGCGCTGTTCCTCATGCCGATTCTGCTGCTGGCAACAGCGTTTGCGTTTCGAGGACTCGCGCGCAATGGCTGGTACGCCGCCCTCCTAACCGCGATTCTCGGCTACGGCTTTGCGATCGGGATGGTGGGGGGTGCGGCCGATCCGGTGCTGCTGCTGTTCGAGGTCATCGCTCTCGCCGCGCTGACTTTTGATTTCGAGATCCTTGCCGTGATCGCGCTCGCCGCGGTGGCACTCACGAAAGTCGAAGGGGCGGTGTTCGTGGCGATGTGCGCGTTTGCGTATCTGGTCACGGTGTGGCGGCGGGCGCCCTCGCCCGCCGCTGAGCGGCCGAGGGCGGCCGCTCCCACACTACGAGCGATTCTCATTCCTCTGCCCGCCGCGATTTTTCTCGGCTCGTGGATTGTCTTTGCCTGGCGCAATCAACTCATCGATTCCTACGGTCTGGCGCGAGGCTCGATCCATCTCGATCTCTTCGCTTCCGTCGTGGGCGAGACGCTGCGGCAGGCGAGCTACAAAATCGCGTACGTTCCGTGGCTGGCAACGCTGGTTCCGCTGGCGTTGCGGCGAAATTTTCGCCGCGCATGGCTGCCCCTCATCGTCGCGGCCGGAACGTTGCTGTCGGCACTCTTCTACTACCTGCACGCCGTCAGTCCCTCCTGGTGGATCGAAGCCTCGGCGCAGCGCGTGCTCCTCACTCCGCTGGCGTGTCTCGTGGTTGCCTCCGCAGCCGCGACTGAGTAGAGTCGCCGTCCGATGGCCTGGTTCCGCAAGGAAAAGAAGCCGAAGGAGCCTGTCGAGAAGCAGGTCACGATCCCGGAAGGTCTCTGGATCAAGTGCGACGACTGCAAGGAGATCGTCTACCGCAAGGAAGTCGAGCAGAACCTCAACGTCTGCCCAAAGTGCGGGTACCACTTCCGCCTCACTGCGCGCGAGCGATTCGACATTCTCTTCGACGATAAGTCGTACAAGGAGTTCGCCGACAAGATCCGGTCCGGCGATCCGCTCGAATTCCGCGACACGAAACGCTATCGCGATCGCCTGAAGGTCTATGAGCAGCGGGTGGGCAGAGGCGACGCCGTGCTGTGCGCCGAGGGGAAGCTGGATGGGATGAATGTGGTGATCTGCGCCATGGAGTACAACTTCATGGGCGGATCGATGGGTTCGGTGGTCGGCGAAAAAATCACGCAGGCCATCGAACGCGCTGTGGAAAAGAAAGAGCCGCTGATCATCGTCTCCTGCTCCGGCGGCGCCCGGATGCAGGAAGGGATTCTGTCGCTGATGCAGATGGCCAAGATCTCGGCCGCGCTGGCGCGGCTGGGCACGGCCGGCCTTCCGTTCATCTCCGTTCTGACCGATCCAACCACCGGCGGCGTCACCGCTTCCTATGCCATGCTCGGCGATCTGAACATCGCGGAGCCGAAAGCGCTCATCGGCTTCGCGGGGCCGCGCGTGATCGAGCAGACCATCCGGCAGACGCTGCCGGACGGATTCCAGCGCGCGGAGTTTCTGGTCGAACACGGCATGGTCGATCTGATCACTCCGCGGGCGTCGATGAAGCCGACGCTGGCGCGCTTCCTCAGAATTTTCGCCGCGAAGTGATCGCCAATCTGGTCTGGCTCGAGTCGCTGCAGGGCTCCGGAATCCGTCCCGGACTCGGCCGCATGCGAGCGGTGTTGCGCGCCCTCCGACATCCCCAGCGCGCCTACCCCTCTATCATCGTAGCCGGCACGAACGGCAAAGGATCTACTTCCGCGACTCTGGCCTCGATTCTGACCGCGGCCGGCCGCCGCACCGGACTCTACACCTCGCCTCACCTCGTCGACTTGCGCGAGCGATGGATGATCAACGGGCATGTCATCGACGAGGCGTTGTTAGACCGGGCGATCGATCGCCTGCGTCGCGGTTCCGAGAAGATCGGAATCCTGCCGACATACTTCGAAGCGTTGACGCTCATCGCGTTCATCGCCTTTCGCGAATCGGAGTGCGACATCGCGGTGCTGGAGGTCGGGATGGGCGGGCGGCTAGACGCGACCAACGTGGTGCGCCCGATCGCGGCGCTCATCACCCCCATCGGCTTCGATCACACCGAATTCCTGGGCGGCACGCTGCGAAAGATCGCCAGCGAAAAAGCAGGCATCATTCATCGGGGCGCGATCGTTTTGACCACCAACGTGGAACCGGCCGTGGTCGATGTTCTTCGACGGCGCGCGGAAAAATTCGGAAATCGATTTGTGGTCGTCGAGGACGAGCACCCCACACCGCTCCCAGGCGATTTTCAGCGCCGGAACGTAGCGCTGGCGGTCCGTGCCGCGCGCGAGCTGGGCATCGGGCACGACGCGATCGCGCGCGGCGTCGCGAAGACGCGTTGGCGGGGACGGCTCGAGCGCATCGACTTCGGCGGCAAACAGATCTGGGTCGACGGTTTTCACAACCCCCACGCGGTAGCGGCCATCGTTCCTTTTATCCAAAAAAAAATCCCTGCTCCCCGGCTCCTCGTCTTCGGCATCATGCGCGACAAGCCGATCGACAGCGTTGCGCAGGCGCTCTTCCCGCTTTTCGACTCCGTCATCACGACTGAGCCCTATCCGCCCCGCAGCGCGAAAGCGGAAGATCTCGCCGAGGGCGCACGCGCGATCGGAATCGCAACGAAGGCCGAGCCCAAGCCCGAGCGCGCTTTTGAGCTTGCCATGCGCTCACGCCAGCGCAGTATTCTGATCGGCGGCTCGCTCTACCTCGCCGGCGCGGCCATCGCGTATTTCGACGAGAAGCGCAAACGCGCCGGCCAGAAGCAGAAGCGATGACGCCATCCACGCCATGACGACAGCGTTCCGATGGCGGCCGAACCGCAGGCTGACGACGTGAGTGCCCGCCGGCACGACCACCCCCAGGCGGTCGATGTTGAGCGGAACGGTGGTCAGATCGCGCCCATCGCTCCTGGCAGACCAGGCGCGAAAAAAACTTTGATTGATCAGAACCAGCGCGGGCGCGGGTGTGGCAACCGAAACCGTGATGTCCTGCAGCGTCTCGGCGTAACCGGTGACGCGTGCCAAAGGGGGCGAGACGAAGCCCGCGAAACTGGAGGGGGCCAGCGCGGCGGTGCGCTCATCGAAACGTCCTGTTTCGATGAGTGTCACTTCTTCGTTGACGCTCCGAACGCCCACGACGCGCGGGACGATCCAGGCGGGAGGCAGCGCGGCTTCCACCGCGCAGCCGGCCATGCGGAGGTAGTGCAGCCGGACGGGCGGCGGGGTCACCGACGCGCGCTCGGCCACGATGCGGCTCATCAAAGAATGCATCCCTTCCGGTGAGCGATTGAGGGCGTATCGCAGTCCCGCCACTGCGCCGAAAATCGGCTCCATCGCGCGCGCCGCGCGGTGATATTCCTCGCGCGCCGGCCTGAGGCCGTATTCGATGTGCTCACTTCCGCAAATGCGCAGCGAAGGCATGGCCGCGACGCGATAGGGATCGAACCAGTCAATCGGAGCGCCGCGCACGAGACACGCCGCCAGCGGCAAAAACGTGATCACTCCCCACGCCCACCGCCATCTCCGATCGAGGCGGCTGACGAACATCGCCACCATGACGCACAGCGCGACCGTCAGCGCGATTGCGAATTTTTCGGGATAACGCGCGATGCGCACCGACGATGTCGACTCGACGGTGGCCTTGATGATGGGGTTGTACCGTCCCAGCGCGAAAAAAATCATGGTCGCCGCCACCGCGGTGTAACGCGATCGCGCGACGATCAAGGCTGGAACGACGATGATGCCGAGAAACACGGTCGAGAAGAGCCGCCCGCGAAATTCAGGATGGCCCGGATCGGTGAGAAATCCGAGGATGGGGCCGATTGCGATTTCGGCCAGGCGGCGCGGGAGCAGGGAGGCGTTCAATGTCGTCACCGCCGAGAAGCCGCGGGCGCGCTCGACCTCTTTGGCAATCTCGGCGTACGCGATGACCTGCGGCGAAACCATCACCACTGCGATCACGAGCGCAGCGGCAACGATGGCCAGTCGACGCGGGTTCAATCGAACGACAATCGCGGCCGAGATGGCCGTCGAGAGCACGACCACCGGCTCGCCGACCAGGCCGATCAGCCCGAGTGCCAGACCGAGGACCAAAGGATTTCTGCATCTCTCGACTGCCCAAAGCGCGAATGGAATCAGCGCCACCGCGCAAATGAGGTTGTAAAAGACAGTCGCGGAGATGGCGAGGCCGCTGGAGGCGTACATGGTCGCTGCGAAATGCGCCGCGGCGCGCGACGCGCCGACCTGCAACGCCAGCGCGCGCATCGCGAACCATGCCAGAGCCAGATGCAGCAGGAAATGGAGATTGAACGCCACGTGGGACGGGAGGAAAAGATACAAAATATTGTCTGGATAAAACGTCAATGTGTTCGGGTTGCCCGCCAGCGGTTGTCCGCCGCCGTCGTAGAAGTTCCACCATGGAATCTGTCCGGCGCGGAAGATGCGCGCCGAGATGACCTTGATCGGATAGTGCGTCCCGAAGTTGTCGCGGAAATAGAAGAAGCCGAAGACCGCGATGCCCGCGGCGGCAACCGCGACCAGAACAGAAAGTACGACGCGCCGAGCGGTCATCGCATCGTTGATTATCGAGTAAGATCGCAAGACTTAGGAGAACCGCAATGGCTGTCCTTCAGGAACATGCGGCCACCGGCCACGATTTTTTGCAGCGATCGCTCGCCGAAGTCGATCCCGAAATCGCCGATGCCATCAAGCTCGAGACCGAGCGGCAGAACGACACTCTCGAGCTGATCGCCTCCGAAAATCACGTCTCGCGCGCGGTGCTGACCGCCATGGGCTCGGTATTCACCAACAAGTACGCCGAGGGTTATTCCGGCAAACGCTATTACGGCGGGTGCGGTCCGACCGATATCGTGGAGAACATCGCCATCGAGCGCGCCAAAAAGCTCTTCGGCGCCGAGCACGCCAACGTGCAGCCGCACTCCGGCTCGCAGGCCAACATGACGGTTTACTTCGCGGTCCTCAAACCCGGCGACACGATCATGGGAATGGACCTGTCGCACGGCGGGCATCTCACGCACGGACATCCGCTGTCGTACAGCGGCCGCGATTTCAAGGTCGTGGCCTATCACGTTCGCAAGGAAGATGAGCGCATCGACTACGACGAGATGGACCGTCTGGCGCAGGAGCACAAGCCGCGGCTGATCATCTGCGGCGCGTCGGCGTATTCGCGCGTCATCGACTTCAAACGGATTCGCGAGATCTGCGACCGCTCCGGCGCGCTGATGATGGCCGACATCGCGCACATCGCCGGCCTGGTTGTCACCGGCAATCATCCCTCGCCCATTCCATACGCCGACTTTGTGACCACCACCACCCACAAGACCCTTCGCGGTCCGCGCGCGGGATTGGTCTTGTGCAAAGAGAAATACGCCAAGGACCTCGATCGCGCGCTCTTTCCGGGCGTACAGGGGGGACCGCTGGTGCACATCGTGGCGGCGAAAGCGGTCTCGTTTCAGGAAGCGCTGTCGCCCGAGTTCAAGGAATATCAAACACAGATCGTTCGCAACGCCAAAGCGCTGGCACAGGCGGTCGGCGAGACCGGCTTCCGGATCGTGTCGGGCGGAACGGACAACCATCTGTTCATGACCGACGTCTTCTCGAAAGGCATCACCGGCAAGGACGGGCAGAACATGCTCGAAGCCGCGAACATCACCGTCAACAAGAACACCATTCCGTTCGACACGCAGAAGCCGATGGTCGCGTCGGGCCTCCGCATCGGAACGCCGGCCGTGACGACGCGCGGCCTTCGCGAGCCGGACATGAAGACGATCGCGCAGCTGATCGCGCGCGTCCTCGATGCGAAAGGAGACTCGGGAGTGATCGCGCAGGTCAAGAAGGACGTCAAGGAACTGTGCGATCGATTTCCCATCTATTGACATGTCTCGACGAAACGGCGACAAGGCACGCACTTCACGTCAGCGAAAGCAGCGGATCGTCCAGCGGGCCAAGGCGCGGGCGCTGCGCGCCGCAGCGACGAAGCAGCAGCCGGCCAAGACCACACCGCGCTAAACTTTCCGGGTGCGCGAGAAGAAGTTTCCGTACTATCCAATTTTTCTCGACATCGAGGACCGCGACGTCGTGATCATCGGCGGCGGCCCGGTGTGCCAGCGCAAGGCCGAGACGATGATGAAGTACGGCGCGCGCGTAACGGTGGTGGCGCCCGATTTCACCAACGCAATTGAATCGTGGGCGGCGGCCGGCAAACTCAAAATCCGGCGGAAGCAATACGACTCGAGCGATCTCGACGGAGCGTCCATCGTCATCGCATCGACCGATGATGAAGCCGTCAACACGCGCATTGCCACCGACTGCCGCAAGCGCAAGATCCCCGTCAACGTGGTCGATGTGACGCATCTGTGCGAGTTCATCGTCCCCGCCATCGTCGAACAGGGGTCCATTCAGCTGGCGGTCTCCACGGGGGGGAAATCTCCGGCGCTGGCGCGGACGCTCAAGGAAGAACTGCAGAAGTTCGTCGGCCCTGAATACGCCGAGATCAACGACATCCTGGGCACTCTGCGGCCGTCGGCGAAGCGCGTGCTGCCGACCGACACCGATCGCAAGGGCTTCTTCGACGCCATCATCGCGCGCGGGGTGGTCGAGATGCTGCGCCAAGGCAAACGGCGCGAGGCGTACGAGACCATCGCGAAGGCGTGTGCCGAGGCGGGAGTGGAGCCGAGCGAGAGGTTGCGGGCGGCCCTCAAATGAGGGATCGCGGCGCGATCGTTCTGATCGCGGCGGTCTGGCTGCTGTCGGCGCTCATCTGGCTGCGTCCGGGGATCACCAAACCCGATGGTGTCGCATATTACGCATATTTACCATCAACATATTTTGATACTGATTTATTGCTGTTCAACGAGTGGCAGCACTTCGGGATGCTGGAGAACGGCATCATCGCGTCGGAAGGACTGACGCCCAACGGGCATCTCGCCGATCACTGGACCGCCGGCAGCGCGGTGGTCTGGTTTCCCGGCTTCCTGGCCGCCGATGTCGTGCGCGGCTTTGTCCCGTCCCTGCAGCGATTCGCGCGCGACGGCGTTTCCCTTCCCTACAATGCCGGTGCGGTCTCCGCCAGCGCGATGTGCGGATTGATCGCGCTGCTGGCGGGCTACGCGGTCGGGCGCGCCTTCGCTCCGATCTGGGCGGCGACCGTGGCAACGATCGCGATCTGGTTCGGCTCCTCGCTGCTGTGGTACTCGACGCGCGAGGCGCTGATGGCGCACGCCGTCAGCGCCGCCGTGTGCGCGCTGGTCGTCCTCGCTTCGATGCGGAAGGATTTCCTGGCTGCGGGAGTGGCGGCCGGGCTGGCGTTTGCCGTTCGGCCGCAGAACGCGACCTTCATCATCGTTCCGTTTGTAATCGCAGGTTTGCCGGCGATGCGGAAATGGCTGTCGGTGGCCGGCGGAATCGTGGCGGGCGCGTTGCCGCAAATCGTGGTGACGGTATTCCTCTACGGAAATCCGTTGAACCTCTTCAGCATCTCGCCCGCGAATGCCCAACGTCCGTGGCACTCTTTCGAGCGCTTCTGGGCCTGGCAGCCGCTCTTCTCCTGGTATCACGGACTCGGCACCTGGACTCCGCTTCTGATGGTGGGCATCATCGGCTTCCCGTTTTTGATTCGCGCGCATCGCGGACTCGGAATGGCGGCGCTGCTGATGCTGCTGGCGCAATGGGCGGCCAACGCCACCATCGACCGTTTCTTCTGGGCCGGCTCGTCGTTCGGCCAGCGTCGCTTCGACAACTGCACGATCTTTTTTCTGTTAGGCGCGGCGGCGCTGTTTACACATCTCCCCAAGTTGCTCGCGATCGCGATTGCCGCCCTCACGTCGGCGTGGACCATGGCACTTTTCTTCACGGCAGCGGCGATCGATCTCAATCGCTACTATCCGCCCGACGCGCTGATTGGCGCGATGCAGCGCGCACCGAAGCCGATCGGACTCCTGGTGGCGGTACCGGAGTCATTCAAAATCGACGTCCTGATCGTCTTTGCCGCGACGGTCATCATCTATGTTGTGCTCGCGCTTCTGATGCAGGCCAAGCCCGGCATCGTGGCCGCGACTCTCTGCCTGGTCATGGCGGGTTTCTTCGCGGTGTGCGGCTTGAACGACGCTTCGCACATGGAGGCATGGACTGCGGTGATCGCGAAGAATCGCCAGCTCGAGCCGTACAGCGGCGCGGTGCACGACCGGATCGCGCTCTTGCGCGATGAGGAAAACTATTTGCGTGCCACCGGCGCGGCTGCCGAAGCCGATCGGACTCGCGGCGAGATCACAGCGCTCGAGAAATCGATTCCTTCGGCAGCGCAGTGAGGCGCGCCGGTTCCCGGAAGATGCGGTGCGACCAGATGTGCTTCTTGTGCAGCTTGTAGGTCACCATGGTCTTGAGGATCTCCAGGCCGTAGCGCACCGATCGCCAGAATCCGATCTGCGATGCTTCGTCGAAATAGCGCGTGCTGATGGGGACTTCGCGGATGCGCATCCCTTTGGCCACGCCCTGCGCAATGATCTCGGTATCGAACACAAAATCCTCGGAATTGGCCTCGAAGTTGACGCTCTCGAGGTAGCGGCGCGAATAGGCCCGAAAACCTGAATGATATTCGGACAGGAAAATGTAGAAGGTGGCGTTCTCGACCATGGTGAGGAAGAGATTGGCGAAGTACTTCCACTTGGGCATGCCGCCCTCGATCGGACGTCCGCCTAACATCCGCGAGCCGAAGACGGCGTCGCAGTCGCCGCGCAGCAGCGGCTTCACGAGATCGGGAATGATGGTCGGATCGTACTGGTGATCGGGATGGACCATCACCATGATCTCGCCGCCCATCACATCCATCGCGGTCCGATAGCAGGTCTTCTGATTCCCGCCATAGCCGCGATTCTTCGGATGCACGATCACTCTGATCGGAAGTGCGCGCGCCAGCTCCACGGTGCGATCGTGCGAGCTGTCGTCGACCAGAAGGATCTCGTCGACCCACTCTTTGGGGATGTCGTCGTAGGTCGCCTGGAGGGTCTTCTCCGCGTTGTAGGCCGGCAGAACCGCGACAACTTTCTTCTCGTGGAGCGGCATACGGGCAGCGCCTGAGAATAACACGCACGATTCCGGTTACAATCCGCCGCGCGTGAACGATGCGCGCCGCACCGACGCGCTGGCCGTCGCCTCACTCCTTCTGATCGTCACCATTGCCTTCGGTGACGTGTTGATCGGCGTCAACAACTTTTACATGCGCGATCTGACGCGCTACTACTACCCGGCCAAGCAGATTCTTCGCGAGATCGTCTACGGCGGCGAGTTTCCGTACTGGAACCGCTACTTTTCGGCAGGCCAGCCCTTGGCCGCGAATCCCGAGCACGAAGTCTTCTACCCCTTCACCTGGCTCATTCTTCTCCCCAGCTACGACCTCGGATTTCGACTCCAGATTCTGCTGCATCTCTACCTCGGAATCGCAGGCATGTACGCACTGCTCCGATCGATGGAGCTCCGACCCTTCGCGGCCTGGTTCGGCGCGATGGCCTTCGGCATGGGCGGCATGTACCTGTCGGAGGTGAATCTGCTGCCCATTCTGTTCTGCGCGGCCTGGCTGCCGCTCACCTGTCTGTTCGTCCGCCGATTTCTGCTCGGGCCTAACATTCGCGACTTCGCGGCGGCGTGTCTCTTCTTCGGCCTTCAATTTCTCGTCGCCGAACCGACCACCATCCTGCAGAGCGGATTCCTGATCGGGATGTACGGGCTGTATGTGGGTTGGGCTTCAGCCCGACCGATGGTGGGAATGCTCAAAAACGTGGCGTGGATGGCCGCGATCACCATCGTTTCGATGGCCGTCGGCGCGGCGCAGATCATTCCGGCCATCGACCATGTGCACGACTCCGCCAGATCGCGTCCGTTCGAATTCGATCTGGTCAGTGCCTGGAGCATGCCGTGGCCAAAGTTCGCGGAGCTGATCTATCCCAACATCCTCGGCCATATCGCCGTCAATCGCGTGATGTGGTACTGGGGAGGCGGCCTTTATCCCGGGATGGGATCGCCATTTCTCTTCAGTATCTACGTCGGGTTACTGACCACTGCCTTGTGCGTCGCGGGCGCGTTCGCTCGCCCGCGCGGGGGGCGATTCGTCCTCATCATCGGCATCCTGTCGGCGGTCATGGCGCTGGGCGGACACACGCCGATCCTGCGTCTTCTCTACAACGCCGGCATCGCGACGACGATCCGCTACCCGGAGAAATTCGCGATGATGGGCATCTTTGCGGCCATCATTTTCGCGGCGCAGATGTTCGATCGCCTTCTGGCCGGCGACGACATCGTGCGCGATGCCGCGCTCGGATTCGTGATCGCGACCACCGTCATCGCGACCGTGTTTGCGGTCGTCGGCCTGACGCCGATGTACGCGCGCGTCTTCATGCACATCTGGGGAATGACGCCCAGCGGCGGGTCGGCCAGAATGGTGGCACTGTCGCGCCATGACTGGACCATGGCTGCCATTCGCGGCGCTGCCGCCTGCGCGATTCTGATCACCATCCGCTGGCGCTGGCAGCGGGCATGGATGGTCGTGGCGGGCGTGCTCATGGCGGCCGATCTGATCTACGTCACGGCGGAATTGAACCCGCGCATGCCGCGAAGATTCTTCGATCCGCCACCGATCGCCGCGACCTTTCCAAAAAATCGCGCCGACTTTCGCGTTTTTCACGAGGTCGACTGGTACGGCAGCGAAGAAATCGCGCGCAAATTCTTCTCGACTGGCGAGGCAGTGTATTGGGTCGTGCGCAATGGCCTGTTCCCGATGACGCCGGCGGGATCGAAGCTGCGAACAGTGATCGAACGCGATTACGACAAGACGGCGCTGTTGCCGACCATCGCGCTGACCGACTCGGTCTGGGATGTGAAGCGGTCCGGCCGCCAGGACTGGTGGGAGCCGTTCATGGCCATGTCGAACGCCTGGTACCGCGCCACCTATCGCGATTTCGACGTGGAGCGGAAGCGCGTCAAAGGCAACTTCAAAGTGTCGCTGCCGGTGCAGTTTCTGGAGACGACGCATTGGCCGCGCTATTACTTCGCCGATGTGCTGGTCACCATTCGAAACCGGCAGGACTTCGTGAACGTCCTCAGCAAGGAGAGCCTCAGCCGCCGCGTGGCATTCGTGAATTATCCCAACTTCGTGCCGGCCGACGGCATCGTGCACGGCGTCCAGGAGACGGCCAATGGCGCAGCGATCGACGTCGAGAGTTTCGGAAAGGGATTTCTGGTCATGAGCGTGACGCCGCACAAGTATTGGCGGATCACAATCGACGGTCGCACCACGCCGCCGATCATCACGAACATCGGCTTCCAGGGCGTCGTGGTTCCGGCCGGACGCCATCGCGTCGCGATGCTCTACCGGAATGACCTGGTCATCTTCGGATTGTGGATTTCGCTGACGACGCTGGCGGTGCTGATCGGCGTTCTCATTTTTTATCGACCATGAGACGCTGGATTCCGACAGCGGTCATTGCGGCGCTGGGCATGGTGGTGATCGGCGCGCTGGTGATTTACAACCGCCGCGCCGACACTGACATCCGCTCGCAGCTTTACGTTCCGCAAAACTCGCGCGTGACGCCGGAGATCAGACTCCTGCAGGCATATGTCCGCATCGACACCTCGAATCCGCCCGGCCGCGAGATGGCCGGCGCGCGCTTTCTGGCCGAGCTCCTCGAGAAGCACGGCCTGAAGCCGGAGATCATCGAATCCGCCCCCGGGCGCGCGAATGTCTATGCGCGGCTGAGGGGAAAGCGC
This sequence comes from Thermoanaerobaculia bacterium, assembly GCA_035636095.1. Classification (GTDB taxonomy): domain Bacteria; phylum Acidobacteriota; class Thermoanaerobaculia; order Gp7-AA8; family Gp7-AA8; genus Gp7-AA10. The sequence goes on from DASPZU010000106.1 coordinate 29,566, forward strand.
CGCGGCGAAGGCCTGCTGCTGCTCAATCACATCGACGTTGTTCCGGCGACGTCGGCCGGATGGTTTCGTCCGCCCTTCGCCGCCGCCATCGCGCTCAACCAGCTTTGGGGTCGCGGCTCGCTCGACATGAAGTCGATCGCGCTATGCCAGCTCGCAGGTCTGTTCGAGGCCGCCCGACGCGGTCAACCGGAACGCGACATCGTCTTCCTGGGCGTCGCCGACGAAGAAGAAGGGGGAGTCTTCGGGACGCAGTGGCTGCTGCAACATCGGCCGGACATCTTCGACGGCGTCCGATATGCGCTCAACGAGGGCGGCATCACCGAAACGCGTCAGGAGAAGCTGTCGTACTTCGGCGTCGAGATCGGAACGAAAATGAGCGTCAAGGTGCAACTGCGCGCGTCGAGCCGCGAGCAGATGCAGCGCGTTCGCCTCTCGCTCGAGCCGTACCTCACTCCACGCGATCCCGATCGCATTCTCCCGGAGGTGCGCGAGTACCTGCACGACATCGCGCCGCAGCGCATCGAGAATCGCGAACTGCTCGACAACATCGATCGCACCGTCGCCGCAGGAAAGTTCTGGCTTCTTCCGCCGGGTTACAAAGAGCTCACGCAAAACGTCGTGTTCCTCGGCAAAGTCAAAAGTGACGCCACGATGGAGGTCAACCTCTACAACCTGCCCGATGAAGATCCCGATCGCCGCATCGCGTGGTTGCAGTCTACGGTCGCTCCCCTCGGTGCGACGATCGACAGCGTCTTGTCGAAGAACGGACCGGCTCCGCTAACTTCGAGACACACTCTGCTTTTCAATTTCATCGAGAGCGAGGTCCACAACGAATATGGTTCGGTTCCGGTCGGCACTGAAATTCTCGCGGCGTCGAGCAACGACTCGCGCTTTCTTCGCGCACGCGGCGTGCTTTGCTACGGCTTGTGGCCATTTCCGGTCGACTTCTATCAAACGCAGGGCATTCACTCGACAAACGAACGCATTCGAATTGATTGGTACATGCAGGGCATCGCACTCATGAAACGCCTTGTCCGAGCCTATGCGTTCTATCAAGGTCCAATGACGTAATTTGTCAGTTGTACGCTCCGAAAAACGTCATTTTGAGGATGATTCGCCGAGGCAGAGTTGATCTAACTTGAAGGAAAATTGCCAGTTACGTTGTGGCGGCCTGATGGTATAACGGTTGCGCAAAGGGACGCATAAGGAGGGACCTTGATGAAAAGGAAACAAAGTGGTTTTACGCTCATCGAGCTGCTGATCGTCGTGGCGATCATCGGCATCCTGGCGGCTATCGCCATTCCGAACCTTCTGACCGCCATGCAGCGGTCGAAGCAGAAGAGGACCATGGCCGACATGAGAACGATCGCGACTGCGTGGGAAGCGCGCGCGACCGACGTCAACCGTTAC